>CALJOK010000091.1 GCA_937981555.1 uncultured Saprospiraceae bacterium
TAGTCGTGATAATCCTGTTGCTGATGTTTGTCCAAAACTTGATAGTAAATAATCTGTGTATAAATCTAATTTATCTTGCATCTCACAAAGCTAGGCTTTCATTACTTTTTTTCAAAAGTGCGTAACTTGAGTTATTAATTATCTCAAATATTTTTTAAAAATCATTTTTAAATCAAAACAATTATAATATGAAACAATTATTTACATTAATTTTAGTAGCAATGACCATTAGTGTTTTTGCACAGGTACAAGTAACTTTTCAAGTAGATATGACTGGACAAACAGTATCACCTGATGGTGTTCATATCGCAGGTAGTTTGAATGGTTGGGATACTTCTGCTAATATGTTGACTGACCAGGGCAGTAATATTTATGCCGTTACTTTGAACTTAACTCCAGGTGCAGATTACGAATTTAAATACCTAAATGGTAATGCTTGGGGAACAGAAGAAGCAGCACCAGCGACATGTACGATTGGAGGTAACAATAGAATTTTTACAGCTCCGACTTCTGATATGACGCTTGCTGCAACACCTTTTAATGATTGTCCTACCACCGTAGAAACACAGATGATAAAATTTAGTGTGGATATGACTGGGCAAACCGTTTCAGGTAATGGAGTACATGTAGCAGGTAATTTTCAAGCATGGAATCCTGGCGGAACAGCTATGACTGATGCAGGTAGTAATATTTATGAAGTAACCCTTCCTGTCTTATCAGACATCAATGTTGTACAATACAAGTTTGTAAATGGTAACGACTGGGGAATGGAAGAAACGCCAGGTGCTGGTTGTGGAAATGGAGATAACAATAGAATGTTTATCATCAAAGATGCTGGAGATATTGATTTACCAGTTGCGACATTCGGAGGTTGTACTAATCCAATACCTACACGAACAGTTATTTTTAAAGTTAATTTGGATGGAGCTGCAGCTTCTGCAGATGGCGTTCATGTAGCAGGGAATTTCCAAGGGTGGGTTCCTGAAGGCACAACAATGACTGACGCTGGAAATGATACTTACGAAGTGGCGGTAGAAGTAATGAAACCAATGGTATATTTAGAATATAAATATTTAAATGGAAATGCATGGGGGACAGAAGAATCAGTTCCAGATGATTGTAGTTTCAACAGTAACCGTTTTGCTGTTATGGATTACGATAGCCCAGATGTAGTTACTTTGGAAAATTATGTAATTGGTACTTGTAATGATTTGAGCGTTGCTACCATTGATTTAGCTTCATCACCATTGTTTAAAATTACTCCAACAATTGCGAATGAAAGCGTTTCCATTACTTGGGAAACTTCGATAAGTGGACAAGCTTTATTACTAGTTCATGACCTTCAAGGAAAGTTGGTTTTTCAGCAGAAAAAAGAAAATCTTCAATCTTCCGATAGCGAAATAATCAATGTTAGTGATTGGACGTCAGGTATGTATATCGTCCAATTAAGAACAAGCAATAGTTTGTATAGTCAGAAAATTGTTGTTGAATAATATTTACTAGTAACAATATATTTACATAAATCGTTTCGGCGATTAAAACTACATCAATAGTTTGAACCGTCGAGATGATTTATGGTTTTTTATAAAAAATAAAAATGGTAATCAAAAAAATAAGTTTATTGCTCTCTGTATTATTGTTTGCAATTATATTGTTATTTCAATTTAGTTGTAGCGATGATGAAATTCCAATTCCACCAAATAATGGAAATAACGATAAGGAGGGGAAGGTTGCCGTTTGGCGTTCTGATAAATCAGGACTCCTTAAAATAGCCAAAGAACCAGAATTGCTTCCATATGAAACTGCAACAGATTTTGATGTGAGTATCTCCATTAATGAAGCGACAGAATATCAAGTCATGGAAGGATTTGGAGCAGCACTTACTGGTTCATCTGCTTATGTGATTCAAACTCATCTAGAGGAAGCAGCGCAAAATCAATTGTTACAAGATTTGTTTGATGCTGAGAATGGCATTGGAATTAGTTTTATCCGATTGACTATTGGAGCATCTGATTTTTCCCTTTCTGACTTTACTTATAATGACTTAAGTGTGAGTCAATCTGATATTCCTCAAGACAATTTTGACTTGTCTATGGAAGATCAATATTTGACTCCTTTGTTACAAAAAATTATAGCTATTAATCCCGATATAAAAATAATGGCTACACCATGGTCTGCACCCGCGTGGATGAAAGAAAATGAATCATTGAAAAATGGTGGGAATTTGAAAAGTAATTTACAAGAAAGTTATGCGATATATTTACTCAAATACATTCAAGCAATGGCAGTAAAAAATATCCCTATTCATTCTATTACCATACAAAATGAGCCACTATATGCTGCCCCTTACATCAGTATGGAAATGAGTGCTGAAGAACAAAAAATATTTATTCGAGATTATTTAGGCCCTCAATTTGCTGCCAACAACATAACGACCAAAGTTATTATTTATGACCACAACTGGGACGACGTAAATTACCCATTAGATATTTTAAGTGATGCAACTGCAAAAGATTATATCGAAGGTACAGCCTTCCATTGCTATGCAGGAGATGTTTCTGCTATGTCTCAAGTTCATGATGCACATCCTGATGCAGGTATTTATTTTACAGAATGTTCAGGTGGTGATTTTGCTCCAGACTATGCGTCAAATCTTTCTTGGAATACAGAAAATCTTATCGTAGGCGCAACTAGGAATTGGTCCAAAACGGTACTCTTTTGGAATCTTGCATTAGATGAAAATAGTGGCCCCAAAAACGGAGGATGCGATAATTGCCGAGGTGTAGTAACTATAAATTCTAGTACAAAAGCAATTACAAAGAATGAAGAGTATGTATTGCTTGGACATATTTCAAAATTTGTAAAATCAGGTGCCAAACGTATAGAAACCCCCAACACTCGTGGGCAAGATATATCTCAAGTTGTCTTTATAAACCCTGATGGAGCAATCGTGGTTGTTGCATTTAATCATAAAAGTGAACCACAAAAAGTTCAATTTCAATACCAGGAGAATGCTTTTAATTATGAAATAGAAAGTGGCATGTTAGTGACTTTTTTATTTGAAGTCTAGTGTGCTTGACTTCAAAGCATCCATTCATTCGATTAAAATCTAACATTTACACATAAAAAAATAAGGTAGTGTTACAAATATTTTAATTTTTTCACCTTAACAAAAAATCATCCTCTTATGCGAGACCTATTCGTTTTATTATCATTTATTTGTGTTTTTAATACTGTTATTTACGCTCAGACTGTTACACCATGGTTGACAAATGGTAACCAATCTGCATTACTAGAACAACAGGGGTCAATTTCCTTCGTTGGGAATTCGAATCCAACATCGAATTCAATAATAATTAATAAGAATGTCCTTTCACAAAGTATAGAGGGATATGGTTTTTGTTTAACCCAAGGTAGTGCTGAAGTAATAAATGGTCTCTCAAATACGAAGCGTGACGAACTTCTAAATGAATTATTTGGAACGAATGGACTTGGTATCTCTGCATTGAGAATTAGTATAGGTGCTTCTGATTTGAGTAATTCTGTTTATTCTTACAATGAAACTCAGGGGGATGTAAACATGAATAATTTCAGTTTAGCAGGACCTGATTCAACCCATCTAATTCCTTTACTTCAAGAAATTTTACTAATCAATCCTGACATAAAAATACTAGCAACTCCCTGGACAGCGCCTACATGGATGAAAGATAACGGTACATGGATTGGTGGTAGTTTAAATCCAAGTTATTATGCTGCGTACAGTCTGTATTTTATAAAATACTTAGAAGCATTACAGGGTTACGGTATTGATATATGGGCAATTACTCCTCAAAATGAACCGGAAAACCCCTTTAATGAACCTAGTATGTTAATGTCTGCCTCTGAGCAAACCGATTTTATTAATAACCACTTGGGGCCTGCTATCCAACTGTCAACTTTCAACACCAAGATCATTGCCTTCGATCATAACTGTGATAATACAGCTTATCCAATTCAAGTATTAAATAATAGTAGCTATGTTGATGGTGCAGCTTTTCATCTGTATGCTGGAGATATTTCAGCTCTTTCTACAGTACATGATGCTACTGGTAAAAACATCTATTTTACAGAACAATTCACAAGCAGTAATGGCAATTTTAATGGAGATTTCGGTTGGCATATGCGTAATGTTATTATTGGAGCTTCTAATAATTGGTCGAAAACCGTTTTTGAATGGAATCTGGCTTCCGACTCTAATCACGATCCTCATACTCCAGGAGGATGTACCGATTGCCTTGGAGCGCTTACGATCCCAGATGCGAATAATTATACTAGGAATGTTTCCTATTATATTATTGGTCAAATAGCTAAATTCGTTTTTCCAGGAGCTCAAAAAATTGAAGCCATAAGTACCAATAATGGAATCTCCACTACGGCTTTTAAAAACTTAGATGGGACAATAGTGGTGATAGCATATAATAATAATAATCAAACCAAAACCATTCGTGTGATTGATGGAAATGATAGCTTTAGCTATAGCTTACCCAAAAAGTCAGCTGTCAGTTTTGTCTGGTCTACTTCCAATAATCCAACTGCTCCGATCGCACCTTCAGCACTCTCTGCTAGTTCACTCAGCTCGAGTAGTATTGAATTAAATTGGGCGGATAATTCCAATAATGAAGACTTCTTCGAAATTCAACGATCGCTTAATGGAACTTCTAATTGGCAAACTACTGCCACTCCTTCTAGCAATGTGACTTCTATTGTTGATAATAATCTCAACCCTTCAACTGAATATTTCTATCGAATTCGCGCAACTAATTCTGCAGGTAATTCATCATGGTCGAACATTGCAAATGCAACTACACAGAGCAACTCAGGAGGTGGTGGTCCTGCAGGGATTTATAACATTATTGCCCAGCACAGCGATAAAGGTTTAGATGTTGCTAATCAAGCCGGTAATAACAATGCTAACATTCATCAATGGGAAATCTTTAATGGAGGAGGAGACAATCAGAGATGGGATATATTGCAAAATGATGATGGAACTTATCAAATTAAAGTTATACACTCTGGAAAATGTTTATCTGTTCGTTCTTCCAACAACAACAATGTTGTGCAAAAGAAATGTGATGGAAGCAATGGACAAAAATGGGATATAAGTTCGGTAGAAATTGATTATTATTCTTTAACCAATCAGCTAAATGGAGATGCTTTGGAAGTAGAAAGTGCTGCTCTAAATAATGGAGGAAATGTTCAAACTGGTAACTATGCAAATGGTTCTCATCAAAAGTGGAAATTTGAGCCAGTATCAGGTGGAGGTTCTTCAAATTTTCAATCACCAACTAACTTAGCGTTGCTAAGTAATGTAAAAATATTTCCCAACCCAACCAATCAATTTTTAAATATACATCTACCAACAAACTGGAAAGATGATATAGTTAGCCTTATGATAGTTGATCTAAATGGTAGAGTTATTTTTACTAAAACATTAATGTTTGAGCTTAGTTTAAGCATTTCCGTTAGAGATCTTACCACAGGCATTTATTTTGTCAAAATCCAAAACTCAAAAGATGAAATTATTTCAAAAAGTTTTGAGATAAAACATTAAACGAATAAACTTAAAGATTACAACTTATGAAAGATACCTTTTTTTTAAAATGGCTTATCATGGTACTTTTTATCTCCTTTGGATGGGGGTGTAACCAAAAAACAACTTTAGTTCAAGCAAATAAAACGGTTTCATTAGCCACCATGACTAGTAATTGGAATAAAGCAGATTCAATCTTAGCCTTAATGACCCTTTCTGAAAAGTTAGGACAACTTCAACAATTAGATGGAGGAATAAGTAAAAATGATTTACCTCGATTAATTGAAGCTGGTAAAGTGGGGTCGGTACTCAATGAAGTCAATCCTAACTTGATTTTTAAATATCAAAAGATTGCGATAGAGAAAAGTCGTTTGGGAATTCCATTGTTAATAGGGCGAGATGTTATTCATGGCTTTCGAACCATGTTTCCAATCCCCTTGGCACAAAGTGCTAGTTGGAATATGGATATCATCAAAGAAGGTTCAAGAATTGCGGCAAAAGAAGCAAGTGCTATCGGAGTTAATTGGACTTTTGCACCAATGATTGATATTAGCAGAGACCCTCGTTGGGGCAGGGTAGCAGAGTCTCCAGGAGAAGATGCTTTTTTGACTAGTCAAGTTGGCGCTGCTATGATAAAAGGATTTCAAGGAGATGGAAAATTTGCAGATGGAAATGTTGCTGCATGTGCAAAACATTTCGCAGCGTATGGAGTGACAGAAGGTGGTCGAGATTATTCTACTGCAATAATCGGGGAGCGACAATTAAGAGAAATCTACCTTCGTCCATTTCAAGCTGCCATAGAACATGATGTGATGAGTTTTATGACTTCATTTAATGAAGTCAACGATATCCCTGCATCTGGAAATCAATTTCTCTTAAAGCAAGTGTTGCGAGAGGAATGGAAATACAAAGGAATGGTGGTAAGCGATTGGGAGTCTATTAAAGAAATGATTGCACATGGTTATTGTAAAGATTTAAAAGAGGCAGGTTATAAAGCGATGCGAGCAGGTGTTGATATGGAAATGGTCAGTACGTCTTATAATGATTATTTAGAAGAATTGATGAATGAAAAAAAAATAAATATCAGCCAAATTGATGAGGCAGTTCGTCGTATTTTATGGATGAAAATCCGATTAGGGTTATTTAAAAATCCTTATCCTATTAAGAAAAATGCAGGTAGTATTTTAAGTAAAGAACATCTAGCTGCTGCCAAAAAAGCGGCTACCGAAAGTATGGTATTACTAAAAAATGAAAACGAAATTTTGCCTCTTTCGAAAAAATATAAATCAGTAGCAGTAATCGGACCTTTAGCAAATGCTCCACATGAACAAATGGGAACTTGGGCTTTTGATGGAAAAAAAACAGATTCACAAACGCCATTAAAAGCCATTCAAAATATTTTTAAAGACAAGGTGAAAGTAAACTTTGCATCAGGTTTAGAAATAAGTCGAACCAAAAATCATGATGGATTTGCAGCAGCACTTGCAGCAGCTAATCAGTCAGATGTTGTTTTGTATTTCGTGGGAGAGGAATCCATTTTGTCAGGAGAAGCACATTGCCGTGCTCATTTGAATTTGCCAGGAGCGCAAGAAGCCTTGTTGGATGAATTATCAAAAACAGGAAAAAAAATAGTGTTGGTTGTGATGGCAGGTCGTCCATTAATTTTGACCAATTTGTTGCCAAAAGTAGATGCAGTTCTATATGCATGGCATGGAGGAACAATGGCAGGTCCTGCAATTGCTGACCTCTTAATAGGGCATGCAAATCCTTCAGGAAAATTACCCATTACATTCCCCAAAGCAGTTGGTCAAATTCCAATGTACCATGCTCATAAAAATACTGGTAGACCAGCCAATGAATCCAATTGGGTGTCCATTGATAAAATACCTGTTGAAGCATGGCAGACGTCTTTAGGAAATACCTCACATTATTTAGATGAAGGATTTACGCCACTTTTTCCATTTGGTTATGGGTTATCTTATTCATCTTTTGAGTATAAAAATTTAAGGGTTAATAAAAATAAAATGACCACCTCTAAATCTATCCTTGCAGAAGTGGAAGTAACAAATACTGGAAAATATAAAGGAAAAGAAATCGTACAACTTTATATTCAAGACTTATTTGGAAGTGTTACTCGTCCGATAAAGGAGTTGAAAGGTTTTCAAAAAATTGAATTAAAAGCAGGAGAAACTCGTACAGTTCAATTTGAGATTTCAGCAAAACAATTGAATTTCTATAATGCGGATTTAGAATTTACAACAGAGATAGGAGATTTTAAATTGTGGATTGGAGCGCATGCTGCTAGTCAGGATTTTGTGGAGTTTGAAGTTGTTAGTGATGTTGAGTAAAATAGAGATAGGGGGAGGTACATCTGTTATCAGTAAAAATTCGGTTTAGGATTTTTCATTTATACAATGGCTGGATTCAAAAACATCAAATCATCATAACCTTCAATATGATTAAAGCCAATGCTTTTATAAAATGCTTTCAATTTATAAAAGGACTTTTCAAAATCTTTATCTAAGGTTTTAAGATTCATCTGATTCTCCCATTTAGTATTAGGAATAGAATACTTTTGAGATTCAAATTGAATTGGAAAAGTTTGAACAACAAATATACCGCAACTTGATGCAAACTTTAAGCAAACATTTTTAAGAACCATTTCACCAATTTTTTTGCTTCTAAATTCTTCTAGAATTTCAATTCTTTGAATGATGCAAAGGTCAAGGTTATTAAAAGTAAAATTGTAATAATCCTGAATGTCTTCATTGAAATCATTTTCATCAAAATCAAAAATCCTATTTCCTATCCGCACAACATACTCTTCTGAATCAAAAATCTCATGAATGTTTTTTTGCTGATTCAAGGCTTCTCCAATATGGATGAATTTCAATACTATTTTTCCTATTTGAATTTCATTTTCATCCTCTGGATTTATTTGAAGAATTGAGCCAACATAAGTTGAGATGAAATCACTTGGACTATTATCATTAATTGGAAAAAATAAATTGAAGTCTATAAAATAACAATACTCTTTCATTTTTATCAAATCTAGTTTTTAGTTATCAAAAACATCCATTGCATCGTCTAAATCCTTGTTAATTATCTTAGCATATATCTCAGTCGTCCGAACTGAAGCATGACCTAACAATTTACTCACATGATGAATTTTCATGCCTTTGCTCAATGCTCTTGTTGCCCAAGTATGGCGACTTGTATGGAAACTAACTCGTTTTTCAATTCCAACCTTTTTTGCAATAATTAAGAGACTTTTATTTGCCGAAACATTCTTACTGTTGATAGCATCAGATAATTCATTCTGTGTTTTATAATCTCGGTCGTCAAGGATTGGAAAAATTCTATCGCTTAGTTTTTGGTTCTCTTTTTTGTATTTCAAAATAATTTCCAAAGCTTTTTGCGGAAGTTTTATTGCAACTTGGCTATTTGTTTTTTTTGTTTTCATAGTAATATGTGTTCCATTAAAATGTAGCCACTTCAAAGTACAAATATCAGAAACTCTAAGTCCTCCAGCATAACAGGAAAATACAAAAGCATCATGGTGGACTTCTCGCATAGAACCTTTTACCACATTAAATTCTTCAAATGCTTTTAATTCAGTTTCTGTCAAATATGATTTGTTGGTCTTTTCCCATTTCAACTTGTAACGATTAAACGGATTTTTTTCAAAAGGAAAAAGTTGTTCATCAACTGCTTCGTTGATTACTTTTCTTACTGATTTTAAATCCGTATGTCTAGTGTTATTACAATTCCCATGTTTTTCGAAAAGATACTTTTCATATTTTTTAAGGAAGGGAATATTGATATCTTCCATGTAGAGTTTTTGCTCACCGACATATTCTTTCATTTTATTAAGTGCTGTTCTGAATCTTTTGAAAGTTCGTTCTTTTCCTTTATCGCGATAATCCTGAGCAAACTTATAAGCGTATTCAAAAAAGTCAGGACTACGTTTAGAAGAAACTCTATTTAAA
This sequence comes from uncultured Saprospiraceae bacterium, assembly GCA_937981555.1. Taxonomy (GTDB): domain Bacteria; phylum Bacteroidota; class Bacteroidia; order Chitinophagales; family Saprospiraceae; genus CAJQQY01. Next base: position 9,559 of record CALJOK010000091.1, read on the forward strand.
ATATCTTGAGTTCTTACAATTGGATGTTCTAATTCAAGGTCGACAAAAGCGGCTTGAGCTTCAGCAAGTTTTACTTTTATCAATGAATTTAATCTGGTGGAGTTGGAGTAGGAGCCTATTACTCTTTGTTTTCCTTCATCCCAATACTTTGGCTCCAGTCTGATATTGAGAGAGATAAATTTTGTTTTCCTGTTTTTGGTTACACGTAACCATAGTGGAGCAAGACCTGCTTTATTGGTCTTTTGTTTTCGAAGTATTACTTTTATTGTTACCATTTTCTCATGCTTTTTGCTACTCTAAAGGTACAACAAAAGGTACAACTTTTTGGTTATTTAAGTGCTTTTTGTTTCTTTAATTTGCGTATATAAAATTATAACTAACTGGTAGTCAGTTATTTAAGTTAAAATTAAAGTATAATTATATTGATGATTAATTACCGCCTCGGGTACTCTTAAATGCGTAACTAGTTGGTAATCAACTTGTTGCGCATTTTTATTTTTATATGGTTAAACAATGGTAAAACAATTAGTTTTTTTCTGCATTATTTCTCCAAATTGACTTTAGTTCAATTAAGAGAAAAATCATCAACATCAAACTTACTTTTCTTCAATCTTCAAATTTTTTTTTCCATAGACTTTCCTAATAAATCCAATACCTACTAAAGTTATAATTGATATTTCAAACAATGAATTCCTCATCCCCAATTCTTAATTTATCTAAATTAGGCGCATATCCCTTCCAATATCAAGATATGAATCAAAATCAAAAGTAAAAGAACCAATTTTGAAATCTCAATCAACCAAGAGTAAGTACTTTTCACTTCCATTTTAAAAAAATGAAAGATTAATGAAGTATTTATTTCTTCCGCTGTTCCTTCTTTTCCAAATCAACATTAATGCGCAAGTTGACCATTGGGAAACGGCTGTTTATGCGGATAGTCTTTGGAAGTATCGATTGGGCATTAGCGAACCTCCAGCTGATTGGAATACGATCAATTTTAATGATGCCGACTGGCTAGAAGGAGAAGGAAGCATTGGCTACGCTGATGGCGATGACAATACCATTATTGACCCCACCGAATCACTTTACATGCGACGCAAATTTAATGTGGTGGACAAATCCCAAATAGCGTCCATCGTATTTCATGCTGATTATGATGATGGTTTTGTAGCATATCTCAATGGTGTCGAAATAGCCCGCGCCAATCTTGAAGGTAATCCGCCTGCTTATGATGCTTGGACGCCCGATTTCAGAGAAGCCCTAATGTATGATGGAGGACTGCCCGTTGCTTTTTATTTGAATCAAGTCAACATTCAACAATTGCTTAACGACGGTGAAAATGTCTTGGCTATTCAAACCCACAATTATGAAGGGCTAATCAGTTCTGATATGACCACTTTATATTGGTTGTCATTTGGTCTGACGGATACTTCTAATAATTATGGGCCGACACCAGATTGGTTTGTCACCAATGATTTTGAAACACCCTTGCCTATTGTGAAAATTAATACTTGGGGAGAGTACATTCCTGATGAGCCTTCTATCCAAGCGGAAATGGGCATCATCTGGAATGGTGATAATCAACTCAATCATACGTCAGATTCTACCAATGAATATTTCGGAAATATTACTATCGAAAGACGTGGACAATATTCTCAAATCTATTATCCGAAAAATGGATATAGCATCGAATTAAAAGATGCGAACTGGGAAGATATGGATTCATCTTTTTTGAATTTCCCCAAAGAAGAAGATTGGGTTTTACATGGTCCTTATGCTGACAAAACACTCATTCGAAATGTGTTGGCGATGCGCATGGCTAACAGTATCGGTCAATACGCTGCCCGTACCCGATTGGTTGAATTGCTTATCAATGAATCCTATGAAGGTGTCTATGTTTTGATGGGAAAAATCAAGCGAGATGAGAATCGAGTGGACATTGCGAAACTAAAAGCAGAAGACATTGCTGGCGATGAATTGACCGGTGGGTACATCATAAAATGTGATAAAGGTTCCACAGATTGGTACTCTCAATATGATATGGTTAATAATTTTGGTCAAAAATTACGCTTCCAATATGTCTCTCCAAAACGTTCTAAAATACAACCTGAACAAGAAGCATATATCCAGTCTTATGTCGATAGTTTTGAAACGGCAATGAAGTTTCCCGACGTTGCAGTTGGTGGAAAATTTTATGATGATTTTATTGACTTAGAATCATTTGCAGATCACTTTATCTTGCAAGAGTTAACCAAAAATGTGGATGCTTATCGGATTAGTTTTTATATGTTTAAAGATAAGGATAGCAATGGTGGACTGTTAAAAGCTGGGCCGGTTTGGGATTTTAATTTTGCTTTTGGAAATGCAGATTATTGCAATTCATGGACGGATCACGGATGGGTGTATGATGAACATTGTGGGATCTTTAATCCATTTTGGTGGGGCGAGCTTTTTGAACAAGAAGCCTTTACCAACTTGGTGAAATGCAGATGGGAGGAGTTGCGTACTAATGCGCTGAGCTTAGACAGCATCTTTACATTTATTGATGAAAAAGCATTGTTATTAGCACCTGTGGTAGATCGGAATTTTCAACGTTGGCCAGTATTAAGCGGCTATGTAATGCCAAGTCCTTTTACGCCAGGGACTTATCAAGGAGAAATAGATGCGATGAAAAACTTTATAGCTGATAGGATGATTTGGATGGATGAAAATATTTTTGGGATTTGTAGACCGGTAGCAATTGAAGAGATTATTTCCAAAGAAGTTTTTGTCGTCAGTCCCAATCCTGCCTCAGGACAATTAAATATAACAACATATTTGCATCAATCAGGGAATTTGAAATTAACCATGTTGGATGCTTTGGGAAGAGTTTGTTGTTTAAAAAATATAGAAGTTTTGGCAAGAGGAAATCAAGCTGTCAGTTTGGATATTTCTACTTTGGAAAATAGAACTAGTGTTTACTTTTTGAAAGTTGAGATGGATGAAAAACTGCTGGGGATTGAGCGAGTTATTGTAAATTGATTTTTTGAAAATTTTTGTCGTATTTTGAAAAAAAGAACATACTTGGAAAATGTATTGGGATTCTCTATCAGATGGTTTTCCTAAAGAAACAGTAATAAAATTTATGCCATCTAAATATCTAAATGTTAATTGGTTTATTCTTTCGTTGATTTTGATTTCATTTACATCATGCAATCAAAATAAAGAAAGTAAAGAATTTCGCATTGGTTTCTCCCAATGTTGTAATGACAATTGGCGGGATATGATGGAGCAAGAAATGCGAATGGAATTGTCCTTTCATCCCGAAGTTGCATTTGAAATGTTGGTTGCAGATAACTCTAGTGAAACTCAGACTTCTCAGATTCGAGAGTTGGTTGCCAAGGGAATTGACCTACTTATTGTAGCACCCAATGAAACGGAACCGCTTACAGCAGTTGTGGAAGAGGTATATCAGAGTGGGATTCCTGTGGTCTTAATTGATAGAAAGGTCAACTCAGAAAACTACACCGCTTTTATTAGTGCCGATAATTATCAGATTGGAAAAACAGCAGGTGAATATATAGTGAGTAGGTTTAATGGTGTCGGTAAAATTTTGGAAATTCAATTGTCCATGAATATCTCCCCAGCCATCGAAAGAAGTCGAGGATTTCGAGATGCCATTGCTATTTACCCAGATTTGGAAATTGTAGCAGCGGTAAAATCTGAAGGAAATATAGAAAAACTGGTAAAAGATTTTCCGCTTGTGATAAACCAATATCCAGCAGCAAACATAGTATTTGGTCATACGGATGGACTGAGTAAAACTGCTGCTAAAGTATTGGACACCCTTGGAAAAAAAGACCAATTATTTTATCTCGGAGTAGATGGAACTCCAGGTCCTGATGGAGGACTCCAAGCCATTGATGATGGTTTTTTAGATGCCACTATGCTTTATCCTACAGGAGGAACTGAGGTCATTCAATTGGCGATGAATATTCACCATAAGGAATCTTTCGATAAACAAAATAAGCTGCAAACCACCGTTATTGACAAGCGGAATATCCGCATCATGTCTTTGCAATACAACAAAATTCTAAGTCAACAAGAAAACATCGAAAGACAACATTCTAAAATTGAAGAGCAGATTGAGTTCTATTCCAATCAACGTAATTTGATTTATATTTTATTGGGAGCCTTGATTATTGTGGTGCTTTTGGGTGCCTCTAATCTTTTATCGCTTCTGGCAAAAAAAGAAACGAATAAGAAGTTGGAACTAAAAAATCAGGAAGTTATTGAACAGCGAAACCAGATCATGGAAATCGCAGAGAAAGCTCGAATTGCTACCGAAGAAAAATTCAAATTCTTTACCAATATCTCTCACGAATTCCGTACTCCATTAACTTTAATTCATGGAGCGGTAGATGATTTGCTGAGTTCAGAAAAGTCTAGAGAGAAAAGAAAAGACTTAGGATTGATTCGCAAAAATTCGAATCGCTTACTTCGATTGGTGAATCAACTTATGGATTTTCGGAAAATCGAAAATGGCAAAATGGAGGTAGTCGCAGTAAAGCAAGATTTGATCTCTTTCCTAAAGGATATTATTAGCGCTTTTGAAAAACAATCAAAGCAACGAAAAATAGACTTGACTTTTTTTTCCAGAGAAAAAGAAATCGAAGTTTGGTTTGACTCAGGTATGTTGGATAAAGTCGTTTTTAACTTGTTGTCCAATTCCTTTAAATTTACTGAGGATGGCGGTCGAATTCACATCATCGTAGTTAAAGATGAGTTGAGTAAAAACGTTTTAATAAAAGTAGAAGATAATGGAAGAGGAATGTTAAAGGAGCATGCTGAAAATGCCTTTGAACGTTTTTACCAAGGTGAATCTTACAGTACGCAAGGAACTGGATTAGGATTGTCACTCTCTAAAATGTTGGTTGAGTTACATCACGGAACGATCGCAGTAGAAAGTGAAGAAGGGGTGGGGACTCGTTTTGAAATTCATTTGTTATTAGGCAATGAGCATTTTAAACCAGAAGAAATTAATGGTGAACAAATAACTCCTGTTTTTGAAAGAGCGAAAGAAGAAGTTGTTGAGGAGCAATTAGAGAGAGAGCAATTTGATGTCTTCCCTGAAGTCCTACAAGAACAGAGTGTTTTAATTATAGAAGACAACGATGATTTGAGAACTTTTTTGGAAAGAAAACTTTCTCCGATCTACGAAATTCTCCAAGCGTCTGATGGCAATGCTGGGCTTGATGAGGCTTTTGAGAAAATACCTGATTTGATTATTTGTGATGTGATGATGCCGGGAAAAGATGGACTTGAACTTGCGAACATTTTAAAATCTGATTTACGTACCTCTCACATTCCCATCATTTTATTGACTGCTCGTGCTACCCGAGATCAGGAACTCGAAGGTCTTAAAACGGGCGCAGATATTTACCTCACCAAACCTTTTGATTTTGATATTTTAAAACAACACATTCATTCTTTATTGCGGAATCGTTCTGTTATGAAATCTCGCTACATTGGTGATATCGCCATCAATGCATCGCCTTCTGATAAATTGAATAAGAAATTTATTAACGAATTCAAAGCTGCAGTTCATGAAAAATACACCGATCCAAAGTTGGGGGTTAACGATATTTGCGAAGCGTTGAATTTATCGAGAGTACAGGTTTATCGAAAAGTGAAAGCCATTTTAGATTGCTCGGTAACAGACTATATTCAGAATGTACGATTGGAACATGCGAAATATTTGTTGCGAGAAAGTGAGCTAACCATTGCCGAAATTGCTTATCAAGTAGGCTATACTTCACCTTCGTATTTTTCTACTGCTTTTAAGGCGAAGTTTAATCAGACACCTAGTTCGTGGAAGGGATAAAGATTTGATTTCACAATAAAAAGAATAATTCATGAAAAACTTAATGACACTTTTAGTTAGTACAATCTTGATTTTATCTTCTTGTAGTCCAAGTAATAAAATTGAAAATGAATCTTGTTTTGATCTACCTCTAGCGGAGAGCAATATTTTAGACCAAGAAGAATATCTAATAATTGAGTCAGTATTGAGCAAAGAATTCAATGATCCAAATTTAGTTCAAATTTCACAGGAATCGCTTTCTAATGCTGATTCAATAATTTTGGTTTCCTACGTTAATAGCGATAATTATCAATTTGATTCAACGTTGGTAAAAGATTATATCACGCTCAATAGCACCTCCTTTTTGTGGGGAGAATTATTTACCATAAAACAGAATTTGATAAATAATAATGAACTGGAATGTTACTTTATTGACAACGCCGTTGATGGCTGGAAAAGTTATTATGATAAATTTAAGGATTCGGTAGGTTATCTAAAATTTGGAAGACCAATTTATAATGAAGATGGAGAAGCCCTAGTTGTCTATCATCATGCTTGTGGAATATGGTGCGCTTCAGGATACGTCGCAACGCTAAAAAAAGAGGCTGGGAAATGGGTAGTTACACAAAATATTATGACTTGGCAGAGTTGAAAATAATTAATTCATGTTTTGCAACAATGTTAAGGAGATGCAGCATGAAAGAAATGTTTAATAGCAGAAACAAAATCAAAAACGCATGTATCATTTCCTAACATCCTTCTAAATTAAATTTTCACCCAAGTTCTTAAAGTGTTGATTATCAGTAAATTACAGTATTGTTTATAAATGAACCAAATTTAAAAGTAATTGATACATTTTAGAAACTCTTCATCTTAGCATGGCTATACATTTGAGTAATTCAAAACTAAATAGTCATGAAAATCAACAATGTATCTTACTGGTCAGCGACCGTCGCCCTCGCGGGATTTCTCTTCGGATTTGATACCGTAGTAATATCAGGAGCCAACCTTCCTATCAAAGAACTCTGGAATACTTCACCACTTTTTCACGGTATGTTTATCATGTCTATGGCTTTATGGGGAACCGTAATTGGCGCCATGTTCGGCGGTATTCCATGTGATAAACTAGGTCGTAAGAAAACCCTATTTTGGATTGGTGTACTTTATACTATTTCCGCATTAGGTTCTGCTATGGCACCCGATCCATTTACCTTTTCATTTTTCCGTTTTATTGGAGGACTAGGCGTAGGAGCATCTTCGGTAGCTGCTCCCACTTATCTTTCCGAAATCGCTCCAGCTGATAAGCGTGGCGGTCTCGTGGCTCGCTATCAGTTTATGATTGTCTTTGGAATTTTCATTGCCTTTTTTAGTAATTATTTATTGAAAGGAGTCGGAGGAAGTATTGACTGGCGATTGATGTTAGGAGCAGAGGCAATTCCAGCTATAGTTTATTGCTTTATGGTCGTAGGTGTCCCAAATAGTCCACGATGGTTAGTGTTGCACAAAGGTGATGAGGAAGAAGCAAGTAGTGTCTTATCTCAGATGGGCATTAGTAATGTCAGCGAACACATTAAAGAGATAAAAGCATCGGTTACGGAAACAGTTAAGACTGGGTTTTTTAATAAGAAATATTCTTTTCCCATCACCCTCGCATTTTTGCTAGCATTTTTCAATCAGCTATCGGGCATCAATTTCATTTTGTATTACGCTCCAGAGATTTTAGAAGTTGCTGGTTTGGCTAGTAAAGAATCTTTGATGAGTTCCATTTCCATTGGTTTGGTCAATTTGATATTTACCATGTTAGGAATGTATTTAATAGATCGTTCAGGTAGAAAAAAACTGATCCTATGGGGTTCCATTGGGTACATCATTAGTTTGAGTATGGTTGCCTATGCTTTTTATAGCGGAGCTGGTTCTATGTTTCTATTATTTTTTATTCTGATGTTTATTGCTTCCCACGCTGTTGGTCAAGGCGCAGTTATTTGGGTTTTTATTTCTGAAATTTTTCCAACAAAAGTTAGAGCAAGCGGACAGAGTTTTGGTTCTGGAGTCCATTGGGTATTTGCTGCGCTGATTACTTTAATCACTCCTGTATTTCTAGATCAAGATAATGGGATTTTTAAAGACAACCCTTGGCCTATATTTGCTTTCTTCGCTGGTTTTATGGTACTACAATTATTATTTGTCCTGTTCATTATGCCAGAGACAAATGGTAAGAGTCTAGAGGAATTAGAAAAGGAGTTGAGTAAGTCGGACTTGGAGATGTCGCTAAAAAATACCTCAAGTTAATTTTAAAAATAACAAACCAAATTTCATTTGTCTGCTGTAGGTAGAATACTAACTCTATTGGAAATTAATTTAAAAAAATCACGTGTTTTATGAAAAAATTTAACTTAATAACTTTCTTTTTCTTGCTGCTGTCAACTGGTTTATATAGCCAGATAGTAGTGACGGGAACTGTGCTTGACGAAGAAACAAAAGAAACCCTGATTGGTGCAACCATTCAGGTTGTAGGTACTGGCGATGGTACTGCAACGGATTTTGAAGGTAAATTTTCAATCACTTTAACAGAACCAGGTGCATTAGAAATTTCTTACACCGGTTATGCTCCTAAACGTATTGATAACGTTTCGGAATCAGGAGACATCGAGATATTTTTAAGTGTTGGAAAACTCCTAGATGAAGTTGTCGTGGTTGGATATTCCACTCAAAAAAGAGCCAATGTCACGGGATCAATTTCTGTGGTAGATGTATCGGAAGTGGCCAAGGGAGCTTATTCAAACGTCATCCAATCCATGCAAGGAAAAGTAAGTGGGGTAACCATTACTCAAGATGGACAGCCAGGTGGAGGAAGAACGAATTTGAAAATTAGAGGAATAACTTCAGTTAATGGAAACACGCCTCTTTATGTGGTGGATGGTGTTCCGACTACCTCTGACTTAAATAATATTAGTGCTACAGATATTGAATCCATTCAAATATTAAAAGATGCCTCTGCGAGTATTTATGGTTCGCGAGCAGCAGCAGGTGTGGTGATTATTACGACCAAAAAAGGAAAAAATGGAAAGCTATCGGTAGATGCTGGGATGCTATCTGGAGTTCAACAAATTAACAGAAAAATTGACTTATTGGATGCGACGCAATGGGGCGACGTTTATTGGGAAGCTGCGAGAAATACGGGATTGACTCCTAATCATCCTGCATATGGAGGTGGACCAGAGGCGGCATTAGTGACCACTCCTTATATCATTCCTAATGGAAAACAAATCTATCAAGTCGATGCAGCAGGAACAAATTGGTACGATGAAATTTATAGTGATGCATGGCAGCAGCAATATTATTTAAATGCAACGCAAGGTGGTGAAAAGGGAAATTTTTTCCTCGGACTAAATTATTTCGATCAAGATGGATTGATTAACAATACGAAATATAATAGAATCAACACTCGATTAAATTCTAGTTATAAAATTTTCAAAGGACTTACTGTAGGAGAAAATCTCTCCGTTTCATTTGCCAATGAAGTGCAAGTTGGAGTACAGCGTGGACAAGACGGTGTACCAACTGATGTCCTCAGGCAACATCCTGCTTTACCTGTTTTTGATTTAAAAGGTGGTTATGCAGGAAAGATTGGCGGGTTTCCAGATGTCAGAAATAATGTAAGTCTTTTGGAGAAAAACAAAGACAACACGAATCGTATCAACAGAGTGCTTGGTAATGTTTATGCAGAATGGAATCTTTTCGAATCCCTTGGAATATTGGATGATCATCAATTAAAATTTAGAACTAGTTATGGTATCGAGCATTCGGATAATTATGCTAGACAATTTCAAGCTAGTTTTCAAGAAGGTGATTTTGATATTCAAAATAACTTCTTAGGAAATTTTTACAACCGAGGAAGAACAACTACTTGGACAAATACCGTGAGTTATGATAAGACTTTTGGGAAACATAGTTTGGGTGCCAACCTTGGGTATGAGACAGTTGATAATGAGTCGGAATTTTTACTTGCAGAGAATACTGGTTTCTTAATTGAAGATGTAGATTTTACTTTTCAAAGTGCGGCTTCAGGAGATGCTCGAACTTCTGGTGGAGGAACAGGGAATGCTTTGCGCTCTTTATTCGGAAGATTGAATTACAACTTCGATGAGAAATATTTGCTTTCTGGAATCATGCGTCGGGATCAAACTTCTCGATTTAGTGATATAGGTTACTTCCCTTCTGTTTCTGCAGGTTGGGTAATTTCCAAAGAATCCTTTTTTAAAGAAATGGGCTTCGCAAGTAAAATAGATCAATTAAAATTAAGAGGATCTTGGGGACAATTGGGTAATCAAACCGCAGGAGATTTTACACAATTGAGTTTGTTTGGATCTAATACCAATAGTGGCGACTACGATATTGCGGGTACTAATACAGGTGTTGAACAAGGTTTCATCGTTTTATCAAGAGGTAATCCTAATGTGACTTGGGAGACCACTACTCAATCTAATATTGGTTTAAACCTTTCCATGTTCAATGGCAAAATAAATTTCGAATTTGATGTATGGAATAAAAAGACAGAGGATATTTTGTTTAGACTTCCTTTGTTGGCGGTGCAAGGAGAAGGGCAACCACCATTCGTCAATATTGGAGAAATGAGTAACAAAGGAGTTGATGTAAATATTGGATACAATACTAAGATTGGAAAAGATTTTACCCTCGATGTCTCTGCTCAATTTGGAGCCTATAGAAATAATTTTGAGAAATTTGGTTTTGAAGTTTCCCTTGGAAATGAAGATGAATCATACATAGAAACAGGTGATGGTATTACGAGGATAGTTGAAGGACAACCTTATGGTGTTTACTACGGACATCAGGTAGAAGGTATTTTCCAAAACCAAGCTGAAGTAGATGCACATGCTACCCAAACAGGGAAAGACATAGGAAGATTAAAGTATGCAGATTCTAATAATGATGGGATAGTGGATGACAAAGATCGAGTTTACCTTGGAAGCTTTCATCCAGATTGGACAGGAGGTCTTGGCATTAATCTCTCTTGGAAAAATATTACTTTCTCTACTGCACTTTATGCTTCTGTTGGGAATGAAATTTATAATAGAAACAAAGTGTACACGGACTTTGCACAATCGGAATTATTTAATCATGGAACAGTAATTTTGGATGCATGGACTCCAGAAAACACAGGCTCCTCCATTCCTTCGGTTATCCTTGATGATAAAGGAAACAATGAATTTAGAGCTTCTTCTTATTTCATAGAAAATGGTTCTTACCTAAAAGTTAGACATCTTAAACTGGGCTATCAAGTACCTAAAGACTGGTTAAAATTTGCTGGTGCCAATGTTTATGTCGAAGTACAAAATCCATTCATCTTGACGGGCTATTCTGGTGTTGATCCGGAATTACCATTTGAAGGAAATAGTAATATTCCTGGAATTGATAATGGAGCTTATCCATTGGCTCGAACCATTTTATTGGGAGTAAGCATTAACCTTTAGAATCGTGGATGATGCTTACTAAATCTCAAAGATTTAGTAAACGTCAACCATAAACGCTAAATATAAAAAACGAAAACTGATCCAGCTGAACGAAGGATCATTTTTCTATAAAAATAAAATATCATGATTAATCATATTTATAAATCAATTTTTTTCCTACTTGCTTTTGGAACAATTCTTTTGACCTCATGTCAAAAAGAACTTTTAGAAAAATCCCCAAAAGGAGTATTAGCTGAAGGTGTGGCGAGTGCAGCTACGGTTGACAAACAAGTGATAGCTACCTATCAAGCACTAGGTGGACATTTCTTTGGTAACGACCAATCCTTTGCAGGACCTTCCAGCAATTGGATCATGGATGTTCGAGCTGATGATGCTTATAAAGGAGGTGGTGGAATCGGTGATCGAACAGATATTCACCAATTAGAAACAGCTACTATGGATCCCACCAATTATGCTTGTTTCCAAAAATGGAGAAATCCATATTTCGGAATTGCGAGGTGTAATGTTGCGATTCGGGAAATCACCAATTTAGAAGATCCTCTTTATCCAAAAGAAGTTCGTATTGCAGAAATGCGATTTTTAAGATCTCATTTCCATTTTGATTTAAAGAGAAATTTTAATCAAATCGTTTATTTGGATGAGACGATGGATCCTACCATGGAAACGAATACTAATTTCAATGATGCTGAATTATGGGATTTAATTCAGGCTGACATGCAATTTGCTTTCAATAATTTGCCAACCGAGCAACCTGAAGTTGGACGAGTTAATAAATATAATGCTGCCGCATATCTCGCAAAAATTGCTATCGAAAGACAACAATGGGCAGCAGCAATTGGGCATTGTGATTATGTGATGGGTGGACCATTTGATTTATTAGATGACTTTCAACAATTGTCAGAGTTAGATTTTGAAAACAGTTCTGAATCTGTTTTTACCATTCAATATTCTACTGCCAATATTTTCTTAAATCATAACTGGGGCAACCTATTAAATGTAACATCAGGTCCTGGAATTAATGGAGGTGGATATGCAAATGGGGATGATTTTTATTTGGCAAGTCAGAATCTAGTCAATGCTTTTAAAGTAGATAATAATGGACTACCACTTTTTGACAACTTTAATTCAGGTAGTAGCGTGACTCAAGGAAGTTACCCTGGCCCTTTAGATCCAAGAGTAGATTTTACAGTAGGAAGGATTGGTATTCCTTGGAAAGGAACGGCGAACTATGATAACGCTTGGGTGAGATCACAAGATTATGCTCCTGGATTTAGTGGTAAAAAACATGTCATTGCTCCTGATGATCCACGGGTACACAATTCTTTTCCTTGGGCAGCTTCTGGTTTGAATTTTAATGTAATTCGCTATGCTGAAATTTTGCTTTGGAAAGCAGAGGCGATTATTGAATCTGATGGAGATCTTTCAGAGGCAATTGATTTGATTAACGAGATTAGACAACGAGCAAAAGATAGCGAATACGTCAAAACTTTGGATGGATCTGCGGATGCAGCTAATTATAATATTAGTCTATACGACAATAGCGGATGGACAAAAGAAACAGCAAGACAGGCATTAAGATTTGAACGAAGATTAGAATTAGCAATGGAAGGGCATCGTCTTTATGATTTGAATAGATGGGGAATTACTAATGATGTAATGAATGCTTACTACCAAAAAGAAGGCGAAAGAGTGGAGTACTTAGAGGGTTCTACTTTCCAGTCAGGTAAGCATGAATACTTACCAATACCACAAGGAGAAATCGATTTAGCACCAGATTTATATTCACAAAACTTAGGATACTAAATTTTAGTGTCCGGGTATTTAACGACTATTTAGAATAGGATTGTTTTTGTATGCATCATGGAAAGGTTGAAATTTTTCCTTTCGGAAATCAACTTTTTTAACCCTTGACAAATACTCAGGCAGTCTAACAATTAACAATTTATTTATTTTTAAAATTATTAAACTATTAAAAATTATGAAAAAGTTTTTTTTCTTAACTACTATGTCTATGTTACTTATGTGGACTAGTTGTAAAAAAGATGATGACCCAATTGGAGGTGATACAAATATTACCATATTTGAAATCACAGCACCATTTCAAGCAGTAGGTTCTATTAGTGGTACTTCAGTATCTGTCGCATATCCATTTGGAGAGGATGTTTCTGCAGTTACTGTATCTGCAACGATTCCTGCTGGAGCAACAATTAGTCCTTCAAATCCTGTAGATTTTTCTGGCGGGCCAGTTACTTTTACGGTAACTAATGGATCCTCTACAAGCACATATACCGTTACTTTGAATGAAGGAGCAAACCCACTAAGAATTGTTTTGGTTGGTGATGGTGCTTTGGGTGATTTAGCAGCAGAATCTAAAATTGCTTATGATTGGGCACTTGGAGAGTACAATGCAGAAGCTAAATACTATTCGTTTTCAGATTTAACAGCAGATGCAATCAGCTCTGCAAATGTAATTTGGTATCACTATGTTTCTACTCCAGGAGTAGATGCTAACGGAGATCCAGCTGCTCCTCAAGATAGTAATGGTGATGGTATTTACCAAGCATCAGAAGTATTACCAGCAAGCGCTGCCAATGCTGCAGGGTTGATGGAAGATTTCGTTAAAGCAGGAAAGAATATTGTTCTTTCTGGTAGTACTGGTACTTTAGTTGGAGCAATGGGTAGAATTGATGAACAATATAATCCTAATAACTGGTGGTACAATACAGGAGACCCAGTTGAAAATCCTGACTGTTGGGGAATTTCGTTCGCTGATGGTACGGTTACAACTGGTGACTTTCCAGCAGACAATGGATCTTATTGGTTATTTAATGATATAGCAAGAAATACATACAATTTTACTGGCTTTGACTATGATGGTATTTGTTTGAGTCCTGGTGGAAAGAAAAAGGATCGTCAAAACAATTGGTTCTTTGTTGATATGTTTGATGGTCAAGTTGATCCAGCGGTTATCAATTCTTCTAAGGATAAATTCGAAGAAGTAACTGCATCTACTGTAAGAGCTTCTTACGAATGGGATCCATTAGAAAATGGAATTGAGTTTGGAGCTATCATTGAATTTGGCCCTGATGGAGCCTACGAAGGTACAGTCTTGGCTATGCCTGTAGGTGCTTATGAGTGGGATAGAACTGGTGGAGATGGTCCAATAACGAATGTTGTTGACATCACTAAGAATTTTTTGAACAGATATAAGAACTAATAAAGTTCGATGACCTACTGAATGAAATGGTAGCTATTTTGTCTATCATTTCATTCTTTTTTTCCTTTCGCTTTTTTCACAAAAACACTCAAGCAGATAATCAATTTATTCCTAGCCCAATTTTGATTACCTGGTTAATACCGAATCTCTTTTTTGGATGTCAAACATGACTCTTAGTATCATTTGAGGAATAGAATTTTGTTTCTCGTTTGAAGTAACTCATAATTTTTTTTGATGAGAAAAATTCCTTTTTACTTTCTTCTTTTTTTACTCAACTTAGGTTGTCATCTAAATGGGGATGCTCAGATAGTAGCACATTTCTCATTTGATGAAGCTTTTGGAGAAAGCGAAATTATGGAGACTACGAGTACAAATACTTATCCCGTTGAAAATTACCAAAATAATCCCGAACGTATTTTTGGTGTAAATGGTAATGCCTTGCGATTGGATGGTTATTCCACTTGGGTAGCTATGTCCAACTTTAATATTCCAAATATTAGTAATGAAATGACCGTGGAATTCTGGTATGCTACGGAATCATTTAATGCAGAACCTGCTGGCTTGGTTCATCAGGTAGAAGGAGGTCAAGGTTTCTCCATCAATGTAAATCCTTATGGAAAATTGGTGATACAATTTTATGCAGAAGGCAGTTCCTATGTTATTACGACGACCCAACGAATTGAAAAATACAAGTGGAATCATATTGTCTTTCAAATCGACTTACCAAACAATAAAGCGCTGTTATTCGTAAATGGAGAATTGTGGAACGAAAAAATCACAGACAATCATAATCAAATAGATCTCAATAACAACCTAACTTATATTGGACGCTCCAAGAGTACTGTTAATTTTGATGGCTTCCCTTTAGCTGTTGCCAATGGTGCAATTGATGAATTGACTTTTTATAATAACATCATTTCGGAAACGACTATTCAAAATAATTATAATCAATATGCATCTACAGAAGTAGATCTGGATATTGATCATAATATCAGACATGCAAATGATTATTTGCGACCACGCTATCACCCGATGCCTAATACAAGTTGGACAAATGAATCTTATGGTTTTACTTATTACGCAGATAAGTATCATCTTTTTTTTCAAAAAAATCCAAATGCACCGATGCTGAATTTCATGCATTGGGGACATTTAAGTAGTCCTGATTTGGTCAATTGGACAGAGGAAAAAATAGCACTCGCTCCCAAAGAAGGATTTGCATCGAAAGGAACTTGGTCAGGCACTACTTTTTTTGACGAGAACAATAATCCTGTCATTTCCTATACAGGTGTGAATGGAGTTTTCGCGGGCATTGGTATGGCTTATCCATTGGACTCTACCTTAAATGATTGGTCGCTTTCCGATGATAACCCAGTAATTCCTACCGCTCCTGCTAATGTAAATCACTTGGATTTTCGTGATCCATACATATGGAAAGAAGGTGATACTTATTATATGGTAGTCGGATCTGGATTGCAAAATAGTGGAGGAGGAATTTTGTTTACTTACACTTCTAGTGACCTGATCAATTGGATTAATGTACCTGCCATTTACAATAATGCTGATGTATCCAATGCGGGCACATTTTGGGAAATGCCTTATTTTAATAAAATAAATGACGAAGATTATCTGCTCGTAGTGACATCACAATTTAATTCCAAACCTGCAGAAACCATTTATTGGATGGGTTCTTTCGATGGAAATTCTTTTACCCCATATCAGGACGAACCTAAACGATTTGAACATTTAACCAGACATTTTCTATCTCCAGCCATCGGTTTAGATGAGGCTAATCGGCTAACTTATTCTGGAATTATTCCCGAGGATAGAGATGTGGCTCTCCAAGTGGCAGCAGGGTGGCGGCATATTTTTTCTTTACCAAGAGTTCTTCGTGTTTTGGATGATGGCAAAACTCTCGGACACTTACCACATCCTAACCTTTGCAGAGCTAGGCAAAATGAAGTTGTCGTGGAGAATCGAACTATTACGAACAACTCTAATTTCAATCTGCCAGAATACCAAGGGACACAATCGGAATTGTATTTTAAATTATATACACCTGGAGTTGATGAGTTTAAAATTCAAGTATTTAAAAATGAAGCGGCGACCCAACTTACTTCCATCACTTTTGATAAAGTTCAAAATAGATTAGGAATCAATAGAATTTTATCTTCCACTTATCAAACTGTTGAAAATAATCGTTCGGAGTCTTATGATTTTTATCCGCATGATACCATTGAAGTGCGTGTTTTTTTAGACCACTCGGTAATGGAAGTTTTTGTAGATAATGTGGTGGTGATGTCTGCGCGTGTTTATCCATTAGCAGGTAGTCAATTGATTGATATTGTAACCGAATCAGATGCAGCAATAGAATTGTTAGAATTTAGAGCTTGGGATATTGTCGATAAAGAGGTGTTAAGCTCAGTTGAGGTTTGTGAAATAACTGACTTGCCAAGCGATTTGTATACCACGATAAAAGAAGTCAATAGAGAAAAAGAAAAACTGCATGTTGTTTTTCCAAATCCTTTTGAGGAAAATATTAAGATAGAATTTAAGAATACAGGAGGAGAGTCAAGAGGAACTTATTATTTATATGATCTATTAGGTCGAGCTGTATTGGAAGGTAGCTTTGAAGATACAGATGAAATAAAACTCAAAGACATATCAAAGGGCATTTATTTTTTGACCTTGTTTCGAAACAAAAAAACAGAATTGTTTAGGTTGATAAAAAAGTAGGGAAACGAGCAATTAAATATTGAAGCGAAAGATCAATTATAGATACTGTAATTGTCTCCGAACAAAATCATTTTACAAAATTTAAAAAAATAAAAATATGGATTATATAGCTAAAGGATTATTGTTGGTATTTATAATGTTATCGTTTTCCTGTGCGAATACTGTGGCGGATGGTGAATTCAAAAATGTTGCGAATAGGAATATATCAAATGATTATTACACCGAAAAACACCGACCTCAATTCCATTTTACACCAGAAGCTAATTGGATGAATGATCCGAACGGTATGGTTTACTACGAAGGAGAATATCATCTTTTTTATCAGTATTATCCAGAAGGAAATACGTGGGGACCTATGCATTGGGGGCATGCCATTAGTACGGACTTGATGCATTGGGAGCATTTACCTATCGCATTATATCCTGATGAGCATGGTTTGATATTTTCAGGGTCTGCTGTGGTGGATTGGAATAATACGAGTGGTTTTGGAGAAGGAGATCAACCACCTTTGATTGCTATTTTTAGTTATCATGATTTGGAAAAAGAGCGGGCTGGGTTGGAAGATGATTTTCAAACACAGGGTATCGCTTACAGTAATGACAAAGGGAGAACGTGGACGAAGTATGAGGGAAATCCAGTCATTGCTAATCCCGGAGTACGTGATTTTAGAGACCCAAAAGTCATCTGGCATGAAGAGACCCAACGTTGGGTGATGGTCGTAACGGCATTGGATCATTTGATGATTTATGGTTCTGAAAATTTAAAGGACTGGTATTTATTATCCAAATTCGGAAAGGAGGTAGGCAGTCATGATGGCGTATGGGAGTGCCCGGATTTGTTTCCATTGAAAGATGAAAATGGAAAAGAGCATTGGGTGATTTTGCAAAATATGAATCCAGGAAATCCGAATGGTGGTTCTGGTCTGCAATATTTTATCGGTCATTTTGATGGAAAAGAATTTACGATCAATGAAGACTTTATGAAGTTGTTAGGAACCCTTCCTGCCAATAATCCAAAAGGAGAAGTATTTGAAGATTTTGAAAAAGATTATAGTAAATGGACGGTGGAAGGAAAGGCATTTGGAGCGAAACCAAGTAATGGAGCTTTGGCTAGACAACAAGTGGTTAGAGGCTACGAAGGGCAAGGTTTAGCCAATAGTTTTCATGATGGCGACGCCTCTTCGGGAAGTATGATTTCAAAGGAATTTACGATTGAAAAGAAAGCCATAAACTTCCTGATAGGAGGAGGCAATCACCGAGGATTAACTTACATCGCCTTGTTGGTGGATGGCAAACAAGTTCGGGAAGCGGAAGGAAATAACTCCGAAACTTTAACTTGGAAAGGCTGGAACGTTGAGCCTTATCTTGGCAAAAAAGCACAAATCAAAATCGTGGACAAACACACCAAGGGCTGGGGGCATCTCAACGTAGATCAAATCACTTTTGCCAATGAAGTTGCCTACTCCAAAAAAAGTAAATCAGTTTGGTTAGATGCAGGAGCTGATAATTATGCGGGGATTACTTGGTCGGATATTCCTGCTGAGGATGGTCGAAGAATCTTTATCGGTTGGATGAGTAATTGGGCTTATGCACAAGTTGTTCCCACCACCAAATGGCGGTCTGCGATGACCATCCCTTGGACATTGGGTATTCAAAATATCAATGGTATTCCAATGCTAACTGGAAAGCCAGTAAAAGAAATAAACAAGCTGCACACTAACGATATTAGAACCATTGCGAAAGATAAACCAACAGCGCTTCCATCGAACGGATTGGCAGATATATCTATGAAAATGAAAGTTGGAAAAAACGGAAAATATGGTTTTAAATTATCGAATGATTTAGGCGAGTTTGTACATTTCTATTTTGATACAGCTTCAGGGAAATTATTTTTTGACAGAAGAAAAAGTGGCGATGTATCTTTCTCTAGTGATTTTCCTGCCATTCATGAAAAGCTTAGAACGAGTACTGCTGAGGAGCTCACAATTCGAGCTTTAGTAGATGTTTCTTCTATTGAAATATTTATTGACAATGGGCAAGATGTTTTTACGGAGATCTTTTTTCCAGGGGAGGTGTATTCGAAATTGGAAGTGATGATGGATGATGAAGGGGAGTTAGTGGAAGGAAAAATGACAGAGGTAAAACGGGTTTGGGAAAACTGAATCAATACTAAATTTTACATAAATAAAATGAAAAATGGAAATATTAGGAATTGACATCGGTGGCTCTGGAGTTAAAGGAGCCATTGTAAATACCCGAACAGGAGAATTGGTAAGTGAAAGGTTGCGTATTCCAACTCCACAACCTTCCACTCCAAAAAACATTGCGAAAACAGTTAAAAAATTAGTTAACCAATTTGACTACAAAGGTACGGTAGGCTGTAGTTTCCCAACTGTAATTATTAATGGAAAAGCAACGACTTCAGGTAACATTGATGAGTTGTGGTTGAATACTCAAGTGGATAAATTATTTAAGAAAAAAACAGGACTTCCGTTTATAGTGTATAATGATGCGGACTTGGCAGGAATGGCTGAAATGCGAATGGGAGCGGGGAAAGGATTAAAAGGAATGGTCATCATGGTAACGATTGGAACTGGCTTGGGAACTGGAATTTTCTATAATGGAAGGTTAGTGCCTAATATCGAATTAGGTAGAGTGCTTGGCAAAGATGGACAACCTATTGAATTCTATGCAGGAGACAAAGCAAGGAAAGAAAATAAATTAAGTTGGGAAGATTGGGGCAAACGATTTGATTTTTTCTTAAATCATATCAACCGAGTTTTCTCTCCAAATTATTTTATTCTAGGAGGAGGAGCAAGTAAGAAATTTGATTTATATAAAAATCAAATAACCGTTGATTTACCGATAAAAATTGCTCACTTTAAAAATAATGCAGGAATAATTGGTGCAGCGATGGCTGTGGAAGAAGAATTATGATTTAGATAGAATGGCTTAATTCTTTACTACTCTCAAAAAAATGTTTCTTTTTTCCTTGTCTCAGTATCAAAGTAAATTACGTTATCTATATACTTTATGGGCTGGGTTGAATTAAAATTATTCAAGCTTTTACTATTTCCATTTTAGGCAGATAGACCGAGAATTAATTATTAAAAACATCCATAGCATCATCTAAATCTTTATTAATGATTTTTGCATATACTTCTGTAGTACGAACTGATGCGTGACCTAACAATTTACTTACATGATGAATTTTCATGCCTTTGCTAAGAGCTCTTGTTGCCCAAGTATGACGACTGGTGTGGAAACTGATTGGCTTTTCTATCCCAGCTATTTTTGCTAATTTCCGAAGACTCTTATTGGCATAAGCATTCTTCCCATTGATGGCATCTGATAATTTATCAGAGTTTTCGTAATCTTTTTCAGAATCTAAAAGAGGGAAAATATGGTCACTAGGTCTTTGTCCCTCTACTTTATATTTTTCTATTAACCCCAAAGATTTGTCAGGTAGCTTAATGGTTACCGTACTATTGGTTTTGTAGGTGTCAATAATGACATGTGTGCCATTAAAATGAATCCATTTCAATCTGCAGATGTCTGAGATTCTAAGTCCTCCGGTGTAACAAGCAAAAATGAAAACATCTTTATGAATAGCAATTTTATGTTTGGGATTTACTTCACATTCTTCAAATGCTTTTAATTCCATTTCAGTCAGATAGACTTTTGTCGTTTTTTCCCATTTCAATTTGTAGCGATTGAATGGATTTTTTTCGAAAGGAAGTAAGTCATCATCAACGGCTTCATTTAAAATTCTACGAAAAGATTTTAAATCCGTATGTATAGTGTTTTCTTTATTTCCATGTTTTTTTGTGAGAAAGTATTCGTAGTTTTTTAAAAAAGAAGTATTCAAATCTTCTAAGGTGAAATGCTTTCCATCAAGATGGTCTTTGAGTTTATTGAGTGCAGAACGGAATCTTTTATATGTTCTAGTTTTGCCTTTGCTTTGAAATTTTCTTTCAATAAAATTATATCCATATTCTAAAAATTGAGGAGAAGCTGTACCAAGAATACTTGCCTTAATATCTTTGGTTCTTACATTCACATCATTAGTATGCAATTCAACATAGGTGCCAAGCACATCAGAAATTTGTTTTTTCAACCATGCATTGAGCCGAGTAGAGTTAGGGTAGGAGCTTTTGATTTTTTGTTCATCCTTATTCCAAGAGGAGGGAGGTAATCTAAAATTCAGGGAAATGTATTGAGGTTTTCTATCTTTAATCATGCGGATATAAAGAGGAGCTTCACCAGATTTATTAGTTCTCTCGGTGCGGAGAATTAGTTTTACTGTTGCCATGTTTTCTCGTATTTTTGCTTAATACAAATATACGCATAATAGTGCTAACGGTAAAACATTGGTTAAACAATTTGGTGATTTTTTGACCTTATTTTAATTTATATGTAATAAATAGTTTTGTATTTAATTGATAATCAAGTTTTTAATTAAAAAACAAAGTATAATTAATATGGTTACGAAGAGCCGCCTCGGGTACTCGTAAATGCGTAACTAGTTGATAATCAACTTGTTGCGCATTTATTATTTTGTATGGTTAAACAATGGTAAAACAATTGTTTTTTTTCTGCATAATTCTCCTGATTTGAACCTTTTTCAATTAAGGAATGAGTAAATATTTTTCTTCTTTTATTTCAGTTTGATATTTCAATTTTGGTTTCCAATCTTCTCAAAATTTCTAATGGAAATGCTAATTCTAAAATATCGGATTATTAGTTTTATTATTTCATCTCCTACCATCAGTTTTTGGGTTTCTACCTTTCTTTCTAAGCGGAATATTTTAATTAGAGGCAAAAAAAAATTATTCCTAATGAGCCTCAGAGCGTTTTCTTTCCCGATAACCCTTTGGAGAATAATTAGTTTGATTTCTGAAAAATTTACTATAGTGAGAAGGTGATTTAAAATTTAAAATGTAAGCGATTTCTGAAATCGTAAAAGTCGAATGAATCAAGTACTTTTTTGATTCTGAAATTATATTGTTATAAATCGTTTGAGAAGCGGAGATTCCAGTTAAGGAATTACAAATCCTATTTAAATGTGTGGAGGTGATATTCAATTCTGAAGCATATTCGCTTACTTTTTTGCTTGCATCAATTTTCCCTTTTATCAATTTTTTAAACTTTCTGAGGTGCAAAAATTCTTTACTTTCTTTTTTGTTCGAAACATCAATTCCAATTTGTTGAGCCATACGATTGATATAATATAAAATTAAACCAATGGAAGAAATATTAAATATGGACTGATAGATACCTCCGTCATTTTGTTCTTCATTAATTTGTTCGCAAAGGTCAAGGATAATATTGTAGGTAGGATGATTATTGAACTTTTCAATAAGTCTTACCTCATTAAAATTCGAAAATCCAGCAGGTGTTTTTTCCATTAATTCCTCCAAAATATTTAGTGAAAAACTTAGCGTCCAACCTTCCGTAGGTTGTTCAAATTTTAAACTATGGATATGGTCTTCTGGAATAAGGATAATGGTCGGTTCAGTAATCAATTTTTGAATGCTATCAGCTTTGAAAAAAACACCGCCACCTTTTATTACATTAATCTGAAATAAGGAGGAATGTAAATGCGGTTTAATATAACCATTATGTTTTTCTTTATTCCATTGAAGCGATTCAATAAACAAAAAGTAAGGGCTAACTTCTTTTCCTTCATCACCATAAATCCCAATATTTTTAAAATTCAATTTACTCTTTTCCATGGTTATAGGTTTTCATTAAACTGAAAATACTAATCATATTTATTCAAATGCATTAACAACTATGCTTTGTCTGTAAGATCATTTCATCATGTATAATTCATATAAAATTAATGTATAAAAACTAAAACTGATGCAGAAATACAAAAAATAGATGTAAAAATCGAACATTTAATCTTTTCATTCTACCTTATTTATTTACTTGTAAGCATCAAAAGCGAAATTCAAATTTTAACTAATCGAATTTCATTTTATTCATTCAACGAAACTATTTCAAAAATGAAAAATCAATTTTACAAAATTCTTTTTTTTATTGTAGCCATTTCTTTTAGTGTTGGTGCATTTGCTCAAACTACTGTAACAGGAAAAATAACTGATACAGAAGATGGCGAACCCCTTATTGGTACAAGTGTAATTATTGCAGGTACTTCTGAGGGGACAACTACTGATGAGGATGGTAATTATTCCTTGACTAGCAGTCAACCTCTTCCTTGGAATTTAGAAGTTTCATATACAGGTTATTCTACTCAAACTTTTGAAGTAACAAGTGCAGGAGAAATGAATATACAACTTAAGCAAGGTGTTATCTTCGGTCAAGAAGTGGTAGTATCTGCATCACGTAAAAAAGAAAAAGCAGTAGATGCACCAGCATCTATTTCAGTATTATCTCCTGCCAAACTTTCCGTAGTTGCGGATGGAGGGAATGTAGTTAATGGTCTAAAAAATACGGTAGGTGTTTCTGTTGTTGACCAAGGTATTGACCGTTCTGCGATTCAGCTTCGTGGTTCAGCAATTGTTAATCAGAATAGAGTTCAAGTCTTTAGAGATTACCGTCCAATGACAGAAATTTCTTCCCAAAATTTTGAATCTCAATTGACTCCTATCTCAGGTGTTGACATCAAGCAAGTAGAGGTGCTTAGAGGACCAGCGGGTGCGTTATATGGCCCGGGTGTAGATGCAGGTGTCATCCATTTTATCACCTTAGACCCTTGGGACAAAAGCGGGACAACCATTTCAGCTACCGCAGGAGAACAAAGTCTTTTAAAATTTGACATTAGACATGCTGGTGTCCTCAATAAAAAATTTGGGTACAAAGTATTGTTAGGTGGGATGACTGCTCAAGATTTCCAACTAGAAGAAACATTAGCAGCAGACGTCACAGCTAACCAATGGGGAGGCTCGACTTCTATGATTGGTGCAGGTGATTATGAAGGAGAAGTATTGGAACATGGAGGGAACCTAATTAAAGATGTCGGAAACAGATATGGAACAGTCGCCTTATATTTTAAACCTACGGAAAAAATATCTTTGACTGGTACGTATGATTTTGGACAATATAAAGGAAATCGAAGAAATGTTCAGGGAGATTTTTATCAAAAAGAAACGCGTCATAACTTTCAATTAAGAGGGCAAATAGGAGATTTATTTGCAGCCGTCAATTACTCTAGACTTCCGATTGGCAATGGTTCTTTGGATGGTCCACAGTTCAATGCGAACTACGTAAATTCAAATATTAATAGCCTTGGAGAAGCTGCTGAAGTAAAAGTGGAAGCTCAATATCCTATCACTTTGGGGTCAGTAGAATTGGTGGCCGGAGGAGATTATTTGTCTTATCAACCGACTGATAATTTCTTGAGAGGTGGAAGAAATGCCAACGAGAATTATAATATCTACGGGGGGTACTTGCAAGCCAAATATGACATTTCAAAAAAGTTGACGGCCAACGTAGTGGGTAGAATAGACAACTTTGTAAATTTTGAAACGACTGCTTTTTCACCAAGGGCGGCGCTAATTTATAAACCTACTCCTTCTAGTCAATTCAGACTTTCTTATAATCGGTCTTTTTCTTCTATGAATCCAATTCGAACATTTTTGGATTTCAGATTGGCAAGTTTACCATTTGGTGCTCAAATCCAAGCGGTCGGCGGAAAGGCAGGTGCTCAGTTTACGAATCCTATTGCATTCGGTCTTCCGTTTGCTCAAGGCATCAACGGTTCTTCCTTGTCGGGCGACCAACTTTCACTTCAAGATATTCTTAGCAACGGAGCAATCATGGGAGCTTTAAATGGTGCTGGAATTGACGTTGCTGCTTTGACTGCCGCAGCTTCGGGGCAAAATACAGATTTAACTTACGCCCTATTTAGAGATAATGTGGCCATTCCTACCTTGGAAGGTCATGGTTCTACCACAGCAGAATTAACGACTACGAATACATTTGAAATAGGATATAAAGGGGTGATTGCAGATAAGCTATCAGTTCAAGTAGATATTTATAACAACCGAATAGAAAATTTTGAATCCAATGCTACGCCACTTACTCCATTCATCCAAGCTCCAAGTTTAGGTGCAGATTTAGCGGCAATTGCCAATAGTGCAGGATTAGATGGAGCTGCAGTTGAAGCAGCCGTCAACATGACACCATTTGGAAATGGAGGTAATATCGGCATTGCAGAATCGGACTATTCTCAAAGCAGACCTGATGACGAAGCTCCGCATGTCAATTTTGGATTCTTAAATTTTGGAGAAGCCAATTACTGGGGCTATGACATTGGTTTAGAATATTACGTCACTCCAGAAGTTTCTGTTTTTGGAAATTACTCAGGTTTATCAAAGAACCAATTTTCTTTGGAAGATTTGGGAGAGTCTGCAGATTCAGGATTTCCACCACAATTTTTAAATACACCTAAGAGTAGAGTTCGGTTCGGGGTAAATTATCTAGAACCAACGGGTTTATTTGGAGGACTTGCCGTTTCTTATAATAGTGAATTTGAAGCGATTTCAGGAATTTATAGAGGGACAGTAGAAGCTCGAACTTTGGTAGATTTGACGGTAGGGTATGCCATGAAAAATGGATTGAAAGTTACCTTAGGCGCTGCGAATTTATTGAATAAAAAATACAGTTACTTCCCAAGGTTAGCTCAGATTACTAGAGTGGTGACGCTTAATGCTCAATATCATTTTGGAGGGAAAAAGGAAAAGTAGGAGTCAGGAGCGAGGGGACAGGAGTCAGGTCGAAATAATTAACGATACAGTTTCTACAAAATTTCGACCTGACACCTCTTCTCTGACTCCTCGCTCCTTACTTTAATTCTAATAAATTTGATTGGATGAAATACTTTCTCAATAGTCTTTTTCTTATCGGTGTTGCTCTTGTTTTTTTCAACTGTTCTTCTACTTTTGAAAAACAAGAAATCCCGTTACCTAATATTCTATTCATCATTGTAGATGATTTAGGTTTCGCAGATTTAGGTTGTTATGGAAGTGAAATTGATACTGAAAATATTGACGCTTTAGCCAAGGAAGGAATTTTGTTTACCAATTTTTATGCCTCTCCAAACTGTTCTCCAACTCGGTCTATGATAATGTCAGGGATGGATAACCACCAAGCTGGAATAGGCGCAATGGCTATGCTAACTGGTCCCAATCAAAAAGGTAAATCAGGATATGAAGGTTATTTAAATAACAATACTATTGCATTTTCAGAACTGCTACAAGACCAAGGATATCGAACCTATTATTCTGGTAAATGGCATTTGGGAAATAATAAAATTTCAAATCCAAATGCAAGAGGTTTTGATAAAGCATGGTGGCAAGTAGGTGGAGCACCCAAATCTCATTTCGATTTGAGTTCAGGTGGGAAGTTAAATTATTTTGAAAATGACAAACCTCAGGAGCAAACTTCTGAATCCTTTTTTTCCACTAGCTTCCTTACGGATAAATTGATAGCGTATATTGATTTGGAAAAAAAATCCAAGCAACCCTTTCTCGGGGTTCTTTCATTTAGTGCTGTACATTTTCCTATTCAATGTCCAGAAAATCATATTGATTTGTATGATGGAAAATATGAAAAAGGGTATGAGGAATTAAGGAAGTCAAGGTTGGCAGCACAAAAGGAAAAAAGAATTATTTCAAATAATATTAAATTGTCCAACCTTCCACCGCAGATAAAGCCGTGGGAAAAATTAACGAAGGAGGAAAAATTATCCCAATCCAGAAGGATGGAAGTTTATGCGGGAATGGTCAAACACATGGATGATAATGTTGGGAAATTTTTTTCTTATTTAAAGAAAAATAATCAATATAAAAATACCTTAGTTATTTTGATGTCAGATAATGGAGGCGCAGGTTTCGATGGCTACCAATCAAAACGAGGTCAAAAAAAATATGCACAAGCAAATAATGAAATTGAAAATACGGGAAAAGAAGGCTCTTTAAATTTTATTGGTGCTGGATGGGGGAGTGCGACTTCCACACCTTTCCGATTATTTAAAAGACATATTTCAGAAGGAGGATTGCGAGTTCCCATGATTGTGAGTGGAGGTTATTTAAAATCGAATTTAAAAAGTAAATTTAAAAATGATTTAATCAATCACCAGATATTTACGGTTAGAGATATTGCTCCAACGATTCAAGAAATGGTAGGTATAGAATATCCTGCTGATAAATACAAAGGCAGGAATATTTTACCTCAAACAGGAAAGTCATTTGTAAAAGTATTGTTGGAAAAGCCTACTGAAGGGATTCATGATAAGGATGAAATATTTGGTTGGGAATTATTTAAAAGAAAAGCAGTTCAAAAAAATGGATGGAAAATACTTTGGATAGAACCACCATTTGGAACAGGAGCATGGGAGTTATTTAATTTAAAAGAAGACCCTACAGAACGAAATAATTTAGCAAAAATACATCCTGAAAAACTAAAAGAAATGATAGCTGCGTGGGAAAAATACAAATTAGAAAATAATGTGATTATTTCAAATGGCGAACTACTATTTCCCTGACACCTGACTCCTAATATACCTATTTAATAAAAAAATAATGAAACAATTAAACCTAATTCTTCTTCTTTTCCTGACCTCTTTTTTTGCTTGTCAAAATACTGATTCTACAAATAGTATGACCGACACGACCGAAGAGAAAGAGCATCCGAATCACACCAAATTAAAAGCACAGTCGAATGAATTTATCAAAGAGTTGATTCAATTAGGAGAGCGAGTTTATATGGGAGTGGGTTACGATGGTTCTAATGCTGCGATGATTGTTGGAGATGATGGATTAGTCATCGTAGATGGATTGCGAGGTATAGGTGCTGCGGAAGAACTACTTAGAGATTTTCGAAAAATAACGGACAAGCCTATTAAAGCATTGATTTATACCCATGGACATGGAGACCATACAGGAGGAGCGAAAGCTTTTATTGAAAATCCATCACAAACTAGAATCATTGCCCGAGCTCATTTTAAAGAAGAATTGGAAGGAAATTCTCCAGTCAAAAAGATGTTGATAAAACGGAACATTCGGCAATTTGGTAGAGACTTAGCTGATGAAGAAATTGTGAATCGAGGCGTCGCTGCAGGACGTACACCAACCGACCGAGCAGGAAAAGGATATGTTCCACCTAATGAAACTTTTGAAGATTCTTTATTCCTAACTATTGCAGGAATAGACATTGAATTGCATGCAGCTAATGGGGAAACCAATGACGAATTATTCGTGTGGTTACCAAAGGACAAAACCTTATTTACGGGAGATAATTATTATAAGGCTTTCCCAAATTTGTATGCCATCAGAGGAGGGCAATATCGAGATGTAAAAAGTTGGGGGGAAGCCGTCAAAAAAATGAGCCAATTACCCGTCGAACATTTAGTCCCAGGGCATACTCGTCCTTCAAGTGGGAAAGAAAAAATTCACAAAGATTTATCTAATTATTCCGAAGCTATTTTAAGTGTATATGAGCAAACGATTACTGGTATGAATCAAGGACTTTCGGTGGATGAATTATGTGCACAAGTACAATTACCTGCTCACTTAAAAGATGCTGAAAACTTACAAGAATTTTATGGAAGTGTCCCTTGGGGCGTGCGTTCTATTTTCTTTCATTTCGTCGGTTGGTTTGATGGAAACCCAAGTCAACTATATCCACTTGCACCAAAAGTAGAAGCGGAACAAATGGTGAAATTGGCAGGAGGAAAGAAAAAAATAAAAGAACAGTTTCAACAAGCGATGAAAGAAAAAAATTATCAATGGGGAATGCAATTAGCAGATTATATATTGGCATTGGATAAAAAAGATGAAGCAGCAAGACAGATGAAAATTCAAGCATTAAGAAAATCTGCGGCAACGCAAATTAATGCACCTGCTCGAAATTATTATTTGTCTTATGCTAAAGAAATGGAGGAAGGGAAGTAAATGCGAATTATGGATTGATGATTATGGATGCAGGTAGATGGAGTAGTCAATCTTTTGAACTTCTGGATAGAAGTCATTTTACCAACTAAAAACAAGAACAAATTGACTGAATCAAAAACACAGGTGGTCTTACTAGGAACGGGAACGCCTATCATGGCTCCAGGGCGATTCCAAAGTGCAACAGCTATCATCGTAAATGGTCAGCCATATATCATTGACTGTGGAAGTGGAATATTGGAACGGCTCTCGCAAGCAAGAGAAAAAGGATTGGATGCTTTGGCGAATAAAAATTTAACCAAGCTTTTTTTGACACATTTCCATCCCGACCATACCGTTGCTTTGCCTGGGTTTTTAATTGCACCATGGAATATGGGGAGAAAAAATCCCCTCGAAATTTTTGGTCCCAAAGGAACGGAAAAAATGATAAACGGTATTTTAGAAGTTTATAAAATGGGAATCAACGAACATCTTCATGATGGCCCCAAACCTTTGAAGCCTATCGAAACTGCCATCACAGAAATAGACGAAGGCATTATTTATCGAGATGAAAATGTAACCGTTGAAGCGATAACCGTCGAGCACGGCAGCTTCGAAGCGTATGCCTATAAATTTACCACACCTCATAAAACCATTGTCATTTCAGGAGATACTTGTCCTGTTCCACGACTGTATGAATTAGCCAAAAATTGCGACATTTTAGTGCATGAAGTTTTTTGTGAATCTGCGATGCCAGAACTATCTCAACAATATCAAGACTACTTTAGAAAGGTGCATACAGGAAGTATCGAACTAGGAAAAATTGCTCAAAAAATTCAACCTAAATTATTGGTACTTACGCATCAAATTGCCTATCACAAAACGGCCAATGATATCATTAATGAAGTCAGAGAAAATTATGATGGGCCTCTTGCTTATGGAAATGACCTTGATGTTTTTGAATGAGCATAAATAAGAATTAGGTAAGTAGAAGATGTTAGCTCAGAGTACTAAATAATTTTTACCAAAACAAAACATTTACATAAATGAGAATCGATGTTGGAAAAGTAATTGACGAAGCTAAACTCAATAGCTTTCATATAGTGTTAGCACTTTTGGGTTTTCTATTTACCATAGTAGAAGGATTTGAAATGATTTGTTTGGGGATGATTACGACGGAGATTGCTAAGGATTGGGCGATTAGTCCAAAGGATTTAGAGTTTGCGCATACCGCTGTGTTAATTGGGATTTTGGTCGGGTCATTTGCCGCTGGAGTATTGACGGATAAAATAGGTAGGCGAAATTCTATCTTAATCATGTTTACCCTTGCATCAGTAGGAATGGGGCTGAGTTTTTATATCGAGAATATGACTCAATTGGTCATCCTGAGATTTATTACAGGATTTGGTGCAGGTGGCGCATTACCCATTGCGGTGGCATTGGTCTCAGAATATGCTCCTTTGAAATATAGGAATTTGCTGGTAATTATTGCTTATGCTGGAGCACCGTTTGCAAGTTGGGTGGGAGGATATTTAGGAAATTATTTTATTGCTAATTATGGATGGCAAGGGATGTTTTTATTAGGTTTTATTATGGCCTTACCCATTTTGATATGGATGTTTTTTTGGGTACCTGAATCGGTAAAATATTTAGTTTTAAAAAATAAAAATTTAGATAAAGCGAAACTGCTATTAAAAAAATCAGATCCGACCTTATCCATTACGAATGAGGACGAACTATTTATCAATGAACCTCCACAAACAGAAAGTTCAATTGCCTCTTTATTTTCAGGAAATATGGCAACGACTACGATACTACTTTGGACTGCATTTATTGCTGGACAAGTGGTGGTGTATTTGATGTCGATTTGGCTGCCTACATTTTTACAAGATGCGGGTTGGGCACCAGATTTAAGTCGGCAAGCCGTAGGACATTATTATTTAGGTGCCAGCATCGGAGGAATAATTCTTGGCTATTTAGCGGATAAATTTGGAGCTTCCAAAATCATCATCGTCACTTTTCCAATAGCAGCAGTTTTATATTTTATACTAGGTCAATCGGTGGATGACATCAATACTTGGTGGATTGTTGCACCCTTTGCAGGAGCATTCGCAGTAGGAGGAATTATGGCGCTCGCCCCTTTTGCGGCAAGTCTTTATCCAACGAGTAGCAGAGGAACAGGAGTAGGTGCTGCTTTGGGAATGGGAAGAATTGGTAGCCTCATTACGCCAACTATTGGAGCTACATTATTGGCATCTAGTTATACGGCTACAGGGTTTTATAATTTTGCTATGATTGCTCCAATTGTAGCTTCGCTTTCTATTTTTTTACTAGTGTTTTTGAAAAAAAAAAATAATCAATAAGGATGAAAAAATACGGTTCATATATTAATGGAGAATGGAAATTAGAAGGGGAGACCTTTAAAGATTTTAGTCCAGTTACCCAATCTGTTTTTGCGGAGGTGGTAGATGCAAATGCCTCTGATGCATCTGCAGCAATTGAAGCCGCCCATGATGCATTTGCTCATTGGTCTAATTTGGCTCCTGAAACTCGAAAAGATTATTTATTAAAAGTAGCAGATGCAGTAGAAAGTTTAGCAGCAGAAGTGGAAGATATTATTATAGATGAAGTGGGTTCATGGATAGGAAAAGCAAAGTTTGAAATAAAATCATGCGTCCATTTTTTTAGAACAGCAGCAGCTCTCACAGAGCAAGTAAAAGGTTATGAACTTCCTTCTGAGCAAGGAAAAAAAAGTATTGTGGTTAGAGAACCACTAGGAGTCGTTTCGGTTATCACACCTTGGAACGTACCCTTGAATTTATCCTCTCGAACGACCTCTGGAATTTTGGCAGTTGGCAATACTGTTGTTTTAAAACCTTCCGAAGAATCTCCAATATCGGGAGGTTGGATTTTAGCAAAGGCATTTGAAAAAGCAGGTGTTCCTAAAGGCGTCTTTAATGTATTGACTTGCTCAAAAAAAAATGTCTCGGAAGTAGGAGAGGTGTTGGTTACACATCCTAAAGTAAAAGCAATCAGTTTCACAGGGTCAACAAATGTCGGAAAAAGTATAGCATCAAAAGCAGGAGCATTGTTAAAAAAAGTAAGTGTAGAATTAGGTGGAAAAGATGCAATGATAATTCTGGAAGATGCGGATTTACAAAAAGCAGTTACAGGCGCAACCTTTGCTTCTTTTTTTCATGCAGGACAAATATGTATGGGGCTTAAAAGAATCTATGTAGATGAAAAAATTGCAGCTGAATTTATCCAAAGATTTGTCCAAAAAACTAAGACGTTAGGCATCGGCGATGTAAGAAAATTCAATTGTCCAATTGGCCCACTCATCAATGAAACACAAGTTATAAAAATTGAAAATCAGGTAAAAGATGCTTTGGGAAAAGGAGCAACTTTAATGACAGGTGGGGTGAGAAATGGCTTGTATTATCATCCAACTATTTTAAAGGAGGTGACACCTGAAATGGAAGTTTATGCAGAGGAGTCATTCGGTCCTGTCGTTTGTATTTACACTTTTAAAAATGTGGAAGAAGCGATTGACGCAGTTAATGAATCCGAGTTAGGATTGTCAGGAGCGGTCATCACGGAGGATACGGAAAAGGGTTTTTCTATCGCTCGACAA
This sequence comes from uncultured Saprospiraceae bacterium, assembly GCA_937981555.1. GTDB lineage: Bacteria > Bacteroidota > Bacteroidia > Chitinophagales > Saprospiraceae > CAJQQY01. Next base: position 42,376 of record CALJOK010000091.1, read on the forward strand.
ATGGAATCTGGAATGTGTCATGTGAATGATGGAACTATCTACGGAGAAGCATTAGCTCCTTTTGGAGGCGTGAAAAATAGTGGAACGGGAAGATATGGTGGGCTTGCCTCAGTAGATTCTTTTACCCAAACTCAATGGATTACTATTGACCAAGGAGGACGGAAGTATCCTCCTCCGTTTGTTGAATAGGTGTCAGGAGTCAGGGGCGAGGGGTCAGGTCGAGACTACTTACTACAGTTAGGTTAAAGAGAAGGAATGTATATGTTGTGTTTCTAAAAGTTCTTGACCTGACTCCTCGCCCCTGACCCCTGACTCCTTTTTCCTAACCCTTGAAGATTTATCTGCACTTCTAAAAAAAATAAAAATGATTTTAAAAAATAAAACAGTAGTCGTAACAGGATGCTCATCAGGAATAGGAGCAGAAACGGCTCGCCAATTAAAAGCGCAAGGTGCAACAGTCATAGGTTTAGATATAAAAGAACCATCCGAAAATGTTGACCAATATATTCCGATAGACCTTGCTGATGATGCATCCATTGCAAATGCAGTCGCTCAAGTAGAAAGCAAAATAGATGCGCTATGTAATATTGCGGGTGTTCCTCCGACACTACCTCCAATGGTTCAAATTAAAGTCAATTTCTTTGGACTTCGCACCTTTACTAATTTGATGATTCCAAAATTAAATCAAGGAGCATCTATTGTAAATTTTGGTTCTATAGCAGGAATGAAATATATGCAACGTATTCCGCTCATCAAGCAATTGATAGCTTTTGAAAAAGCAGAAGATGGGGAAACTTGGATGAAAGAAAATGAGGTGTATGGAGAAGAAACCTATAATTTTTCTAAAGAGGCAGTCATCCTGTGGACAATGAAAATGGCTCCAATAGCTATAGAAAAAGGATTCACCATAAAGTGCGTCAGTCCTGGTCCAGTTAAGACGCCAATCTTACAAGACTTCCTAGATACGATTGCGAAAAAAAATGCTTTACCCCCGACAGGTTTTGAAGGCGAACCATCTGATATTGCTTCTTTTGTAATCTTCTTATGTAGCGAAGGAGGACGATGGATGAATGGTCAAAATATTCTCATTGACGGAGGGTTGTTGGCAACTAGAATGGGTGCAGGAATGGGTTTGTAAATGTATTGTTATAAAAGTAAGTTTTGAATTAATTTAAATTTACTTATCGAAAAAAATATTAAAAAAGAGTGGGGAATTTACTCTAGAAGAATTTAAAAAAATAGAAAATGGTCACGCTATTTTACATTGCATTAATAGTTTTAGTGCTAGCAGAATTAGTCAAAGGATTAAGTGCGAATGGAACACCTCCTATCTTGCAAAAATATGCTTGGCAGTTGGACTTAGCCTATTTTATGTGGAGTAATATTTTATACATTAGAATTTTTCTAGTGGTTATTTTAGCTTTTCTATGTTGGTCGATGACTCCTGCTGAATGCTCCTCTGTACTCATTCCTACTGTGATTTTAGGAGCGCTATGGGCGTTTATCTATTGGTTGTTTAATCTTTTTTGGGTTGGTAAACACAAATTCGACCCGCTTAAAAATCCAGTATATACAACTGCCGCTCAAAATAAAATTCCACTCTCGGAACAAATAATGGGAGTAGATTGGAATGGTGTTCAAAAAGCATATCCTGTCAGTATGATTTTCTATCATCACCAAGTTGCCGATACCATTAGCGACCAACCAATATGGGTAACCTATTGTGGCCTATGTCGAAGTGGGCGTATATATGATGTTTTGATAGATGGTCAAGCTTTGGATTTTGGCTTAGTTGGTGCGATTACTTTTAATGCGGTTTTTAAGGATAATCAAACAGGTTCCTGGTGGCGACAAGAAACAGGGGAGGCGGTCAAAGGAAAACATAGTGGTAAATTGTTACAAGATATTCCCATGGAGCAAATGAGTTTGGAAAATTGGTTAGCTAAACATCCTAACTCAAAAGTGCTACAGCAGGATTCAAAGTATCAAAAGATATATAACTTTTTGACTAGTGTGATGAATTATGAAGCGAGTTTTCCAGGTTGGCATCGACAAGAAACTCCTCGTTTAATCATTGGGTTAGAGATAGATGGTCATAGCCGAGCTTATGATTGGGAGCAACTACAAAAAAGAAGAATGGTCTTGGATTCGATTGGAAATAAGCATTTGCTTTTATTGAGTTCTAAAGATGGAACATCACCTTTTGCCTATGATAGAAATGTTGGTGGTCAAGTTTTAGAATTTGAATTTAATAACAATGAAATTACGGATACTAAAACAAATTCTAAATGGAACCAGTTTGGTCAATGTATAGAAGGTGAAATGAAGGGAACACAATTAAGCAGCGTGCAAATCTATCAACAATTTATTCGAGCATGGGCGAGTTTTCATACCGATACAACTTATTATCAGTTCTAAAGAATCATATAAATAGTTTTCATACAATTTGAGTTATCGAAGCATCTATGCGAAAAATAGATGCTTCGTTTTTTTTGTAAAAAATTAATAAAAATATTTCAAATCTTCTTCACTCTTACTTTTGGTTTTAAATCCGTTCGACAGAACGCATGAAGAAAACAGGTTTGTTCTGACATCAACAAGGTCTCCCTTGCCACCTCGTCATCTTTACTCGAGTGTAAAAACACATGTGTCTCAACAGGGTCAGCTGAACCAGCTTTTCCTGTTTTACCAGATGCGCCACCTAGTGAAAAGTGAGTATCTTGAATGATACTATATTTTTGTAAATCCGTTTTCATCATTGCAGAGTACCGTCCAAACTGGGTCATAAAACAAAAACCAATTCCTGCAGAAATATAAGAATTAGCATCAGGGGCAAGACCTTGTCCGCCGTTTTCTTTTCCTTCATCTGAAAGGAATCTAAAAATAGAACCATGAGGATTGTAAAGGTGTTGTTCGATTACTTTGACACCATCAGGTCGAAGGGTACAAACGCCTCGCAGGTGCAATTGGCGACTTTGTTTTTCTTTTAAACTAGAGCCTTGGCTACTTGTAATTTCATCTGTAATCTCACTCATCCCTTTTCGTAAAATAAGCGGTTCATCCAATTCATTTTCAGCAGGTTGAGCATGGTCAAATCCTACACTTATTTCATCATATAAGTTACCCTTTATTTCTCCAACCCCTTTGGAAGAAATTTCTTTACCATTGTGTCCCAATTTAAAAAGGCTATGATGTTCTCCAGTCATCAATCCATTTAAAGGCGAAGCAATCGTAGCATCCAAGACCAACTTTTGTAAGGTGTTTGCATCGGCATCACTTTCGATTTCAGCTTCCAACAAAACGGGTAATGCCCCACCAATCATCGTTCCTTTTCTCATCGAACCTTGCATGGTGTAGTAATTATCTTGCGTAAGTTTAATGTTATGGATTTCAATATTTCGAATTTTAGCTAGTGCTAAAACTTCATTCATATAGGAACTTATCATTCCAACGGTAAGGAAAGTTAAAGGAGCAGGGCATTCATCATGCCCATTTAAATAACTTCCTTCATCACTTGCTAACCGCCAAATTGTGTTGGTACTATTGGCACTCACTAAAGCTTCTTTTTGCATATGACTGAGTGACCTTACACAAGTTCTGATAGCATCTCCTTTTCGTAAAGGCAAAGTGCCTAAGTCCACATCATCAGGATTAGCAACTTTAAAAAAATAGGGGAGTCCACTTTCTTTTAAGGGATTGGGAAGATTTTTTTTAATCATGTTATTTTTCTTTCTACAAATTTAATTGAGATTAGAAAAACAAGGTTGTAAGATAGAATTTAACAATTGTAAAAATCGAACATTTTTATTAATGGCTTTTATTAATTCTGAAATTTTAAGTATGTTCGTTTTGTACAGTAAAATAACAGAAATATATTTTAATCTAAATGGTTAATGTTCTATTTTCGCTTATCGAGCATTTCTAAAAATAATTTTTTTTAAATAAAATATATGAAACTTTTAGTTGTTGGAGCACATGGTGCAGACTTCGTTTGGCGAGCAGGAGGAACTATTGCAAAAGTAGTTGAGGATGGTGGTACCGTCTTAAATCTTGCCTTATCTTATGGAGAAAGAGGAGAGTCAGGTGTACTGTGGAAGGAAGACCCAAACAGAACGGTCGATGAAGTAAAAAAACTAAGACATGAAATGGCACAAGCCGCATCTGATATTTTGGGATGTGAATTTCAATGTTATGATTGGGGAGACTATCCGATGATTCTAAATGAGGAACGCATTAATCAATTAGCTAATACAATTAGAACATTTGCTCCCGAAGTAATTCTAACGCATACGCCAATCGACCCTTTTAATCCTGACCATCCTTTAGCATATGAAGCAGTACAAAAGGCAAGATTATTATCTGCAGGTGCAGGTGTAGCAGCGGCATTTGAAAGAATTGACCCACCACGGTGGTTTTCTTTCGAGCCACATCAACCAGAACTTTCAGGTTTCGTACCTGATACTTATGTGGACATTACGAGTGTCTTTGAAAAAAAGGTAGCTGCGATGGGATGTATGAAAGCACAATCTTATTTGAAAGATTATTATACGGAACTAGGGTCGAGGAGAGGAAATCATGCGAGAAGAATTTCTGGAATTCAATCTATTAAATTTGCAGAATGTCATCAAAGTTGTGTTCCAGTAGTCGGTAATATAAATATTCTAAAACACCAGCGATGAAATCATTGGAAGAAAAAATAAAGGCACTTTCCAAATTTGGAACGGCAACTATTCATGAGGCCATCGGTAGGGAGGGTAATCTACCGATGCAAATCAAAGCATTGAATCAAAGCATGCGCTTATGTGGACCTGCCTATCCAGTAAAATTAAAACCTTTTAATAATATTTTATTGCATCGTGCCTATGCTTATTCTCCGACTGGTTCTATCATCGTAGCAGATTGTCAAGGTGGTTATGAGGGTGGTTATTGGGGAGACATGTTGACCTTAGGTTCTATGCAACAAGGCGTAAAAGGTTTAGTGATAGATGGCTGTGTTCGGGATGCTGAGGATATAGAAAAATTAGGATTCCCAGTTTTTTGTCGAGGCTTATCCATTTTAGGTACAGGGAAAGATGGAGCAGGAACTTTGAATGAAACCATTACCATTGGAAAGGTAAAGATAGCCCCAGGAGATATTATTGTTGGAGATAGAGATGGGGTAGTGGTCGTTCCTGCTGACCGAATTGATGAGGCTATTGAAAAATCGATAGCTCGAGAAGAGAAAGAAGAAAATGTCAGAAGACAATTAAGAGAAGGAAAAAATTCTCTGGAAATATATGGTTGGGGAGAAAAATATGGATTTGAAACTAGAAGAAAAAATTAAATATTTTGAAGAAACCAAAAATAGCAATATTAGGATTGGGTGAAGCTGGAAGTCATTTTGCAAATGACTTAGCTCGACTTGGTTATACGGTATCTGGATGGGACCCTGATTTAAAAAGAACCCTTGACGAAAAAATTCACATTGCAAATAACAATGCTCATGCGGTGGAAGATGCGGATGTGGTTTTTAATGTAAATTTATCAAGCGTTGCAAAATCAGTAGCAGAAGAGATAAAGCATTGTGTAAAAAAAGAAGCTATATTTTGCGAAATGAATACTTCTTCTCCATTTGAAAAAAAAGAAATTCAAAGCATTTTAAAAAATGAATGTACCGTGTTAGATGTCGCTATCATGGCACCTGTTCCGAAAGCAGGAATTCAAACTCCTTTTTTAGTATCTGGAGAAAATGCGATAGCTTTCCGCAACTACTTTTCTGAACTTCCAAATATTCAAATAATTGAAGCACCCGTAGGTAAAGCTGCTGAATTGAAATTATTAAGGTCGATTGTTTACAAAGGAGTTGCGGCGGTGATTTGTGAAGCGATGGAAGTAGCAGAGAAATTTGACTCAGTCCCATTTATGGAAGAGCAGATTAGCTCAATAATGGGTGGTGATAAAAATTTAATAGAACGTTTTGTCGAAGGAAGTAAAAAGCATGCCATCCGAAGAAGTCATGAAATGGAAGCTGTTACCTCCATGCTTAAAAAAGAAAATCTAAGTGCGCTGATGTCAAAAGCAGCTCTTGATAATCTTTCCCGCTATGTGGAAACTAAGAAAGATGACCCCTCCACGATTTATGAAGAAAAGCAAAAACTGAAAAAAGCATTTTTGGATATTCCAGGGACGTATGTTTTTACCCCTGACCATAGTCGGAAAGGATATGAATTGAATATGTTTTGCATGTCTTTGAATGAAGCGGAAAATCGAGAAAAGTTTAGAGCAGATGAAAAAGCCTATGTCGATTTATTTCCAATGACGGAAGAACAAAAGCAAGCTGTATTAAATAGAGAATGGCTGGAGATGCTGAGACTTGGAGGTAATATTTATTACACTTTTAAGATTGCCATTTTTGATAGAAAATCTATGCAACATGTTGGCGGTAAAATGTCAGGAATGACGGAAGAAGAATTCAAAGATATGATGTTGAGTGGGGGACGGTCAATAATAGGTAATAGAAGTAAAATTAAACAATCAAAATAATTTTTGAATTATGGCTAAAATAGTCGGTGGTATAGGATGTAGTCATGTTCCTGCAGTTGGTGCAGCATCAGATCATGGTAAAACTAAAGATGGATATTGGACACCCTTATTTAATGCTTTACCTGCTGCCAGAAAATGGTTAAGTGATTTAAAACCAGACGTGATGATATTGGTATACAACGATCATGGTTCTGCATTTTCGCTTGAACTCATTCCCACCTTTGCCATCGGTACTGCGGAGAATTTTAAGCCAGCCGACGAAGGATATGGGCCGCGGGATATTCCTGATGTGGAAGGACATGCAGAACTAGCTTGGCATATTGCAGAATCTTGTATTATGGATGAATTTGATTTAACCATTGCCAACAAAATGGATGTTGATCACGGCTGTACGGTACCCTTGACGGTGTTTTTTGGAGAGGTAGAAAAATGGCCTGTCAGAGTCATTCCGATTTGTGTCAACGTAATTCAGTTTCCTCCACCGACTGCCAATAGATGTTTCAATTTGGGGCGAGCCATCAAGAAAGCTATCAGTACATTTCCCGAAGATTTGAATGTGGTCGTTGCAGGGACAGGTGGCATGTCACACCAACTGCAAGGAGAACGGTCAGGCGTGGTCAATACTGAATTTGACATCAACTACTTAAATCAATTGAGTGAGGATAATGATAAAAACCGCTACATGAATCATATCGACTATATTCGAGAAGCTGGTTCGGAAGGCATCGAAATGGTAATGTGGCAAATCATGCGCGGGGCAATGGAAGAAAAGATTGTAGAAAAATTTCGGAAGTATCATGTGGCCAGTAGCAATACCGCGTTTGGAATAATTTGTTTCGAAAACGAAGAAGCATGAATCTAAAAACACAAGTTGGAATTATTGGAGCAGGCCCTGCAGGATTATTGTTATCTAGAATCTTGCACAATCATGGGATTGAAAATATCATTTTGGAAAACCGAAATGAATCCTACTTGAGACAACGGTTACGAGCTGGGGTGATGGAACAAGGAACGGTAGAAACGTTTATGGAAGCGGGAGTAGGCGAAAAATTAGCCAAAGGAAAAATGGTGCATGAAGGAATTTATATTCATGCTAAAGGAATTCAAAATAGATTAGATGTCAAAGAATTAAGTGGTGGTAAAGAGGTGACTGTTTATGGGCAAAAAAACATCACGAATGATATGATTGACCATGCCCAAAAAGATGAAATTCAAATTGTCTGGGAAGCAAAGGCACAACGATTAGAACATATCGACGATGATGGGGAATCGGCAATCATTCATTATTCTTTGCATGGAAAAATGTACACCCTCGAATGTGATTTTATTGCAGGCTGTGATGGCTTCCACGGAATCTCTCGTCCATCTCTTCCTATCACTCAAAAAAATATTTATAGTTATGAATTTCCATATTCGTGGTATGGAATTTTGGCGGAAGCACCACCAATTGCGCATGAGGTTATTTATGCCCACCATCCAGATGGATTTGCTTTGCAAAGTATGCGAGGCCCAGAATTAAGCAGACTTTATATTCAATGTCCCAATGGAACAGACCCTGGTGCATACGAAGATGAATGGTTGTGGGATGAATTGGATAAAAGATTGGGCGTGACCAATAACCGAGGAAATATTATCAGCAAAGGAGTCGCCCCGATGCGGTCATTTGTATGTGATGTGATGCAACATGGAAAACTATTTATAGCAGGTGATGCCGCACATATTGTTCCCCCAACGGGAGCTAAGGGAATGAACCTCGCCGTTGCCGATGTGAAGGTGTTGTCCAAAGGATTGATTCATCATTATAAGGATAAGGACGATGATATTTTGAATAGATATACTGAAATCTGTCTTAGGCGAATTTGGAAAGTAGAGCGATTTTCTTGGTGGGTCACCACGACATTTCATGTAGATGAAAATCAAGATGAATTTACCACCAAGATGCAAGAAGCCACTATTTCTTATATGTTAGATTCTCAAATTGGTGGTCAATCTTTCGCAGAAAATTATGTGGGATTACCCATTCTTTGGAATGAAAAAAAATAATTAAAATGAAATTGATTTTAGCTGGTTCAGGTTCTATTGCAAGAAAGCATATCAAAGCCATTCAGAATATTGATGGGGTTGAACTCACGCTGTTAGGTGTAGATGAAGCTGAAGTTGCAGCAGTTGCAAAGGAGCATAATCTTACTTCCTATTCAACAGATTTATCTTTATTGACCGCTTCGGATGCAGATGCAGTTATCTTGGCTACACCAACTCCGCTTCATGCACAACAGACAATCGACTGTTTGAATGCTGGTAAACATGTACTCGTAGAAATTCCAATGGGGATGAATCTGGAAGAGTGTAGAGCCATTACATCTGCTCAAGAAGCAACGGGTAAAATTGCGATGGTCGCACATACCAGAAGATTTAATCCACCACATCAATGGCTTCGTGAACAATTTAAAAAAGGCAAATTGCATTTGCATCACTTGGTGGTGGAAACCTTTTTTCATCGTCGTGAAAATGTAAATGCTTTAGGAAAAAAACGAGATTGGGTAGATCATCTTTTGTGGCATCATGCCTGCCATAGTGTTGACCTTTTTGGTTGGCAAGCTGATGAAGCAATTATCAAACGATGGGCGCAGCAAGGACCAGTTAGTTCGACTTTAGGAATCCCCTTGGACATGACGATTGGTTTAAAAAGTACAAGTGGAAAACTCTGTACCATCGCATTGTCCTTCAACAATGAAGGGCCTTTAGGTACTTGGTTTAGATATATTTGTGAAGAAGGAACTTTTAAAGTACGGTACAACGACATGACAGATGGTTGGGATAAGGATTTTAATTACGATTGGGAGGAGGAAACCGACAATGGAATTGAATTACAAGATAGAGAATTTATTAATGCCATAAAAGAAAATCGACAACCTCGGTCGAGTGTACACGATTGCTACGACTCCATGGAAATTTTACATAAACTGGAATACCTTTCCAATAACTAAAATTAAACATGTCCACATCTATTCCTATTTCCATTATCAGAGGAGGTTCATCCAAAGGCGTTTTTTTCAAAAAAAGTGATTTACCTGAGGATGAATCAAAACGTCAGAAAATACTTTTGGAGGTCATGGAAGGAAAAGGTCATGGCGACCTTAGACAAGTAGATGGTCTAGGTGGAGCAAATTCATTGACTGCAAAAATTGCTGTCGTGAGTAAATCAAATGATTCGAATGCAGATTTAGATTATCATTTTTATCAAGTCGTTATTGGAAAAGGGGAATTGTCAGATAGTCAAAATTGTGGGAATATATTGGCAGGAGTTCTTCCATTTGCTTTGCAAGAAAATTTATGTTCCGCTGACCATCCTCAAACCACTAAGGTGATAAAAATGTTAAATAGTAATTCGCTTTGCGAGGTGACTATCGAAACACCCAACGAAGTTTATAATCCAAACGGTTCAACTAAAGTTCATGGAGTGTTAGGTACGGGTTCCAAAATTCTATGCAATTATTTGGATATAGCAGGAAAGAATACGGGAAGTCTGACTCCAACGGGGAAAGTGAAAGATGAAGTCAACGGAATAGAAATTACCTGTGTGGATAACGGGATGCCTGTCGTTTTGCTTAGGGCAAAAGATGTTGGAATTACGGGGTATGAAACTAAAGAAGAACTAGACCAGAATACTGAGTTGAAAAAACAATTAGAAGACATTAGATTGCAAGCAGGAGAGATGATGAATTTAGGAGATGTCAGCAAAAAAACGGTACCTAAAATGACGTTGATTGCTCCACCAAAGATGGGAGGAATGATTAATACTCGAACTTTTATTCCACATGTTTGCCACGCTTCCATTGGTGTGCTCGGAGCAGTTTCAGCAGTAACAGGTTGTTTGTTACCAGGTTCGGTCGCAGAAGATATCATTGGACGACAAGCCTTAGAAAATGGTTCACATCAATTTATGGCAGAGCATCCATCGGGGACATTGGAAGTCACTTTGAATGTACAAACCGAAAAAGAGCAACTTAATTTCCCGAAATCTGGAGTGGTAAGAACCGCAAGAGTATTGTTAAGAGGAGATGCCTTTTTACCTTAAAAAATAAATATGCAAAGAAAAATAAAGACCTGCATGCCGCCAGACCATAACCCGGTCAAACCAAAATTCCAATTACCTAAAAATGCTTGTGATGCACATTGTCATGTTTTCGGACCTGCCAATGTTTTTCCATATCACCCTACAGCAAGTTACAACCCACCTGATGCTGGCAAAGAAAAATTAAAAGCCTTGCACGATTATATCGGAATTGACCGAGCGGTGATTGTACAAGCGAGTTGTCATGGACCTGATAATAGAGCGATGCTAGATGCGATTGCATGGTCGGGTGGAAGATGGAAAGGAGTCTGTATTGCTAACAATTCATTTACGGAAGAAGATTTTGAAGCATTAGATAAAGGTGGCGTAAAAGGAGTTCGATTTAATTTCGTTAAGCATTTAGGTGGAGCACCCGATCTTACTGAAATGAAAAGTGTATTAGATAAAGTCAAACCACTTGGTTGGCATTTAGTCATTCATGTTAATGCGGAAGACCTCATAGAATATGAGAATTTTTTTTTTTGATACCCTAGGGGATATGATTATCGTCGTTGACCACATGGGAAGAGTACCTACCGATAAAGGAGTTGAACAAAAGGCTTTCGAAATTTTATTGAAGTTTTTAGAAAATGAAAATTGGTGGGTCAAAGTTTCAGGTGCTGAGAGAATATCTGTAGCGGGACCTCCATTTTATGATGCGATACCCTATGCTCAAGCCTTAATCAAGGCTGCACCTGATCGAGTGATTTGGGGAACTGATTTTCCACATCCAAATATCAAAGAGCATATGCCTAATGATGGTGCGCTTGTAGATTTATTGAGACTTTTTTCTTATGATGAAAATATCATGCATAAAATTCTAGTTCAAAATCCTGCTAGATTATATGGCTGGGATTGATGGGGAATCCCAAAGAATAAAGTCTATTATTCAATAAAAATAAAATAGGTTTCAATATGAGCGATGTAAGAATTTGTCTCACTTGTGGAGGGAAGGCCAAATACAAAGAGAAAGATGGCGTCATCATTTTTACAAAAGTAGAAGAAGATGTAGCCTTCAAAAAAATTGAACAGTTGAAAAAAGCAATGACAAAGTATAAAGAAAAAGTTGAAGCCTTAGAATTACAAATAGCGGAGCTTAAAAAATCAAAATAAATAAATTATTAAAGATGAGTTTTGACCTTAAAACAGTAATTGAGATTGCTTCGGCAATTATGATTTTAGCAGGTTTCGAATTATTTAATCGCAAAAATATTAGAGGATTTCATATCATGGGAGTCGGTCAATTCTTAGCTATGATTGTATGTGGTTATGCAAGTCTTTGGTTTTTGTCCTTTATGCATTTTGTTAATTTTATTATGCAGATTCGGGGATGGATGAAGTGGAAAGAAGCAAAATGAAATTACGTAATCGTATTGTTATTTTTCATCGTAAACATAAGACAATCCTTTCTGCTCGTCTACAATTGTTATCCCCGGAAACTTAAAATGAGCGCCAAAAATAAGGGCGTCCTTTTCTTTTGCCCTGCCAATTAATAGTTCTATACTTTGTTTGACCAACTGCGGATTGGAATCAAATCTTCCATACCAACTTGGATGTAGGATTTGGATGGGATGTCTGAATGCATCTGCTACGTGTAATAAGGTTTTTGATTCGGAGGTGAATTCTACAGCAAAGTGGTCTAGTCGATGTCCTGGAGTAGGAATCATTTTTATGCCAGGCAGAAATTCTTCTTCCGCTTCTACTAAGCGTATGCGGTTTTTAAGAGCGGGTAAAATTTTACTACCAAAATTATTTCGAAAAGCCATTCCTTTTTGGACTTGCTCCTCTGGTGCAAATTTTGAAAACACCCGCTGATAATTATTTACGAGTGCTTGCCTGCTTGTTTCGTTGGTCCATAATTCGTAAGCTGCTTTTTGGAAAAATATTTTTGACTTATCAAAATGTTTTAAACCACCAACGTGGTCGAAATCTGAATGCGTGATAATGATATAATCAATGTCGTCTGGGGTGATGCCTTTGAGAGACATATTTTTGATTAAGTTATCGATTCCCTTTCCAGTATCTACTAAAATATTCGTCCCTTCATATTTGACCATCAAACAATTAAAACCTGTGGGATATAAAAAGCCTTTTTCGCCAGTTTTTTCGATGTTGGATAAAAGCTCATCTGGGGAAACTTGAGCAAAAACTTTCCGTAAATCTAGTTCTACAAAAGAATCTTCAAATACGGTGTACTGGAATTTGCCGTGGGAAAAATCAAAAAATGAATTCATGTTCCTTCTTTTTTTTGCAAGCGTTTGTTTAGGAACAAAATTAATGGAGAAAGGGAAAGGAAGGATATACAAAAGAATTTATCCATTGTAAAAATCGAACATTCTTTAGGAAAATGACTTTGTAAATATGCTAAAGTATTCGAAGTAGAAAAAAATAAAATCAAGGCATGGAGATAATGACCACTTGATGTAAGTGATGGAAAACCATATCCTCAATTTGAATGTAATAGGGTATAGGGTAGAGACAACCTGATTATTCATTGATACATAGGAGAGAGATTCGAAAGAATGGCAAGTCGAAATGATTCTCTCTCAATCATCAAGATGATGCTAATGGTAAAACATAGGTAAAACAATTTGGTGATTTTTTGACCTTATTTTACTTTATATGTAATTAATAATTTTGTATTTATCTGATAATCAGTTTTTTTAAATAAAAAATAAAATATAATTAATATGATTACAAAGAGCCGCCTCGGATACTCGTAAATGCGTAACAAATTGATAATCAACTTGTTGCGCATTTTTTATTTTTATGTGGTAAAACAATGGTTAAACAATTGGATTTTCAAGTAATTTAAATTCCCATTGCAAGTCAAATTTTAGGAGGGAACAATGTTACCAATAATGATATTGAGATGTTAAGAATAGTTTTTCAATTACTATATCAAAGTGAGTAATATTATTTCCCTTCAATTCCTCCTCAACGTAAATACTTCATTTTCAGGTAATCCTCCATTCCATATTTCAATAATCTGCTAATGATTTTAATAGTCATTGGGTCAAGGGTATAGTATTTAGTAATAAGTAACAATTGAGCCTAAACAGGACTGTATATTTCTTAATACGAGTGTTTCACCTCTTCCTATTTATCCTTAATTAAACGACAACAAACCAAGTTTTAACAAACCTTTTATCAATTATTAATTTATTTATGTTTTCAATCCAGTAAAAAATCATTTAGCACTTTTTTTTCCTCGCTCAATCCCCCAAAAATCCTATTCACTCAATCTCCATTTTTCATTCTTCCAATAATTCCGTAATATCATTGGATGAAACATTTTAAGCAAATTTGGCTATTCATATTTTTGGTATTTACTTGGTTAAATGGATTTACTCAGGTCTATCAAACTATTGAAGGGAATGTCTTTTTTAAAAGTGATGCTCCTTTGGAGATTATAGAAGCAAAATCAAAAAAACTAAAAGGCGCTATCAATATTTCCAAACGTACTTTTGCATTTTCGATTCCAATTCGTTCCTTCGAAGGGTTTAATAGTCCGCTGCAACGAGAACATTTTAATGAAAACTATTTAGAAAGTGGCCAATTTCCCCAAGCTACTTTTACTGGTAAAATTATAGAGAAAATTGATTTTACTAAAGATGGAAAATATACGCTTCGGGCAAAAGGGAAATTGACCATTCATGGAGTAACTCAAGAACGAATTATCAAAAGTCAATTGGAAATCAAAAAGGGAAATTTATTGGTCGATACTAATTTTACCATTTTACTGGACGAACATCAAATACGTGTACCAAAAATTGTCTATCAAAAAATCGCTAAGGAAATAAAGGTGAATATGAAGGCTGTTTTTGAAAAATATTAAATGTGCGAGATTTTATAATCATACTTCTTTTACTTCTTAGCGCTCTTTCTTTGGAGGCGCAAGTTCCTTATTTTAAGACTCATCCATTTTCCGAAACTCATAAGAATACAGTTGTAAATACCATGTTAGAAGCCAAAGATGGATTCCTTTGGTTTGGAACTTCTAATGGATTATTTCAATTTAATGGATTGGAATTTAAACAAATTGCTTTAGCGGATACCATTTTAATTTCTAATGTGACTGCATTATTTGAAGATGAGAATGCTACCATTTGGACGGGGACAAAGGAGGGTGAAATATTCTTTTTAGAAAAAAATAAACCATTGAAAAAATGGATGCCAGAGGAAGGAACTCCTGCAGTGATGATTACAGGTTTTACAAAAACGAGAGATGGGATATTTTGGATAAGCACTTATGGCGAAGGCGTTTATTATTTCGAAAATGGACGAATGTTTAATATGGATATGGAAGATGGATTGACCGATGTTGAAATTTATTCTATGACTCGACAACGGGATAATCATATTTTAGTAGGTACTGATGCGGGGATAAGTATTTGCAAAGTCAAGGATGGGAAAAAACAAATTCATCAATTGACAACTGCTGATGGTCTTTCTGATGAAATTGTAAAGGTATTGTTAAGTGCTGAAAGTGGTGATTTTTGGACAGGGACTTTTGACCGGGGAGTAGATTTTTGGAATGCCAAAAAACAAACTTTTGAATCACTTATTCCGGAGTGGGATCATGGAGAAATTAATTCATTGGAAGTTTTTAAAGAAAAAGAATTATGGATAGGAACGGAAGGGAATGGATTGTTTCGATTTAATTTAAAAACCAAAAAATTACAAAAAATAAATTTACCAGAGTTTGAAAACTCTAAGGTTTATGACTTACACAAAGATGTAGAAGGCAATCTTTGGGTACTCAATAATAAGGTAGGGATCAGTTCTGCCAACCGTCAATTTGAATGGGTGAATCATGATTTGGGAAATGTTCAAACCGTTCTGACTGACCAAGGAAATCGAATTTGGTTAGGAACACCAAATGGTCTTTTCTTTATGAAAAATCAAACTGATGGAACAAAAATTTTTGAACCATTTTTTCCAGAAAAAAATATCAATGTAATTAGTTTGTTTGAAGATGCTTTTGGAAATATTTGGATCGGAACATTTGGTCAAGGGGTGTACTGCTATAATTTTTCAAAAAATAAAACAAAGTACTTTTCTCGAAAGGATGGATTACTCAATGATAATATTTTATCCATTGATGGTTTAAATAATATGCTTTGGTTAGCAACTCTTGGAGGAGTGTTTGAATTAGATTTAAGTGAGGACATTTTTTCCCAAAATAGTCAATTTCGAAATTACACAAATGAAGATGGATTGGGTTCAAATTTCATTTATAAAGCATTTGTTTGTAGTACCAATCGGACTTGGTTTGGGACGGATGGGAAAGGGTTAAGTGTTTTAGAAAATGGAAAAATTACAAATTACCTACAAGCGAATAATATACCACTTAAGACCGTTTACACCATTACCGAAGACCATCGAGGTAGCATTTGGTTTGGTACGGCAGAGCAAGGAGTTTTTGAATTTGATGGAGAAAATTTTCATCAACTCAATGTCAGAGAAGGTGTTCGAGATTTGGAAATTTCGAGTTTGGTGACCGATAGTTTGGGGAATATTTTAATTGTTCATCCTTCGGGAATTGACATTCTAAATCCAGCAACTAAACATTTAATTTATTACGATGATGAAGTTGGATTGGAGGATTTAGAACCGGTGCTTAATTCTTTTTCGGCTGATAGAAGTGGCAACATTTGGTTAGGTGGGAAAAATAAATTAGTTCGATATTCTGCACTTAACGAGCAGTTAGAAATTCATCCTAGAAATATAATTGAAGGGATTAATGTTTTTTTTGAACCTATTGATTATCATTCCATAAATCAATTTTCTCATACTGAAAACAGTCTAGTGTTTAACTATGTTGGTTTATGGTTTACCGATCCTGAAAAAGTTGAATATCGATATCAATTAGAAGGCTATAATCCCGATTGGATTTACTCCAAAGACAATCAAGCACACTACTCTGATTTACGTCCTGGGGAATATGTTTTTAAAGTTACCTCAACTGAAAATGGAGCTTTTGATGGAGAACCGATTTCGAGTTACACCTTTGAGATTAAAGCTCCTTTTTGGCAGCAGACCTGGTTTTATGTTTTTGTAATTGCATTGTTATTAAGTCTGGTCTACCTCTGGGCAAAATGGAAAAGTAATCGTTTGCAAAGAGAAACCGATCTTCAAAAGGAACGTGTGGAGAGTCAACTTGAAGTGCTTAAAAGTCAAATCAATCCACACTTTTTATTTAATAGTTTTAACACATTAATTTCTTTGATTGAGGAGGAACCAGAAACTGCTTCAGAATATGTGGAGAAGCTTTCAGATTTTTATCGAAGCTTATTACAGTATCGAGAGAAGGATTTAATACCATTACAAGAGGAGTTGGGTTTGTTGCGTAATTTTAAATTTTTAATGAAAAAAAGATTTGGGGAAAACATTCAAATTGACATTCCGAATGTGAATGGACGAGTGGCCTTTGTTCCCCCTTTGACTTTGCAAATGTTGGTGGAGAATGCAATCAAACATAATGTGATTTCTAAAAGGAAGCCATTGCATATTTCACTCTCAATAGGGAAGGATGAAATTGTAATTTCTAATAATTTACAAAGAAAATTAACTCAAGAAAAATCTACTCATTTCGGGTTGCAAAGTATTCAGACGAGATATGATTTATTGAGTAATAAAGAAATAAGAATAGACGAAACCAAAACTGATTTCAAAGTTACTATTCCAATTTTGGAGGAAAAATAAAATTCAAATCATATGAGAATTTTAATTATAGAAGATGAAGAAAGAGCTGCTAAACGGCTTGCAAAACTAATCACCGAATTGGACAATTCCATTGAAGTATTAGCACAATTGGATAGCGTAGAATCTGTGGTAGAATGGTATACTTTCAATGATGTGCCAGAGCTTTTATTTATGGATATTCATTTAGCTGATGGTTCCGCGTTTGAAATTTTTAATCAAATAAAAATTTCGCAACCAATTATTTTTACTACTGCATATGATGAATATGCTATACAAGCCTTCAAGGTGAATGCGATTGATTATTTATTAAAACCGATAAAAAAAGAAGAAGTAAAAACTGCAATTGAAAAATATAAATCTTCTCAATCTCAAAATAATTTTAACTACGAAGACCTCGCTAAGCATTTGCAAAATCGAGAGGCAAAAAAATTAAAACGGTTTTTAATCCGAGTAGGACAAACCTTAAAAACAGTTGAAGTAAATGATGTGGCTTATTTTTATACCGAAGATAAAATCACTTTCTTAATTTCAAATGAAGGGAAAAGATATCCCATTGATTATTCGTTGGAAAAATTAGAGGAGGAATTGGATAATGAAATTTTCTTTAGAATTAATCGACAATTTATTGTGAGAGTGAGTGCAATCACAAAGATGGTGACTGTTTCGAAATCACGAGTAAAATTATATTTAGAACCTTGCTCGGCAGAAACAATTGTGAGCACGGAGCGTTCTGGGAAATTTAAAAAGTGGCTGGTTGGAGAATGAAAGATGTCTTTAGTCTTTTGCCAAATAATTCCTAAAAGGCAGTTGGATTAATAAGCCTGAATATTCCAAATATTCCACTAAAGTTTGGATTATTTCATATTCTAATTTTTGCAAAAGCATTTCAATATTGAGTGTGTTCTCTCTTAGTTTTAATAATGCCTTTGGAGGAGTTTCTGCAATTTTTTGATATTCTTTTAATGCATATTCTGCTTGTCCATTTTCTAATTGTTGTGCGACTAATTCATATTTGCGAATCAAGTTTTCCAGTTGTTGCAATTGAAAATATTTTCCTTCCGAAATTTGGCTTTTTACATTTCTAAAATCACTTTCTGATTCTCGAACATTTACTTCTAATTCGTTCAATTCTATTCTTCCCATACTTTTAAAAGGAATATCAAATCCGATTCCAATAGAAAAACTTTTTCGAAAATTATCGTCGTCGTCATATCCATATTTAGCTTGAATAAAGCCTAACGAAAATTTATTTTTAGAGGATTCCGATTGATATTCTAACATTCGATTATACGCTTTTGCTGATTGTACTTCAATTTGTGGATGGACAGATTTAGAAGAGTTTAAAGATTGTAACAATGCTTTTACATCTTTGACGTCAATCATTCCTGCTCCATTGACTTTAATTTTTTTGTTCGTAGAAATATTTCGTTGGATATTATTTTGAGTAGTCAAAATGGCATTTTCTAAATCCATAATTTCCCTACGGTTTTTTTGTGCATTGTCTTCTGCCTCAATCAATTCCATTATATCAAAATCATCTAAAGAAATGCTTCGTTGCAACAAGGTGACCTTGTCTTTTAACAATGTTTCTTGTTTTCTTTTTAACATTAGAATTTCATCTAAAAAAATATCATGGATAATTAGATCATATCTTTTTCGAATGGCTTCGCTTTTGGCGACCTCCAATTCTTTCTCAGTCATATACCGAATGGTTTCTTGAAATTGTCGTTGAGTTTTGATGTTTTTTAAACTGTTGGGACTGACTCGAACCAAATATTCTTGTTTTCGAAAATCAAATTCATTGGTCTCTGTTCTTACTTCTAACTTTTCAATATAAGACATATCGTAGGAACGTGTGTTCAAATTATTAATTTTATTTCTTTGAAAGATGACAGATTCCTCCTTCTGATAACTTTTTAAAAAATCGTTCATGGAAATCTGCCCCAAAAAAATAATGGGTAAAAATATTAACAAGTGAAGTAAAATATATTTTCTCATAGCATTTTATTTTCTAATATTTATTCGGTTCCTAAATCTATTTTATTCCTAAGACTTGTTGCAGATGTTTTTGGAGGTGTAAATGCGCGAATCATTTTTTGCTTTGAAATATCTTTTGTCTCAAGTGATTTGAGTACCACTTTTTCTTTTTGTAAAAAATCATTTTCCGCAGGAATTTCAATTTGAATCTCTCGGCCATAAGTTTTGAAAGTTGGATTTTTTCGAAGTCGTTCTGGGATTTCGATAATTCTAGAACCTAGACCTACGACTTTTCCCATGCATTTTGAACCCGTCTGAACACCTGAAAGAACAATGATGCTATCACCCATATTTACATTCAAAATTAAGCTCTCCAAAACATAGGCTTTAACTTGAGTTGGATTTTCTTCGTAAAATGTAATCAACGTGTTATAAGCTGAAAACTGTTCTCCCTCTTTGCAAAAAATTGTTCCCACCACGCCATCGGTCGGAGCAAAAATGGATAATTTATCTTCCTCTTCTTTTACAAATTCTAATTCATTTTGCAGTTTTCTAATTTGAATTTTAGTTGGATTTTTTGCAGCATACAGTTCGTTTTCCAATTCCTTAATTTGAGTATCAATAGGTTTGACGGCAAGCTTAAGTTCTCTTTTTAATCCTTCAATTCTGATAGTATTTGGACTTCGACCTTTTTTGTCTTTTGCAGGTTTAATACTTTCGAGGTCTTTGATTAAAGATTCTTTGATGGATATTTCAGATTCAAGTTGAGCGATTTGGATTTGGATTTCGCTTACTTTAGATGCTTTTTGAGCGAGCAATTGATTGATGAAAGATTGAATTTCTGCTTCCCTAAAATTTGATTGGGATTCCAACTTTGCAATTTCATGATTCAAATCGCTTTGGGTCAATTCCAAATTCGAACGAGTGACTTCCATCAATAAATCTCCTTTGTTTACTTTGCTTCCAGGGGTAACATAAATATTTTCGATAGTCGAAGGATGTTCTAATCTAATTTCCATTTCTTTATTTTCAGCAAAACCAAAAAAGATAAAAGTTTCATTTCCGTATTGCCAATTGAACATCACTAAGGCAATCAAAATGGTAATAAAAGCAATCAAATGAGAATTCAAATATTTCATTATCAAACGTTTTCAGCTATGTTTTCAAAATTAATTTTTATAGATTGAATCGTTGCTAATGCAGCAAGAGCGGAATCGAATTGTTTGGCATCTGATTCCTTTTTTAATTTTAAATGATATTCATAAGTGATAAATTTTTGAGCAGGAAGTACTTTGTTGCCTTTGGTTTTTGGATTGGAAATTTGATATCTAATCTTAGCATATCTTTTACAAAATTGATTTAAAATTATTTCAACTTCAGATAATTCCTCTGATGATTTTGGTAAATCAAATTTTAAAATTCCAGTCAAATTTGAAGTTGAAAAATGTAAAGGACTAAATCTTAAAATGAGTGCAAAAACACAAAATCCAATCGTTCCAACAATCCCGATGATAAATCCATAAACCCCACAAGCAATGCCAGCAGCAAGGGAAGCAAAAATAAAAACCATATTTCGAGGAGCTCGAAGATTAGTTCGAAAACGAATAATTGCTAATGCTCCTAACATTCCCAGACCTCTCGCCAAACTATCTCCAATAGCTTGCATAACCGTCGCCGCAACAATGGCAACTAAAATTAATGCTTGCAAAAAACCAACTGGAATCGTGACTTGTTCGGTGGTTTTATCATAGGTGTAAGCGATAAGCGAGGACAATAAAAACGCTAACAATACAGTAAAAAGGATAGTGATGAAAGTCGGATTTTCAGAACTGCCTTGGAGTGATAAATAGTCAAGCATAGTTTTTCTATTAAGATTTTTTAAGCAGCAATTTAGAAATGATCAATATTAATTGATCATTCCATTTTTTAAACCAAAATAGATTCTTAGGAAAATGAACCTAAATTTATTTTGTTAGCTGTGCCCAAATCTAAATCAATCTCAGACAACTAGAAATTGATTTTTGGTAAACAGGAATAAATTTTAACTGAATAGGATTATCTCATTTCTGAAAAAAGAGAAGTAAATTATTTATGATTTTTTTGTTTTAAAAACTAAAAAAGCAAGCAAGATTTGTTTTGGAAAAATATACTCAACAAGAATATTTTTGGGATGATTGAGGAAAGTTAATAATAGTGTTCAGTTCAATCCCTTTTTTTTCCCGTTCAGATAGATTGGTTATAAAAAAGGTTAAATTAGAAACAACTTTGTAAAATCGAGTTCATGTTAATTTAAAACACATTCGCACATGAAAACCAATTTTACTCAAACCCTATTAGTTATATTTTTCACGTTCCTTTTTTCCCCACTTGCCCATAGTCAAACTTGTGAAGCAGCTTTTTCGTGGGACGATACAAATCAAACGATTCAATTTTTTGATGAATCTACTTCTCTACCAGGAGACCCGATAGTGTCATGGTTTTGGGATTTTGATGATGATGGAGCTACCTCAACTCAACAGAACCCCATACATACTTTTTCCGAAATTGATGATTTCGATGTGACCTTAACTATAACTACTGCGAATGGTTGTACCGCCACAATTGAAATTGAAATAGAGGTATGTAATTTTATTATCAATGTTTCGGTTGGTACGTGTAATAGTAATAATGAAATTCCAATTACCATAAATGTGATTGATGTTTTTGATAATGCAGAAGAGATAGATATTTTATTAGATGGACAAGTATTGCCTGGAGGTCCTTATGAAATTGATGAAGACAATCCAGTTAACGTAACAGTTTTTATTTTAGGAGATGGGTTGTCGCATATATTGACGGTGCAATCAACTGAAATTGGAACTTGTAATGAGAGCTATTCTTTTGTGGCAGAAGATTGCACCTCCAATTGTTTTTTAGGAAGTATGCAAGTGCAATTTACAGGTGGAGGAAATCATACGATTCAAGTTGGGGATGATTTTTTTAATCCTGTAAATACGACTATAGTAGTGGGGGATTTGGTCAGCTTTGATTGGATAGGAAGTGGGCATTCAACGACTTCCGATGCGACAATAGGAATAGACAGTTGGAATTCTGGAGTAATCGGATTTGGTTCTACCTT
Organism: uncultured Saprospiraceae bacterium; assembly: GCA_937981555.1. GTDB lineage: Bacteria > Bacteroidota > Bacteroidia > Chitinophagales > Saprospiraceae > CAJQQY01. Next base: position 64,815 of record CALJOK010000091.1, read on the forward strand.
CAATGTAAGTATCACAAATCCTGCAGTTCATCCCTATTATTGTATTCCTCATGGTGGGCCAAATGGTTCTGGAATGGCGGGAACTATTGTTGCGAATTGTCCACCAGGTGGGGCATTTAATTTGATTATAAATTTCAATACGACTATAGCTGACCCAGCGGGATTTGATGTTTTAATTGATGGAGTCGTTCAACTAGGAAGTCCACATAATTATAATGGAACTGGAGGACAAAGTGTATCTGCTTCGATAAATGGAAATGGACAAAGTCATGTGATACAAATAAGGGATGTGGCAGACCCAACTTGTTTTGCAGAAAGAAATTTTTTAGCACCTGATTGTGGTTCGGCTCCTAGTTGTAGTATTTCAGTTGCAGCGATGGAAAATGGAGGGTGTAATGCGAGTGATGAAGTGCCGGTGGAATTGACTGTTAATTCAATTAATGGAGGGACGAGTGGATTTAATGTTTCAGTAGATGGAGTGAATGATCCAGGGAATCCGTTTGCTTACGATCCTTCGGGAGTGACTTTGGTTACAGTAAATGTTTTGGGAAATGGGTTGAGTCATAATTTAGTGGTTACAGATGTAGTAGATGGAAACTGTTCAGGGAGTGTTTCGATCTCGACGACAAATTGTACGATACCTTGTTTGATTTCAAACCTTTCAGCATCGAGTGGGAATTCTGTAACTCATACTGTATTTGTAGAAGACTTTGTTTTTAATCCTGCTAACATTACAATTACATCAGGAGATATTATCGAATGGGATTGGACGGGTCAAATTGCGCATACTTCAACGAGTGATGCAATGACAGGAGCAGATAGTTGGGATAGTGGATTGTTGAATACAGGGGCGACATATCAAAGCCCAGTATTGACAGCAGGTGTGCATCCCTATTATTGTATTCCCCATGGAGCTCCAGGAGGAACAGGCATGGCAGGAGTTATTACGGTACAAGCAAATTGTACCAATGGTGAGGTAAGTGTTGCAGTAAGTTTTACAGAGCAAGGAGGAGGATTTAATGGATTCAATATTTATGTTGATGGAATAGTTGCGCCCAATGGCCCTTTTAACTATGACCCTTCGGGAAATAATTCAGCCTCAGTCAATGTGATTGGAGATGGGCAAAGTCATACTATTGAAGTTAGAGATTTGGATGATGCTACTTGTAATTCAAGCATTAATTTCACTACACCAAATTGCAATGCACCAACGTGTAACCTAACCATGAGTGCAGTCGAAAATGGAAGCTGCGATCCAAATAATAATGTACCAGTTGACCTCACTATAAATGATGTAGGAGGTGGAGTAAATGGATTTAATATATTAGTAGATGGAAATAATATTGGGACTTATTCTTATTCAGGAACAGGCACTACCAATGTAACAATCAACGTAATCGGAGATGGAAATAATCATAATATCCAAGTACAAGATATTGACGAGCCAACTTGTACAACTAGTGTATCAGTTATCACCACGAATTGTACGATCCCATGTGTATTGTCTAACTTAAGTGCAAGTACAGGAAGTTCCACGACTCATATAGTCAGCGTGGAAGACTTTGTTTTCAATCCTGTTAACATTACCATTACGGCAGGCGATATTATTGAATGGGATTGGACGGGACAAATTGCGCATACTTCCACAAGTGATGCCACTACAGGAGCAGATAGTTGGGATAGTGGATTGTTGAATACAGGAGCAACTTATCAAAGTCCAGTCTTAACAGCAGGCGTTCATCCTTATTATTGTATTCCACATGGTGCGCCAGGAGGAACAGGAATGGCAGGGACAATTACCGTACAAGCGAATTGTACCAATGGAGAAGTAAGTGCCAATGTAACGTTTAATGAAACAGGCGGAAGTTTTAATGGGTATAATCTTTATGTGGATGGCGTTTTGACAGCCAACAGTCCGATGAATTATGACCCTTCGGGAAATAATTCATTTTCCATAAATATCATTGGAGATGGAAATAATCATAGCATTGAAATCAGAGATGTAGATGATCCGACGTGTTCGATTTTGACAAATATAACTACTCCAGATTGTAACGCTTCAACTTGTAACTTAACCATGAGTGCAGTCGAAAATGGAAGCTGCGATTCAAATAATAACGTACCATTAGACCTCACCGTAAATGATGTTGGAGGCGGCACAAGTGGATTTAATATTCTAGTAGATGGAAATAATATAGGCACTTATTCCTACTCAGGAACTGGAACCACCAATGTAACAATCAACGTAATTGGAGATGGACAAAATCATAATATCCAAGTTCAAGATATAGATGAAGCAACTTGTACTTCGACAGCATCTGTGACCACCACTAATTGTACGATCCCATGTGTATTGTCTAATTTAAGTGCAAATACGGGAAGTTCCACGACTCATGTAGTTGGCGTAGAAGACTTTGTTTTTAATCCTGCAAACATTACGACTACGGCAGGCGATATTATCGAATGGGATTGGACAGGACAAATTGCGCACACTTCTACAAGTGATGCCACTACAGGAGCAGATAGTTGGGATAGTGGATTGTTGAATACAGGAGCAACTTATCAAAGTCCAGTTTTGTCAGCAGGAGTACATCCCTATTATTGTATTCCGCATGGCGCACCAGGCGGAGTTGGGATGGCTGGAACAGTTACCGTACAAGCTAATTGTACAAATGGCGAAGTGAGTGTCAATATAACGTTTAATGAAACAGGCGGAAGTTTTAATGGGTATAATATTTATGTGGATGGCGTTTTGACAGCCAACAGTCCGATGAATTATGATCCTTCGGGAAATAATTCAGCCTCTGTCAATGTGATTGGAGATGGCAATAGTCATAGTATAGAAATTAAAGATGTGGATGACCCGACGTGTTCTATTTTGACAAATATAACTACCCCCGATTGCAATGCACCAACTTGTAACCTCACCATGAGTGCAGTAGAAAATGGAAGTTGCGATCCAAATAATAATGTACCAGTTGACCTCACCATAAATGATGTTGGCGGAGGCGCAAGTGGATTTACGGTTTTCGTAGATGGCAATAATATTGGGACTTTTGCTTACTCAGGAACAGGCACAACGAATGTAACAATCACCGTAATTGGAGATGGACAAAATCATAATATCCAAGTACAAGATATAGATGAAGCAACTTGTACTTCGACAGCATCTGTGACCACCACGAATTGTACGATCCCATGTGCATTGTCCAATTTAAATGCAAATACGGGAAGTTCCACGACTCATATAGTTGGCGTAGAAGACTTTATTTTTAATCCTGCAAACATTACGATTACGGCAGGCGATATCATCGAATGGGATTGGACAGGACAGATTGTGCATACTTCAACAAGTGATGCCACTACAGGAACAGATAGTTGGGATAGTGGATTGTTGAATACAGGAGCAACTTATCAAAGTCCAGTTTTGTCAGCAGGCGTACATCCCTATTATTGCATTCCGCATGGCGCACCAGGAGGAATTGGAATGGCGGGAACAATTACGGTACAAGCGAATTGTACCAATGGAGAAGTAAGTGTCAATGTAACGTTTAATGAAACAGGTGGAAGTTTTAATGGGTATAATATTTATGTGGATGGAATTTTGACAGCCAATAGTCCAATGACTTATGACCCAACAGGAAGTAATTCCTTTTCCATAAATGTAATAGGAGATGGAAATAATCATAGCATAGAAATTAAAGATGTAGATGATCCAACTTGTTCTATTTTTACACATATTACGACACCTAATTGTAATCCTCCAACTTGTGAAATAGAAATAGGTTCTGTAAATAATTCAGGTGTTTGTAATCCACAAGGTAATAATCCAATTGAAGTATTTTTCGATGTGAATAATGTAGGGATCAATGGTTACAATTTAATTGTAGATGGACAGCTGGTTAGTACACAAGTTTACAATAATACAGCTGGACAAAATTCACATTTATTATTTATGGAAGGAGATGGACTAGTGCATACTGTTGTAATTCAAGATGTAGATTATCCTTTTTGCTCAGATACCATTTCTGTAACTACAATTCTTTGTCCCTCAAATTGTGAATTATCCAATTTAGTGGTAGAAAATATTTCTGTAAATAATCCAGCAACTCATATTGTGGAAGTGATCGATTTTGATTTTTTTCCAAATGATATTACTGTAAGTGCAGGCGATATTGTCCGCTTCGAATGGACAGGAGTAATTCCACATACCACCACTTCGGATGCTACAACTGGCAACGATGTTTGGGATAGTGGATTACTTGGTCAAGGTGATTTTTTTGAAGTGACCATTCAAGACGAAGGAACACATCCCTATTATTGTATTCCGCATGGGGCTCCAAATGGAGTAGGGATGGCAGGAACAATTATCGCAAATCCACCGTGTAGTAATGGAGAAGTTGCAGTAAATATTTCGTTTGATGAAATCGATGGAGGAAACTCAGGTTACAATATTTTCGTCGATGGAAATTTATATTCAGGAAGTCCATTTACCTATCATCCTTCAGGAAATAACAATTTGGTTTTAAATCTTCCAGGAGATGGACAATCACATACCATTCAAATTGAAGATGTCAAAGAATCGACTTGTTCTATTTCTCAAAATATTCTAGTCCCAGATTGCTCGACTTCAGATCCATGTTCATTGGAAATGACTGCAACAGAAATTGCAGGTTGTGATACCAATAATGAGGTGACTTATGAACTAAATATCATTTCCCAAAATACCAGTTCTCAATTCAATATTTTGGTCGATGGTATTATATATACAGGAAGTCCATTTGATTATGATGCTTCTGGAAATACGATTACCAATATTTTGGTCAACGGAATTGGGCAAAATAGAACAATCACTATTCAAGATTTGGATAGTATAAATTGTTCTGCTTCGGTAGAAGTACTCACTCCTTTATGTGGACCAATTTGCGAAATTATTAATTTGGAAGTCAGCGGAAATCAACCTTCCAAATATATTGTCGAAGTGTTAGATTTTGAATTTTTTCCAAAAAATATTGAAATTCTAATTGGAGATACTGTCGAATTTGTTTGGACAGGTATCATTCCACATACGGCAACAAGTGATGCGACAACTGGAAATACGGTTTTTGATTCAGGACTTTTAGGACAAGGAGAAACCTTTCAAGTTGTGATTACTGAATCTGGTTTTCATCCATATTATTGTATTCCTCATGGAGGACCGAATGGCATTGGAATGGCAGGATCAATTACTGCACTTGAACCTTGTGATAATGGCGAAGCTATAGTTGTTGTTAATTTTGAAGTGACAAATGGAAGTTCCCTAGGTTATAATGTCTTCCTTGATGGGCAACAAATTGCAGGACCAATTCCTTACGATAATCCAGTAGGAATGAACACAGTTTTATTGCCGGTTCAAGGAGATGGATTACAACATGTTTTGACTGTCCAAGATATGGATGTCAGTTTTTGCGCAGCAAGTGTCAATTTTGTAGCTCCCGTGTGTGAATTGTTATGTGAAATTAAAAATCTCTCTGCTCAAACAGGCTCTAACATTATTCACCTTGTTGAAGTTGAAGATTTTGAATTCATTCCACAAAGTATTGATGTTAAAGTAGGAGAGACTGTTCGATTTATTTGGATAGGTGATATTCCTCATACGACTACTTCTGATGCACCATTTGGAATTGATAGTTGGGATTCAGGATTATTGGAAATGGGTGATACATTTGATATTGTGATTAACGCTGAAGGGACACATCCATATTATTGTATTCCACATGGAGGTCCAGGAGGAATTGGTATGGCAGGAATTATTAATGCTACTGCTCAATGTGACAGCAATGGAATGGTCAATACTTCTATTCAATTTAATGTCACCAATGGAACGACTCAAGGATATAATATTTTTGTAGATGGCATAGTGTTAGGCGGTAGCCCATTCACTTACGATGATACATTAGGGATGAATGAACAGGTGATTCAAATCGTAGGGGATGGGGCTACTCATTTTATTACTGTTCAAGATTTGGAAACTAGTTTTTGCGCAGCGACTACTTCAATTGAAGTAATTGATTGTAATGCAGATTGTGTAATTTCAAATCCTACTATTTTATTTCCAAAACCAACATTACATCAAGTGCAAGTAGCTGATTTTGAATTTATTCCTTCAGTTGTAAATGTATTGTTAGGAGATACGGTTGAATTTATTTGGACAGGCGTAATTCCTCATACGGCAACTTCTGATGCCACTTTTGGAAACACCGTTTTTGATTCTGGACTTTTTGGACAAGGAACAATCTTCCAAGTAGTGATGACAGAAGAAGGTTCTCATCCATATTATTGTATTCCTCACGGCGCGCCAGGAGGCATAGGAATGGCAGGTTTGATAAAAGTGGTCTCAGGTTGTAATAATGGAATTGTGGCTGCTGCTTTAGATTTCGAAAGCGTTGGTACCAGTATGGGGTATAATATTTACGTAGATGGAGTTTTGGAAGGGAATAGTCCACATGCTTATGCTCCTTCGGGAAATAATAGTCTGGAAATAATGCTTAATGGTGATGGAAATACACATACTATTTTGATCGAAGACGTGGATGATAATACTTGTAACAATACAATTACATTTGATGCTCCACTTTGTCCAACTGTATGTATTTTGGAGTTGGAAGCTTCTGCGCCGAGTGCGTGTAGCAATAATAATGAAGTAACTTACGACCTAACTATTTTTTCCCAAAACATCAATTCATCAGGTTTTAATGTATTTGTAAATAATGATTTGCTGCTCGGAAGTCCATTTTCATATAGTGCAAATGATACGACTCAGTTAACGATAACTTTACCGGGTGATGCTCAAGATTATAATATTGCTATTTCTGATGCGGAAAATTCAGGATGTTCCGATGTTACAATTTTGACTACTCCGCTTTGTCAAAACTTCTGTTTGATTGATTTGAGTTTAGAACAATTGAGTAGTTGCGATAATTTTGGAAATGTCTTATTCCAACTTTCTGTTCACTCAGGATTTGTAGGGCAAAGCGGATTTGATGTTTTTGTAGATGGAAATTCTGAACTCAATAATCCATTTCCGTATGCTTCAAATGATACTACTTTAATTACTATTCTTTTAGCAGGGGATGGATTGTCACATGAGATTATTGTTTATGATGTTGATGATCCAACTTGTGCTGATACCATTTTTATAACAACTGATGATTGCACTTTAGGTTGTGCAATGGAATTGACAGATGTTAAAATTGAAGTACCTCAAGTCCATGAAGTTGAAGTGTTAGACTTTGAATTTTTTCCAAAAGATATTACAGTTGATGTGGGTGATACCGTGCGATTTATGTGGATTGATGTTGTATCACATACAGTTACTTCTGACGATCAAATTATGCCCGAGGCATTTAATTCTCCGTTGCTAGGACAAGGTGCAGTTTATGATGTTGTGATAAATGATCCAATGTTTGTTTCCTATTATTGTATTCCACATGGCGCACCAGGAGGAGTAGGGATGGCAGGAACAATTGAAGTACTCGATCCGATAGCTGATGGTTTGCTAGAGATGACTTTTTCTTTCCAAGGAAATAATTTAGGTGTCCAAGGCTATGATGTTTTTATAGATGCAACACCTTCTTCTAACAATACATTTACGTACGATCTTTTGGGTGATAATTCCTTTGCTGAAATGTTGGTTGCAGATGGTTTGCCTCATGTTTTAAAAGTACAAGATGTAGAATTTCCAGATTGTTTTTTCGAATCTACCTTTATGATGCCAGCCCAAGATGGTTGCTTTGGTTACGAAGCAGACTTTGTATATGGAATCAATCAACAAACTTTTGAAGTTAATTTTATTGATACCACCTCAGGAGATCCAGACCAATGGCTTTGGACATTTGGTGATGGAAATTCTTCGACTGTTCAAAATCCAAATTACATTTATCAGCAAGAAGGCGACTATGAAGTTTGTTTAATTGCCACGAATAATACGATTATGTGCGCCGATACTATTTGTCAAATACTTTCTATCGGAGAGTACACCTGTGAATCAAATTTCATTTTCGAAAATGATGGACTGACGGTACTATTTACAGACGTTTCACAAACGAGCGAACCAATCACTAATTGGGTTTATGATTTTGGAAATGGCTTGCAATCTACAGGACAACAGAATCCAATTTTCACCTTCGATACATTAGGTGTCTATACTGTGTGTCTGACCATCGAAGCAGATACTTGTTTAGCAGAAACTTGTATGGTTGTAGATTTGAGTGATGTTTGTTTGACCTTTGTTCCTGAATATATTTATAACTTTTCGAATAATGTAACAGGCATTCAATTTACAGATTTGACTGGTGGAAATCCTTCGAACTGGCTTTGGGGATTTGGTGACGGAAATACGAGTAATGAGCAAAATCCATATCATGTTTATGATTCTTCGGGTACGTATAATATTTGTTTACTTGTCCAAGATACCTTGAATAACTGCAATGCTTCTTTCTGCGAATCAGTCACGATACTTCCAACTGCAACACATGATATTTCAATTATAAATCAAAACCTAATCATCTTCCCAAATCCATCTCAACAATCTAATTACATTTGGACAGTAAAAGGAATTTTGGAAAAAAATTATTATCAAGATTTGAAATTGAAAATTTATGATGTGCATGGTCGGACATTGAAAGAAGAAATTATTAACGGTCAACCTCAGCTTCAGGTTGATGTACCAATAGGTTTGGCGCAAGGGATTTATATGTTGGAGATTTGGTCGGAGGGAGCGGTGTATAGAGGGAAAGTTGTGGTGCAGTAGGAAGGACAAGGTGTTTGAGTTATAATTTTATTTGGCGATTATTCTTGTTTTTTCAAGGGACTAGCCCACAAAGTGTGTCAAAGTAAATTTTTAAATAATTTCTTAAATTTAAAAAAGCTTAGACATGAAAAAGCAAAAGAACCCAAGATTATCAGATTTGATAAAAGATGAAAAGTTACGAACTCAAATCGAAGA
>CALJOK010000092.1 GCA_937981555.1 uncultured Saprospiraceae bacterium
GAGGGAATGGCTTTTTTCATATTCTTTTTTGTAGCCGCCGAATTCATTCGGCGTGGTTTTAAAAATGTAAGTGCATTGTTTTTTATGCCGACCGACTAAAGTCGATAGCCACTATAAGTTTGCATACGGACTCATGTCTGGTCTCAAAGAAACTCCTTCATAAATAATTCTCCAAATTCGATCTCGTTCTTCACCAATCAATAGTAATCTTGGAGCGCGAGTAAATTCAGTTCCTAGGTCTGTCGCAACTTCTGCTAATTTAATATATTGAACCAACTTTGGATGAATATCCAACTCTAATAATGGCATAAACCATCGATAAATTTTTAATGCTTCTTCGATCCTACCTGCTTTGACCAATTTGTAAATGACAACTGTTTCACGAGGAAATGCATTTACCAAACCTGCTACCCATCCATCAGCACCTGCTGCCAAACATTCCAAAGCTAAAGTATCTACTCCACATGAAATTTTGAAGCGATCGCCAAAAGCATTTTTCATTCGAGTGATGTTTGTAATGTCACGAGTAGATTCTTTGACAGCAGTTATATTTTCCAATTTCGCTAATTCTTGAAACATATCAACTGAAACAAAAATCTTATAATCAACTGGATTATTGTAAATCATAAATGGTAACCCTGACGAATTAGCTACCGCTTTAAAATATTCCACCGTTTCGTGATCGCCTGATTTGTACTTCATCGGAGGCAAAATCATGATACCATCGAGTCCTGCTTTTTCTGCCTCTTTTACCGTTTGAATCGCAACTGAAGTTCTGGCTTCTGCTACATTTAAAACGATAGGCACTCTTCCTGCACTCGCATTTATGGCAGATTTTGCAATGTCCTTTTTCTCATCGGCTGTCAAGGTACTTTGTTCGCCAAGACTTCCTGCCACGATAATTCCATCGACACCAGCTTTAATTTGAGCATCGATTCCTCGTTCGAAATTTTCGAAATCAATTGATTCGTCTTTGTTAAATTTTGTAGTTACCGCAGGGTAAACTCCATTCCAATCTACTTGCATGATTTTTATATTTTAATGAATGATACATGGTGATCTGCTTTAGCAGACCTAAAAGGTTTAATTTTTTTTTAGTCCGTTAAAGCAGACCGCCACCTGTTAGTACAAATGTAAAATAAATTCTTCCTTTCCGTTTTTTAAATCATAGTCAAAACTGATACTATTTTACTCAAAAAAGATATTTTTGTAAAAAAAAACTAAAGGATAGTATAATTATGAAAGTTTTACCCTTCAAAGTTCCAATAAGTGAAGAAACTTCTTTCCGAGTACAAGTCGATCGAATGAAACATTTTTATGATAAATTCCATCATCATCAAGAAGTGCAAATTACTTGGATTCAAAAAAGTTATGGTTCGCTTTTGATGGGAAATACTATTGCGACTTTTGAAGAAAATGACTTGTTGGTTATCGGTGCAAATGTTCCTCATAGTTTTCGTAACGATGAAATTTTTTATAAAAAAAATAAAAAACTAACGGCAGAAGCAACTTCGATTCTTTTTGATGAAAATGCTTTTGGGAAATCATTTTTTGATTTACCTGAAATGAAGAACATTAAAAATTTCATTAAAAATGCAGACAAAGGTTATCGCATCAATGGAGCAACTAAAGAAGAAATTATTGCCCAACTAAAATTGATTGAGGAAAAAAATGGGCCAGAACGATTTTTAATTTTAATGGAAATATTAAATCGGTTGTCTTTTTCAAAGGAAGTAGAATTGCTTTCTAATTTAAGTTTTTTAGGAAATCCAACTTCGAGTGAAAGTAAAAAATTAGAAACGGTGTTTCAATATATGTTGGATCATCATCAACGAACGATCAAGTTGGAAGAGGTGGCAAAAGTTGCCAATTTGAGTGTTTCTGCTTTTTGCCGATTTTTTAAATTACGGACTCGAAAAACGTTTTCGCAATTCGTTAATGAATTTAGAATTTCGGTGGCTTGCAAAAAATTATTGTTGGATGATTTTTCTATTTCGGAAATTTGCTACGAGGTAGGTTTTACGAATTTATCAAATTTTAATCGGCAGTTTAAAAAGATAACTGGGTTTACTCCTTCAGAATATATTGTGAAACATGGGATATGATTTTCTCACCACAGAGTTAGAAAAGAGTTTTCGCAAAGTTGCTCGGAGTTTTTTTATTTAAAAAATCCACGCAACTCTGTGATGAAAAGTTAATACTTCACTCGAATCAATTTCATTTTTGTTCTCAAAATACTCGGCACGACAAATTCGCTCGCTCCAACTTGCAATGCCTCTGCAAATCGTAATTGAATCCGTTGGTCGTCGGTACTCAATACACTATTTCTTTCAAATTCTCCACTACCTTTTACTACATATTCGCTGACCGTATTTTCAGGTTTGATTTCATCATTAAAAATAAAGCGAAGATTAGCAGGTGTTTTCAATAAAAAATAGGAAGAGAACACCGCAAGATCACCTTGCGAATATTGCTTTTTGTGCAACACATTCTTCCAATGAGTTTTTCCGTCAGGGTGAATCGAAAATACTATCACGTCATCAAAATAATAATCAACAATAGTTCGATTATTAAAATCACCAGCACCACCGAGACCTCCTCTCTCTAATATTCGATTCCGTTCCAAAATCATCAAGATACCTCCATCTAATCGATGTACAATTTCTTGTACATCAAGATCAGCAATTCCTTTTTCAACGTCCGCCTTTTTCCCTAATAAATTATCCACTACCTTTTCGTCAAATTCTTCAAAAACAAGCGTATGATCTTCAGGGTTACCTTGTGGAATATTCATAAAAAAATATCCATTAGCTCGACCTCTATTCTTTTCAGAATATAACCCTGCAGCAGTCAGTTTTTTATTTTTATTATCATAAGAAAAAAGAATATCGTAGGTTAAATGATTTTGCATTGGAATACTAAAAAATCCATATTTATTATCAGCGGTCACTTGATGTATTTCATAATGATGTTTTTCCTTTTGAAGTTTTTTATTTTCTTTTTGTAATATGAAAAAAAGATCACCATCGTTGCTCAATAAAAATTGTTTGTACTTTTCATAGTAAGCCATTTCCTTTGGTTGTAATTTTCTTTCCCAAAGTATTTTCATCGTTTCCAAATCGTAAACGAGCGCTTCCATTTTCTTTTGCTCCTTGATATGATAAATCAAAACTTTCGTCTTGTCTTCAGATCGAATCACTCTTAGGCTTGGTGTCAAAAGAGCATTATGAAAAATTTTAATAGTGGCCGTATCCAACAAATTAGCAGCGGGACTAAACCGACTTAATAATAAATTTAATTTCCTTTTTTTACGACAAGTATAAATGACCGAAAAATCATCCTTGGAAGGAACAATTCCTAAAATAGTTGATCGCCTTTTTTCTAACTCAATTTCTTTGTCCCACGCAGAATATAAATCCTTATCAAAAGCTTTGATCTCGAACTCCATTCCTTTGTTATGAAAGATTAAATACTGGTTTTTAATTTTCCCAATAAAATCATACGTATCATCTGATCGAACGGTTATTGGATCTGAGACTGTTATGTTTTGAGAAAAACAAGGCCAATTAAGAATTAGTAAAAGTATTGTTATTAAGTTCTTCATATTCAATATTTTAGAAAAAAGGGCTTGGGAAGTTTTACTTCAATGCCGCTGCCAAAGCATTTAAATCAATTCGTTCTTTTTCAACTTTTAAAGTCTTGGCGATTCGTTCCAATATTTTTACAACATCTTCAGACTTGTCATTGTTCGTTACCACTCCGTACAAACTTAATATTCTGTCTCCACAAATGAAAGAAATATAATGTTCCTCTTGAACAGTTCGTGGTTTTTGGTCTGCTTCTTGGCTACTCGGTGAAGCAAAATGCCAATGCATATAATCTTTACCAGAAGCATTTTTTTTAATTTCTTTTTTTACATCAATTTCAAATTTTGTTGCTGATTGAATGTAAGCAGATTCTTTCTCGATATATTGTTCTAGGTTTTCAATTTCACTTTTTGCTGTATTTTTTTTATCAAAAAACAACACAGACGATTGATTAAAAATCTGTACTAAATCGCCTTCAACGATAAATGTAATCTCATCTGCTTTTCGAGCTTTAACAGAAACTCCTGAAATTTTTATTGTAAAAAAATCATTCATCTCATTGAAAACTTGCAAGTACCCATCGCCTGTAAAAATAGTACCGCTGAGATAATTTTTGGATTCTATTAATTTTCCAAAATCATGCTTTTCTTCTTTGATCAGTTGTCCCTTTTTAGTCCAGTTGTAAGATTTACCATCAGGTTTATCTTCTCGATAAGAACCTTCAAAAAACTTTTCTCCATTTTCAAACCACTCAGTAGTCAGTCCTTCTTTTAGTCCATTTTTAAAATTACTATCCTTTTTAAATTTGCCGGAGAGGTACCACATTTTGACAAGACCTTGCGCCAAACCATTTTCATAATTTACAATCTGATCGATTTGCCCTTTATCAAAATACCATTTATGCTCGCCTTGCTCTTTGCCATTTTTAAAAATACCTTCAGATTTTTTTTGCCCATTTTTATACCATTCAGTTGCTATCCCTTCAACTTTTCCATTGATATAATTTAGTTCTACCTGCTTTTCTCCGTCAGGATACCATTGTTTTTCTTTTCCATTTGGAGTACCCATCATGAAGTTTCTTTCCAAAACCTTTTTCCCTTTATCTGACCACTCTTTTGATACGCCATGAATCTTTCCATCTTTGATTGGCATTTCCATTCTTTTTTTTCCATTTGGAAATTTATCAAAAGCAGTTCCCGAATAGGGCTTAATGGTATTGGGCTGAAAATATAAACCTCTGATCACATCCAACTCATAAAAATTGATGCGTTTTTTTTGTTGTGCTTCAGCTTGAAAGAATAATAGGTTGAGGAGAATTAAAAGTATCGCTTTTTGCATTGTTCGAATCTTATTTTTTTTAATCAAAAATCCTGTTTTTAATAAATGGTTTTTTAATGTACTTTGTTAAACTTCTTCTTCATAATTACGATAAATAAAGTAAAGTGATGCCACAATGAAACGAAAATTTTTCTTTTTTTAATATAATCCTCTATTTTCACCAACGAGTTTTTCAAACTAAATGGTTATCCTTTTTCATAAAAAATAATTTTAATCTAACTGAATAATGAGCAAGAAACAATTGATCGAATGTGTCCCTAATTTTAGTGAAGGGCGAGATATGAATATCATCAAGCAAATTACTGATGAAATCGAAAGTGTAGATGGAGTCAAATTATTAGATGTAGATCCTGGGCGAGCAACAAATCGTACTGTCGTTACATTTGTTGGAGAACCGGAACCTGTCATCGAAGCTGCTTATCTCGCTATCAAAAAAGCCAGCGAAATTATCGATATGAGCAAACAAACTGGTGAGCATCCTCGAATGGGTGCTACTGATGTTTGTCCATTGATTCCGATTGCTAATATCACCATGGATGAGGTAGTAAAATATGCTCATAAGTTAGCCAAACATGCTGGCCAAGATTTAGGTATTCCTTTTTATATGTATGAAGCAGCAGCAACAAAAAAAGATAGAAAAAATCTTGCAACGATTCGAGCAGGGGAGTACGAAGGTCTTCCTGAAAAATTAAAAGATCCAAATTGGAAACCCGATTATGGTTCTGCTCAATTTAATCCAAATGCTGGAGCAACTGCTATCGGAGCACGTGATTTTTTGATTGCATACAATGTGAACTTGAATACAACTTCGGTTCGTCGAGCAAATTCTGTCGCTTTTGATATTCGAGAAAAAGGAAGAGTAAAACGAAAAGGAAATCCTATCACAGGTGAAATACTAAATGATAAAAATGGTGAACCGCTTAGAACTAAAGGAACTTGTAAAGGTGTCAAAGCCATCGGCTGGTATATCGACGAATATGAAATTGCCCAAATTTCGATGAACATTACTAATATAAATGTAACGCCTTTACATGCTGCTTTTGAAGCAACGAATAAGAGTGCAATCAAACGAGGATTAAGAGTAACTGGATCTGAATTGGTTGGATTGGTTCCTTTGAAGGTGATGTTGGATGCGGGGAAATATTTTTTAAAAAAACAAAATAGATCTGTTGGTGTTTCGGAAGAAGAGTTGGTGAAAATTGCTGTTAAAAGTTTAGGGTTAGATGAGTTGGGGGTATTTGATGCTTCCAAGAAGATAATTGAGTATCAACTAGAAAATCCCGAGTCGGTACATTTGTTGAACTTGAATTTAAGGGAGTTTGCTAATGAAACAGCTTCTGAAAGTCCAGCTCCCGGAGGAGGTTCTATCTCAGCTTATGTTGGTTCATTGGGAATTTCATTAGCAGCAATGGTGGCTAATCTTTCTTCTCATAAGCGAGGTTGGGATGATCAATGGGAGGAATTTTCAGATTGGGCAGAGCAAGCACAAACATTGAAAGATCAACTTCTAAAATTAGTTGATGAAGATACCAATTCCTTCAATGCGATTATGGATGCGATGCGATTGCCAAAAGGAACAACGGAAGAAAAAACGAACCGATCAAAAGCTATTCAAGATGCTACTCGGTATGCTATTGAAGTTCCTTTTAAAGTGATGGAAACCTCTATGCAAACTTATCCAATTATCAAAGCAATGGCAAAAATTGGTAATCCAAATTCGGTAACTGATGCTGGTGTTGGAGCACTTTGTGTGAGAGCTGCAGTGCATGGTGCTTTTTTAAATGTAAAAATAAATACCGGCGGATTGAAAGATAAAAAGTTTGTGGCCGATGTGATGAAAAAAGGAAAAGTGATGATTCAAAAAGCAGACAAATTGGAAAAAGAAATTCTAAAAATTGTAAATAGTAAAATTTAAAAAATATTAGCGTTGTTAGGGCTTAAAGTCCTAACAACGCTTCACCAAAATTCTTTTAAATAATTTTTAAAAATCGATATAAACATGAGATTAATCCTATTAACCGTATTTATTTTTATCTCGATTAGCGTAAGTGCTCAAGAAACTTATAGCTATATCAATGAGAGAACATTTAAAGATCCAACTGACTTAATTGGATATAATTTTAAACCATTTAAAATGGAAGTCCCTGGCGACTATGATCCTACGATGATCGAAGCTGGCCAATATTCTTTTGGCGTAACCCGAGGTCGATTGTATGTAAATGGTGGTCGAGAAATTGCAGGTTTGTATGAAATCAATAATATGGAACCTACTAATTATGGCTATCGTATTTTATTATTGAATTCAAGAAATCCATCTGATCGAGGACATTTAAAAATTATTTTAAATAAATATGGGGAAGCAGAAGCCGTTGTTTTTAAAAAAGGAAAGAAAGCACAAGAAATAATATTTCATTTGCCTGATGCTAAAAAAAGTGATTTAAATCGAGAGAAAAAATACTTTACTGATTTAGGTGAAATGACCGTCGAACATTCTGATAGTTTATGGGGACAGAAAATTTTTCCATACATCAGAGTTGATCAAAAAGCAAGTATCCAAGGTCGACTGTATGAAGCAGATAGCACCATTATTACCTTCGAAGAAGTAATTACAATCAAGGAAAAAAAGAAAAAGAAAAAAAAGAAGAAAGAACCAAAGGTTAAAAAACCAAAGAAAGAAAAAAAGAAAAGAAAAAAACGAAAGGAAAAAGTAGAAGAGGAGGAAGAAGAGTGGGGCTCTTTAGCTGAAATGAATGGTGAAACGGAAGAAGAAAAAGTAGAGGAAGTTGTCGAAGAAGTGGAAGAGGAAAAACCAGAGCTTCCAGTTGAAGAAGAAATTCAAGAAGAAATTATAGATACAGAAGAAGACGATAATGATGAAGCTGCTGCCCCAGCTCCTCAACCTGAGGAAGAAGAAATTGTCGTAAAAAGAAAAGTAACTAAAGAATACTTCGTAAAAATTAAAACGATTTTAAAAAATGAAGATGGCACTACTGAAGAAAAAACTTTTAGTTATCCTGTAAAAGGAATCGAAGAAAGAGAAGATTCTGATGCTAAAAACAACGAAGAACGTTTTCAGTTGTCGATCAAATCGAAAGGAAAGAGAGAACTTTATTTATATCTGAACGGAGACCGAACGGTGAGTTCAATGGAAATTGATGGCGTTAAATATTTGATGCGTGGACATTAATTTTTTTCAATTTTTTAGTACAAAAAAAGGCTATCAGAAGTTTCTGATAGCCTTTTTTATTTTAGAAGCAGATTAAATCCTATCCCGGAATCAATAATACTTTTCCTCTTCGGATCATGTTATTTTTCAAGTTATTAATTTTTTTCAAATCAGTAACTGTTACTTTGTACTTTTTAGCAATGTGAGAAAGTGTTTCATCTTTCACAACTGTATGAGACTGAAGTGGAAGTATTAACTCTTGCCCAATTGAAATAGCATCATTATTCAAATTATTTGCAGTCTTCAATTCACCAACTGTTAAGTCATATCTATCTGCAATTCTAAATAAATTTTCTTTTGTATTGACAACATGCTTAGAAGTGTAAACTGATCCACCTTTCGCTGTAAGAAAATCTGATGATGTAGGAACATTTTTAGGTGCACCAACTGTTTTCGGTTTTAAATTAAGTTCTTGACTTGGGCGAATTTTGCTTGAACTTAAGTTATTCCAGCCTTTTAATTCTTTAGAGGTGAGGTTATATTTTTGTCCAATTTCATATAAAGTTTCTCCTCCACTCACTACGTGAACATCTTTTCTAGGAATTTCTAAAACTTGTCCATTTAAGATCTTATCTCCTTTAAGCTTATTTACTTTTTTTAAACTTTCAACCGAAACATCATAATGTTTCGCAATTTGAATAAGATTTTCTTTTACTGCAACTGTATGCTTTAGAGCATTTTTTTGAGCATTAGAAATAGTAGAAAAACTGATAAAAAGAAGTGCGGTTAGTACTAATGATAGAGTCCTCATTTCGTAATTTTTTAGGTTTGTTTAAAATTAAATGTCTGTTTGAAAAATCAAGTTATAGCTTTTTGCTAAAAATATTCTTTTTTAACGTATTTGATTTGAAAAAAATTTTAACAATTCAAATTATGATTGTTTAAATTGATTTATTCTTCATTTTGATCAAAAACTTTTTTTCCTCCAACAAAGGTTTGTAAAACTTTTAAATCTCTAATTTTCTCCGGTTCTATATTTCTTATATCTTTATTTATAACCACAAAATCTACTAGTTTCCCTGGCTCTAAGGTTCCTTTTATTTTTTCCTCAAAAGAAGCAAATGCTGCATTTTTAGTATAAGCGAAAAGGGCATCTTCTACCGAAATTTTTTGTTCCGGAACCCAGCCATCAGGGTTTTTATCATCCAACGTTCTTCTGGTGACTGCCGCATAAATTCCTTCCAAAGGCGTAGCAGGTGCTACTGGCCAATCACTTCCAAAAGCAAGAATCGTCTTCGCATCTAAAAGTGATTTAAAAGCATAAGTTGTTTTTATTCTTTCCTCACCGATGACTTCTTCCGCCCATCTTCCATCATCGATCGCATGGTAAGGTTGCATACTTGCAATAACTCCAAGTTCCGCAAAACGATAAATATCATCGGGGGAAATATGTTGTGCATGTTCAATTCTAAGTCGTCGATCTTTAACTCCATTTTCCTTGATGATGCGTTCGTAAATATTGAGCAATGAATGAATCGCATTATCGCCAATCGCATGAACCATAATTTGATAGTTTGCTTTGTCAGCATTGGAAATCCATTTATATAAATTTTCTTTACTGTTTGTAAAAAAACCTTTGTCGTCAGGTTGATCAGAATAAGCATGATGGAATGCAGCTGTATGTGACCCCAACGAACCATCGACAAATCCTTTAAATCCTCCACGCTTTAAAAAGTGATCATTTTTTAAATTTGTGGTGGCGAGTTTTTCCCATCTATAAATTGGATCGATCGTATAAATCCTAACTTGTAATTTTCCCTCATTCTTAAATTTATTGGCAATAGCATAAGTTCCTAAACTATCTACATCATGAACAGATGTCACACCATTCGACAAAAAATATTTCATCGCAACTTGTAGTGCATTTTCTTTCCTCTCCTCCGTCATGGGAGGAATTTTATTGAGTAAAACATTCATTGCAGCTCCCTTAAGTATACCTGTTGGAATTCCATTATTGTCTCGAATAATTTTTCCGCCTTTTACATCAAGTGTATTTTTATCTATCCCTGCAATTTCCAACGCTGCGGAATTGGCTAAGACCATATGTCCATCTAAACGAAAAACGACGACTGGATTTTCTTTGGTAAACTCATCAATCCATTCTTTCTTTGGCAGTTCACCACCCCACAAAGTGTGATCCCAATTTCCTTCCAATATCCAATCTCTAGGTTGGATACTCTCTGCATATTCTTTAATTCGTTTGGAGAATTCTTCTGGCGTATTCGCATCTCTAAGTTCTACACTCAACAATGCATTTCCTCCCATCATCAAATGAACATGACAATCGATAAAACCTGGAGTGATAAATTTACCCTGCATATCTATTACATTAGTTTCATCTTTTTTATATTTCAAAATATCTTCGTTGCTTCCTATCGCAAAAATAGAATCTCCTATAATTGCCATTGATTGAGCTGAAATTTGTTTTTCATTTCCAGTCCATATGTTGGCATTAGAAATTATTAAATCTACTTTTTGATTTTCTTCTTGTTCTTGGCAAGAGAAAAATAAAGTGAGGGAAATTAAAAAGAAGATAAAGTGGATTGGGTTTGTGTTTTTCATATTTGAGTTGATTTTATTTTGAGATGGAACTATCAAGAATTTGAGGATAACCTTATATCTGATTTTTCAAAAACCAATGCTTTGAATTATAAAATTCACATTGGAATTCGAGCTAAATTATTTTGTAGCAAAGAATCTTCTAGAAGAAGAACTAAAGGTCAAAGTTTTTCCTCTAGTCATAGTTTTAAAAAACGTAAAGGACGAAAACCTTCAAAGAAAAAAAGTAGTTCTCCACCTCCTAAG
The DNA here is from genome assembly GCA_937981555.1 of uncultured Saprospiraceae bacterium. Taxonomy (GTDB): domain Bacteria; phylum Bacteroidota; class Bacteroidia; order Chitinophagales; family Saprospiraceae; genus CAJQQY01. The sequence continues at coordinate 10,957 of CALJOK010000092.1, forward strand.
AAAAATTCTAATTCAAAATCATAAAGAAAAAGTTCTACGACTGTTCGTTAGGTTTATCAAAAAAGTAAATAATCATAAAAGGTTTTGATGTTGTCAAATGCTTAAAAAAGTGAGGGAGAAATCGTTCGGCAAAAACTTAAACATTACCAAATTCATTTAACTTCAAGTCTCAAAAAAAACAAATCAGGATAACCAATTTTTTTTCTAGTTGAACCAGCTATGATAATTTTTCCATCTTGTTGTTGAATGCCTGAAATAGGGTTTAATTTCATTTGACCTTCCATCTTTTTTATAAGAAACCCTTTTTTATTAAAATTTAAATTGGGTTTTCCTTCAGGAGTAAAATGAGTGAATAGTAATTCTGTTTCACGATTTACTTGATTAGTTCCACACATTAAAAAAGATTCATCCTCTAACAAAAACATTTCAGCTAACTGAAAATTTTGTTGATCTGGTGATTCGAAAAAGGCAAACTGATTTTTCTCCACTTCTAAATTCATTGCTTTTTTCTGATCCAAAATTAAGATAAAATGATTTCCTTGCCCTGGCTTCGGATTACTAAATCCTGCAATCACAATTTTACCATTGGACAGATTTTTAATTTTGTATGGTGAGTAAAATCTTTGCTCCCCTGTAAATTTCACTACGCCGTTCATTGCAAATTCTTTGTCAAAATTCCCATTAGAGTTCAAACGAATCAACGCAATATCTATTTGTAAATCTTTTGCAAAAATGGACTTATTATGATAATGACCTAGTATCCAAATTTTCCCATCATCCTCTACAAGCATTTCAATTCCTCTATCTTGAAATTTTCCTAATTGAGTTTTTACCATTCCTGACTGACCAAAACTTTCATCTAGTTTTCCATCAGTTAGAATTCGGCAAATAAATAATTCTTGTCCAAATTCTGTTCCCTGAGTATAGTTTCCTAAAGCCAAAATTTTTCCATCCGTTTGTATTTTTATATCCTTCAATTGTAAATTAGCACCTTCAAACGGCTGTGGATCTATCATTAAGTTTCCTGCTTTTCCAAAAGTAGCATCTACCTTTCCCTCTTTTAAAAATCGAGTAATCCGCAGCGAGTCACTCGATTTTCCTCTGACCAATTCACCAATAATAATTTTATCATCCGACTGAATTGCAGCAACTTGGATCTCGTTTCCTTTGTAACTATTGGAATAAATGATTGTTCCGTTATCCCCAAAAGTTGTATCGATTTGTCCATCAGGAAGTCTCCGCCAAATAGCAGACTCCCAAATATTATAACCATTTGTTGCTCTAGAATTACTAAACTCTGCTCCGAGAAAAAGTATTCTATTTTTTGAATCCAATAAAACTTGAGATGGGTATTGAGAATCTTTTGGTTCTTCCACTATCATTTCTAAATCAAAACTTAAGGTAGGAAGTTTTGATTGAGTGTGTCCGTTCGTCATTAAAAATAAAGTATTTAGAACAAACAGGAAATATTTTATCATAGTTTTTTTCTCAAAACTACTTCTTTCTAATTTCTTTTGGAAATTAAATGTTGTAGCCCTGTTTAATACTATAAACGAAAAAAGCCTCGAACTAATGTTCAAGGCTTCCTTTAGTATTTTTATTTTTTTGATTTATGTCATTAGTAACTTCTTTATTTATATGTACACGATGGAAAATTGCATTTAATCGTATATTCTTAAAGACTCGATAAGTTTTTCTTTATTGTAAAATGAAAAGAGGTTCCTTCTCCAAAAGTTGATTCCAACCAAATGTCTCCTTGGTGTTGTTCAACGATTTTTTTACAAATCGCTAGACCTATACCCGTACCCTCATAATCATTCTTTCCATGCAACCTTTTAAATAGTAAAAATATTTTTTCTTTATATTGATTTTCAATACCTATCCCGTTGTCTTCAAAAGTAAAATGCCAATGTGTTTTTTTATCTTCAAAAGAAATTTCAAGAACTGGTGAAAGATCAGGTTTTGAAAATTTTAACGCATTGGTTATAAGATTTTGAAAAAGTTGCTTGAGTTTATAATTATCCGCTTTAATGAAAAAAGGGATAGTTGGGATATTAAGAGTTGCATCATTTTTTTCAATATCAAATTGCAATTCTTTTTTTACTTCTAATAACAAATCAACTACATCAATTTCTTTGAGGTCATTTTTAGTATTATTGACATGAGAATAATTCAATAAATCTTGAATCAAACCTTGCATATTTTTAGTTGCCTTGACAATAAAATCCATGTACTCTTTTTCGGTAGCATTAGTTTTTTCTTTCAGACTTCGGTTAAGCAATTGAGTAAAACTTATAATGGTTCGAAGAGGAGTTTGCAAATCATGTGATGCAACATAAGCAAAGTTTTCTAGCTGCATATTAGACTCAATATATTTTTTAAGCTTTTGATGTTGTACTTGAAGTTCTTTTCGAGTGTTATATTTTTCAGTAATATCTCTGACAAAAAACACTAATTTTCTAGGCCACTTTGATCCCATTTCAACAATTACATTTCCTTCCGCCCAAAATGTATTATCATTTAATGTCTTTGCTAAAAAATTAAAATTAGCACTTCCTTTCTTAATTGATATTTCCATTTGTTCTTTAAAAAAATCAAACGCATTGATTCCTGTATTTTGATCTGAATAGAAACTCTCAAAACTATTTTGAAAGAAACGTTTCTTATTTTTTATTTCAAATAGTTTTAAAGCTTGATTATTGCAGTCAACAATTTTTTGTTCTTTGATGTCGAAGTAAATAATTGCTTCATGAGAATTTTCAAAAATTTGACGGTACCTTTCTTCTCTTAGTTTTATTTTATTTTGTGCTAAAATTCTCTCTGTAGTATCTCTAAAAATAATAAAAGCTTCTCCTTTTTCTTGATGAGTAGGAACTACATTAGCTTCAACTAAAAATTCTCTATTTCCTTTTCCTACAAAAATTCCCAAAGTTTTATTGATGCTTTCTCCTTTGCATACTTTTAGACCATGCCCCCTAGTATATTCATGAATGTCTGTATTTGGAAAATATTTTGAAAACTGAGGTGTAAACTGGAAACGACTCTGATTTAATAATTCATCGCGAGTGTCATAACCAAATGACTCAAATGCAGAATCATTAAAGTCAATAATTTTTTCGGTAATATAATTATATAAAAAAATTCCATCTTCCATATTTTTATACATTATGGATAAACGGGTTTGAGTTTTAGTCAATTCCTTTTTTACAGATATTTGTTCTTTTTGAATCTTTTGTTGAGTTTGTAAAAAACTTTTTTCTTTTATCTCGTAAGCTGAGACCTTTTCGGAAAGTATATTTTTTTGAAGTTTGACTTTTAAAAAATGACTAAATCTTAGAATTTGATTTTTAAAAAACTTTCCTTCTTCATTCGTAAAATCAGATTCTTTTCTAAAAAGATAAACAAATAAAAAAGACGTATTGAAAATTAATATTTTTCCTTTTTCCTGAGAAATAAGCTCCAACAAATCAGCCCCGAAGGATTGATCTGTATTTGTTATAAAAAAATCTCTTTGTTGAAGTTCTTTTATTAAAGTCGATTCTTGAATAACACCACACTTAATATGTTTGGGATAGGTATAAATAGGAGTGCAATGGTTAGAAGAGAATTCTTCTTTTTGCCAACAGCCTACAAAATCTAATTGTAAATATTTGGAAAGAGTAGCAAGAAAATTATGAGCATTAGCTTTTACATCTTCTTGTAATCCGTAGCTCATTGCTAGTTCTAAAAGTAGATGTTGATCTAATTTAGCAACAGTTGATATCATGTCTTTATATTTTAAATAAAAGAAAAAGGTGTTGCTAGCGTTGATTTGTAAATGAGATAGGACAAGAGGCATTTATCTTAATGCAAATGAAATACCAAATAATAATAAAACTAAAAAAAATTCTATGTCCCATCCAAAAAAGTCTTCCAAAACACCCTTTTCACAATAATTCCATTTTTCCTCAAAACACTATTGATTTTAATACGTAAAATGACTAAATTACGTGTTAGTAAAATCCGTAAACCATTAACAATCAATGATTTATGTATTTTTAAAACTTAAACGAAAGAAAAATAAATCGACTTTCCCGTTTAAATATATTTTTGCCGAAAAAAAACGTTTTTAGAAGGCAAAAAATCTAGGCTTCTGTTGTAAATTTTTGAAACATTTTATTCAATTTTTTTAAGGGAAAAATTCATGGCGAATTCAACAAATAATTATCAATTGCTTATCTCTAAGTTAGATAAGTTTATTCGTAAGTTTTATGTCAACCAACTCATCCGAGGGTTTCTATATTTCTTTGCTTTAGTCTTGGTTCTCTTTTTGGGGATTAATTTCTTGGAGCATTTTTTCTATTTCGGTTCTGGCACTCGTAAAGTTATGTTTTACTCTTTTATGGGAGTAAGTGCAGTATCTTTTATTGGTTGGGTATTGATTCCTCTATTGAAATACTTCCATTTGGGAACAGTAATTTCACACGAACAAGCTGCAGGAATTATCGGAGATCATTTTCCAGATGTAAAAGATAAATTACTCAATGTCTTACAACTCAGTAAGCAAGCAGAAGGTGCTCCTAATGCAGCACTCGTTTTTGCAGGGATCAATCAAAAAACGGAAAAAATAAAATTAGTCCCATTTAAGTCTGCAATTGACTTAAGTAAGAATCGACAATATTTACGATACACTTTACCGCCATTAATGTTATTGTTAGTTGTTTTATTTGCTGCGCCAAGTTTGATAAAAGATAGTACGAATCGATTGTACAACAATGATCGAGAATTTGAACGTGATGCACCTTTCCATTTTAAAATAGATAAAGAAGATTTGACGGTAGTTCAGTTTGAGGATTTTTTATTGGAAGTAAAAGTGGAAGGAGATGTTTTGCCTAATGAAGTTTTTGTAGACATTGATAATTATCAATACAGATTAAACAAAGATGAACAAGACAAGTTTTCTTACCGTTTTTCTAATGTTCAAAAAAATACTGATTTTAAAATTTTCTCAAGTGGCGTAGAATCTGAAAAATATAATTTGAATGTTTTGAAAAAACCAAATATTTTAGGTTTTGACATCACTTTGGATTATCCCAACTATATTGGTCGAAAAGATGAAACATTAAGTAATACTGGTGACTTGGTTATTCCAATTGGAACAAAAATTAATTGGAACTTCAATGCTTCAAATACAGACGAAATTGCTATTAATTTTTTCGATAAAAAAGATCGAATCAATACGGATCGTGCTGGCGAAGAAAGTTTTAGTTATAGAAAGCAAGCTTTGCGTGATGAGATTTATAAATTATATATTTCTAATAAAGCACTTCCAAATGCGGATTCTGTAGGTTACTCTATTACAGTCATTCCTGACCTTTACCCAACGATTAAGTCTGAAAAATTTGTGGATAGTTTAGATTCAAAACTTTTATTCTTCGTGGGTGATGCTGCGGATGATTATGGTATTTTGAATTTGTCATTTAATTATCGAGTCAAAAAAGAAAATGGTCAACAAGGAGAATTAGTCAATATTAAAATGGCGAAGCCTTCAACGAAGACCGCTCAGTTTGATTATACGTTTGATTTGCAAGAGTTAGATTTAAAACCTGGTGATGAAGTTTCCTATTACTTTCAAGTTTTTGATAATGATGCGGTGAATGGAAGTAAGTCAACTAAAACTAATCTGGAATTATTTGAAATGCCTTCGTTGGAGGAGTTGGAAGAAAAAGAAGATCAGAACAACGAAGACATTCAAAAGAAATTAGAGGAGTCGTTGAAAGAGTCGAAGAAGATCCAAGAGGATATGAAAAAAATGCGAGAGAAAGTTTTGCAGAAAAAAGAATTGGATTGGCAAGATCGAAAAGAGTTAGAAAAATTATTGGATCAACAAAAACAGTTGGAAGAAAATATAAACGAGGCGAAAGATAAGTTTGAGGAAAATATGAAGAACCAAGAGGAGTTTGAGCAACAACCTAATGAGGAGTTGCAGGAGAAGCAGGAACAGATGCAAGAAATGTTTGAAGAATTGATGAGTGAAGAGATGAAGGAATTGATGAAGCAGATCGAAGATTTGTTGCAAGAACTCAATAAGGACGAGGCTTTGGAGATGATGGAAGAAATGGAAATGAATGATGAAGAAGTTGAAATGGAACTCGACCGAATGATCGAAATGCTCAAGCAATTGGAGATGGAAAAAGATATGATGGAGCAAATTGAGGAATTGGAAGAATTAGCAAAAGAGCAAGAAGAACTAGCAAAAGAAACAGAAGAGGAATCTAAACTTCAAGAAGAATTGGAGAAAAAACAGGAGGAGATCAACGAGAAGTTTGAAGATATTCAAAAGAAACAAGAGGAGATGGAAAAGAAAAATGAGGAGATGGAAAATCCAAAAGATCTTGGTGATAAGAAGGAAGAGATGGAAGACATTGAAAAAGATTTGGATGATAGTAAAAAAGATCTGGGGAAAAAAGAAAATAAAGCTGCATCTGATAAGCAAAAGAAAGCTGCAGGCAAAATGAAAAAGATGGCAGAGGAGATGCAAATGAGCATGGAAGCAGGGGAGATGGAACAGTTGGAAGAAGACATGGCTGCACTTCGTCAATTGTTAGAAAATTTAATGACACTTTCTTTTGATCAAGAAGATGTAATCGATAATTTTTCTGTGACGGGTGTTACAACTCCAAGATATGTTGATTTGGTGCAAGAACAATATAAATTGAAAGATGATTTCCAATTGGTGGAAGATAGTCTTCAAGCATTGAGTAAAAGAGTTTTCCAAATCGAGTCTTTTGTAACAGAAAAAGTTCACGATGTAAAAGTGAATATGAAAGAAGGTTTAACAGAATTGGAAGCTCGTAAAAAACCTCAAGCATCTGAGCATCAACAAAGAACAATGAAAAACGTTAATGATTTAGCATTGATGTTGAGTGAAGTGATGAATCAAATGCAACAGCAAATGAGTTCAATGATGGAAGGTTCTCAAATGTGTAAAAAGCCAGGAGGAAAACCAGGCAGCAAGCCAGGTAGTAAACCGGGAGATAAAATGTCGCAAGGTCAGGGGAAATTGAATAAGCAAATGGAAGCGATGAAAAAAGCATTGGAATCAGGGAAAAAAGGAAGTAGTAAGGAATTTGCTAAAATGGCTGCTCAACAAGCTGCACTTCGAAAAGCATTGCGAGATTTGGCAAAAGAAAAACAACAGAAAGGTCAAGGCGATAAACAATTGCAAGAAATTATCGAACAGATGGATAAAGTTGAGACCGATTTGGTAAATAAGCGTCTTACTAATGAGATGCTGAAAAGACAACAAGATATTTTAACTCGATTGTTGAAAGCTGAGAAAGCTGAGCGTGAAAGAGAATATGAAGAAAAGAGAAAAGCAGAAACCGCTTCTCAAAAAGAAAGAAAAATGCCTCCTTCATTGGAAGAATATATTAAAAAACGAGAAGCAGAAATTGAAATGTTCAAAACTGTATCTCCTTCACTTCGACCATACTATAAAATGTTAGTTGAAGAATATTATAAATCATTGAAAGGAGAATAATAACGATTAATGATTAGCTGTGAATGGTTAACACGTTTAAGTGTTTTCCATACTCAGCTAATTGTTAAACATTAAATTATGAATCATCCGCTTATGTTAAAATTATCCTCAGATCCGAAAAATGTTGAATGCGTTGAACCATTTGTTGAAAAATTGGTGAAACAATATCACATTAGCCCTGACATGTATGGTAATATTTTAATTAGTTTGACCGAAGCTGTAAATAATGCCATTCGCCATGGTAATTGCAACGATCTAAATAAAACGGTCAAAGTAAGTATGCAACAAGTTAGTGAGCATAAAATTGCTTTTCAAGTTTCGGATGAAGGACCAGGTTTCGATTATGATAGTGTTCCGGATCCCACCTCACCTGAGAATATTTTAAAAATGGGCGGACGTGGAGTATTTTTAATGCGTCAACTTTGCGATGATATTCGTTTTCATGACAACGGCAGTACCGTAGAAATTCAATTTAACATATGATACCGGACGAAGACGAAAAAATTAATTTCTACTCTGAAGACATCGAATTTATCTTACCTAACCATTCCATAATTTTTGATTGGATTAATAAAACTATCGAGAGCGAAGCAAAAGTACTTCGTCATCTCAATTACATTTTTTGTAGCGATCCATATCTTCATAAAATAAATGTAGAATATTTAAATCACGATACCTTTACTGATGTAATTACATTTCCATATGCTGAAGGAAAAACTATAGAAGGTGATATATTTATCAGTATAGATCGGATTAAAGAAAATGCACAATCTTTTGAAGTTGAATTTGAAAATGAATTACATCGAGTGATGATTCACGGCACTTTACATTTACTTGGATATTTAGATAAAACCGCTGAAGATAAAACTCAGATGACTCAAAAAGAAAATGAGTATTTATCTACATTAAATGGAATGAAATTGGATAATCAATAGTCAACCGACTATTTTATATTATAATATTAAATAATATTTTTTTCTCTTTAATTACGATAGTTAATTAAAGTTTAAATACGCACAAGGTCGGAAGTGTCCTTGTGCGTATTTAGTTTTTAATCTTATTTTTGCGATTCAATATTTAGACGATTTTTATAAAAGGACGATAATGAAAGTTTTAAAATTTGGTGGCTCCTCTGTAGCCAAACCTGAAAGAATAAGAAGCATTGCTGATATTCTTAAAGATTACTATAAACGTGGCGAAAAATTCGCTGTTGTTTTTTCTGCCTTTGGTGGCGTAACTGATTACTTAATTAAGATGAGTAGTGCCGCAGCAATGGGAGACGAAAGTTACCTTGAACACTTCAACTCTTTCAGTAAACGACATATTGATTCTGTCAATGAATTATTTGATGACACAGAAAAGGAAAACATTCTTTCAGAGCTCAAAGAAAATCATGACGTATTAAAAGGCCTTTTGAAAGGAGTTTTTCTCGTTCGTGAAGCCTCTCCACGAACGATGGATTATGTTTTAAGTTTTGGAGAACGAAATTCAAATTTCATAATTTCCCATTATTTACGAAAGGAAGGGATCAATACTAATTACTTAGATGCTCGAAAGATTATTAAAACTGATAAGAAATTCGGAGCAGCTAAAGTTGATTTAGATGCTACCTTTAAAAATATCCAAGAATATTTTACTAATCATCCTGAAGTACAAATTACTACAGGTTTCATTGCATCATCTAAAGGTGGTTTAACCACAACTTTAGGTCGTGGTGGATCTGATTTTACTGCTGCTATTTTAGCTGCAGGGCTAAATGCTGAAGCTATCGAGATATGGACAGATGTAAATGGCGTACTCACTTCTGATCCAAGGCGAGTAAAAAGTGCTTTTACCATTCCTACTTTAACTTATGCGGAGGCGATGGAAATGTCCCACTTCGGAGCGAAAGTAATTTATCCTCCTACTATTCAGCCAGCTATGGCGAAAGGTATTCCTATTTATATTAAAAATACTTTTAATCCATCTTTTATTGGAACTTATATTTCAAAAGAAAGTTCAGTCAATGGACATCCTATAAAAGGTATTTCTTCTATAAGTGATATTTCACTTTTGACATTACAAGGAAGTGGCTTATTTGGAGTTCCTGGAATTGCCGCTCGTTTATTCAATTCTTTGGCTCTAGCTAAAATCAATGTTATTTTAATTACTCAAGGATCTTCTGAGCATTCTATTTCTTTTGCTGTAAATCCACAAGATTCCGCTCGTGCAAAACGAAAAGTAGATGAAGAATTTGAATATGAATTCAAATCTGGTGGAGTTGATTCGGTGAAAGTTGAAAATGATTTATCCATTATTGCCATCATTGGAGAAAATATGAGATATCAACCTGGCATTTCAGGTAAATTATTTCAAGCTTTAGGAAAGAATGGAATCAACTGTGTTGCTATAGCTCAAGGTTCTTCAGAATTAAATGTCTCAGTTGTTATCAATAAAATAGATGAATCAAAGGCGTTAAATTCACTTCATGAGTCTTTCTTTTTATCTGATACAAAAGAATTACACTTATTTATGGTTGGTGTTGGTTTGATAGGAAGTACTCTTCTCGATCAAATCCAAAAACAAAATGAATACCTTAAGGAAAATAGCCAACTTCAAATCAAAGTGATAGGGATTTCAAATAGTCGAAAAATGTATTTCAATGAAGCTGGAATTGATTTGAATACTTGGAAAGATGATTTATTAAATTCTAATGAAGCAGCAGATATATCAACTTTCATTGAAAAGATGAAGACTTTAAATCTTTCCAATACCATCTTTGTGGATAATACTGCGAATTCTGCTATTACTTCTCATTATGAAAAAATTCTAGATTCAAGTATTTCTATTTCCACTCCAAATAAAATAGCTACTTCTTCTGCTTATTTACAATATGAGCGTTTAAAATATATTGCAAAAAAACGAGGTGTACAGTTTCTATATGAAACTAATGTTGGAGCAGGTTTACCCGTAATCTCTACTCTGAATGATTTAATTCAAAGTGGTGATCGAATTTTAAAAATTGAAGGTGTTCTTTCTGGTTCACTTTCGTTTATTTTCAATTCATTTACTGAAGGTGTTAAATTTAGTTCGGTTGTAAAACAGGCAAAGGAGTTAGGTTTTACCGAACCTGACCCTAGAACCGACTTAAACGGCATAGATGTACGTAGAAAACTTATTATCCTTGCTCGTGAATCTGGTCTCCCGTTAGAACAAGCAAGCGTCAAAATTGATGCTATTCTCCCTGAGGCTTGTCAAAAAGCAGAAAATGTTGCTCAACTTTTTGAAGAAATCGAAAAGGCAGATGATTATTTTGAAAAAATGAGAGCAGACGCGGCTAAAGAAGGTAAAGTTTTACGCTTTATTGCTAAGTTAGAAAATGGAGAAGCTTCTATTGTTTTACAGGCTGTTGATTCTTCTAATCCATTCCATTCATTAAGTGGAAGTGACAACATGATTGTTTTTACTACCGATCGATATAAAGAGCGACCATTAGTTATACTTGGTCCAGGCGCAGGTGCTGAAGTAACTGCTGCAGGTGTTTTTGCCGAAATCATTACAATAGGAAATTTTTTATCATAATGTCATACGTAGGAATTAAAGTATTTGCTCCAGCGAGCGTAGCCAACATGGCTTGTGGATATGATATCTTAGGTTTTGCTTTAGAAAAACCAGGAGATGAAATTAAAGTTCGTTTTTCAGAAAAAGTAAAAGGGCTTCATATCACTAAGATTACCGGAGCAAAAGGGAAAATCCCTTATGAAATTGAAAAAAATACAGCTGGTTTTGCGGCCCAAAAAGTCCTAGAACATTTGGGTGAAACTAGAGGAATAGAAATGGAAATCCATAAAAAAATGCCATTTGGTAGTGGTTTAGGATCTAGTGCAGCTTCAGCAGTAGCTGGAGTTATGGCTATTAATGAGATCTTTATGAAACCATTAACAAAAAGAGAATTACTTCCTTTTGCCGTTTTAGGAGAACAAATTGCTGATGGTGCCTATCATGCTGATAATGTTGGTCCATCTCTTTTAGGAGGAATGACTTTTATTAGAGACAATGCAACTTTAGATATTCATAAAATCTACGTTCCTCGTGGATTAATGGCTGTAGTTGTTTATCCGCATATTAAAATTTTAACTAAAGATTCTCGAGATATTCTATGTGATACTGTTTCACTAAATCAAACTATTACCCAAACGGGGAATCTAGGAGGCTTAATTTTAGGTATGATGAATTCTGACTTGGATTTAATTCGTCGATCCTTAACTGATGCAATTATTGAACCTCAGCGAGCACAATTAATTCCTCATTTCTATAAAGTTAAAGAAGCGGCTCTAAATGCTGATGCTTTAGGTTGCAGTATTTCTGGGGCTGGACCATCTATATTTGCGCTTTGTGCTAATACTTTGGTAGCAGAAAATGTAGGGAATGCAATGCAAAAGGTTTTTAATGATAATAAAATAGAAAACGATTTATTCATCTCTCCAATTAATCATGAAGGGGCAATCCTTTGTTAAACTCTAATTAAATGAGATTATACAGTACTAAAAATACTTCTAGCTTTGTTGGTCTTGGTGAAGCTATTATGAAAGGTTTACCTGATGATAATGGGCTTTTTATGCCAGAACACTTTCCAAAGTTACCTGAGCAATTTATTAAAAATTTAAAAGATTATACCTTTCAAGAGATTGCTTTCGAGGTTTCTAAAACACTTTTCCAAGGTGCTATTCCTGAAAATGATCTAAAAGAGATCATAGATAACTCCATTAATTTTCCAGCGCCTATTCAAACTTTAGATGAGCAAACTCATATTCTAGAACTTTTTCATGGACCAAGCCTAGCCTTTAAAGACTTTGGTGCTCGATTTATGGCTCAAATTATGAGTTATTTTAATAGAGGAAATGATAAAGAATTAGTTATTTTAGTAGCTACTTCAGGTGATACTGGTGGTGCAGTTGCTTCAGGTTTTTATAAAACCCCCGGAACTAAAGTAGTTATACTTTATCCAAAAGGTAAAGTAAGTATGCTTCAAGAAAAGCAACTAACTACATTAGGACATAATATATCTGCCCTTGAAGTTGAAGGAACGTTTGATGATTGTCAAGCTTTAGTAAAACAAGCTTTCTTAGATAAAGAATTAAATGCCAAAATTCGATTAACTTCTGCTAACTCTATCAATATTGCTAGGTTAGTTCCTCAATCATTTTATTACTACGAAGCATTCAAGCAACTAAATGATTATATCAATCCTATTGTTTTTGTTGTACCAAGTGGTAATTATGGAAATATCACAGCAGGTTTAATTGCTCAAAAAATGGGTTTGCCTATCTCCCATTTCGTGGCTGCCAGCAATGCTAATGATATCGTTCCTCATTATTTATGTACTGGAGATTATAATCCACGTCCTTCTGTTCGAACCTTATCAAATGCTATGGATGTAGGAAACCCTTCTAATTTTGCTCGAATGCAAGACTTATTTGGTTTCACGTGGAACAATATGTCAGAAAGTATCTCTGGTTATAGTATTAATGATGAAGCGACTAAACTTGGAATTAAAGAAGTTTTTGAAAAGTTTAACTATGTAATAGACCCGCATGGTGCCGTTGGATATTTAGCATTTAAAGCTTACCAGAAAAACCATCCTAATACAAAAGGTATTATTTTAGAAACGGCTCATCCATCTAAATTTAAAGATTCAGTAGAAGAGGTAATTGGTCAAAAGGTAGATATTCCTGAGAGGTTAGCTATTCTAAGTAATAAGAAAAAGGAATCAACTTTAATGAATACGATGTTTAATCCTTTCAAAGATTGGTTGATTAGTAATTATTAACCAATCACTAATATAAAGAAAGCCTTGATGATTTAATTTCATCAAGGCTTTTTTTGTTTCACGTGAAACACTTCAAAAGACTACTCTCCTCTTTTAATCTAATTACATAATAATTCCTCAGAGAAAATTATTGAACAATAAGACCTATACTTCTTATTGTTTCACGTGAAACACTTTCTAATTAGACTTATTTAAACTTAAATAGTTTCACGTGAAACATCTCAATCAGATCCATTCCCTATTAAGTATACCTAACTCTTTCAAAAAAAATAAATTATATCTACCCATTACATACTATTTTACTTCTTGAAAAAATAGTCATATATCGTTTCATCATCCGTAGAAATTATTATATTTTAATTATCAAGTTACTGAATAAATCAATCGCACTTTTTTTGCAATAAAATAAATTAATATTTAATGTCTAAATTTTCATCTTAAATATTTAGTAAAAATGAACATCATAAAAATTAAACTACTTATTCTCCTTTGCTTTTTTGTCTCTTCTAATCTGGTGTTATCCTATTCACAAAAAGATTTCAAAACTAAAAGAAGAAAAAATTTATGTCCTATTCAAATAGATACACTAAATGAACCTATTCTAATTATTGAGAAATCTTCAGCCTTTGTTTTTTTCAAACAATCTGATATTCTTAAATATCTACAACAAAATCCAAACACCTTTCTTCAATATATATTTGAACATAAAAAAGAGAAAATATATTTTAGAGATTTTTGGTGGGACTTCAATTATACAAAAGAAGAAAAAGAAAACTACTATAAAGGAGATTTTGAAAAGAAAAGAAACAATGAATTGTTTTTTGCTAATTTTTATGAAGTTGGAGCAAGCCTAATCTTTCAAGGTGATTTTATGGTTATTGATAAAAAATCAAACGAAGTAATTTCTAAGAAATTAAAAATGAAAAAAATAAAATACACACTTGGACAAGTTGATGTTCATTTTAAATTACCATCTGGAGATTTATTTTGGTATTTTCATTTAATGTCTGGTAAATAAAATACGAAATTATTCGTATTTTATTTACCAAAAAAAGGCCAACATATATGTTGGCCTTTTCTATTAATTATTTCTCCACTCCATTCGACGAATTCAACTCCGACAAATAGGTTTCTAATATTCCATTAAACTCTTCAGGCTTCTCCATCATTGGGGCATGTCCACATTCTTCCACAAAGAAGAGTTTTGAATTTTCTATTAACTCATTAAATTTCTCTCCGACGAAAGCAGGAGTCACTACATCTTGTTTTCCCCAAATCAAAAGAGTTGGGTTTTTAATCTGATGTAATTTATCTCCTAAGTTATGTCGCACCGCAGATTTAGCCGTAGCTACAATTCTAATCGCTTTATTTCGATCATTCACAATATCAAACACTTCATCAACTAATTCCTTTGAAGCCACCTCAGGATTGTGAAAAGTAGCCTCTACCTTATTTTTGATAAACTCATAATTCCCTCTTTTAGGGAAACTAGATCCAAAGGCACTTTCAAACAATCCAGAACTTCCAGTTAAAATAACTGATCCTACATTTTCCGGATGTGCTAAAACATATAATAATGCAATATGACCTCCTAAGGAATTTCCTAGCAAATGAACCTTATCATAGCCCTTATATTCAATAAAGTCATGTACATGATCTACTAAGGCACTAACTGAAACCTTTCGTATAGGTAACTCTAAAATAGGCAATAATGGAACAATGACATTATATTTATCAGAGAAGTAATCAATTATTCCTTGGAAATTACTCAATGCTCCAAAGAGCCCATGTAATAGCAACAAATTCTCTTTGCCGCCTTTCGTTTCTAAATATTGAAATTTTTCTTCTTCAATTATTTCGTGACTCATTAATTTATTTTTATTCAAAAAAAGAAAGATACAAAAATCAAAGATGTAATAATTAGATTTTTAGTACCTAAATATTTGCAAAAATAACTTTTTATTTCTTCTAATAATAAATTACAAAAATGAATCCTCAATTATTATTTTTTATAACAAAAAGCAAAATCTCATTTTCTGAACAAGTTATAAAATAAATTAATAATAATATGATTTTTACATAATAGATAAAGTGTTGATTACTTGTTAGTTTATGTCTTTCCTAAATTAGACTTTATAGACAATTTTCATCATTTTCATTATTTATCCACATGCTTACTAACAGTTTTTATACCCGTTTTGAACTTAGTTGATAGTAAACAAAAAGGGTAGTTCCTAGTAATATTAAAGCACAAGCTTGATGAGCTACACCAAGCCCAACAGGGATACTTCCTCTACAACTAATTACCGTCCAAATTCCCAGTAAAATTTGCATTACTAACATCGTTATCCACAGTATGTTAGCTTTATCAAAAATAACATTTTCAGAGATTTTTTTTGATTTAAAAAAATAGAAAAAACCTAATAAAATCAACAGGTAAGCAGAACCTCTATGCAATACTTGAACTAGAGCTGGAGTGAAACCATGAGAGTCATAATTAACTAAGTTATCCACATTCCAGTTACCACTATTTAGAACAACATTAGGAACTACTTTTCCATTCATATCTGGCCAAGTTGGATACTGTAATCCAGCCTTCATTCCTGACATCAAACCACCTAGAAATATCTGCAGACCTAGTACTACTAAAAAACCGATCATTAGTCTTTTCAACATCAAATTGTGAATAACTTTTGGAGAAGGTTGAATTACTTTAAAAGTTGTCCACAATAAGTAGCCTGCAAGTATAAAAGCAAGCGATAAATGCATCGATAATTTATATCCATTTACCCACGGTCGATTGATCAATCCACTAGCAACCATAATCCACCCCATCGAGGCAACAAGAATAGCTAAAAGAATAACTATCCCTAAATCCTTAATTAAAGCCTTAGAGAGCATTCCACGCGCCAAAAAGATAAAAAACGGGATAACGAACACAAATCCCATCGTACGAGCCCACAATCGATGTAAATACTCCCAGAAGTAAATAAACTTGAATGTTCCTCCTTGAAAAATGGATCCCATTTCCATTCCATCATTAATCATCTCGTATTGAGGCGTTGCTTTGTATAATTCGAATTCTGCTTCCCAAGCTAATTCACTCATTGGCGGAATAGTTCCTGTCACCACGTCCCATTTAGTAATCGACAAACCTGAACCAGTCAATCGAGTCACTCCCCCAATCACCACTTGCATAAAAACCATAAACAAACCAATACACAACCAGATTTTCACAATCCGAGCAATTTGATCATTTGATATATTATTCATTCCGCTTCTTTTATTTTTATCTAAACTCATTTTAAAAGATTTTTTATAAAACAAAAATTCCAAATTCTAGTAGAACAATAAGAACATCTATTCAAAGGACATTTAAATCATTCTGCAAAAATAAATGGTTTTGTTTGTTTCTGTTTCTTCTTTCCTCTGATGTCCTTATTAATAATTATTATAAATTTTTCTTCAAAAGCCTTCATCATCAGGGGTGTTAGTTTGTAGATAAGATTTTGCATTTTTTTTATGTAAAGTCATTCCTAACTTTAATTTTTTGTAAACTAACACTTACGTAACAATTCAATCCATTCTATATCAACCAGTTACAAAGTTATAAACAAGTGGTGTATAAGTTATTCTATTGAAAACTTTTTGAAATCAACATTCTTAAAAGTCGGTAATCAATGTCTATATTTGATGTAGATATCAACAAAAAGTGAGTTTCTAACAACCTCGGAAAATGGCAATGTGTAGAAACGATTCTCATTGTGGATAACTATGGTGGTTTTTACATAGTTTACAAACAACCGATGTGGAGAATGAATTTGCATAACTAATTGATCTTTATGAAGTTATGTATGATTAAAAAAGAGCCATGTTGGTAACAATTTTTGGTTTTGTTTATTGGAAAAATGAATTTGGTTTTGATTAGAAAATTATTGTTTCAAGAAAAAATTATAGTAATACATTTACAAACTAATCCATTGCTCGAAGTAGAAGTTTTGTGTTTTGATTTTTATAAAAAAACTTCCTTCAGCTATTACAAACTCAACAAATAAATGTGCGGTAGGTTTTCCTTTACATCAACAAAAGAAAAAGTAGAACGAGCATTGGAAATAACTTTGGGCAACGAGCTGCAAAAAAGTTATAACATTGCTCCTACTCAAAAAGCATATGTGGTAACCAATGAGCATCCTCAACATTTACAAGCATACAATTGGGGACTGATTCCGCATTGGGCAGATGAGGCAAAAGTGACTGGTAAATTAATTAATGCTAGATCTGAGA
The DNA here is from genome assembly GCA_937981555.1 of uncultured Saprospiraceae bacterium. Classification (GTDB taxonomy): domain Bacteria; phylum Bacteroidota; class Bacteroidia; order Chitinophagales; family Saprospiraceae; genus CAJQQY01. The sequence continues at coordinate 28,572 of CALJOK010000092.1, forward strand.
GTATTTCTTCTAAACCTTCTTTCCGAATTCCGATCAGACATAAAAGGTGTTTAGTATTGGCTGATAGTTTTTATGAATGGAAACCTTATGGTAAGAAAAAATTACCTTATCGAATTATGATGAAAAATGATGCGCTGATGGTTATGGCTGGAATTTGGGATATATGGAAAGAGGGAAATCAAATTATTAAAACTTTTTCAATTCTTACAACACTTCCAAATAAAGAAATGGAAATGATTCACGATCGAATGCCTGTGATTTTTTCAGAAAGAGAAATGCAAAAGAAATGGTTGGAAGATATTCCGCTTCAAGAAGTGTTGGGAATGATGAAAACGATCAAAGACAATTCTTTAAAATTTTATCAAGTTTCAGATAAACTAAATTCGGTAGAAGCAAATTCAGAAGAATTACATCATGAAGTTTTGGCACCGCCGACATTGTTTGATTGATGTTATATATATGTGTAAAAAATGAAAAACAAACTTATGAGTGAAACTGACGATAAATTTTTCAAAAGAGCTGATGATCATATCAACTTATCCAATGACCAATTAACAGAAGCAACTATTGGAAAAGTAAGTGCTTCAATGATGTATAGTGTGGCAAGATTCAATGCATGGTTTAGTGCATGTGAATTTAGCAATGCAGAAGAAATGAAAAAGGGAAGGCAAGAGACGATTAAATATTTTGTAGCAGAATATGAAAAAATGCTAACCGAAAATCTAGATGATTACATTGAAAATTTTGAGAAATTTATGAAATAAAATAAACCTTAGGAAAGTATAAAATACAAAATGACAATCAATGAAATTTTAAATCGAACGGAACATCGACCTTGGAAAATTCCAAATCAAAATTGGCAATTTTATCAAGAATGGAATCGAACGATTTTTTTGCATTGGCAAGTTGATTTAGAGGAATTGAAAAAGTTGGTTCCGCAAGAAATTGAAATTGATTTAATTGAAGGAAAACCTTGGGTGTCGTTAGTCGCATTTACCATGGAAAAAATACGTCCAAAACATTTGCCCTACTTTCCTCCAATTTCTAATTTTGACGAAATTAATATCCGAACGTATGTAAAATATAAAAACAAAACGGGTGTTTATTTTTTGAGTATCGAAGGAGGAAAATTGTTATCGTGCAAAGTCTCCAAATTAATTTCAGAATTGCCTTATCGTTTTTCTAAAACAAAAAGAATTTCCAATCAATACTCATCGAGCAATTTAGAATTAAAAGATGAGTTGGATATTAAATTTTCTATTGGAAAAAAACTGGAAGCAAAATCAAAATTAGATCATTGGCTAACAGAAAGATATGCACTTTTTCAGGACACCAAAACTTCCATAAATACTTTTGAAATACATCATTTGGAATGGGAAATAAAAGAGTTGCAAATTGAAAAACTGAAAGTGAATTATCCAAGATTTGGAAAGTTAATAAATGGACAACCTGATAAAATACAATATTCAGATGGAGTAAAAGTGTTGGCTTGGGGGAAGAAGAAAAATAAAAGAATTTTAAAATAAATGAAGATCGTCATCCAAAGAGTTTCCGAAGCATCGGTTACCATCAATCAAAAAGTAAAATCAAAAATAGGAAAAGGATTCCTCATCTTGCTCGGTATCGAAGATGAAGATACGCAGGAAGATAGCAAATGGCTTTGCAATAAAATTGGCAATCTCAGAAT
>CALJOK010000093.1 GCA_937981555.1 uncultured Saprospiraceae bacterium
GTAACTCAATCAAAAATTTCGCAAACAAATTAAATGCGACACAAGTAATTAACAAAAAAGGATTAGCAAGTATTAAAGGAGGAGCAAGTGATCCGCCACCATTCGGATTAGGAATTAAAAGTGATCCACCACCATTCGGATTAGGAGTGAAAAGTGATCCACCACCATTCGGATAAGATTATAGAGAACATAATATAAAGCAGAATAATTAAAATTTTACAAACACTAAAAAAACAAGAAGATGAAAAATATATCAAAATTCGCCAGCAAATTAAATGCAACACAAGTAATCAATAGGAAAGGATTAGCAAGTATCAAAGGCGGAGCAAGTGATCCACCACCATTCGGATTAGGCGTAAAAAGCGATCCACCACCATTTGGATAAGATTTTATAGACAAAGGAAATAGTATTAATTTTCGATTTGTCTATAACCCCAAAAAGATTACAATTTTTAGAAAATTTGATTCTAAAAAAATCCTGCTCATTGAGCAGGATTTTTTTTTGTCCTAGCTTTATTTCTTTTGAATCTGTCACCTGCTCTACAACTTGCTTAGATATTCTTTCCAATCCTCAAATAGTTTCCTACTTTTACTAAGTTCAAAAAATCCATTTTCTAAACTATCATTTTTTGAAATTGTTAAACCCTTGATTGGATAATCAATCTCAACGAAGAAAAAAATTAACAATGAAGAACATCTACACATTTCTACTTTTCTATTTTCTATTTTTTGCTCATGTATCAGCACAACAAGATTATCAGATTTCATTTTCGACCGGAGCCATCATTCCTGCGGAAAATATCAGAGATTTTGCTGAGCAGGCAGTTATCAATGCTAGTGATAATTATGATGGATATTATTATCGGATGATTCAATTTTATGATATTCCAACCAATGCTCAACATCAAGAGATTAAACAAAATGGAATTGAGTTATTGGAGTATTTGCCTCATCGAGCATACATTGTTGCGATCCCAAATAGTTTGGATCCTCAAAAATTAATTGATTTAAATGTTCGAGCGGTTTTGGAAATTACGCCTAATATTAAAATGGCAAATGGTCTTCAACAACAACCATTTGGGGCTTGGGCAGATCGAGGAGATCGGGTAGCCGTTCAAATTAAGTATTATAAAAATATTAAACAAAGTGATTTATTACTTCATCTAGCTGCAGATGGCATTGAAGTGGAAATGGCAAATGGGTACAATAACTTTTTGCAAGCAACGATCGAAAAAAGTAAAGTGAATGAAATTGCAGCGCTACCTTATATCTCCTATCTGGAATTAATTCCTATGCCAGGAGAAGCGGAAGATGATAAAGGAAGAACGCTACATCGCGCGAATCTTTTAGATGCTTCGTATGCGGGAGGTCGCTCTTACGATGGAGAGGGAGTTAGTATTTTAGTTCGGGATGATGGAGTCGTGGATGACCATATTGATTTTGAAGGAAGATTGAATCAGCAATTTGTATCAAACTTTGGTGATGGAACCCATGGAGAAGGTGTCGCAGGAATTTTGGCTGGAGCTGGAAATTTTAATCCAACCAATAGAGGAATGGCAGCAGGAGCAGAAATTCATGTATTGGATTATGTGGCTAATCACTTAGATGAAACGATGAGTTTGCATTTTAATAATGATGTCATCGTTACGAACTCTTCTTATAGTAATGGTTGTGGAGCGGGTTATACTACCATTACTCAAACGGTCGATCAGCAGATTTTTGATAACCCAACTTTATTGCATGTTTTTTCTGCTGGAAATTCAAACAACCAAGAATGTGGATATGGTGCTGGCGATCAATGGGGAAATATTACGGGAGGACATAAGCAAGGAAAAAATGTGATTGCTACCGCCAACCTAAATTCTGATGCTACGATCGCTACGACTAGTAGCCGAGGCCCTGCTACGGATGGAAGAATTAAACCAGATATTTCTGCTCATGGAAGACAACAGGTTTCTGCGGCTTTAAATAATACTTACCAATCTTTTGGAGGAACTTCTGCTGCTGCACCAGGTATCGCGGGGGTGATTACACAGCTGCATCAAGCTTATCGAGAGTTGAATGGCGGAACTACTGCAGAGTCTGCCTTATTGAAAGCAATGGTTTTGAATTCTGCGAATGACATAGGAAATGTTGGCCCTGATTATATCTTTGGATGGGGACATGTGAATGCCTATCGAGCATTACGAATTATGGAACAGGAGCAATACTTTGAGGCATCAGTTGCTCAAGATTCTGTTCAAACACATGAGTTAGTTATTCCTGAAAATGTGCGACAGGCTAAAATCATGATCTACTGGTCTGACCAAGAGGGGTCTACCTTTACTACAAATGCTTTGGTGAATAACTTAGATGCAAGAGTGCTTGATACGGCTGGGAATGTTAGTTTGCCTTGGGTGCTTAATTCATTTCCGGATCCTGATTCTTTAGATCTTCTTGCAACAACAGGGGTTGATAGTATAAATAATGTAGAACAAATTGCTATCAATGATCCGGTGGCTGGAACGTATACGATTGAAGTGGAAGGGAAGGAACTACCTTTTGGAACACATGATTATTATGTGTTGTATGAATTTTATTATGATGATGTAAAATTAATTTATCCAGTTGGGGGAGAAGGATTATTGCCAGGTCAGGAAGCCAGAATTCATTGGGATGCTTATGGAGATACGGTTGCTTTTACCTTGGAATATTCTATTGATGCAGGTGTCAACTGGGATACGATTACGACTGTAAACCCAGATGAAAGAATGTATGATTGGGATGTGCCGATTGAATTTACAGGACAGGCAAGAGTAAGAATTTCTCGTGATACCATGTCTAGCATGAGTGAAGCTAACTTTACAATAGCGCGTTATCCTGTTGGATTGCAAGTCAAAAATGTTTGTCAAGATCATATTGAATTGAGATGGGGTGGCGTTACCGGAGTGACGGAATATAGGGTATTTCAGTTAGGGGAAAAATACATGGAAGAAATAGGTACAACAACAGAAAAGACTTACCGAGTATTTGTGGATCCTTCGACGATTACTGATGAACGGTATTTTGCGGTATCGACTTTGGGGGAAAACGAACTAGAATCAAGGCGTTCTAATGCATTATATTATAGTGGTAATTTTCCAATTGATGATTTGACGGAAGCAAGTTTTGATTTTGTGCCTTTGAATGATTTTGGAATGGAGTTCACCAATACTTCTTTAGAAGGAGATGATTACTTCTGGGATTTTGGAGATGGCAATATGAGTACGGACGAAAATCCAACTCATGTTTATGCTTCTGACGGAGCTTTTGAGGTAATGCTGGTTTCGACGAATCCTTGCGGAAGTGATACGACGATGCAAAGTGTGGATGCGGTATCCACGTCTATTTTTGATGTAGATGCTTCTTTTGAATTAACGATTTCTCCTAATCCAAATGAAGGCGTTTTTGATATCGTTATCGAAACTAATGAAACCGATGAGCTAAATTGGACCCTTTATAACTTGCAAGGAAAATCTATGCAGGAAGGAAATTTATCGGTATCACCAGGGATTTCTCGACAGGTGATTGATGGGAAAAAGTTATCTCCTGGAATTTATTATTTGAAAATCCAAAATGAGATCGGATTTCAAACCACGAAAGTAGTGGTGCAATAGAAATCTAATTTTTATAAAAGATAAGAAAGAGCGTTCTAATTCCAAGTTGAATTAAAGCGCTCTTTAATTTTTTATAGATATTTGTGAATCGGTACTTATTTTGTAAAAAAAAAAGCAATGAAAAATATCACCCTTTTATTTTTGACCTTGCTATTCGTTGGAATTGCTGCTTGTAATAATAATGATGACAATGACAATGATTGTCTGGATAACCAAGAGGAGGTCGGATTCAAAAATTATAAAGTTGATTTTTACGCTACCCATAAAAACTTTGTAGTTCAGCCTGCTACTTTTGAAACGGTCACCGAACAAGCGTTGCTAAAACCTGCACATCAAGAAGGGGCTTTTTTTGAAACCGTCACCGAGCAATATTTATCAAAAGAAAGTTTTAAACGGCATCAGATTCTAGATTCAATGATTATTCATTTGGTCGCTAATTCGGAAACGGATAGCATTGCGGAAGTCGCTTGTTATCATTTTTTTGAAGAGGCAGATTTTGTGGAAATTGAAGTACCTGCGGAATATAAAACTCGAATCACTTATCAATTGGCGCAGCAGGGGACAGGGGTAGAAATTCCTGCTACTTATATGACGCTTACTCGTAGACATGTAATGTCTGATGGTGAAATAGTTGCTACCACGGATGAACAACAGTTTAAAAGAATAGCATTTAGTATTCCTAAAGATCAAACGATGCAGGAATATTTAGCGAATCAATTTTCTCACCAATCCATCATGGAATGTGTGGAGGGGAATTCTTATAAAATTCAGGAATAGCCAAATAGAGACCAGGAATCTATTTAGCTATTTTATTTTCAACTATAAATTCCTCAAATTTTAATAAAGATTCAATCATCTTTTTCCTTCCAAATCCTACTCGGAAGAATCCGTTATAATCATAAATGCCTCCTGGCAATAGGAGTACTTTTTTTTCCTGCAAAGCTTTTTCTGCGAACAACATATCATCCGAATCAAATTTCATTTTGACAAATGCGATGGGGCCTGCATTTGGTTGGTACCAGGAAAACAAATCGGCATGCCTTTCAAAAAACGATTCGTAGTGAGGTAAATTAGTATGAATGATTTCAAGATTTCGAGCGAGAATAGTTGATCTATTTCTAAGCGCAACTCCTGCTAAAAATTCTGAAGGAGCAGAATTACAAATAGTGGTGTACTCTTTCATGATCGCCATTTTTTCTATGACTGCTTTGTTTCGGGTAGCCACCCAACCAATTCTTAATCCGGGCAATCCATATGATTTTGACATCACACCTACTGCAACACCATTTTCATAAGCATCCGCAAAAGAGGGAATTTGATAGTCGGGATGATGTTCTAATTCTCGATAAACTTCATCACAAAAAATAAGGATATTTTTAGCTCGAGCTATTTCGACTATCGCAAGTTGTTCTTCTTTTGAAAAATGAAAACCGGTTGGATTATGCGGAGTGTTAAGGTAAATAACTTTGGTTTTTTCCGTGATCATATTTTTCAATTCATCCAAATCGAAGGTTGGTTTTTCGTCGATATATTTGACCATCCAATTGAGCACTTTGCATCCCAAACTTTCGGGAACAGAGGCCAATGATTGATAGCATGGCGATTGCACGATGACTTCATCTTCTGCGTTCAACACCCCTTGCGAAAACAAATAAATAGGCTCCTGCGCACCGGTGCAAACCATTAAATCTTCACTTGAAATAGTAGTATAAATAGTGGAAATATCTCTTCGCAATTCAGGGTGACCTTTGGTCTCTGTATAGCCAAGGTGCAGGTCGTGAAATTTGTCGACAGACCCTTCTTCCAAAGAAAGTAGATCTTTTATCGTCATTGCTTCACAGTCAGAATTGCAAATAGAATACTCTGCCGAGAACTCATATAAGGTGTAGTATCTTTCGAGTTTAAATGGTTTTATGATCATGAGTTGGATTGTTTGTTTTTTATATTAAAACAGAATAAATATTTGATTATCAGTTAATTAGGTTTAGTGTCTTATTTAATGTTCTTGCTTACCATCGACAACATCACGCCACTAAAAATTAATAAGCCTCCAATAATTCTATTTTGGAAATGAATCTTTTCTTGGTCTTCCAAATAGTTTTTCAATCGTGAAGCAAAATAAACATAGATCAAAAGGGAGATTCCATCTATCATTAAATAGAGCATTCCTAACATAAATACCTGTGGTAAAAAAGGCAACTGTTGATCTATGAAAAGTGGAAAAAAGGCAGCAAGAAATACTATCGCTTTTGGATTGGAGGCAGACATCAAAAATCCTTCTAGGTATAAATTGAAAAAAGTTTTCTCCTTCTTTTTTTTGCTTAAATGCAAGGCACTTCTTTGGGAAAATATTTTTGTCAACCCCATATAAATCAAATAGGCAACGCCAAGCCATTTGATCATATTAAATAAATCGCCTGATGAATTAATGATGGTCGCCAAACCTAATGAAGATAAAATGATTTGAATCGTATTGGCTGACAAATCTCCAAGGATCGTTCCAATGGTTTTTTTTGCGCCATGATTCATACTGTTGGCAGTTGCTAATAATACGCTTGGTCCAGGCGTGAACGCAATGATTAAAACGGTGCCGATAAATGAGAGCAATAGGGTAGTATTCATAACGCAGGTTTTTGAAATAAATATAATTAATTTTCCATTCTATCCATGATTCGTTTTACTTGCGAATCGCCAAATCCATAAATTCCTTCTGCTTGCGAAAATGCTCGAAATACATTGGAGAAACTTGGATCATCTAAACTAGCTATAATTTTTTGGATGCTTTCTTCAGGTCTTCCATATTTTTTGTCTACTGGGAATCTTGCAATATGAGCTTCGACCACTTCTTCTATTTGGTTAACCTTGCCACTTAATTTTTTTGCGTTGACTCTTAATTCTGTCCAATCAGATTTTTGAAATGCAGCCCATAAATGAGCAATGGTTGCTTGATCTATTTTAGTCAATTCTTTTTTTTGTTCAAATGACTGGAGCAACTCATCATAACTCAGCGCTCCAAAACCCATCCAAGTATCTTTGATTGGACTAACCAAAAAGAGAGAAATATCTTTTCCTAAATGAAATAACACATGAATCGCAAACCAAAAATTCACTTGACAAAACAAATCATTTTCAAACCATAAATAAATTGTGTCGCCATTTTTTATTTCAGTAATTCTTGAAATCTCGAGGATCGACTTCTGCCGATATTCGGCTGCACTTACTTGATAATTCTTTTCAAAAAATGGAATGCGATTAGTTAATACGTCTTTCAATGAATCACCTTGAACCTTCCCCTCAACGAGACATTCTCGGAATACGATTTTTTCAGCCTTTAAATTTTGCAACTGATCTTTAAGGCAATCGCCGTTTAGAAGATGGTATTTTTTCATTTTAAAATTGTTATGATAGCAAGTCTACTTTACAAAGACACCACTTTGCAAAGTCAAGTTGCCTTCTTTTAAACCACTCAATAAATTAAAAATTTTGGTTTTAGTTGTTGCTCCCATCAAAACATTTAACCCGAGTTTGGGTGGGCCTAATTGATCAATTTGTTCTATGAATTTTTCAAAGAAAAAGATTCCGTTATCTGTTTGATCTACCGATTGAAGATTTTTAAATTTTAAATCAATAAGGGTTTTTTCCATTTCAGTTGGCGGGGATAGAAAACTGATGGCTGAATCACTCGCCCAAGGCATAGGATAAGTCACCTCTTGATTACCTTTTTTAAAAATGTCATAATAAAGAAAAATTCCTTTATCAGTTAACACTCGATTTATCTCGGAGTAAAACTTTTCCTTGTCCTTTATATTCATTTGAACATGTTGTGTCCAAACCACATCAAATGATCCATCCTCAAATGGTAACTTCGTTGCGTCGCCACAAACAAACTTGGTGCTATTTGAAAACCCAACTAATTCAGAAAGATTGGTAGCCGTTCTAATAAACTCTTGACTCAAATCTATACCAGTAACTTGACATCCATATTCGTCCGCTAGCATTCGAGCAGGTCCGCCAAGTCCACAACCTACGTCTAATAGTTTTGCATTTTCTAGATCAATCGACTCTGCCAATTCTTTAGAAACTTGTGCTCCTCTCACATGGAATTCATCAACTCCAGCAATGTCTTTTCGTTTCACCTTGCTCAGGTCAATTCCTTGCTTTTCTAGTCGACTAATTATTTCTTCCAATAAATTAGATCGGTAATAATGCTTTTCTGTGATTGATGAAAAATCTTTCATGGCTCGCTATCGTTTTATTTTTGAGATGATTGTCCCCGTTGATGGAGTCGGTTGATCCATATCATTTTCCGCAAAATCAATCGCAGCTTGAATCAATTTCTTCACTTTCGGATTTCGATAATCACTTTTGTTTCCGATAGGAATATGTCTAATTAACTTCCCCGTTCCATGCAGTAAGTTATGTGGATCATCCAATAAGGTTCCTTTGTGAAAACCTAAATTCAAATGCTTGGTATAAATTGGAATCATACAAAATCCATCCGATAATTTTTCCGAAAGAGTATAAACAGAAGTCAAGGCGTGAGTATGATAAAGCAACTCATTGCTCTCTGGAGACAATTCTAAAAGGTAACTTCTCAAATCTTTGTACAACTCAATAAGTGCTTTTTCTTTGAAGTCTAAGAAGAAAAGGAAGTCAGGATGGATTGGATTCATATTTTTATTTTAGAAATTAAAGCTACAAGAATTTTTTTATAAAAAAACCAAACTACATTTTCTCTCGTAGGTATGCTGATTCAATAATTTTTTAAAACTATTTATTATGAAAAAAATCACAACCACTATCTTTTTGCTTTGTATGTCTATCGTTTTTGTTTTTGCTCAGCATCAAAATAATCGAGCATATCTGGGCATCCACACTAATTCTGTTTCTGAGGAAAAAGCAGAGAAATTAGCTTTTGAAAATCCTAATGGTTCCTACGTGACGAACGTCCTTAAGAATTCAGCTGCTGATAAAAGTGGAATCCAACCTTTCGATTATATTTATCAAATCGATAAAGAAGAATTTTCTGACGATCAACATTTGACTTCGGTGATGCGAAATTATCAGCCTGGAGATAATGCGATGGTTTATTTTATTCGCAAAGGGGAGAAACTTTCGAAGAAAATTACTTTTGGAAAAAGATCAACTGGAAATAATAATCAACGAACTCAAGAGGAAGATCCTTTCTTAGGAATCGGGCAAAATCATACGCGAGTTCCTGCGGGTATAGTGGGCGTTTCAGTTGATATTGAAGGAAATTCTACTGCTGATAAAATGGGGATGAAAGACGATGATATCATTATGGAAATCAATGATTTTAAAATGGTGGATTGGCATGATGTCAGTCCAGCGATAGATATGATGGAAGTGGGAGAGGAGATCAAAGTGAAATTTTTACGAGGAAATAAAGTGATGGAAGGCAAGCAGCCTATTCAGTCTTTAGCTGCGACCAAAGGGAATAGTCATGGCAATTCAAATGACGACTCTCCCAACGAAGAATTGGAAGAAATTGAAATGGAAGAAATTGAAATGGAAGATATGGAAGTAATGATGGATGATTTGCAAGAGGAGGAAGCGGAACAAATAAAAATCGAAGTTGGGGTTGATATGCCCGTGGTGCAAAATCTCTCTATCGAGCGATTAAATATTTTTCCAAATCCAAGTCAAGGAGAGTTTAATTTAAAATTCTTTTTGCCTAATAATGCGCCGACGAGTATCCGGATTTTTAACTCCAAAGGACAGATGATTTACTCAAATGATCTTGGGAAATTTGAAGGCGATTTTATGGAAAGATTTGATTTGACTGATAATCCTGCTGGAACTTATTATTTGATGATTCAGCAAAACGATTTGTCGATTACGAAGAAAGTGATTATTGTGAGATCATAAGCTTTGAATTAAAAAAGGAGGTGAATTTGTTTTAAGCAATTTCATCTCCTTTTTTAAGTTCAAATAAAACGTTTAATTAACTGATTATCAATGAATTAAAGTTTTTTACTCCCCACGATTATTTTGATCAATCTCAGATCTTCTCATCGGCATTCGATCTATCTTGCCAAATAATTTATCGAGTGGAACCACTTTTAAACTTCGCATTTTTTCTCCTCCATCTAAACCAATCAAAATAAAAGTAAACTCATTTTCCTTTACCTTAAATTTTTTCAACTCATTTTCTAGCTCCCTTTTGTTCTTTAATAATTCTCCCTCCTTCTTCACTTCATCAGGCGTAATTTGATAGACGATTAATTTTCTATCCGCTAATCCTTCTTCGTTTTTTTGGAAAAAATCTAATTGCCGTTCCAAAGTTTGATTTTGAAAATCTGGCGCAAAAAGGAGGATGATTCGGTTCTCCCATTCATGTTGTGAAAGTGATTGAGCCATGCACGATTGATTGAGAAGGAGGATTGAAAATAGAAGTAAGATATTTTTCATTCTTCTAAAACATCAAAACCGAAGAAGTGGTTTAAAACCTTTAGCCTATTTTCTTAATTTTTCCATATCTGAAAGTAACTCTGCTAATTTTTCCATCAAATTTCC
>CALJOK010000094.1 GCA_937981555.1 uncultured Saprospiraceae bacterium
ACTTGAAAAACTAAAGTTTTCTAGCAAGTTGAATCACTTTGCTATGAAATCTAAAATTTACCTTGCTGCTAATAAAGCAGCTTTCAATGAACTTAAATTACTCAAGACTAATTTCTTGAGTGCGTAACATGAGTTAATAACAACATTATTCACCTGATAGTTGTCAAATAATATATTCATTGTAAAAATCACGCATCCTTTTTCGCATTTCATATGTATTAAATTAGGTGTTTAAAAATCAGCCGAAGTTTTGGGCTAAATATTTAATTAGATTTTTAATTTTACATTTCATTTTACCCCGTATTTTAAACTCAGTTATTCTTATGAAAAAAATCAATCTGCTTTCTTTATTAATTTTGGGCAGTTTATTTTTGATTCAAATGAGTCAATCATCTTGTACCAACGATAAACTTCAAGATCCATTAACTACTTCTGATCCATTTTGTGATTCACTTCAAGTTACTTACGATCTACAAATCAAACCAATTATTGATGCATCTTGCGCATTTACAGGTTGCCATGTTCAAGGGTTTGCTTTTGGAAACTATTCTTCTTTTGATGGTCTAGTTCCTTATTTAAATGATTCCAAGTTTAAAAAGGAAGTCATCAACACAATGAATATGCCTGAAGGTTTTTCACTTTCAGCAACAGATTTTGAATTGGTAGAATGTTGGGTAAATAAAAATTACCCTGAAAATTAAATCATTTCCTATTTTTAAAAACCTCCACAATCACCTAAATAATATTTTACCAATGAAGAATCAATTTCTGATTACTATATGTGTACTTTTTATTTTCTCTTCTTTTCAAGTCAATGCACAAGATCCTGTTTTTCAAACTTTTAAAGATACCCGAATTATTAATTCTCATTCTGTCGAAACCGTTCCTAATCGAAAATTAGATTTTCGGATTGGTCATCGTTTTGGAAATACCAAAGGTGGATGGCAAACTTTGTATGGTTTAGAAAGTGCTGCTGATGTCTTATTTGGATTTGAATATGGCCTTTCAAATGAGTTGACCATTGGAGTCAGTCGAACTAAAGGTGCAGGCGAATTAAGTGCCTTAATTAGCCCTTCCATAAAATATAGAATTCTCCATCAAAAAGATGACAACTCTATGCCTTTGTCTTTGACTTTGATGGGCGTTTCAACCATTTCAACTATGAAAAGTACAGAGGGTGATGCGTTGACTAATTTTGACAAATTCGCTCATCGAGTTTCGTACACCGCTCAAATTTTGATTGCTCATAAATTTTCCCAACGATTTACTTTACAAGTTATGCCTGGTTACACACATCGAAATAAAGTAGATTTTGATGATGTGAATGGAATTTTTTCAGTTGGAGCAGCTACTCGAATTCAGATCAATAAAGTTTTTGGAATTATTGCAGATGCTACTTTTTTGTTGGCCGATCGACCTGAAGGATTTTATGCGCCAATGGGAATTGGTTTAGAGATTGACACAGGTGGTCATATTTTCCAAGTCAACTTTACCAATGCAACTGGAATTATTGAGAATGATTATATTCCATACACAACGAGCAATTGGGGAGATAATGAATTTCGTTTAGGATTTACGATTTCTAGAATTTTTAATCTCTAGCTCCAACTCTTATTTGAAATTTTATGAAAAAATGAAAAGAATATTTTATGAAAAAATTATTTTTTATATCCGTATTAATTGTAGCTACTATTATTTTAACTAGTTTTTTACCTGAAGAGAAATCACTTCTAGCAGTAAAAAAAGGAGATGCAATTTCTGATGTTTTAAAAAAATTAGGCGATACTCCAATTCAGCATCAAGCCAATTTAATCAAAGGCGCTTCTGCTAAAATTGGTGCAGACTTAGCGCTTGAAGGTATTGCTACAAAACCAGGCGGAGGCAGTACTAAAAAACAAAGCAAGCATTTCGTTTGTACTTCTTGCCACAATATTGTAAAGGAAGATCCAGACCTACGGGTTTCTGATCCTCAAGCAAGATTGAATTATGCTAAGAAAAATGGATTACCATTTTTGCAAGGTACTTCACTTTATGGAATTGTCAATCGAACTTCTTTTTATAATGGTGATTATGATAAAAAATATGGCAAACTAGTTGAACCTGCGAGAAATAATATTCGAGAAGCTATTCAACTTTGTGCAGTCGAATGTGCACAAGGACGTAAGTTAAAAAACTGGGAAGTGGAATCTGTTTTGGCTTGGTTGTGGACTTTGGAGTTAAAAATGGAAGACCTCAATTTGGCAGAAGCAGATTACGAAACAGTCAATGCTGCTCTCAATAATAAGGGAGATAAAACTGCTGCCATCGAACTAATCAAGTCTTATTATTTGCAAGGTTCTCCGGCTACATTTATCACTCCACCAAGTGATCGAAAAGTAGGTTATAAACTGAAAGGAAATCCTGAAAATGGAAAACTGATTTATGAATTAAGCTGCCAACATTGCCACGAAGATAAACGATATTCCTACTTTGATTTGGATGATGAGGAATTGACTTTTAAACATTTAGATAAGCATATTACAAAATATACCCGATACTCGATTTATCAAGTTGCAAGATATGGAACACCTCCAATGAATGGAAAAAAAGCCTATATGCCGCAATATACTCAAGAGAAAATGAGTGATCAGATGATGGAAGACTTGAGAAGTTATATTGAGAAACGAGCAAAATGATGTTAGAAGAATAAAAAGGAAAACCCTAGGAGATTGAATCTTCTAGGGTTTTCTTTTTTATTAGAAATGCTTTTTTATTTTATTTTTTAAAAGCCTTTGATACTACTTCGGCCTGTTGTTTTTCATGAACCTTTTTAAATCCAGTAGCAGGAGAAGCCGTTGCTCTTCTAGATATATTATCCAAATCAATATTTTTATATTGAGCTAAAAATTTCGTTTGAACATATCGCCATGCTCCCATATTTTCAGACTCCTCTTGCACCCATTTGAACTCAGCATTTTTATATTGTTTGATAATTTTAGTCAACTGATCTGTTGGCAAAGGATATAATTGTTCCAATCTAACGATGGCAACATCATCTCGTTTGTCTGCCATTTTTTTCTCCATCAAATCATAATAGATTTTCCCAGTACACAACAAAACACGTTTTACTTTTTTCGCATTTTTAGTATTTACTTCAGGATCATTGATGACCTCTTGAAAACCACTTCCAGTTTCAAATTCAGATAAATCAGAAACTGCCATTGGATGACGTAACAAAGATTTTGGAGACATGATAATTAACGGCTTTCGGAAAGGTCGAGCCAATTGTCTACGCATCGCATGGAAAATATTCGCAGGTGTGGTGATATTCGCAACTGTAATATTTGCCTCAGCACACATTTGTAGAAAACGCTCTAATCTCGCACTTGAATGCTCAGGTCCTTGACCTTCGTAACCATGTGGCAATAGCATAACCAAGCCACTCATTCGTTGCCATTTACTTTCTGCAGCCGAAATATATTGATCTACAATCGTTTGTGCTCCATTATAGAAATCTCCAAACTGAGCTTCCCATATCACTAAATCATCCGGTGTCGCCAAAGAATATCCATATTCAAATCCTAAAACTCCAAACTCAGAAAGAAATGAATTGTAAATTCTAAACTTCCCTTGCTTTTTCGCCATTCCATCCAATCGATTATATTCTTTGAAGACTTTAGTATCGTTAAAGATAGCATGTCGATGAGAGAAAGTACCCCGCTTCACATCTTGTCCACTCATTCTCACATTTCTATTTTCCAATAGAATAGATCCATATGCCATCATTTCAGCCATGGCCCAATCTAATTTATTCTTGTCAAGCAACTTTTGTTTTCCTTTAATCAATCGATTGATCTTAGATAATTGATTAAAATCTTCCGGAATTGTCATCAGATGTTTGATGATTTTATTCACTTTAGTTTTAGCAATTCCAGTTGCTGGTGATTTTTGAAAATCTTTTAAATTAGTTGTTCGAGTTAATTTTTTCCAAGCCAACTCTGGTGTTTGATAATCGTAAGCCAAAGGTTTTTGCTTCACCTTATCCAATCTCTTTTGGAGGTTAGCCCAAAATTCTTTTTCCATTTTTTCAGCCATCACCTTTTCAATATCACCTCGTTCAGCTAAAACTTGAGAATACAATTCTCTTGGATCTTTGTGATTTTTGATGAAATTAATATACATCTCAGGTTGTGTAAACTGTGGATCATCACCTTCGTTATGACCATGTTTACGATAGCAAACCATATCGATAAAAACATCATTATTAAATTTCTGACGATATTCTGTAGCTAATTCTACTGCAAAAACTACGGCCTCTGGATCATCTCCATTAACATGGAAAACTGGAGCTTGAACTAAACTCGCCACACCTGTGGAATAAGTTGAAGATCGAGCATCATCAAAATCAGTTGTAAATCCAATCTGATTATTAATCACAAAATGAATTGTCCCCCCCGTAAAGTATCCCTCTAATTGACTCATTTGAACCGTTTCATAAACGATACCTTGACCTGCAATCGCAGCATCACCATGAATCAATATTGGAAGAATCTTATCATATTCACTTTTATATAAAATATCTGCTTTCGCTCTCGCAAATCCTTCTACCACAGTATTTACTGATTCCAAGTGCGATGGATTTGGAGCTAATTTTAAATGTATTTTTCTGCCAGAAGGTGTTTTGATTTGAGAAGAATAACCTAAATGATATTTTACATCTCCATCTCCAAAACTCAAATCTGGAACAGCCGTTCCTTCAAACTCATTAAAAATATGCTCATAGGTTTTGCCCATGATATTTGCCAAAACATTCAATCTTCCTCGGTGAGCCATCCCGATCACCACCTCTTCTACATTATGTATAGGATGTTTTTCTGTTCCTTTTCCAAATTGAGTTTCTGCATTTGCTGCGGCATTAATAATTGCATCTAAAGCTGCAATCGTAGATTCACCACCTTCAAGCGAAAATCTTTTTTGCCCTACATACTTAGTGTGTAGAAATTTTTCAAAACCTACTGCGTCACTTAATTTTTGAAGAATCCGTTTTTTCTTCTTATCACTCAAACCAAAATTACTTGAATCTCGATTTTCAATTTTATCACGCAACCACATTCTTTTCTCTCGGTTTTCGATATAAGTATATTCGTAGCCGATATTACCACAATAGATTTGTTTTAATTTATCAATGATTTGTTGCAGCGTTGCATTCCTCAAACCAATCTCCTCTCCTGCTATAAATGTTTTATTCAAATCACTTTCCTCTAAATTATAATCCGCTAAATCCAAATTAGGACTTCGATCTCGTCGAGTACGAATCGGATTAGTGGTAGATTTCAAATGTCCTCGACTTCGGAAACCATGAATTATGGATTGTACTCCAAATTCTTTTTCATTCATCGTTGCTGCGCCATTACTTGGGGCAGTTGCTGAAGTTCCATTGCCGTTACCATTTGCTTGTGCAGCAAATTCAAAACCTTCAAAGAATGATCTCCATCCATCTTCAACAGAAGCGGGATCTTCTTGAAATTTTTTGTACATAGATTCAATAAAACTTGGGTGTGCATTGAACACGTAGGAATAATCGTTCATTTTATATCTGGTATTTTTCTAAATATTTACGGTAGGATCGTAAATGTGTTTTGATTTATATAATGGATCTTATTTAGGTTCTAAAAAATTTAAGCAAATATCGTTGAAAAAATTTAAATATGTAGGGATTTTGCTATCGTTTTAAAGCTTTTTTATAAAGATTTAATAATAAAAAAAATGTGGATAAAAGTTTTCTTTTATGAATAAAAGCTATAAATTTGCACTCCATTTGAAGAAAATGGTATAATTGATCATAATTTATTAGAAAATATATACATAATGGCACATCACAAGTCAGCAAAGAAAAGAATTCGTCAAGACGCTAAAAAGCGTATTCAGAATCGTTACTACAAAAAAACAGCTAGAACGACTATCAAGAATTTGAGAGAAATGGAAGATAAAGTGGAGGCAGAAAAATTATTGCCTAAAGTTATCAGTATGATTGATAGATTGGCAAAGAAAAATACTTGGCATAAAAACAAAGCATCTAACCTTAAAGGTAAATTAACGAAATTCGTTAATAGCTTATAATATCTATTTTTAGGTAGATCTTTTATGTAAAAAAAAGTGTATTCCTCTTAGAGGGATACACTTTTTTTATGGATATAAGTGAAATCAATAAAGAGTTTTCAAACAAGGATTAAAGATCTAAGAAATTTGATCGTATTTCTCAATTAACTCTGACTTGGAAAAACTCCATCTAAAGCGATGATTTAATTAAGAATAATCGTTGGTTGAGTTGGAATCCCTGGAGTTGGAATATCTCTATAAGAATAATTCTAATGGAGGTTTTCTTACCTTTGCCTTTTTTTGAAAAAAAGTGATATGAGTCAACATAATTTAAACGATACTATTGTAGCATTGGCAACTCCACAAGGTGTAGGTGCAATCGGAGTGATTCGTCTTTCGGGGAAAGATGCCATTGAGATAGTCGATCAAGTTTTCCATGGGAAAAAATTGACGGAGCAAGCTACTCACACCATTCATTTGGGAACAATTCGAGAGGAAGGGCATATTATTGATGAGGTTTTGGTTTCTATTTTTAAAACGCCAAAATCTTATACAAAAGAAAATGTTGCTGAAATTAGTTGCCATGGATCTAATTTTATCATCCAAAAATTAATTCAGGTTTTTATAAAAAATGGAGCTCGCATGGCAAATCCAGGCGAATTCACTTTACGTGCTTTTTTGAATGGGCAAATGGATTTGTCGCAAGCGGAAGCGGTGGCGGATTTGATTGCTTCGAGTTCGGAAAGTTCGCATGCGATTGCGATGCAACAGATGCGAGGTGGTTTTTCTGAAGAAATAAAAAACTTGCGGCAAGAACTTTTGGACTTTGCGAGCCTGATCGAATTGGAATTAGATTTTGCAGAAGAAGATGTGGAGTTTGCGAATCGAGATGAGTTAAAAGTTTTGGTAAAAAAAATACAAGACTTGATTCATGCTTTGATCGAATCTTTCCGCTTGGGAAATGTGATTAAAAATGGAATTAACACCGTAATCGCAGGTCGTCCGAATGCAGGAAAATCAACTTTGCTCAACGCATTGCTAAATGAAGAACGAGCGATCGTTTCTGAAATTGCAGGAACAACTAGAGATACCATCGAAGAAATTTTAAATATTAAAGGGGTAGAATTTCGACTGATCGACACCGCTGGAATACGAGAAGCTCAAGACACTATCGAGGCGGTAGGAGTAGAAAAAACTTTTGAGAAGATAGATCAATCCGCTTTACTAATTTATGTTTTTGATGTCATCAAAACACAACCTGAAGAAGTGAAAGCTGATTTGGAAAAGCTGGTTAAGAAAGGTATCCACTTTCTCGCCATTGCCAACAAAATGGATTTAAACCCATATACGAAGGCAGAACATTATACGAATGAAATTTTGACCGAAGATCAATTTGTTCCAGTTTCTGCTATCGCAAAAATGAATATCGAACATCTGAAAGATAAAATTCATAACACGGTAATTACAAATCAACTCAATTTAGAAAGTACAGTTGTTACGAATGCCCGCCACTTTGATGCCTTGCAAAAAGCGCATACTAGTTTGACTGATGTGCTGCGAAGTATGGAAGATGGAATTACTTCTGACTTTGTGGCGATGGATATTCGTCAGGCGATTTATCATCTGGGTTCGATTACAGGTGAGATTAGCACGGACGATTTATTGGGGAATATTTTTGCTAACTTTTGTATTGGCAAGTAGTTATACTAAATATGAATAAGCAAAAATAAAACACAATAAAATACACCTTCATAAACCACTAATAACCAACACTTTACAACTACATATTCTATTTATTCCTATTCTTACTATTGCTTACCTAGTGCATTACCTGTACCTTTATTGTACCTATTAACTCTTCTTTTGTATCTAAACTCAAAACTAGGTACAAATGGGAGAAACTTTGACAGTAATTGAAAGCTAATGAAATTTCATGATTTCATATGGCTTCAGTTTAAAATTGATAAAAAAATGGCAAGCAATATAAGAATAGAAAAGGTTTGTATTTTTTGTGAACAACCTTTCATTGCAAAAACTACAGTAACAAAATACTGCTCTCACAATTGTTCTCGTAAGTATTATAAAAAGCAAAAACGAGATGAAAAGATTCGAAAAGCAACCGCTCCTCGAAAGACCATGACTGATGCTGAAGAACAGACGGTCAACTCTTTTGAAATAATCACTAAACGAGATTTCTTAAGTATCAAAGAAGCTGCGACATTAATTGGAGTAAGCGAAAGTACCTTCTATAGATTAATGAAAAATAAAACAATAAAAACACATAAACTCGGTGGACGTACTATAATCAAACGTTCTGACATCGATAACTTATTTACTTAAATAATATTCCCATGAATGTATCTGTTCGACATAAAAAACTAGCTAAAGGACGAAAGCGAATTTACCTTGATTTCTACCCAGCTATCATTCACCCTGAAACAGGTAAACCCACTCGTCGAGAGTTCCTAAAACTCTTTCTTTATGAGCGGCCAAAGAATGAAACAGAAAAACAACATAACCGAGATAACAAAGCTGTTGCAGAAAACATCAGAGCAAAAAGACAAATGGAAATTCTACGAGGTGATTATAATTTCCTTTGTAAGGATAATAAAAATGCAAACTTCTTAACTTACTTAAAAGCGGTTTTAGAAAAAAGAAAAGAAGCCAAAAAAAATTATGCCTCTTGGCGAAGTATGTATATGTACCTCTTTCGTTTTACGAATGGTTATTTAGTGATGAAGAAGCTAACTAAACAATTCTCCATCGAATTCAAAGAATACCTTTTAAATACAACTACTCTAAATAGTTCAAAAACATTAAAGCGAAATTCAGCAGTTTCTTATTTTAATATTTTCAAGGAAGCACTTGCGAAAGCACATGAAGAAAATGTTTTACCAGAGAATCCAGCATTACGAGTTTCCAGCATTAAACCACAAGAATCAGAAAGAGAATTTTTAACCTTTGAAGAATTACAGGCAATGGCTTCTACTGAATGTGAAGATTCATTATTAAAAAGAGCCGCTATCTTTTCTGCACTTACAGGATTACGTTGGGGTGATGTTGAGAAACTTGTCTGGAGTGAAATATTTCATTCAAAAGAGAATGGCCATTACCTTCGTATCCGTCAAGAAAAAACTGATAGATTACAAACACTTCCCATCTCCGACCAAGCAATGGATTTACTTGGAACGGTTGGCAAACCTGATGATAAAGTAATTCAAGGATTGAAGTATGGAAACTACACTTCCGTTTATTTAAACCGTTGGGCAATGAAAGCTGGTGTGACCAAATATCTAACTTTCCATTGTTTTCGTCATACGTATGCGACATTGCAGTTAACTATAGGAACGGATATTTATACAGTCTCAAAATTACTAGGTCATAAGAAGTTAGAAACGACACAAATTTATGCTAAGGTGATTGATCAGAAAAAACAAGATGCTGTGAATAGAATTCCGAAATTGGATTTATAAAAAAGTATGAATAAACGACCATTTTTCGATACTCTAATAAAACGGTCATTTTCTTATACTCTCTGTTTTTCTTTTTATCAGTTTTCAAAAATGTTTTTCCCTCCCTCCATTTCCGCAATAGAATAAAGGCTTTCCGCTATAAAATCTCCTCAAAACTAAAAGTATATAAAACTAGTATATTAATTCAAAGTATGTTATATTGCACCCAGTACATATAAATATACTTTTATGAAATTTGGATACGCAAGAGTCTCAACTAATTCCCAAGATTTAAGACTTCAGATAGATGCACTTAAAAAAGAAGGTTGTAATAAAATCTTTAAAGAGAAAGTTAGTGGCGCTACACGAGAGCGACCTCAGTTAAAAAAAATAATGTCTAGTCTTCGTAAGAAAGATATTATTGTCATTTATAAACTCGATAGGCTCGGGCGTAGTTTAAAGGACCTGGTAAATTTGGTAAGTGAAATTCAAGAAAAAGGTGCAGGACTAAAAAGTCTCAATGATCAGATTAACACCGCTACTCCAACAGGAAAACTCACCTTCCATTTATTTGCAGCCCTGGCTGAATTTGAACGAGACATTATCAGGGAACGAACGATGGCAGGATTAGCTGCAGCTAGAGCAAGGGGACGAGTTGGTGGTCGCCCTCCTGGACTTTCTAAAAAAGCTGAAGACAAAGCCATCATTGCAGAGCAACTTTACAAAGAAGGAAGATTATCTGTTTCAGAAATTTGTGAGCATATCTCGATATCAAGAATGACCTTGTATAAATATCTTCGCCATCGAGGAGTAACAATCAATGCTTATGCGAAAAAAAAGTAGGAGCATGAAAAGATATATTCCTTCTGCCCCCTTATATATATTATAGTGAGGCACAGATGCAAAAGAAGGATGTAAAAAATGAAAAAATTTGATAAGATATTTATTAAAGCTGCCCCACTATTGATAATAGTGGGGTGAAATATTTTGTGAATTAAATCTACCAAGACCAAAGACGATTCTAAATGAAAGAACAACTCAACAACAATAAAATATAAAGCACAAAGGGGAAAATTTGGTAAGTCCCCAATGCAGTATCTTATCTAACAAGGGTTAGTTCACCTGAAATAGATTGTTTACTCCCATCTACTCTTTCCACTTCAACTATATAGACATACACACCATCCAACATCTTTTTATTCTTAAATCGACCATCCCAACCTTCGTCATTAGAATTTGGAAGAAAGTTTTTTTGCACATAAACCAACTCACCCCATCGATCAAAAATTTTCAAGTAATTAATATTCGAAACTGATGCTCCACTATAGATTGTAAACAGATCATTAAAACCATCATCATTTGGAGAAAAAGCATTTGGAATAAAAACGTCAAGTGTTTGATCTACATTTATCTCTACAGTATTCTTAGTGAGACATCCATTTATATCCGAAGCAATTATTTCATAAATGACAGATTGAAATGGATTTGAAATCACATTTAGACAAGTATCACAATCTAAATACATGGCCGGTTCCCAAACAACATTTGGATTAGATATATTTGTAATCAACTGAAGTTCGAGGCTATCACCTAAATCAATCTCATAATAGTTTTGAATTTCTAATATTGATTCTACTGGTTGATTGATTATGATTTCTAATTCTTCTTGGCATCCATTTACATCTTCTATTGAAAGTAAATAATCGCCTGATGATATATTTTCAAATAAAGAAGATTGTTGTAAAGGTTCGTTATCAATAGAATAAAGAAAAGGAGCTGTTCCTCCTATCACCGAATCAATTTGAATTAGTCCATCAGTAAACCCATAACATGATGGTTCATTGAGTTGATAAATAACTTCTAAAGGATCATTGGTTATTTCTATTTCATCTAAAAACTCACAATTATTACTATCCGTAATTGTAATGTTATAAGTTCCTTCATCTATGATATAGATGTTTGGTGTTGTCTCTCCTGTTGACCAAGAATAACTATCATATTGATTCACAAAAATTTCAACAATTCCATTATTACATAAACTTCCTGAAGTAGAAAAAGTTATTGGTACAAAATCATACACATCTAAAGTCAATTCCACGATACTATCACAACCACTCAATGAGATATAATTTGAAGTGATTATGGTATCAGAATAAAGTAATTCTCCATTCCAACTAAAACTATCCCCTTGGCACATTTCTTCAGAAAAATTAGAATATACAATATCTCCAAATTCTAAAATATAGCAATGAGTTGAATCACAACCATTATCAAAATTGAAAACCTCATAGATAGTAGTATCTGAAGAATATAATTCATTATCAATTAGTATAGTCTCCCCTTCGCATAAATATATTTCTTGATTAACCATTACAGAAATACCTTCATTGATTTGAAATTCAGAATAAGATTCACATCCATTTTGATCTGTAATAGTTAATGCATAAGCTCCCGCTCCTACTCCAGCAATACTTTGAGTACTTATTCCTGTATTCCAATTATATTGATAAGGAATAAGACCACCATTTCCCATACCTGTCAATTGAGCTGAACTATCACAAATGGTCAAACTCCCTAATATATTTATAGATGCACTTAATGTATCTGGTTGAGTAATTTGCATTACCTCAGTTGCTGTACACCCATATTTATCTGTTACCGTTACTTGATATGTACCTGCTATTAATGGGGTGATTGTTTCAGTAATCTGATTTGTATTCCATTGATAATTATAAGGCGAGAAACCTCCAAAAGATTCAACAGTTATTTCTCCTTCTGCATTACCATAACAAGAAACATTTGTGGAGTCATAATTTAAATAAACTTCAGAATTATTAAGAAGGATATTTGATATTGCTGGCTCACTTTCTAATCCTATTGAATAAGCTATCACCTCGATACTTTTAGTTCCTAATATTAGCGGAGCCATATCATTGTGATATAAAATATTAGCTAATGCATTTTCAAAATCGACTACATTTGCACCTCCATTATTTACTATAGTAATACATGATGTTCCTAGACCAATAATAGTTAATTCAGTATTTACAATTGATGAGGTTAAGTATTCTTCCAATGATGAAGAATTATTAATACATATTTTTATTGAATCAACAATATCTGTTTCGGAAAAAACTGAAACGTCTGCATCTGCAATTGCAACAGGTGGAGTACAAACTATTCCTACTTCATAATCATTATCTATTGCTCCTGAACTATCATCTGAATCAAGGTCAACTAGCACCTCACATTCTGGAATAAAACATTCAGACATGGAAGCCAATCCTAAAATAAATTTATCAATTTGGCATACCTCAATAAGAGTTTGATTGATAAAATCTACTTCATAAATAATAGAACCAGTTGCAGTTAATCCAGAAGCGTAGGTAATAAAACTATCACAATCTATTTCAACTGTGGCTAATCCATGAATAGGAGGAGTACCTTGTGGAAATTCAAATACAACGCTACTATTCATAGGATTATTCAAATCTACCTCCACTAATGTATTTTCAACTGTAGATATATAGAAATTTCCTTCTCGATAAGTAATGTCACCTTGAGATTCCATTGTTGGAGGCAAGTCTCCAAGGTAGGTTGGTGGAGTAAATCCACCTCCGTAAACACTAATTCCTTTTCCAGATATATATAAATTCCCAGATGGGCCGCAAGTCATCCCTACTCCATCATCATCAGAAAGATTACTTCCCGTTCCTTCTAATGCATAAAAGAGAGGACTAATATTGGGGTAAAAATCTACCATCCAAAAGGTATTTGCAGGAAGGCTTCCCATAACAAGGGGGGTTATGGTAAGAAGACTCCCATCACTAAAAAAACTAATATCTGATAAATAAAGAGAATTATTATCACCTATTAATGTATAACTACAATTAGAAATATCAAATGTCCCAAACTCTGCACCTCCACTTGGATTATTAGCCTTATAAGTAGAGAAATGAAATGTCTGTGCGTTTGAGATGAACGACAGAAGCAAAAACAAAAAACCAATATAAAATCTAATATTATTCAATATCTTTTAGGTATAAAAACCTAAAGCCTACTTTCATTAAGTAGGCTTTAGTATTTAAATGAAATAATTATTATTCAAGATAACGAAATCAAAACTTAATTAGAAGTATGTACCACTTTTTTAACAGTTTGATTTCCATTGGAATCTGATACATAGATATAATAAATACCTAATGATAATCCACTATCAAGATTAATTTCAAAATCACTTTGTCCTTTATTGACTGAATGCTCTTCTGCCCATTGGACTTCTCCAAGAACATTTACAACCTGTATTTTTACATCACTTTGTTCTCCAATATAAAGTTCAAGATTGATTTTATCTTGAAACGGATTAGGAGATACTATTACATCAAATTCTGATAAATAGTATTTCGAATATACCAATTCTATATTATCGTTATTTACATTATATGAATCACTTGTTTCATCTGATGTAAAAGTATTCAAACATGGAGCACAAACCTGATACTCTGCTTCAAAATAAGTTTCAAGTTCATTACAGAGACATGTATTATAACCTCCGCAGTCACTAGGCCCTAATGGTGGCAATCCTTTATCTTCTAACCACTGGTCAATAACCAATCTAGAGGTGTTTGCGTTCGGATCTGTACTTCCACTTGTAATTTTAAGAGGATCTAAATCATGGCACGGATCCAATAAACAAATGTAAGATAAAGCACACACATCTATATTTCCTGTATTGGAAAGTAAATAAGAAAACAAGTCTAGTATTCTAAAAGACTCTGCAATCAGAGGTTTCGTAAAATACTTGACACTACCCTAGAACACTACAATATCTTCAGCATGATTAGAATTAATAAGGCACTCAAAGACCAACTAGTTCTATCTAGCCATCGAAATTCTACTATTTCGAATATTTCGAAACTATTAATTCATGTTTTCCATTTCCATAACCATAATTAATCGTTAATTCCGACTGCTCACAAATCCGCTTCACAATCGAAAGTCCTAACCCCAAGCTTTCTTCTACTTCTGAATCTCTTTTAAATCTTTTAAAAAGCGATTCCATTTTCATTTTTGGAGGAACTCCTGAATTACTAATTGAGAATTCCTTTTCCGTAATTTTCAAGTCGATAAAACCATCTTCAACATTATGACGAATCGCATTTTGAATCAAATTAGCAATTAATATTTCTGCTAAAGTCTCACTCATCTTCACTTCAAATGTTCCTTTATAATTTTTTTCTATTCGAATTTCTTGAATCGAAATTAAGTCTTTAAAATTATTCAGAATCTCTTCCACTACTTTTCTAAAATCCACTTTTTCCATATCAGAAAATCGTTGGTGTTCAATTTTTGACAATAAAATCAAAGCACTATTTAACTTCGACAACCGATTGGTGTTTTGCAAAACGATAGCCAACGATTCGAAATCCTTTTCTCCAATACGAGGAGATTGTAACAAAATTTCTATGTGACCTTTGATGATTGCTAAAGGTGTTTGCAACTCGTGAGAAGCGTTTTGGGTGAACTGTTTGTTAGCTTGGTAATTCCCTCTAATTCTATCAATTAACTCCACGAGGTATTCGTTCAACTCATTAAATATGGGAAAAGGAGATTCTTCAAATTTCATTTTCATTGGTTCGTCCACATCAAATTCTTCGAGTGTTTGAAATATTTGAAAGAGTTGATTTCTAATAACTTGAATCCTTTGAAAAGTAATTATTCGAAAACCAATAACTATAATAATAGTAGGAACGGCAATAGAAAATATTGCTTTCACATAAAGTTCAACAGGAAAAAAACTCCATATCAAAATTGCTGCGACAATCATCGCCAACAAGACAGGAATAAAATATAATGGTTTTATTCGTTTCAATTGGTTTGGAATTTATAGCCGATACCGTAGACTGTTTTTAGAAAATCGCCACAGCCATTCTCTGCCAATTTTTTTCTCAAATTTTTGACATGCGCATAAATAAAATCGAAGGAAACCGCATCATCCATATAGTCGCCCCAAAGGTGTTCAGCAATGCTATCTTTCGTCACGACTCTATTTTTATTCCTAGCCAAATAGAGTAGGATATTATATTCTTTCTTGGTCAATTTGAGTTCTGCTCCTGAGGCAATAACTTTTCTTTCATCCATATTAATGACTAAATCTCCATAGGTTAACTCTTGGCTAAACTGGTTGGTCTTCCTTCTCAAAACTGCTTTGATTCGAGCATTGAGTTCAGAAAGATTAAAGGGTTTCGTCAAGTAATCATCTGCTCCAGTTTCTAATCCCGAAATTCTATCATCGACTGTATCTCTTGCAGAAATAATCACTATGCCTGCTTCTGTATTATCCTCTCGAAGAATATTTACCAACTTCAATCCATCACCTCCTGGCAGATTCAAATCAATGACCGCACAATCATATTCGTAATTATTGATCTTTTTGTAGCCTTCATTAAAAGTATTAGCAGATTCACAAACGTAGCCTTCTCGCTTCAAATATCGAAGCATCAAATCTAGCAAATCCTGTTCGTCTTCTATGATAAGTAATTTCATTGCAGTAATAATTTATAATTCCTGATACTTGAAAGCTAAGGTAGAGAATAGAAATAAAAAAATAGCTTCCAGAAATTCTTATCTCTAGAAGCTATTAAATTTTTTATCCTACCTCGAGGAGATACCCCAGAAGTTAAAAAACGGTATCTCCCTAAAGCAGACAAAAAAGTTTAAATTATATTATTGAGTTAATCATTAGTTTCAATAGATTCGTCAACTATTGAATCTAAATCAATAGTTTCTATTTCATTAAAATCATCATCTTTATCATCGTCTTCATCATCGAAAAAATTATCTTTTTCTAATGTAGGTTTTGATGATAAAGTACCTCCAGTTCTTTTTATTATTTTTGAAAAAGAGGCCGGTGCTTTAGTTTTAGTTGACTTTTTCTTTTGTATCGCTTCCCGTTTCATTTTTTCAGGAATCGTAGTTTTTGCTGCCAAAGATTTGGTAGTAGTTGGTACTGCCATCAATCGCCTTTTGTCAATCAATTCTCCTGATACCACACAAATTCCAAATCGTTTATTGTTAATTCTAATCAAAGCATTTTCCAAATCACGAACATGTTTATGTTGTCGTCCAACCATGGCATTCAACATTTCAAGGTCTTGCATATTGGAAGAATCATCCATCCAATCTCCATCGTTCCCACTTGACTCTGAAATGTTTGCGACCCTATCTTCCATTGATTGAAGTTGTTTTCTAGAGCCTTCTACCTTTTGCTCCACCAATTCTTTGAACTCCAAAAGTTCTTCGTCTGAGTAGCGATTAATTGCAGTTGAATTATTTTCCATTGTAAGTTTATTCGTGATTTTTAAAAAATAAATTTTGTTCTAAAAACAAGCCCAAGTACAACTCTAATTCTGAATTAATTTTGAAGAAAAGGATAAATTCAATTTCTTTTCAAAAAAAGATATCGGATGGAATTGAGCATCATCCGACATCGGTGGGTTTTTCAAAATTCTTGATTTACAAAAACAATATTAGAATCTAATTCTGAAGTAAATCTGAATTTATTTATTTTGGGAAAATGATTTTAGAATCGTCTTCCATTTTTCAAAAAAAGATATAGTCGGTATTCTTTTTTCTTCAAAAACTATTTCTTCTTCCTCCGAATAATTAGGATTGAAATATGGAGAATGCTCATCTATTCCTTCAGAATCTTCGAGATATTTATTGATTACAAATCTTTTTATTACAGGCATAGGCAAAGTATTTTACTTGCTGAAATAATTAACTACCAAACAAATATGGAAATGAATTTTGAATAAAATCTGAATAAATCTGATTGAAAAAAATAAACGCTGAATAATCCAATCTTCAGAATTTCTTCAGATTTACCTACCAACTTACAATATAAATTTACTTTTGAAACCAAAAAAATAACGTCATGATACGGCAAACCGACCCAACTAAAGGTCAAGAGAAAAATAAAAATTCATCTAATGAAATTCCTTTAAAAACAAAAAGAAAAGAAAAAAAAGATAAATATCGACATCAAAATAATTGGCTAGAGGAGGAAGATGATGACTATGATTGGGAGGAAGGTTTACAGGAAGAAGAGGAGGAAGATTATATTTTTGAAGATGAATTGGATATAGACTTCAGTAAAGATTTTAAGGAGAAAAAAGATAAAAATGAAGAGGAGGAGAAAGATACAGAAGATGATTACGACTATTAGTTATTTTCTAAATGAAAAATAAAAAAAGGGATGCTTGCAAAAGCATTCCTTTTTTTTGATCCTACTCATTAGTTTATCGAATTTCTAAAAATCGAAATACAAACAATAGAAATACAAACAATAGAAATAAATATTTCGATATATATCCATTCCTTCAGAATTCCTTCAGAATCTCTCCTTTAAATTGCGCCAATTTTAAACTCAAAAAAATCACTCCCAATCGAGTGGCAAAATCAATCTCAAGTCTTTTCTAAATTTAAAAAGACTAAGAATTAAATTATCCGAACGACATGACAAGTTTACAAACTCAACGAATGGCTACGGTCATTCAGCCTGGTGAATTCGAGGCACACCACCATTGGTACCCGAAAGCCTTAAATGCGACGATTCACCCAATGATTAATTTTTTCCTCAACTTAGAACAAGAAAGAATCATTGCACGTTACTGCCATTTGCACCCGACGGTGAATGCAGAAAAATTACGAGAAATTCTCAATTACAAATCCAAATATTTTGTTTGGGGAGGAGCAGATTTACTCAATGTAACTTCCGCAAGTGGCAAACGACAAATGGTCGTCATCGAAAATAACTCTTGTCCGTCAGGTCAAAAATCTATGCCTTTGATGGATGACAATCAAGAGCAAGGAAGTTATCGAACGATGATTGAGCGCACCTTCAAACCTTATCTCAAAAACCTCCGAATAAAAGTCAAAGGTCGTTTGGCTGTACTGTATGATAAAAACCCAATGGAGGTCTCAGGCTATGCAAAAGTGATCGCTGATGTAATGAAAGAGCCTGTTTATTATGTTCCTTTTTACCAAAATGATACTGACCCTCCCGTAGAGTTTAGGGATGGGGTCATGTATGTTCGGATCGAAGACGGCACGTTTGTTCCCATTCGCGCTGCGTTCAGATATGTAACGCAGAAGCCTTGGAATAGACTGCCGCTTCACTCCAAAACTCGAATCCTAAATCCTACGATTGCTTGCCTTGCAGGTGGTCGAAATAAAATGGTGGCAGCTAAAGCTTACGATATTTTTAATGCAGAAATTCAAGAAGCTGGTTTGAAAATTAATACACCCGAAACGATTTGGGATGTCAGTAAAAACGAAGTGCCTCTTTGGGTAAAAAAGATGGGTGGACATGCTGTAGTCAAAGTTCCGTATAGCAATGCAGGTCAAGGCGTTTACACTATTGTCAATGAAGAAGAGTTGGAAAATTTTATGGCAATGGAATTTGATTATGATTTATTTATTGTCCAAAGTTTGATTGGAAATTATAATTGGACGAGCACGACTGCTACTGGGAAATTATACCATGTAGGAACTGTTCCCAATCAAAAAAACCACAGTTTTGTTGCAGATATTCGAATGATGGTTAGCTCGACTGAAAATGGAATCCGACCGCTATGCACCTATGCAAGGCGAGCAGAAAAACCTTTGGTAGATAATATTGAAAGTGGAACAGATAGTTGGGCTATGCTAGGAACAAATCTCTCGATCAAAAATTCTGATGGCTCATGGGGAAGCGATACCAGTCGTTTGGTTTTGATGGACAGACGAGATTTCAACAAACTTGGAATTGGTTTGGACGACTTGATTGAAGCCTATATCCAGACAGTACTTTCCATGGTTGCTATTGATAAGATGGCAAAAACGTTGGTTAATAAAAATGGAAAATTTCGCATGAAGTTATTTAAAAGCCTCAATAATGATGAGGGATTAATTGATGAAATAAAATTGGACTGATGCAAAAATTAAAGGTATTAGTTTTGACTGACCATACGAATCATAGTTCGGAAAATTCTATATATTCATTATTGCTAAGTATGCGAAAACATTCTCGCTGCGAACAAATTGATGTTGCCACACGAGCAAATACTTTGAATGATTCTTTTTTTAAAAAATATACTTCCACGGAATTATTGGTGAGTAAAGTAGAAGAAGATTTCGCATTTTCTCCTGAAGGAAAATCTTATCAAAATGATTTGCAAAGAAAAAATGTAGCTGGTTACGATGCAGTTTGGTTACGAATGCCACCGCCCTTGTCGAAGCCATTTTTAATTTTTTTAAAACATAAATTTCCGAATCAAATATTTATCAATGACCCTGATGGAATTTATGAAACAGGTAGTAAAGAATTTTTATTCAACTTCCCAGAAGTTTGCGCTCCGATGAAAATTTGTAAATCAGAGGAAGACATTCTTGAATTTTCTCAGCAGTTTCCAATCGTCTTAAAACCGTTTCGAGATTATGGTGGAAGAGGAATTGTGAGAATTGATGGAGAGAAAGTTTGGGAAGGAAAAAATGAAATATCGTTGGATGATTTTTTCCAAAAATTAAAAAATACTAAGATCGAATACTTGGGAGTTAAATTTTTAAAAAATGTTTCGCAAGGAGATAAACGTATAGTTGTCGTCAATGGAAAAACAATTGGAGCATCACTTCGTCTTCCTCCCAAGGATTCTTGGATTTGCAATGTATCAATGGGAGGCAGCTCTACTTTTGCAGAAGCAGAAGCAGATGAAATAAAAATTGTCAACCGAATTAATCCAACTTTGGAAAAATTAGGAATCGTCATGTATGGCGTTGATACCTTGGTTGGTGATGATGGAAAAAGAATACTTTCAGAAATAAACACGACTAGCATTGGCGGTATTCCTCAGATGGAAAAGCAACAAGGCAAGCCTTTAATCAAAGCAACGACAGACCAAATTTGGAATTTTATCAGATTTAAAATAATAAAAAAGAATGCTATATCAAACTGAAGAGAATGCAAAATTTATAGAAGAATTAAAAGTAGAAGAAATTGAACGTGGAACGATTTCGAGATATTGGTTAAAGTTAGTGACGGATGGAATTGGTGTACCCGTTCATATTCCTATCATGGTAGCTAGAGGGAAGAGAGAAGGAAAAGTTTTGGGATTAACTGCTGCTGTTCATGGAAATGAATTGAATGGTATTCCAGTTATCCAACGTCTTTTTAAAGAACTCAATTTAGACGAATTGAGAGGAACAATTGTAGGTGTTCCAGTAATTAATATGCCTTCGCTTCATCGAAAAATAAGAAGGTTTATTGACGGAACAGACCTCAATCACATCATGCCTGGTAAACCTAACGGAACAGTTAGTCAAATCTATGCGTGGAGAGTTGTAAATCGACTCATCAAAGAATTTGATTACTTGATTGATTTGCATACAGCTAGTAATGGTCGGGTTAACTCTTACTATATCCGAGCTGATATGGGAGATGAAACTGTTCGCAAAATGGCTCAGCTGCAAAACGCTCAAATCATTGTTCATAATCCCCCAAGTGATGGAACGCTTCGGGGTACTGCTGACGAAATGGGAATCAAAGCTATTACGCTTGAAGTCGGAAATCCAAATACGTTCCAAAAAGGTTTGATTCGAGATGGACTAACGGGGATTTATAATGTGTTGGGACATTTCGATATGCAAGATTGTGAATATGATGAACCTGAAGAGGAGACTATCATTTGTAAAAGTTCTTATTGGATTTATACTGATACGGGCGGAATTATGACCGTTTATCCGAAGGTCGTTCAAATGGTGAAAAAAGGAGAACTCATTGCTACTATGAGAAATATTTTTGGTGATGTAGTGAAGGAATATTTTGCTCCTGAAGATGGTGTGGTGATTGGTAAAAGTGTGAGTCCAATAAATCAGACGGGAGGGAGAATTTTGCATTTGGGGATTTTAAAATCTTAATTAATATTTCTTGTCCAACAAATCATATTAAAAGGTGAGTAAAGGAAAAAATGTACCTCATTTATACCTTTACTCACCTAACTATTTGATAATCAACACATAGTATTTTTTGTACTGGGCAAATAAATCCCCCACCTACTACTTTTTAAAAATATCTGGAAATTGATCTGGAACAAAACCCCAGAATACAGGCAAAACAAAAAACACAATCAAACTAAGCAGAATGATAGAAATCACATTCATCCAAATTCCAGCTTTGACCATGTCGGGTATTTTTAAATAGCCAGATCCAAAAACTATGGCATTAGGAGGGGTCGCAACGGGTAACATAAACGCACAAGATGCTGCTTAGCTTGGACTTTCCCTCCAAAACCAATCCCTTGTTTTTCTAAATAAAGTTCAGCTTCACCATTTGCATCAAGCGCATTAATAAGTTCACTTGTCAAGTCGCCAATATCCTCTGAATTATGTAATGCTTCCACTAAAAATCCACTTACTTCAATAGGATATTCAGATTCATCAATGTTAAGAGCCTCTTCAAGGCTAAATACAATGCCTCCTGTAAGTTCAAAAGAAGGTTTATGCTTCTCACTATCAGGTACTATTTCTTTAATTTCCTCTGATAGTCCTTGAAGAGTACCTTTTACTGGGTTATAATTAGTAATAAGATAAAAATTAGATGATGCCTTAATTCCTATCTCTCCTTTAGTATTTCTTAAAACTAAAAATGAAATTTTCTGTTCTACTCCCGTATTATTAATTTTTACATTAATAATAATTCCACGTTTTAAAGTCTTAACATCTTCGATAACCTTCTTTTTCCCAGCTTTAAAAATACTTCCTGCCAGATCAAGACTTTTTCTTTTAATAGCTCCAGCAGCAATCAGAGTCAATTTTGTTAACCCATCACTCCATAGTTTATCAAGTGTTGGTAAACCCGATTCTCCTCCATCTATATCTATGGCAACAATTGGCATATTCCCTGCAAATTGATATGGTGTATACCACTAAATAAATAGAAATTACAAAATACTGGGTCTCAAAATTTTATAACTCATGTCAATTTCTTGTATCGGAAAGTAGATATAGAACTTCTACATAACTATCTTATCATTCAAACAACACTCATCTTTTTACAATTATTAAGCTCAAAGACAAAGCATCTATTAACATAGGAGGTGGATTCTTAGAAGGCCTTGAATAGAAATTATTAAGGCTCAATTTTTGTGCAACTAACCAATTAGAACTTGTTCTCCCCCAAGCAAGAAGGTTCACTAATATAATTAATAGGATTAAAGTAATATCAACCTTCACTCCTCAAAAAATAATAACAATGATGCAAATAAATAGAAATCCTCGTTCCATTGATATTGAAAGAAACCAATATAAACATCTAAGAACAGTAAACACCAATAAAGAAATGAGAACGAAAGACTTGAGTAGCACTAATGAGGCTATCCTTTTTGGAATATTAGGTGGAGTTGGAATTGCCATGTTTTTAGTTGCAGCTCAGTTAATGATTGGTAATCCTTTAGTTTTAAAATTCTTAAAATTCATCGCTTTATTCGGCGTCTTACGATATGGATTAGATGCTCAAGATACTGACAAGCGAAATAACTACAACTTCAAGGATGGTATCCTATTTGGCATATTTGCCACCGCTTCAATTGGACTTATATTAGTTATTGTAAATATATTTATGTTTTGGTTTTCACCTAATTTAGCTTTTGATGCATTTACAACGCAAACTGATTCCATCAGCAACTTAGTTCTATCGAGTCGTATATTCTTTCTTGAAACACTAGTTTTTGGAGTGACTATAACCCTTATTATTTTACAAGCAATCAAAACAAAATTATAAGGCGCAAAAAAAGAATAATTAAAAAATAAAATTTTCTATTCAACCTTATCGAGATAACAACTTAAAGTATCTCCATAAGACTGAATAGAAAATTTCACTTTTATAGTAGAAAATAATTTATATCGTTTGACAATTTTTTTCATCCATTCCAGATATCTTCATTTTTCATTTCCTTTCGAAAAAATCAACACGCAACTCCTACCGACATAATATTCACCAATCCTTTTTATTTAACAGACCATCAATTTTTTCCACATTTTCATCTAACTTTATCTCCAGAATTTATTACATCAATTTTCCATCGGAAAAACTATTATTGGAGCATGAAAGAAAAAAGAAATTTTCTAATTGGTATTATCCTTAGCGGTATTCTAGGTTGGACATTAGGCTTCCTTCGTCTACCTTCTTTGGAAAAGAATTTTTCTTTTTTACTTGGATTTATTGCTTGCCTTACCATCGTTTTATTAGGATTATTAATTATGTATGTTTGGAGAAAAAAATCATCCACATCAAATACTCTCCAACAAAAATCACTTCGTTCCATTGTAACCTTATCGCTTATTCTTGCAGGAGGATTTGCTGGTAGTTTTTTATTTTTTCAACAAAATAAATTTTCCAAAATCCAAGAGGAGCAGCAACATAAAAAATTAGCAGAACAATTCGAATTGGAAGCCACTACTCGAAAAAGTAATTCACTAGTTTTAATGAATAACCTTTTTGACAAAATTGAAGAAGAGTTAAAAAGCCATCCAAAACGAATATTGAGTGATGAAATGATTGAACGGATTGCTGCCTTGAACTATTCATTTGAACCTTACCAATATTTTGATGGAGAAAAATTTTCTGAGAAAAGATGGAGTCCTGAGCGAGGACAACTTTTATTGTCCTTAGCAAAAATGAAAATTGACTCTAGTTCTTTTAATCAAATAAAATCGAAGACTTCCTTTGTCGGAGCAGACTTAAAAAATGCTGATTTAGCAAATGCTGATTTGAGTAATACAAATTTGAGGGAAGCGAATTTTGATCAAGCAAATTTAGCTGGGGTAAATTTTAACCAAGCGATTTTAGAAAAAGCATCATTGCAAAAAGTTAATTTAAGTGAAGCAAAATTAAACGAAACTAATCTTAAAAATGCAGATTTGCAATGGGCAGAATTTCAAGCAGCTGAGCTAGTTGGAGCTTTTTTAAATGGAGCTAATTTAGCTAATGCTAAATTGAGAAAAGTTAATTTGACTGGAGCAGATTTACGTTGGGCCAATTTGAGCAATGTTTTTTTGACAGATGCGAATTTGATCAATGCGAATTTATTGGAAACCGATTTAAGTCGAGCCAATTTAGCAAATGCTAATTTTACCAAAGCCAATTTGATTACGACTGTATTTAATGGCGCAAATTTGACCGGTGCAAATTTGACAGATGCAGATTTACTTGCCGCAAAAATAGATAAAGATTGGTTGGACAAATTAGATCAATGGCAAGTAATCGGAGCTAAAGAAATCCAAGCATCTTATAAAATTGGAGAGGATGCGTTACCTCAATATCAATATAAATTGATCAAAATAAAAAAATAGAATTTACCGCAATCCTGCTGTACTTTCCATCACCTTATTTATTTTTTTTGAAAACTTAATCATCAAATCATCACTAGGTTTAAATGGTTCAAATCCAATTTGAAAGACCCAACTATAATAACTTTGTAAATCATTTAAACAATTAGCTAACAGTTCAGATGTCCAAACCGTCTCCCGAGTAATCTGGTGTTTCTTTTTTAACAGTTTTCCTAATTCTTGCCCCCATTCATTATTTATAATATCAACATAATTATCTACCGGTCCATTTTTAATATCGGCTAATTGCTCGGCAGTAAATTTTCCTGAAATTAATTCAGGCATATTGCTACGCTCATGAGTATCCGCAATAAAGTCAGCTAAATTTTCAGAAAAAACTGCTGTCATCAAAGCTTGAGAATTAGCATGATTGAAAGTATTGATGTACCCTTTTTGAGAAAGATCCTTTTCTGGTATCTTATCTAAATCAGTTGCATTAATATTGTTCATCATTGTCTCCGCAATATCATAAAACGCAACATCTCCTCCTCCAAATATTCTATGCCTCCTTCTTGTCAACATATAAAATCGTAAAATATCATCTCGATGAATCGCAAAATATGGTTGAGTTAAAACTAACTTTACTTTTCCTAAAATCCCGCCATCTCTAACTGCAACAATATCCGATTCTTTGATTCCTAATTTTAAAATACTGGAAATTTTTTGGTCGTTGCTATGATGAGTTAAGCGCACCCATGATTTTTTATCCTCTGAATATTCAATTTGAACTTCTTTTTTAAACTCCTCGAAAGAAGTAAATCGTGTGGTTAATAAAACACCTTTTCCTTGCAATCTAAACTCCTCCAATTCATGCGTCGTTTCTCCCGACTGATGACAGCCAGTAAAAAAAACAATCATAAAAATTAGAAGTCTTTGCATAGTTTGAAATAATTATAATTTTAAAATAACTGTTTGATTTTCAACCTTGACATTTTTAGTATTATGCAAAATAATATATTTTTCTTGTTTCTCTCCTTCGATTTTCAAGTTTTCTATTTCGAGATTTTGTACATCATCAAAAACAAAAGCGGGCCGATAATCTGGTTCTTTGATCGTCAACTTAATATTCTTCATCGTGAGTCCGTCCATATGTCGCACATAAAAACCCCAAGCAGGTAATTCTCCAAACATCGAGAATTCTGGGTATGATTTTATTTTTTCAGGTACTTGATCAAGTCTTGAAAGTGGTGCATTCGCCAATCCATTATTTCCTTTTCCAGGGTAAATAATTTCAATATTTTCGAGCCTCACATTTTCTATCGGAAAGCCTGGAATACCCGTAATGGAAGAAGGAAATGTATTATGAAAAAATGGCAACGCAGGGCCTCGTATCTCATATTTATAATCAGGTCGTTCGAAAGCCACTTCTACTTTTACGTTTTTTATTATGACATTTTTCAAAATCCCCATTTTCTTTTTTTTCGATCTTTCGCTGAGTCTAATAAAAATTGCATTGCCTGTATTGACTGCCGTGATACTATCAATCAAGATATTTTCAAGTACCGCTCCATCGACCACTTCAATCGCAATCGCTGAACGAAAAGTGTCGTAAATTTTAATATTTTTTATCACTACATTTTTAAATCCGCCATGCGAAACTGTTCCAAATTTGATCGCACTCGCGCTCGACCGAACGGTACAATTCGAAATATAAATGCTATCGCACA
The DNA here is from genome assembly GCA_937981555.1 of uncultured Saprospiraceae bacterium. Lineage (GTDB taxonomy): Bacteria > Bacteroidota > Bacteroidia > Chitinophagales > Saprospiraceae > CAJQQY01. The sequence goes on from CALJOK010000094.1 coordinate 26,621, forward strand.
TATAATCTTCGTACTGAGATTTTATGCAAATTCCATCGTCAGCAGAATTGACAAAACAATTGGTGATGCGAACATTTCTGCAATCTTGAATGTCGATTCCATCATTATTCCAGTAAGCATCACTTTCGGTATGGACATTATCCATAATAATATTTTCGCATTTATCATAGGTCTGCACCCAGCATGCTGCATTGCGAAGCGTGACGTTTTTGATCACTATCTTTTTGCAACTGACAAATTCAATGAGCTGTGGTCGCAGGTAATATTTAGGTCTCTTTTCTACAAAATTATATTGCGCACTATCAATTTGTCCTGCGTAAAATAAACTATCGATGTGCAATGCTAACTCCCGACCTTGTCCATTTATTTCTCCGTGACCGGTGATGGAAATATCGTTTTGATTATCGGACATGACCAATGCTTTCCATCGATTGAGTTTAAAATAATGTTTTGGATTCGTACTACCGAGAATGATTGCTTCTTTTTGTAAATGTAACTCTGTTCCTGTTTTTAAAAAAAATGCACCGGTGAGAAATTTGCCTTTTGGGATGAGTACTCGACCTCCTCCATTTTTGGTGGCAGCATCTATGGCTGATTGGATGGCAGTCGTATTGAGCGTTTTGCCATCTGGTTTTGCTCCAAAATCAACGATATTGTAATCTTGGGAAAAGAGATTTACTTGGCTAAAAATCAGAATAAAAAGGAGTAATATATTTCGCATAAATTTATTGTCTTTTTTTATAACACGTGGTGGTCTGCTTTAAGTGACCTGCAAAAGGAGTATATCGACGTATACGTAAACATTTTTAACTTAAAAAAAATGCTTTACTCCTTTTTTCAGGTCAGCTAAAGCAGACCACCACGTGCTATTTATGTTACGTTCTATCTAGAAATTCATTCTTTGTTTTTCCTTTGGTCGAACAATCGGATCTTTTGGAACAAACGAAATATCGAGCATTTCAATTTTTCCTTTTGGAGAAATCTTCAACATCAAAGATTGATAAGGTTTAAATTCAAATTTCTGAGTCATCGTTTCCCCCAAAACATTAATCTTCAATTCTTTAAAATCAGATTGCTCCATCAACGACTGTCCTGAGTAAATTGGATACTTCAAATCCTTCGAAGGCAGCTGAGCCAAAAATAAATAATGCGTTCCATCTGCTGCTACCCTACTCCAATATTCTGGCAAATCATCTCCTTGAATTAAAGGTGGATGATTCACCACTTTTTGAAAATCCTTGGAAACATTTGACAAGGAAGATAATTCATTTAAGAGGTCTTTATATTTTGTCACCTTAACTTTCCCAGGTTGTTTTGGGAAATTTTTCAAGCAAACAGGTAAACCTTTTTTAGCTAAAACTAACACTCGTTGCAACGCTCGAACATCCATGTATTTCACATCAATATAAAGCAAAGAAAATTGTGCATCCCCAACAATCAACTTTCCATTTTGAAAATTAGCTTGTTCCAAAAAATATCGATTGATCCAAAGTGGATGATACCCTTCCGTTTCCTTCGGAGGGAAAATGTATCGCAATTCATATTCTCCCCAAACCCAAACACGTTGTCGCTCTGGAGGATAAGCTCCTTTCATCACACCATCTTCGTAAGGAATGTAAACGGCGACATCTGAATACGTTTTTCCTTTTTGTAAAATGCCCGAAACTTTTTCCATATAAGCATTAAAAGCAGGTAATTCAGGTTCCAAGCTTCCACCTGGTCCAAAATAAGTTGTGGCAAAAAAGTCCATCGAATCTACGCCTTTTGGATTGTAAGGCATTCCATGATAAACATGATGATTAACCCCTTGCGCAAACATGGCGTCAGCTACCATTTTCAAATCTGCTGTTTGTTCTTTTCGCAAATAGGTTGCTGGAAATCCATACATGCAAGTGAACGTTTCACTCGAAATTAATCGCTTAGAGGACAACGCAGCTGACGAACTAACGATGCGAGAATAATTCGGATTATTTAACATCGATTCTGTTTCAGGAATATCGACTAAGGAGTAAGTTGTCATCACATCAGTCGGAGAAGCCAAACATTGCACACGAGAATAGGCTCCTAGTTCTTTGCATTTTTCGACATAAGGTTTATAAAAACCATTGGTCACATAATCATCTAAATGTAACATATAATCGTAACGAACATCTGGAAATAAATCAAGACTATCTTCCATAAATGGAATAATATCATAGCCAAATTCTGCTTCGAAAGTTTTTTCAAAACCAGGTGTCCACACTTTATTTTTTCCATTCAATTTAATTTCCCAAGAGTCTGTAAACAAGGCCGACTTTGATCCTTTTAATGCATCTTGGAGCGCATCGCCTACGGGTTTTGCGAAGCGATTAAATGCGCTACTATCAAGATGATTGATGACTAATTGGTTCTCTGGCCAAGTCCACGCGAAAGTTAGTTTTTGCCGAAAAGCGGTGTCTCCATAAATCTGCGTCGTATGTTCTTTTCCAATATTACTTCCTGCTACTGGCCAAGCACTTCCTAGTGTAAAGTCGCAAGCCAAACCAATTGAGTCTGCATATAATTTGGTGTATGCTGCCATTTCTGACCACTCAGGACTTAGCCATTTTTGCGCACTCGTATCAACTGGATAATGTCGATCATACAATCGAGCATACATACTTTGATAGCGATGTAAGGGAAAAACCCAAGCAATTTCCACCCCGCCAAAATTATTTTCTTTTGCCCAATCTAACTGATACTTGATGTCAGGCTTTTTGATTTCTGTAGCGAACCACCACCAGCGAGTACAGGGTTTTGACGAAGGATAAAAAGCGGTAAATTCTACATCAGAAGTTGGAGTAGAATCATGACTACAACCAATCAAGGTCAGCAAAAATGAGCCACTTATAATTAGGAGGTAAGGAAGTAATTTCATTGAACGAAAATAATCATTCTCAGGAGATATTACAATTTTAGGGAAGTTGGTTTTTCTAAAAATGGAAAGAGAGAACTCTTTTTCCAATTTACCTATAATCTTATTTTCCACGCAAGAATGAGATTGATTGGGCGTTTCAAAAAGTCGCTCACCGATATAACATTTCCCCATTAGATTTTTCTTGAAAAATTCAGAAAAAACCAAGACACCTATTTTAAATTTCGAAAACAGAAAAGGAGGAAGTATGAATTCAGTCTTCCGCATTACTATCCTATCAGATTCATTGTAAGCTAGACTACAAATTCGTTATTCCTTTTTTAAATACAAACTATTCTACCTTAGGTTTGTTCCCTATTATGTTTTAAGAACCAACTAAATTTTAAACTAAAAAAAACGATATGACAAAATATCTATTCACTTTAATTTTTTCAATTACTTATCTTATTTCTGTTAATGCCCAAACATGGGAACTCCTCAACGAGTCTCCTTTTAGAAGTCACCACAGCATTGGTTTTTCAATCAATGGGATAGGATATTCTGTAACTGGTAATGTACAAAATAATCCATCTGATCAATTTTATTCATACGATCCAACTTCAGATACTTGGACTCAACTAGATGATTTCCCTGGAGCAGGTCGCGATTTCGCAATTGGAGATACCTGGAATGGCAAAGCTTACATTGGTTTCGGATCAGATTCAAATAATAATGCCCTCAATGATTTATGGGTATTTGATCCAAGCGATAACAGCTGGACAGAACTAGCTAGTTGTCCTTGTTCAGGACGGGTTCATCCTGCTTTTATCGCTAATCAAGGAAAGATTTTTATTGGTATGGGAAATGGAGATTCTGGAAATTTAAAGGATTGGTGGGAATATGATATGCCTACCAATAATTGGTCCGAAAAACCCGATTTCCCTGATCTTCCAAGACATCATCCATACCAATTTGCCATTGGCAATTACATCTATGTTGGATTAGGTCATGGAAGTAGTATCAATGGAAATCTCAACATATTTGATGAATGGTATCGATACAATCCTCAATCAGAAGCATGGGATCAAATGGCTACCCTTCCTGCCGAAGGTCGAGTAGCAGGTACTCAATTCAGCTATAATGATAAAGGTTATGTATTAAGTGGTGATGGAGATAATCATAATTTTATGCCTACTGGAGAGTTTTGGGAATATGATCCAATTCTAGATGAATGGTCTTCCTTACCTCCACATCCAGGAACTTCTCGTTGGGCACCTACTTCTTTTGTTATTAATGATTATGCATATTTTATGACTGGCCTTTCACAATCTACAGTAGAAGATTTAAATATGTATCGATTTTACTTAGGGGAAGGGGATCCACCAACTTCATTAGAAGAATTGGCCAATGATGAAGTAACTATTTCTCCCAATCCTGCCTCTGATAAAATAACAATCCAATTAACAGAAGCTAGTGCTAAATTTAATAACCTTTCTCTATTTAATCTAAAAGGTCAGTTAATCTTAGAGAAAACAGGATTAAATAATTCTAGATTTTCAATGGATATTAAAAGCATTCCAAATGGTGTTTATTATTTAAAAATTGAATTGGAAGATGAGGTAATCTCACAAAAGATTGTCAAACAATAAGATCATTTTATACCATAGGTTTAAATAGAAAAATAAAGAAATCCCGAATTTTGATTGATCAAAAATTCGGGATTTCTTTTTCCCCATATGATATTATTATACAAAAAAATAAGTAGCCAATGAGTTTACCTTCGTTAGTATTAGGATTAAACATAAGAACTGACTTAAAAGATTATCCTATTTCTTAATCCTAAAAACAACGAATCATGAGATTTTTATTTTCAATCATGTTTTTACTTTTTATCTCTTCTACCGCACAAAGTCAACAGAAGAGAAGTATCATTTGGTTTACCGCAAAATCCGCTTCGACCACGGAAGGTTTTAAAGAAGGACAAACGATTCCAAATCTTTCGATCAAAGATGTCCACAAAAGAAGATTCAATCTACACGATGAATTAGACAAAGTGACCATTATTGATTTAAGAAAAATGGATTGTAAAACTTGCACACAAAACAATAAATACTTGCAAAGTTTTTATAAAAAATATCCTTTAAATATTATCAGTATCTACAATGATAGTCGATCCGTCGAGGTTAAAACCTTCGCTAAAAATAATGGAATGAACTGGACGAATGTACAAGATGATGCTCCGCCAAAAGAATACCTAAAAAAACAATTAGGATATGCTGACGGTGATCCGAGTTATGTGGTCATTTCGCCAGACAAGAAAGTGTTGAAGGTTTTTTATAGTGGAAAAAGTGCAGGGAAATTAGGGGTGTTTTTACAACAATATTTTAAGGATAAATAACATTAAAAAAAGTTCGATCATTAAAAAAATGATCGAACTTTTTTTTTGAGCGAAAAACTAAATATTTACTCCAAAGAAGATATTCTTTAAAAGAAATTTTTTAATATGTCTTAAATAAGATCTAAATCTCTCAACAAAAGTCCTTCATATTTCATTTACTATTTCCTTAGTAAGACGATTCTCTAGAGTCGTTCATCATTACATTGAAATTTCCCTAAAATAAATAATATTCATTGCCTATTTTCGCACTATAAAAAACACTAAAAACATTTGAGCAACGAATCTTTTCATCCAATTCAATCTTCTGGAACTTACGCCTCGGTCATCTTGCCGATAGCCGTTCCTAAACCTTATACTTATTTTATTCCAAGTGAAATGATTCAGGTCGTGCAACCAGGAATACGAGTAGAAGTGCAATTGGGGAAAAAGAAATTATACTCCGCTCTAGTTTATAAAATTCTCGAACATCCTGAGGAAGGAACTAAACCAAAACCAATCCTTTCCATCATTGACCAACATCCAATCGTCGATGAAGTCCAATTAAAATTATGGACTTGGATGTCTCAATATTATTGTTGTAGTCTTGGAGAAGTCATGCTCGCCGCACTCCCTGCTGGACTCAAAATGAGTAGCGAAACTAAAATCATCATCAGTCCTTTTTTTAGTGATGATTATTCGATGTTGGAAGACAAAGAATATTTAATTGCAGAAGCCTTGCGAAATCGACATGAGTTGACGGTAGATGATGTCCAAAAAATTTTAGGACAAAAAACCGTTTTTCCATTATTATATCGCTTACTCGAAAAGAAAATAATTTACCTCCAAGAAGAACTTAAAGGAAATTATAAACCGAAAAAAATTGGTTGTGTTCGTTTGCAAGAACCTTACGCAAGTGATTCTCGCTTACTCGAAGAAGCTTTCGAACTCACTTCTCGATCTCAAAAACAAACAGAAGCACTTTTAGCTTTTGTCCAAATTTATAAAACGCAACAGTTCGTTCGAAAACAAGATTTGTACAAAATGGCTGGTATCGATTCTACCGTTTTGAAGGCCATGGAAAAGAAAGCCATTTTCGAATTATATGATCGAGAAATTAGTCGAGTCGGAAAATATGCAGAAGCTGTCGTCGAGAAATTTGAATTAACTCAAAATCAAATTTCCGCTCTTGCTTCCATCAAAGAATTTTACGAAAATAAAAATACCGTGCTCCTTCATGGAGTAACAGGAAGTGGAAAAACTAGAATCTATATCGAACTCATCGAAGAAGCAATCAAGAAAGGAGAACAAGTTTTATACTTACTTCCAGAGATTGCTTTGACCACTCAAATTGTCGCTCGATTGCAAAAGATTTTTGGCGATGACATTGCCGTATATCATTCTCGTATGAGTAATAATGAACGCGTAGATTTATGGAAAGAAGTTTTAAAAAATAAACCCATCGTACTCGGTGCACGATCAGCACTTTTTTTACCCTTCAGAAATCTTAAACTCATCATCGTCGATGAGGAACACGATACTTCGTTCAAACAACATGATCCTGCACCTAGATACAATGCACGAGATACTGCTATTTTTCTAGCCCATTTATATGATGCAAAAGTATTGTTAGGAACTGCCACACCTGCACTCGAAACCTATCAAAATGCGAAGGAAGGGAAATATGGTTTGGTCGAAATGAAAGAACGCTACGGTGGAATCCAAATGCCCGAAGTCGTCATCGTCGATGTGGCAGATGAAACGAAACGAAAAAAAATGTCTTCTCATTTTACTTCTGTTTTACTCAAAGAATTGACCGAAGCCTTACAACGAGGCGAGCAAGCGATTCTTTTTCAAAATCGTAGAGGCTATGCCCCGACGCTTCGCTGCACGACTTGCGGTTGGGTGCAAGAATGTAAAAACTGTGATGTCAGTTTGACTTATCACAAAACATTTAATAATCTGCGTTGTCATTATTGTGGTTTCCAACAAAAACTACCAGAGGAATGTCCAGCATGTGGTGATCGAAATTTGACCATCCGAGGTTTTGGGACAGAAAAAATTGAGGACGAGTTACAAATTTATTTGCCCGATGCAAAAATTGCTAGAATGGATTTTGATACCGTTCGAACAAAGCATGCACATGCTCGAATCATTAATGATTTTGAAGAAAAAAGAATTGATATATTAGTTGGAACTCAAATGGTGACTAAAGGTTTAGATTTTGATAATGTTGGAATCGTAGGCGTTTTAAGTGCAGACCAATTAATGTCCTTTCCTGATTTTCGATCTACCGAAAGAGGTTTTCAGCTCATGACTCAAGTGAGTGGCCGAGCTGGTCGGAAAAAGAAAAGAGGAAAAGTAATTATTCAAGCATTCAATGTAGCGCATCCGGTTTTGGGTGAAGTAATCAAAAATGATTTTCAACGATTTTTTAATCGTGAAGTCGAAGAACGAAAACTATTTTCTTATCCTCCTTTTCAACGATTAATAAAAATCACACTCAAACATAAAGACCCTCGACTACTCAACGAAGGCACTAAGATTTTTGCAAAAATTCTAAAAGACAAATTAGGTTATCGAATGATCGGCCCAGCTGTTCCCGGTATCCCTAGAGTGCGAGGACAATTCCTTTTAGAGATTTTTCTAAAAATGGAAAAAGACAACCAATGGCTCCTATATGCTAAACGACTCATCATTGAAGCAAAATATCAACTCCAAAAAACAAAAGGATTTTCGGGAGTTAGGGTAAATGTTGATGTCGATCCAAATTAAAATTACTTTCCTTCAAACAGCACTTTCCATTCCATCGGGATCATTAGAATAATATTCATCTTTTGAAAAAAAAAATTATTCCTCAAGCAACCTTTTGTACAAAAGTGGCATACTTAATTATATACCAATGAATATTTTGAGTTGATGAATATTTTTAATATATTCATTGGACAATATTAATATAATTTTTATTCTATCACCTGTTTGTTTTTTACAAACCTAAAACCTCCCTTGCTATGAAAAAAGCATTACTCTTTTCTTTCGCTCTCTGCCTTACGCTTAGCTTACAAGCAGAACTTCATTACACTAGTTACGGCCCAAATGGTTGGCACATCGACATGAATGAAAATGTGGTTGTGGATATTGACAATGATGGCGCTAATGATTTCTATGTGAATGGCTGGAATAACGAATTAGGATTTGTTCCGATTTTTGGAAAAGGATGTTTCTCAAGTCCTAACGGATCAGCTACTACTATTTTCGGTTCACGCGAACTAACGATTCACCAAGCAGGTGATATTATGGATGCTTCAGTTAACACTTTTGAATTTATTGATGATGGTCGAGGATCTGGTTATTCTGCCGACACCGATCAATTAGCTGATGGTTGGGTAAGTGGAGAAGATCGATATGTTGCGTTTTTTATTTTTGGAAGTGGTCGATTTGGTTGGATGAGAGTTGCAATGGATGTGCCTAATCAAAAAGTAATCATCAAAGAAATGGCTTACGATACTGAATACTATGGTGAAATTGAGATAGGTTATACTGGCCAAGCTGCTACGGTACCTACTATAGATTCAAAAGAAAAACTAAGCAGCTTTGAGGCACCACCAGTTGCAACTGAAGAAATAGAAAAAGACCTTCAAGAATTATCTGTCTTCCCGAACCCTGCTAACGAATTAGTCAATATCAATTTCGATTACCAAGGTGTTGACCAACTTTCTATCATAGTGGTTAATAGTGTGGGAAAAGAAGTTTTCCGAAATGCAACTAATGTAAGTACAGGAACAGTCAATCTCGAGATCTCTACTTCTACTTGGAATTCTGGAATATATTTCATCAAGTTCCAAAGCGAGAAAGGAGTCAAAACAGAAAGGCTATCTGTTGCTAAGTAGCAATTCTATTTAACTTGTTAAAAAAGAGAGGTACTTCCAAAATAATTGGGGGTACCTCTTTTTTTGTGCTTGAAAAAAGAATAAATTTGCACTTTTTCAAACAACTATGAATCGCCGCTAATGCTAAAAAAATCATCTCCCGAAATTGTTTCCTTGGTTGAACATTATAAAAAAAGATTAGGGAAAATTAACCTTACCTTTTCTGAACAAAAAAGTGGGATTGAGCAAACTATTGATTTCCTATCTCCTGCCTTAAAAGAAGATAATCATCCTCGAATTTTTTATCATGGAAAACCTACTCAAGATGTAATCATCCTGACTCATGGACTTTCTGACTCTCCATATTATGTAAAAGATATTGGAAGAAAATTTTACAAAGCAGGCTGCAATGTTATCCTTACCCTTTTGCCCGGTCATGGACGAGTCGAAATAGGAGGAAAAATGGAGGAGGAAAAACTAAAAAGGAAATGGAGAAAAGAACTTGACATAGCAGTTGATATTTCCAAAACTTTGGGAAAAAGAATTTCCTTAGGTGGCTTCTCGACTGGGGCTTGCCTCAGTTTAAATAAAGCGTTGCGTGATCCAAAATTAATTTCAGGTGGACTCTTTCTTTTTTCAGCGGCATTGGATTTAGGCTACATTGCACATGGAACAAATTATTTTCCATTCGCTCACACCATTGCTCGTTATACCGATGGCCAATTAAAATCAATTGGATCGAATCCTTATCGATATCCTTATTTGAATAATGCTGCGGGACTTGAAGTGGTCAGATTAATTGATGAAACTTGGAAAAGGTTGGCGGATCAGAAAATTGATCAACCCGTTTTTATTGCACATTCTGTTCATGATACTCGAGTTAGTTTTGGAGGAATCCAAACATTTATGACCACGCATGTCAAAAGAGGTTTTACCTTTCTGATTTCTGAAAATATTGCCCACTCTCAGTTAGTTTTAAAAAAATCAATCCCACTTGACCTTAATCAAAAACATGGCGTCAGAGACACACCTCCTGCGAATCCAAAATTTAATTGGATGATGGAAAATGCGATTCGGTATTTTCAAGATGAAGTGGTGGGGAAGGAGAAAAAGTAAAATGCTAATTTGTTCTTAGAAAATTAAAACTTGATATTTTGCTTATGAAAAATACGCTCTTACTCTTTATATTTTTATTTACTCAGATTGCTTTTGGACAGAAGGGGTTTAAAAAAGTGGAAATCGAAGTCGATCTTGAAGATCATTTTTACTACTATACTCCTAAACAAAAACTTACTATTTATAAAAATAAACCAAAACAACTTAACTTCAGAGGAATGGTTTATTTCAACCCTGCTGACTACCTTCCTATAGGTGAAAAACACGCCAGAGGTATTATTCCCGCAACTCGTTACTATTTTCAAAAATCAGATTTAAGACCTCATAAAACTGTAATCAGAAATGGAAGGGAAATATGCACCAAAGAATACTATGAAGAACGAAATCTAGTTTTGGAAGAGGATATAATTGATGGAGTTTTTCATAAATATCAACTACCTCGAGAAAAATTAGAAGGATTATTTTATCCTTTTTTTTTCAAAAAACATGAAGTAACCAATACTGAATATTGGGAGTTTTTAGAATCGGTAGGTGAAACAATTGATTCTTCAATTTACTACAAAGACCTCATTTATTCATATAAACAAAATGGTCAATTAATTCATGTACCAATCTACCCTGATACTTCATGCTGGGAAAAAGATAAAGCTAATCACTACTATTTATCTAAAGATTATTTCACTCGTCCAATAACATCAGAATATCCTGTCATTGGAATAAATTATCATCAAGCTAAAGCATTTTGTCATTGGAAGACAAAACATCTACAACAATTACTTGGAAAAAATTCGAAGCAATTTAAACTCAAAGTAGATTTGCCTAGTGAATTAGAGTGGGAATGGATGGCAATTTCAAATAATACAAAAGAAGATAGAGTACTTACCTATTCTTCTATGGATGACAATGATTGGATGACTGACCTTTCTCTGGTACATAATTATCAAGAAATGAAATTTAAACATCATCTCTTGAAATCTGTTTATCCTCAACGTGATGGTTTTCATGGGGCTTCTTATCTTCACAATGCTAATCTAGAGGATAAAGAGCTTCAAAAAAGTTGGATTAAATCAAAAAAGAAATTTCCAAAATCTCGTAACCATATGGATAATTTAGATAGGAACAATATATCTGGAATGGCTGATAATGTCTCCGAATGGCTTCGAGATACTTACAAAGAAAATTGGCAATTAATGTTTCAGCGTCAACTAAAATTATGGGAACAAGAGAATACGCCCGAATCTCTACTACTTCATCAAATTGCACTTTATCACAATTCGCATGTGGATAAAGATGGACATTTAGTCAAAGGAGGAAATTGGATAGATAACCGTTATTCAAATTCTAATGGAAAAAATAAAGAAGGTATCCATGCTAAAACTTTTCTATCGCCAACAAAATCTCATTCAACTTTAGGTTTCCGATATGTAGTTTATTTTATAGAATAAAAGGAACCCTATAAAAATAAGTATGGTTTTCCTTTTATCGAATTTCCCTAGACACTCGTCTAAGCAACTGGAAGTCGATTAATATTTTTTTGATATTGATACCTCAATCGCTAATCAAAAAAATTAATAAAATGAGAATCATATCAGTAAACATCGGCAGCACAATAATTGAATTTGATAATGACATGTGGACAGGACATGAAAATATTTATGTCAATGGAGAATTAATTTCCAGAAAATTCTCCTGGTTTGGAACAGATCATATTTTTGATGTAGAGGAAGATGGTGAGTGGGTAGAATATGTTTTGACTACAGGTTTTGGATGGATGGGAATTACCGCAGATATCACTCGAAATGGCGTTCCAATTTTAGAATCAGGCAGACATGGAATGAATTTAACCATATCTAATTGCGCGCTTGAAGCGCCTAAAAGTTATCGGTCAAATGATTTTGTATAAAAAAGTTAGTTAGTTAAAAAATGGTCTTTAAAAGCTGTTTGATTTATTTCAAACAGCTTTTTTTATCTTCGCGAAAAATAAAACATGATCCTTTCCACTTTAAGAATTAGAAATTTCCCAGAAGAGGAGGCTGACAAGTTTCCTTGGACACTACCAGTCTTAAAAAATTTAGACGAATTAATCTTTGAAAAAAACATTAGCTTTTTTGTAGGAGAAAATGGAAGCGGTAAATCAACTATCCTCGAAGCAATTGCAGCCTATACGGAAGTTCCCTTGGCTGGTAGTTTTCGATTGGAAGATGATTCGTCATTAGCAGCAGCAAATGAGTTAGCCAACTATCTAAGTATTCGCTATGCTGAAAAAACGAGGCAAGGATTTTTTGTTCGAGCGGAAGACTTTATTGGCTTTTCCAGAAATATTAAAAACCAAATTAAGGAACTAGATCAGGAGATTAAAGAAGTAAAAGAAAGTTTTACTGGTGGAGATATTAAATTAACTTTAGGCACTATCGAAGGAGAAAAGAATCAATTGATCAAACGGTATTCTCATGACTTAGAAGCGATGTCTCATGGAGAAGGATTTATGAAATTTTTCACTTCAAGAATTACTGGCAAAGGACTTTATCTAATTGATGAGCCCGAAGCTGCTCTTTCTCCAACTCGCCAATTGAGTTTACTTTCATTGATTATCGAGAAAGTAAAACAGACTGGTTCGCACTTTATCATTGCGACCCATTCTCCGATCATTATGTCTTTACCTGAGTCTGAAGTTTTTTATTTTCAGAATGGAAAAATTTCAAAAGTGAATTACCGAGAGACGGAGCATTACCTTTTGACCAAAGCGATATTGGATAATCCAGAAAATGTGATGAAGGAATTATGATTACAAATTAAAAAACAATCAATTTTTCACTCACCCTTTCTCCTTCATTACTCAGAGTAATGATATAATTTCCTTTTTCAAAATTCGACAAGTCTAATTGATATTGGTAACCCATCTGATTTATTTTTTCAGAAAAAATCTCTTGTCCTAAAATAGTAAAGACCTGAATCGTCGTCGTTGAATTTGACAGTAAATTAGATTGGATGGTAAACCTCCCTGCAGTTGGATTTGGAAAAAGAAATAAGTTTTTTTCATCTTCATCTAGTGGACAATCTACGCCTCCGTTGTATCTATAATCCATCCTATAATTCGGCTGATCGTTGTACTTTCCGATTTGTGATTTTAATTGTCCATTGCAATAGTAATCGTAGGTAGTAGTGCGTTTTGTAACTGAATTTTCATGGCGCTGTGTAAATTCTTCTTTTAAAAATATTCGATCTTTTAAATCGTAATGGTAAGCAAAACTATCACTTTGCAAATGTTCATAATATCTTCCATCACTAAGATTTTGTGTTTGATATTTTTGCTCCGTTTCCATTTCATTTTTAGACGTATAAGTATTTATTGTTAAGAATGAGTCAATGGAATTATTTTTAAAAGACTCTACAAAATATCTAACTCGTTGTTCGTCATCATCAAATTCTGATTCTAAGATATTTTTGGTTTCCCATTCATTGCTACTTTCGTTATATTCATAAAAAGTAATGACTTCAGTTTTTCCATCATTCGAATATTCATAAATGTATTTATTCAATTCCTGCATGACTTCCAATACGTTATTCCATCTATAAAAATAGGTGCTAAAAAGTTGGCAATCATTTGTGTATTCCATTTCCCAAGTACGCCCATGTTGCATTTTTCCATCATCATAAAAACTAAATATGTTCTCTTTGCTCAAACAATTTTGCGCATTTAAAAAACTATCTCGTTGAGATCTTAAAATGTAATTACCCATTTCATTTTTCTCATACATTTTAGTTGTTCTTCGATTCTCAATTTCATCTTTTTCAAAAACAATTTTTTGTTGTCTTACTGCTTCCCCCCAAGAACTACTCGAAGTAACCAATTGCTCGATCTTCTCCTGTTCAGCATTATAGCTATATACATTGACCTCATTAATCCACGCATTGGGCCCAAAATGATAGTCATTCTTTTCTTTTAAATTTCCGGCAGCATCATACTTTGAGGATGATCTTAAGTTGTTCGTTGGTGTATAATCTGAATACCTGGAATCTTTACGAAAAAATAATTCTTCTCTTTCCTGATCATCATAACTCCAAGTATCAAAGGAATGGTAACTCCATTTTTCTGCAGTTGTATTCCATTGGGCATAGGCAATCTGACCAATCTTATTTTGAGAAAAAAGTTGGGAAGAAAATAACAATGAAAAGAAGAAGAATGATAGAAATAGTTTCATATCCTTTTTTTTGAAAAATTTAATAACGCTAACTTTCAATTTATAGAAAAACAAATATACCTAAAGTTGGGTTTTCTTTTTCAATTCCATCATTTATAAAACCTCGCCTGCTTAATATATATCTTCCGTCCACTCACCGTCGAGTCCACTTTAAATTCAATATCTAAACCAAAATCTTGCTCCGTACAATTACAATCGTGGGGAACATTTTCATAAAAATATTTCTTCAAAGCTTTGGCGTAAGTTCCTAACTCCATAAGTTCCGCTTCAGTCATCACAGTCGCTCCATTCAAGGCTGGAATATTAGAAAAGGTTAAATACTCCACCATAAAATCTTCATTCGGAATGATAGACCAAGTGAATAAGATTAATTGGTCATTCAAAATTCCAGGTTCTGGAAAAACAATACTGACATCTTTGTACTGCACATTGATGATAAAACCTGGATTAGTATTATATAAATTTTTAGTAATCAAAACGCCATTAGCATCTTCATTCGGAAAAGATCGATGCACTAAAATCCCCATCGCGCAAGACGTGTGCACAATGTTATAATAACTGCGCTCTTCGAAAGCTCGCCAATTCCAAAGGCCTGCCCAAACTTTTTTTATCGCTCGATCAATCGTTTTGGTCGGATGATCTTTCTTCGCAGAATACGAACTGTACAAACCTGCTCCTGAAAATGATTCTAAATCTTCCGCATTCGTTGAAGATCGAAATCGGTAGGCTGGGAAATTTTGGAAGTCGCCAATTCTATTTCCTACTAAATCCACCAAAACAGGATCAAGCGGATATGCTTTAATTTGATCTTGCAAATCTTCCAACATTGCTTTCCGAACGATGGGCGAATTAATAAAATCATCATTCGCCAACATTTGATCGATGACAAGATCAAGTCCTGAATCTTTGAGGTGTTGATCATAATAATAAAATGGAATCGCGAAAGCATCTTCAGGTGTTGGAATCGGATTTCCATCTATCGAGACATTTAGCATTTCTGCAAAATTACTTGCCTTCCCTCCTACCACATCCAAGTCGTTATAATCTGCTTCGTGCAAATTAACCAAACCTTCCACCGACAAATCTGTCGATAATTCAATCGTATCCTGAGGTTCATGAGTTGACCAAAAAGCAGTTGCCTCAGCTAATGTGGCAGACCTAATCTCGAATGAATCAGCTCGCACATTTAGATAAACTAATTCCCCCAAGAATGAATTCAAATCGACATCTTCCCAACCATCTCGCAAAGCCATGTTCGGTGTATTTCGATTATGACTTAGCACGTTGATATGACTCAAAGGAGTTTGAAATTCAGTTGTAATAATTCCTGCCACAACAGAAACATCATTGGGAACACCATTTAATAAAACAATATCATGACGCCCCAAATAAGTGTTTTCCAAATCCACTATATCTACTTTATTCAAATATCCACAATTCTCTTCAAGGTTGAGTGCTTGATAATTTTGTCCAGCGTATAATTCTTCTGGAGTAATAATCGGCACATCGCAAAGATTAAACTCAGGTCGATTACCCAATAAAAAAAGTTTGCCTTCGAGATAAGATGTGGCAATTATTTTTTCATACATCAATTTTATTTTTTCGCAAGGCATTTCATTTGCTGAAACAAAATGGAGAATGTACTTATCTAAACTTTGATAATAATTAAGGTTGGCGAGATACATATATCGATCATCATTTTCTCGATATTGAGTTTGATTAAATACGGCATGTCCTTTGGAAAAATCCAATTGCTTCAACGCAAATTCATAATGCAATGGATAGCGTTTCGTATTGATATAATACATCAACTCATCTTCTGTATTGTAAATTAGTTTTACGGCATCCACTCCTCCATCATTAGTTCTCGCTGGATTACTGCTGATCAGATCAAACGCAATTGGATCGATCAATTCATTAAAATAATGAAGTTCATCATTTTCTTTTTTGAGCAAACTAATATTGAGAAAAGTATCTCTACCAGACAATCTAACTGCTCGTCGATAATATCCCTCCTTTGTCAAAATCAATGTATCAGGTCTTGCTACCACAGTCGAACGATGCCAAATCGCTTCTCGATCTGAGATCATCGTATATTCCCCATTTGAAAAAATTTTAAAACTTTGCATTTCATCAATTGTCGAAACCCGCAATAAATAAATCCCAATAGGCAAGTCAGGAAAAAGATAACTTCCACTATTCCCTAATTTTGATTCTCGCAAAACTTCTCTCCCATCCATGGAAAACATTTCCAAACTTATTTCAAAATCTCCATCCCAAATCAAGGAATTATTAAAAAAGCGATAACTATTAATTGGATTGGTGATGCTATCTAACGCTGTATTCTTTATAATAAAATCTCCAAAGGAATTTGAGATTTGTTCTAAAGGAGAATTGAGCAATTCAACTTTCACACCAACCAAAGCACTACGATTGGCAACGTCTTGAATGTGTCCATTGTAAATAGCTTGTCCCTGAAGAAAGATGGGAAAAAGAACAAGAATAAAAATTTTAGTTATTAAGTTTTTCATAAAGCTAATTTATCCATTGTTTATATAGACTCAAAAATACGAAAAAAGGTTGGGTCAGATTGTTACGTGGTGGTCTGTGTTCAAAAGATCACCTTTTGAAATTTTTATATTAAACATATATAAGATAATTATTTTCCTTATCCCCTGAGGAATGAGTTCTAAATATATTTGGAAATAAAACCGTAAACAATCTAAATTAAAACCCTCTATGTTTTCTATTTACACCGGAGCTTGGACCTTCGATGAAGCCGCACATCTATTGCGGCGAACTATCTTTGGTCCTACAAAAGCTCGTATCCAACAAGCCGTTGATGATGGTCTTGATGCAACCATTGCTACTTTGTTTTCCTCCCCTTTCCCAGTTGATCCACCAATTTATTTTGATTTCGAAGATGACCCACTTGCTGCCAATGGCGAAACATGGGTTGACATTCCTTTTGATGAGGACATTGATGATCTTGCATCGGCAAGAGCCAAATCTCTTTCTGCTTGGTGGTACAAACAGATGAATCAAAATGACCAAACCATTACTGAAAAGTTGACTTTGTTTTGGCATAATCATTTTGTGGTGTCAGATTCCGACAACGCTAATTTGGATTGGCGGTATTTAAATAAACTGAGAAATTTTGCTTTGGGAAATTTTCGAGAATTGACAAAGGAAATGACCATTGATCGAAGTATGCTTTTCTACCTCAATGGCAACTCTAACTTTAAAGATGAGCCTAATGAAAATTATGCAAGAGAATTGTTAGAATTATTTACTATCGGCAAGGGGCCACTTGTTGGCGTGGGTGATTACACTAATTTTACCGAACAAGATATTGCTGCTATGGCGCGAGCGTTAACTGGTTGGTCAGCTGAAACGGAAGATGATCCTAACGCCATTTTTGTGGAAGAAGAACATGACCCTACTCCCAAGATTCTATCTCACCGATTTGACAATGCCACTATTCAAAATGATGGAGAGGAGGAATACAAAACTGTGATTGATATTATTTTTGGAAAAGAGGAAGTCGCTCGTCACATTTGCCGAAGGTTATATATTTGGTTTATTCACTATCATCTTACTGATACGATTGAGTCAGAAATCATTGCTCCGATGGCTCAAATTCTTTTGGATAATGATTACGAAATCCAACCTGCTTTAGAGGCACTTTTAAAATCTGAACACTTTTTTGATCCAGCAGAAAGAGGTTGTATGATTAAAAATACTTTTGACTTTTTCTACTCTTCCTTTAATACTTTACATGTTGCACCGCCTGTTGACATCATCGAAGAATATCGAATGTGGGATGATTGGGATCGGGAATTTAAAAACTTAGACATGTCTGTTTTTAATGTTCCAAGTGTGGCTGGCTGGAAAGCTTATCATCAAGCACCTGTCTTTTATCGCGACTGGGTAAACTCGGCAAGTGCGGTGATTAGAAAAAGGTTGATGCCAAAATTTAATTATGTCATCCAAAATATTTCGCCCGATACAAAAGGCTACGATTGGATTAATTTCATTTCTCTTCTTGACAATCCTTTAGAAGTTAATGAAATGATTGACGAAATCTGTCAACTCATTTATCCACGACCAATGATCGTTGAACAAAAAGCATTTTTCAAAGATGCTTTAATTCCGGGGCTTCCTGACTTTGAATGGAATGTTGAATATGCAGATTATTTATCAGATCCAACTGACGAAGTAAAAAGAGAAGCACTCGAAAATAAGTTGCATGATATGTTTATGGTCATGATGCAAGTACCTGAATTTCAGATGAGTTAGATTCATTCCGCAATAAAAAATTATTTTATAACAACACATTTACAAATACGCTTGTCTCTAGACAAGTGTCTAAATAATATAAAATTGAAAAGAAGATCCTTTCTAAAAAAATCTACTGCTTTTTCTTTACCTGCTTTTCTGGGTGGATTTAATCTATCTGCAATGGCTGCTCCGACGATGCGTAATCTCGTCAATGGAGATGATAAAATATTAATCCTTATCGACCTTCACGGGGGAAATGATGGATTGAATACCATTTTCCCTTTGGACAGTTTTGATAATTTGGCGAATGCTAGACCCAACATTATTGTTCCACAAGGAGCACTTTTAGAAATAAATGATTCCCTTGCCTTCCATCCCGAAATGAAACGAGCGAAGCAATTATATGACAACGGGAAATTGTCTGTTGTGCAAGGAGTAGGATATGCAGATCAAAATCGTTCACATTTTCGCTCAGCTGATATTTGGAATACAGGCACAACGGCGGCAGAAAGCAAAACAACTGGCTGGTTAGGTCGCTACCTTGATGATACCTTCCCCAACTATCCTGCTAATTATCCCAATGCCGATTGTCCTGATCCGTTTGCTATAACTTTGGGTCGATCAATCTCTGGTACTTGCCAAGGTATCGAAGCCAACTATAGCATGGCTATTTTAAATACTGATGATATTGGAGGATTGACAACGGGTGTGGAAGCACCTTTGCCCAACGATTGTTATGGCGATGAATTAGGTTACGTGGTCGAGACTTTTAAAAAATCAAATGCTTATGCCGATCAAGTTATTGCAGCAGCTGATGCAGGCTTTTCCAATGAATATTTATATTCTGATTCTAATTTGAGCAATCGTTTAAAAACGGTAGCCAAGTTTATTTCAGGAGGTTTACAAACCAAAATTTATGTCCTGACTCTTGGAGGATTTGACACGCACGCCAACCAAGTGAATGGAGATGATCCTGCAACTGGAAAACATGCTCAGTTGTTGCAAACCTTGTCGGAAGCTATTTTTGCTTTTCAAAAAGATTTAGAATTACAAGGTTTGCAAGATCGAGTGGTGGGAATGACGTTTTCAGAGTTTGGTCGAAAAATAAAATCCAATGCAGGAGGAGGAACCGATCATGGTTCAGCTGCACCAATGATTATTTTTGGAAATTGTTTGAACGCAGGAGTCATCGGTGACAATGCTCAAATTGCTGCCAGCGTCAACAACAATGAAGGTGTTGCGATGCAGTACGATTTCAAATGGGTGTACGGTTCGATCTTGATGGATTGGTTTGGCGTTCCAGAGGATAAAGTCAAAATGTTGTTGACGGATGATTTTCAATATTTGCCAATCATTGGAACTTGCAACGAAATTCCTACCTCAACTAACGAACTTGTTTCGGTTTTGGAAGCGAAAGCTTTTCCGAATCCATTCGATCAAGTATTCACTTTAAGCTTTTCGATTTTGAAAAAAGAAAATGTACGCATTCATTTATTTGATGTGATGGGAAAAACAATTCGAACTATTTCTAACAAAACATTTACGGAAGGGCAACATAATGTTTTGGTGGAAACACATAGTTTACCTTCGGGCGTTTATTTTGCAAGAATCGAAGTTGGGAATGGCGTGAAGTCAGTAAGGGTGGTTAAGAAATAGAATTTCCCGTAAGACGACTCTCCTAATCGTTAATAAATTATTTGTTAACGACTCGGAGAGTCGTCCTACGGAAAAATTCGCAAATAAATATTGTTGGCTAAGAAAGAAAAACAATATTGCCAGGATGAGTTGACATTCGAATTTTATTTCTTGAAATGACTACAATTTCATCTAATCGTTTAAAATCTTTTACATCGATTACAAATACGTAAGGGTTAGTATCGTCAAAAAAACTTTTCAAGAAAAGTGATTCAGCTTTTGGTTGATATGATTTCTTACCTTCCAAAGCTTTCCAATATTCTTGCATTAATCGCAAATATTGATGCTTAATTAAGCGACGAAACAAATAGGGAAGAATAACATGTTCACCTGTTATCTGAGAAAATTTATTCAACTTAATTCCCTGCTCTGTTTTGTCATCTAACCAAATATTCAATTTCTGCTCTTGAGCATTCTTTACTCCTTCAGCCAAAACATTCCGAAGCTTAGCAGATAACGTGTGAAAGAAATAAGGATAGACTAGCCCATCAGCAAGGAGTTGGTAATTGATTGAATCCTTGAGGATTTTTTGCAATTTGTCTTTGGTAACATTGGCTCCATCTCGCAGTCGAGTCTTTCCAGCAAAAGCAAATGAAATAGGTCTCCCTTTTCTTTCTACATCATTCACAATGATGTATCCTTCAATTGGATCAGAATTTTTGGCGGAGTAAGTCTTAACTGTTTTACCTTTTTTTATATCAATACTTTTTATATAATTTCTTGTCCAAACGACATTCTCCACCCCTAAAATTTCCATCAATTTATCCGTAGCCATGTTTCCATATTTTTCAGGCTGCTTATAATTACTCCTTTTAGGAACAGCTGCTTTTTTGGAAGTCTTATTCCCGAGAGTACTTGGAACTGATATTTGTGAAGGAGAATAATGAGTTTCTAATGCATCAATCCCTTGCAATCTTAACTGAACAACACCTTGCCCTTCTTTTATTTTTTTTGCAAATAGATCATGATAAACGGTTACAATTTTTTTCCAATTGGAAGCTTTCTTTGCTTGAAACTTAAGAGAATCTCCATCAGGGGAATGTTTGACAACACGGAAGTTTCCTTTGATTATAACATAATTCATATGTAGACATTTAGTTAAAAAATGAGTTAATAAAATAGTTGGTCTCATCATTCTTATAGACCCAGAAAATATAATAGATAGCTATCTATTAAGAGTAGCAACCTACTCTTAATATCAATAAATCAAATACCAAAAAGGTAGTTGAATATCCCGTTCTAAAATGTTTTTTTAAATTTTGAATTTAACTCAGAAGAAAATTGGATGTGATTTTTGGTTTTTAATGTTTGTACTTAAACATCAAATTCAAGGTAAGTAAAAATAAATATTTTTTATAATAATAAAATACTAAATGTAATAAAATATGAAACATCTATCATTCCGAAGGATAATTTCCTAAAAAAATAAGTTGACCAATTATTTTAAGACCACAAATTTTATTTCCTTATTTTGAGCCATCATTTTTTAAAACAAATATTTAAAACCAATAAAATAATCTACAATGAGAATCATCTTTTTACTTCTTTTTTTATCTATCGGAATTATTGCCAATAGTCAAAGCAGAAAAATCCCAGTCGATACTACAGTTATCACTAAGCATAACACAACTGTCAAAGGTCAAACTTTTTCCTATACCGCAACCACAGGAACTCAACCTGTTTGGGATAAAGAAGGAAATCCAACTGCAACACTTTTTTATACTTACTACACTCGTGACAAAGTAAAAGATAGAGCGAGTCGTCCAATTATTTTTTCATTTAATGGAGGCCCAGGTTCGGCGTCTGTTTGGATGCATGTAGCTTATACCGGCCCTCGGATTTTGAAAATTGATGAGGAAGGGTATCCTGTTCAACCTTATGGATTTAAGAGTAATCCGAATTCGATTATTGATGTTGCGGATATTGTTTTTATCAATCCAGTCAACACAGGTTACTCTCGTATGATTCCAAATGCAAAAGGAGAAATGCCTGATAAAAAAATGTTCTTCGGCATCAATGCTGATACTAAATATTTGGCAGAATGGATGAATACTTTTGTACAAAGAAATAACCGTTGGGAATCTCCAAAATATATCATTGGTGAAAGTTACGGAGGTACTCGAGTAATGGGACTTTCTTTGGAATTACAAAATTCTCAATGGATGTATTTGAACGGTGTGATTATGGTTTCTCCTGCGGATTATAAAGTTTTGCGAACAGGTGGCCCAGTTTCTTCTGCGCTCAACTTACCTTACTTCGCTGCTGCTGCTTGGCATCATAAAATGCTTCCTGCGGATTTACAAAGTAAAGATTTGTTGGAAGTGTTACCGGAGGTAGAAGACTACACGATTAATACTTTGATTCCAGCTTTGGCAAAAGGTGGAAATATTTCCGCAACAGAAAGAAATAGTGTGGCAGAGCAAATGTCGCGATATTCTGGTTTGAGTAAGAAAGTAATTTTACAACATAATTTGGATGTGCCAACTCGATTTTTTTGGAAAGATTTATTGCGAGATAAAACGGGTCAAACGATTGGTCGATTGGATTCCCGGTATTTAGGTTTGGATAAAATGGAAGCAGGAACAAGTCCAGATTATAGTGCAGAGTTGACTTCTTGGTTGCATTCTTTTACTCCTGCAATCAATCATTATTTGAAAAATGAATTGAAATTTGATACTGATGTTAAGTACAATATGTTTGGTTCAGTTCGTCCGTGGAATAATGAAAACAATAATGTGCGAGATGATTTGCGACAAGCGATGGCGCAAAATCCTTACTTAAAAGTTTTGAATCAATCAGGTTATTACGATGGCGCAACAACTTATTTTGCTGCGAAATATACTTTATCACAAATTGATCCGAGTGGAAAAATGAAAGATCGACTTACTTTTAAAGGTTACCGGAGTGGTCACATGATGTACTTGAGAAATGAAGATTTGATCAAAGCGAATGATGACTTGCGGGAGTTTATTAAAAATTCTGCGGCAAAGGGATCGGCGAAATATTAACAGTAGGCAGTAGGCAGGACGATTACAATCTGCCTACTGCAATCCTGTTTTTAAAAATTGGAAAAGCTCACTTTGATTGTCTAGTTTCAAATATGGATATTCAACTTTTGAAAGAAACAAACCATTTGGGAAAGCAGATTTCCTGACACCATCTAGACGGTTAGCTAATCTGTTTTCAAATTCTTCTACGGTCATCCTTCCCTCTCCTACTTCCAATAAAAAATAAACACAGAGTCGAACCATCCCTCGCAGAAAACGATTGCCTGTAATGGTAAATCGTAAACGTTCTCGTTTCTCATCCACATATAACTTGGCGTTAGTTACATTGCACCTAGTATGATTGTATAAAAGTGGTTGGAGGCAGACAGATTTAAAATCATCGTATTTCATAAATAGCGTAGCCGCTTTTTTCATTGCTTCGAAATCAAGATTCCCCACTTCATAAAGTGAACTATATTTCCTTAAAAAAGGATCTTTTTTTAAATGTATAAAATAATCGTAGGTCCTTGATGTTGCATCAAATCTAGCTCTTCGTTTTTCGTCCATTTCTAAAATATCATGAACACTTATATCCTCCGGCAATCGTTTATTCAATCGAAATTTCAAATCAAAATCAAAATCTGGCAAATTAACTCTAGCAATATATTGACTCGCATGTACTCCTGCATCTGTTCGTCCACAGCCTCCTAGCGGAATTCTTTCTTTAAAAATTTCTTTTAACGTATCCTCAATTGCTCCTTGAACGGATTTGACATTTGGTTGGAATTGCCAGCCGCTATATCGAGTCCCATCATAACTTATATGTAAAAAATAATTCATGTAACCTTTTTGATAAAAGGTCAAAGGTAGTTTAAAAATTAGAATTGGTAATTCAGTTTAACTTTCTATCAGTTCACATAAACTAGAACTCCTTTGCTAATCAAATCATTAGTAATAAAGATAAAATGAAACCCGCTAGGAATTTTAGAAATATCAAACTCCTTATACTTTGCTCGGGGAGCGATAACATATTTTTGTTCTAATTTTCTTCCTAAAAAATCAGAGAACTCAATCACCGTTGGTTCGAAAGGTGCCTGCAAAAGTGAAATAGTCATGTGATCATTTAATGGATTGGGGGAAATTAAGACTTCCTCTTCTGTTGGTTTTACAATTGGAAATTCTTCGAAAGGTCTTTCTAATTTGACCTCTCCACAAAAATAATTATTATCACTATTTTGGTCTCTCTGATTATCAACTACCGTATACCAAACACATAACTCAACCGACGTGCTGTCTGTACTTTTCTGAGCAAATTCTAAAGTAGGAATTCTCCATTGCACCGTATCGCCAGGATCTAAACTA
Source organism: uncultured Saprospiraceae bacterium (assembly GCA_937981555.1). Taxonomy (GTDB): domain Bacteria; phylum Bacteroidota; class Bacteroidia; order Chitinophagales; family Saprospiraceae; genus CAJQQY01. The sequence continues at coordinate 51,379 of CALJOK010000094.1, forward strand.
AGCATTTTTAGATCTTCTCTTAAAAGGTAATACTCTGGATCTGAATTACTGACACAATTTCCAACTCCTTTCCCTTGAGAAAATAAAGAGACATTATTAATTGTAGTTGTTCCTTTGTTGACCATTCTTACTTTAATTTTTTTCAAATTAAGTAAATAAGCATCGGCTATTCCAGCAGGACCACAAGTATATTTTTTTTCATAGTCTTCAATTTTCACATCAATGATTTCCAAATCAATATTTTCATCTTGAGTCATTCCATCTTTCGAATATGTTTTGAAATAACCCGAAGTAGATGGATACAAAAATGGAAAATTATTAAATGGAATACTGGGAATCAAAAAGCCTCCGAGTCCTATCTCATCATCAGATAAATACATATCATTAACTCTAAAATATTGATCTTCCAACTCAATGAAATCTATCGCTTCCAACTCAGTATTAATTTTTAAAATCATTGGAGCTTCTTCTTCATTTTGAAAAAGTAGGAAAGCATTTTCATCATCTGATTCTAGGTCAACTACTTGTCCATAACTTTCTAAGTTAATAGAATTCTCTATTTGGAATCCACTATCCAATTTGGAAAGAGTTTGATTATTTAAAACAAAATACTTTTCACCTATTGTAAAAAGTTTATCTGATTCTGGAAACTCAATAATATCTCCTTGGGGTTGGTAACTCCATTCATATTTTCTCCCTCCATACACTAAATTACTACCGAGCCTACCTATCAACATAAAATGGGAATTAGGATAGACTAAAATACTATCGAAGTATCCTTGGGTCAAATAATTCTCATGTTCTACGACAAAATTATTTTGTAATATTTTAAAAAATGCTCGTTGTTCAAGACCAATCATTTTACTTCCTAATATGATAAGTTTTCCAGTTTGAAGAATTTCAACTTCATTAATCACTTCATTATCTTCAATTTCAATTTGGTTAGTCAACGTTAATGAATTCGAATCCACCTCAATTCTCACTAATCCATCCTTTCCATTATTTTCATTAATGATCCAAGCAAAACCTACATCATCTTTAATCCTTATTTTTTTAATTTTATATCCATCCAAAAATAGATCAGGTTTAATTAATTCGCTAGTATCTATAACTGAAAAATAAACTGATAAGTCATCTAACTCATTAATTTCTCCACTTATTAACCATTTATCATTTTCAACTAATTGTATTTTTCTTATTTGGGAATACTGTCCAATTTGTTCATTTAATTCTACCGATTGAGCACGGAGAGATGAATTAATTAGAAAAAGAAAAACGGAAAAGGTTATTATATTTTTTTTCATGCTTATATTTTTTAATCAATATTTAATTCACATACACTCTTACTACTTCCTCAAAAAAATCATTAGAATTAGTTTAGCTTTCTTCCTATTTTTTATTTTAAAAATAATAAAAGAATACTGTCCTATTAAATTAATAAATAATCTGTTAGCAAGCTGTCATGTTTTTTTTTTAATCCCCTATTTTATTTTTTGCTAACTAGTATACATTAAAAAAAAAAGAAATTAATAATTAAAGATTAATTAATATTTTGTAAATCTTTCTTTTTCTCATCAAGTCAAGATTAAAGTGATCTGAAAAAGTAGTAAGCACAGAGTAAACCCCCAAATAATAATTCCGAAAAGCAGAACGAACCACCTAACTTTTAACCTCTTAAATCTACACGTATCATGACAAAAAGGTTTACCCTTATCATGTTAACCCTTTCCATTATTTCCTTACAAAATTTATTTTCACAATGTACGAATGGAACTCAACCAGAATGTGAATGTTCAACAGCTCCAGTATTGTGTACAGTAGATGATCTGGATAATTATATGTTTTCTATGTCTTCCTTCCAACATCCGCAAGATGGTCCGCAGCCACTTTGTCCTGGTGTAACTAATTCTGTCCCGAATAATCCAACATGGTTTGCTTTTACTGCTTGGTGTACTGATTTGACTTTGGAAGCAAGTTTTAGTAATTGCACCTCAGTAGGAGGATCAGTTGGAGTACAAATTGCGATTTATGAAGATTGCTCTTTTAATAATGCCGTAGCATGTAATGTTGCTCCTAATACTTGTAATACTAATAATAAAACTTTGACCATGACTGGATTGACGATTGGAGGAGTTTATTATTTTTTAGTCGATGGTTGTTTGGGTTCTTATTGTGATGTAACGATTGATATTATTGGAGTTTGTGGAGAGGAAGAAATTGCTCCCTGGACTCAAGGCGTAACTGGTGAGACGAATGCATGTGGAGGAAATACAGAAACTTATTCGGTGGAGACTTTAACTGGTGCAGCAACCTATCATTGGTTTGTAGATGGTGTTTTGGTGGGAACATCTACAACTCCTACTTTCGATATTGCATGGGCCTCTGCTGGTTCTTATGAGTTATGTATTGATGCATCAAATGATCCTTGTGTTCCGATTACGGATCTTCCTGTTGAGTTATGTACGACCATAAATGTTTATGAATCTGAGGCAGGAACGATAACTGCTCCTACTCCACTTTGTCCAAATGAAGTGGCCAATATTTCGGTATCAGGTTATAATATGGGACCAGATAATGCACAGGCAATTTTAGTTACGGATGCATCGGGAGTGATTTTGGAAATAATTAGTGGAGGCTCTGGAACTTTTACTTCGACAACTTGTGGGACTTTTACATTATACAGTTATAACTATATTCCTGCAATTGGAACTGCGCCTGTAGTGGGAAATAATGTAAATGCTTTTGATTGCGCGACAGAATGCTGTGACTTAGAAAGTATAACACTTTCTTTTGAAGATACCGAATTACCTGTTTTTCCAAATCCTCCTGCCGATGAAACTTTGACTTGTGCAGACTTAGTTCCTATAATGACAGATTTGGATTGGACAGACAATTGTGATGGAATGGGAACAGTTGCTGGAACAGAATCAGGAAGTGCAGATGCTTGTAATGGCGGAACAATTACTAGAATGTGGGAATATACTGATGGATGTGGAAATGTGGGAATTCATACACAAACCATAACGGTTTCTCCTGCGCCTGCTCCTACTTTTACTAATCCGCCGTCTGACGAAACGGTAACTTGTGATAATATTCCGACGAGTGCTGCTGATTTGAATTACACAAATGGTGCTACTGGCGCTTGTGAAATTTCAGGAATGGTTTCCCCAACTCAATCTGGAACTGTGGATATTTGTGGTGGTACGATTTCTTACACTTGGGACTTTACTGATATGTGTGGAAATAATATTTCGCATACGCAAAACATTACAGTTACTCCTGCCACACTTCCTATCTTTATCAATCCACCAGCTGACGTAAATGTTACTTGTGATAATATTCCGACGGGGGCTCCTGATCTTGATTATACTAATAATGAAAATGGAACTTGTCTCGTCATGGGAACGATTTCCCCAACCCAGTCTGGAACTGCGGATATTTGTGGTGGTACGATTTCTTACACTTGGGACTTTACTGATATTTGCGGAAACAATATTTCGCATACGCAAAACATTACCGTGACACCTGCTGCTGTTCCTACTTTTATTAATCCGCCAGTTGACATAAATGTTACTTGTGATAATATTCCGACCGGCGCTCCTGACTTAGATTATACTAATAATGAAAATGGAACTTGTTTGATCATGGGTACTATTTCCCCAACTCAATCGGGAACTGCTGACATCTGTGGAGGAACAATTTCTTACACTTGGGACTTTACTGATATTTGTGGGAACAATATTTCGCATACGCAAAATATTACCGTGACGCCTGCTGCTGCGCCTACTTTTATTAATCCGCCAGCTGACATAGTCGTTACTTGTGATAATATTCCGACCGGGGCTCCTGATCTTGATTATACTAATAATGAAAATGGAACTTGTTTGATCATGGGAACAATCTCTCCAACTCAATCAGGAACTGCTGATATCTGTGGAGGAACGATTTCTTACACTTGGGACTTTACTGATATTTGTGGGAACAATATTTCACATACGCAAAATATTACCGTGACGCCTGCTGCTGCGCCTACTTTTATTAATCCGCCAGCTGACATAGTCGTTACTTGTGATAATATTCCGACGAGCGCTCCTGACTTAGATTATACTAATAATGAAAATGGAGCCTGTCTCGTCATGGGTACTATTTCTCCAACTCAATCGGGAAGTGCGGATATTTGTGGTGGTTCATTTTCTTTCACTTGGGACTTTACGGATGTATGTGGTAACAATATTTCTCACACTCAAAATATTACCGTGACGCCTCCGGCACCTCCAACTTTTATCAATCCACCGACTGACATAGTCGTTACTTGTGATAATATTCCGGCGGACGCTCCTGACTTAGATTATACTAATAATGAAAATGGAGCCTGTCTCGTCATGGGTACTATTTCTCCAACTCAATCGGGAAGTGCGGATATTTGTGGTGG
>CALJOK010000095.1 GCA_937981555.1 uncultured Saprospiraceae bacterium
TACAACCTAAAGACTCAAAAACAATCAACTACCACTAACCCCTAACAAAAAGCGGGTTGGCAAAGTCAAAAAACGTGGGTGCGGGAGCAGCTCGGCGGCAAGCCTTTTTTTGACAAGATTTTTTTGTTTCGTTTTTTCATCGATTGGAAAAAATGAAAACACAATCAAAAAAAAAACAACACATACAACCTAAAAACTCAAAAACAATAAACCACCACTAACCCCTCATAAGGAGCGGGCTGGGAAGCGCAAAATAGGAGGGTGCGGGAACAGCACAGAGTACAGCATTTATTTTGCGGAGATTTTTTTGTTTCGTTTTTTCATCGATTGGAAAAAATGAAAACTCAATCAATCAAAAAACAACACAACCAACTTAACCGCAAAATCAATAAACCACCACTAACCCCTCCCAAAAAGCGGGATGGCAACATCAAAAAACGTGGATGCGGGAGCAGCATAGTGTAAAGCCTTTTTTTGACAAGATTTCTTTGCTTCGTTTTTCATCGAATAGAAAAATGAACAGTCAAACAATCATTGCAAAATTCAATCAATCTTAGCATAAAAAAATGACAGCACCCAACCACATCATCGGCGGAATAGTAATCACCGGACTCTTCGGTTCCTTCCTCAATCTCAACATCCTAGCCAACCCCATCTTCATCGCCTCTACCATCCTCGGTTCCTTAATCCCCGACATCGACTACACCAAATCCACCATCGGAAAAATATTTCGCCCCATTTCAAAATACCTCAACCGAAGATTCGGACACCGAACCATCACTCATTCTCTCCTCGCCATGTTCGGAAGCTTCTTACTATTCGCAATTATCGAATCCACTTTTTATGATAGAACCACTACTGCTAAAATTTATTTATTGGGCTACTTCAGCCATCTAGTCTTAGATATGATGACCGTTCAAGGTGTCCCACTATTTTATCCCTTCCTCCGAAATCCTTGTGTCCTTCCTGGCAATCCAAACGCAAGATTCAAAACGGGAAACCTTCACTCCGAAACCATGATTTTTTGTTTCTTCTTACTCTCTTTAGTTTTCCTCCAACCACTTTTTGAGAATGGTTTTTGGACGCAATACAATCGCTACTTTGGAACACCCAAACATCTAGCAAGTGAATTTCATAAAAGTCCTGATGCGCTCAACGTAAAATACACCATCAAAAAAGGAACGGAAATCATCAAAGGAGAAGGCATTTGCATCCAAGCAAGTGATGCCGGAATTGTATTGTTAGAAAACAATGAATTTCATACTCTAAATAAAGAAAAATACACCATCCTCGAAGTCATTCCCGAACATATTGGCCAACAGCTTTTATTTCAAACCCAACATTTTTCTCACATCTCAACCGATAGCCTCAACGCTTTAATCCATCAAAATCCTGTCAAATTCATCGCCGTTAATGCTAACCAAAATTTTATTTTTACTCAAAACAATATTCATTCTAGTTCGCGTCAACTGAAATTAAATTATCCAAACTATCTTTCTTTTCAAGAAGAAAAAAAGGAACCAAGCAACTCTTCTTCTATCCCTTTTTTCCCGAACCCAAAGATTAAAACCATCCAATCCCAAATCAATCTGCTACAACAACAGGAACAACTTTTACAAACCAATTATTTCAAAAAGCAAACTCAACTAGATAGCTTAACTGCATCGTTCCACGCTTCTAAAAATCTCCCACAAAAAGAAGCTATTTATCAAAAAATTAAACAACTCAAAAAAACCAAAGCACCCATTGTTGACTACGCCAAACAGCAAGAACTAAAAGCTAAACTATTGGAATTCCAAAAAACAGATTCAAATAAATTAATGGAAGAAAACAACAAAATCGCAAACCTTCAACAAGAGAAGATAAATACCAAAACCATATTTACGGGCAGTATCACTTTTATCATCTTACTTTAAAACTTAAATTTCTTCACTTCATTATAACTCCTTGATTTTCAGTCAAATGTCTATTTCATATAACTTAATTACTCCATAACTTTGTCAGTATCAAAGCATTAATAATCTAGCATCATTAGTGATTTGATACTTAGATAAAAGAGTAATTAATGGCATACTATAATCACTATAATTTAGAAGAGGTTTCGGAAGAAATGAATGGTTCAAATGATATTTACCAAATGCAATTCATCGAACTGCCCATCATTATTCAAGACCACTCTCGGACTCATCTCAAAGTTATTTTCGAAGGAATTCCTGCAGAGAAAAATACCATTCTACAACACATAGAATTGATCTATGCTGTCGGCGAAACCACCTTTCGACATCCCAATGAAATCTCCATTTTTATGGAATTCCCCATCTATGATTTTCCCTATTTCCACAATAAAATTTTACAAGCCATCGACAATGCTTTCAATCCTAATTTTTCAATTTCTAAACCGGTTCAATAAAACATATTATGCAAAAAACAAATCCTCTTTTACCATCTCTAGTCACCAATTTCGTCAATACCGAAACGGGCGAACTCCCCATCAAATATCGTCCAGGCTTTCCTCGACATTATCGCTTTGATGCCAGTAGAGGCGTATTTAATTTGAACGAAATGACGATTACAAAAAAAGGCGAACCCCTCACTTTTATCCCCATTGCTTATCGTATTTTCAAGGACGATATCTTAGGGTTTGGTTTAAAAAAATGGGCAGAATTTTTCTTCATCAATCAAGTAGGTCACGTAGGTAGTTTGCTATTCCATGGCTATAGTGTAGAAAATTTAGAAAGAAAAACCAACGAACTATTTTACGATGAAGTCAATCTATCAGAAGTCATCCTCACCGTCACCCCAATCGAAAAAACAAAAAAAGAAGGCGAAGGAAAAGGCAGTAAATATTTCATCGCAGAATTCAGCTACCAAATTTTATCCAATAACCAACGCCAAGAAATCAAACTCCTCGGAGAAACCTTAAACGCCTGGAGAGCAGATACCTTGACCGGTGATTCAACCATAGAATTATCCGTCAACTACCATCCGCCCATCCAATTAATCGAAACCGAAATCCATCAAGAAACCATTCCAGAACTCGGAGAACAAGCTCCTAAAGAATAGAGAACTAAAAGTTCAACCTTTTCTAATAATAAAATATAGCACCACTAACCCCTCACACAGAGCGGGATCGCAAAATGAATATTCAAACAACACATACAACTTTAAAACCCAAAACCAATAAACCACCACTAACCCCTCACAAAGAGCGGGATGGGAAGCGCAAAATAGGAGGGTGCGGGAGCAGCACAGAGTACAGCATTTATTTTGCGGAGATTTTTTTGTTTCGTTTTTTCATCGATTGGAAAAAATGAAAACACAATCAACCAAAAACAACACATACAACC
>CALJOK010000096.1 GCA_937981555.1 uncultured Saprospiraceae bacterium
CCAGCAAAAGCTGGCAACGACGGGTATGCGGGGACGTTATCCACAAGCATAAAACAATAAATGGAAAGAAGATTAAATAGTATACACAGAGTCCAATACGCAATGGCACACATTTCTGCGAGAGTTCAAGTATCGAAGAAATTAACGGATATCAATATAGTTGCAGAAGATTTTTTCAAAGAGCTATTCAATCGTCTTTATGGGTATAAAATTGAAAACGCAAATGTTAAAAACAAAAATGCAAAGTCAATTGATTTAATTTACGAAAAGAAACAATTAGCCTATCAAATAACATCACAAAACGACACCACCAAAATAAAAAAAACAGTAACAGGCTTTATAGAAGATAAAAGATACGATTCTATTAAAAGGCTGATAATCTTAAGTATAACCACTGATAAAAAATGTAGTTCAAATAATCTACAAGCTTTAGATGAACATCATGTTGTTTCTGAGTATATAAATCTATCTGATTTAGAAAATGAAATCACCTCGAAACTTGAAACTGAAGACTTAGAGAAGGTAGCTGATTTTTTAGACTATTCTATCAATCCAAGTTTCATTCTTGAAAAATCAACAAATGAAGATCTTAGTACCTTATATGAAAACCTTCATATAGTTGATCAAATGCATTCAGTTCTCAAGGAGTTCAATGGATTAAAATGTATTCACCCAAGAACCCTTGCAAAATTATTCCCTTTTACTATTGGATCATCAAACTATGATGCTTATAGTCATTATTGTTTAAGAACAGATAATGAAAAAATACATTCCCTTCTATCGGATATAACAATTGAGAATAGAGAAATCGTCCAAATAAAAGAAGAGCTTTTACCTTATAAAGAAAAGCTACTAGAAATTTTTTCAATTCTTAATTATTCTCTAGTTAATTGCATCTCTTTTGGGAAAAGCAGATCAGAGACAACTCATAATAAAATATGGATAACTGAAATTGATGAGAACTGTCAGTGTAATCAGTGTAAATATACTGGATTTGAAATAGAATCTTTGACAGATGAGTTAAAGACAAAAACTATAAAACATTCTGAAAATGGTGAAGATGCACTATCCGAAGCTTACTATTTGTTTAAACTTGGAGAGCCAGTTGAAAGCTGGAAGATTTTCAACTCAATACAAAAGTATGATAATACTATTTTAAAGTTTCTGGCAGAATTGAACATCAAACATCTTTACAGCAGTATTAATGTCTATTGGCACAAAAATGAATCAAAAGAAATTCTTCCTTCCATTAAAGAGATTGATATTGTCCAAACAATTGCAACAAATCAATTAAGCCGATCTGTCAAAGATGAATTAGACAGAATTAATAAGCATGAGCATTTACATTATAGTAGAAGAAGAATTGAAGAGCTTAATATCAAGATAAAGAACATCAAAACAACTTTTGAAAAAGGTCACGGGACATTTATGGGCCCTTCATACATATCCCAGTTACGGGAGGAATTAAGAATACTGTTTGTTTTTTATACTTCAAATAATATTCTTTTAGATGACTTTGTGACATTTAGAAATACAATAAGAAAAGGTATCACTGGAATATTAGATAGCTATTCAACGTCGAATTCATTTAAAGACAGAATAGAAAAAATCGATAATCTATTATTACTACTTATTGTCGAATATATCCAACATAAAGAGTTCCTAAAGCTTCTGAAAGAAAGAAATATTACGGAGCTAATTATAAATGATAAGGCAAAAGAAAAATTTATTAAAAGAGCACTTTCCTTCTTTGATTTTCAAACGAGAAATGGATTTTTTGGAGGTGTAGAATCAAGTGATATTCTAAGCAAACAAGAAGTCTTTTCAAGATTTAGACAAAGTATAGGTGGAATATTTAATAAGATTATCTCAATTTTAAAAATAGGCAATTTCTCAAAAGAAGAACTTTCATCCTTTAATCAACCAGTAATCAATTTTATAAAAACAAATGATGGTTTCGACAGAAAAAATTGGCAATATTTAACCTCTTTTCTTACAAGACATATAGAGTTGTTTTCTCAAGAAGAAATAATAGAATTATTAGAACTGACAATTAATGGGAAAAGACATAGGTCAGGTGAAGATGAGTTAGAGCATATTTGTATTCTGGCTAATGAAAAAAATAATTTCGTAATTAATGACGCAAATAAATTAGATAAACTAATAAGCATAATTACTCAACCATGTAGATCATGTAACAGTCGACATGATGAATATAGCTTGCTACATTACTGGCATGTTGCGAACAGCGATGGCAAATTTAAAATTGAATCATTAATGCTAAATAAACTCAAAGAAGAATTCAACTCAAGACTCTTTGAATCAATGGCATTTATGGGAATAATTAAAACAGAAGAACATAATTCATTAATAGAAAAATTTATAGAAAAGACTATTAAACGAAGTCGGAAAAATGAAGTTGAAAAAATAAATGAAAAATGGATTTACAATGATTTTTCAACGATTAACTCTTTAAGCTGCTTAAGTGAGATTGGCTTAAAGCTTTCTGATATAAGATTAAAACCAATAGGTGAAAATGATAAATTCTATAATTGGGTTCTTGATCCAAAAGAGTTCAATTATGAAGATTTTGATTTAAATTGGATTACTGATCTATGCAATCTATCATTCTTAAGAGAAAATCTTAGCGAATCAAAAGAAATTTCAACAAGAGTAAAAGAAGAATTAAAGAACAACTATAATGATCGGCTTGCAAAATATTACATAAAGTACATGAGTTAAGTGACCGCTGGCGATACCCCGCTGGCGATACCTCCCGCTGGCGCCAACGCTATAGAACATTAAAAAAAAATCGGTCCCGCTGGCGATACCGCTCCGCGGTAGTGCCAAGAATTAAGAAGGCTCCGCCTTCAATTGAAACCAGCCAGAGGTTTGGTTAATGCTAGACACTACCTCGGAGCGGTATCGGCAGCGGTATTTTCGCTTCAAAGATTCGTATAAGGAAATTGTTGTTTTATTTTTTTACTCTTTTTTCTTTTCGTATTTTTCCTTTCCTTAATATGAAGTAGGTCATTCAAAACCCGCTGGCGATACCGCTCCGCGGTAGTGCCAAGAATTAAGAAGGCTCCGCCTTCAATTGAAACCAGAGGTTTGGTTAATGCTAGACACTACCGCGGAAAGCATCGGCAGCAAACTTTTAAAAATACGACACACAAGCCAACCCCCCGCTCAAACAATTAATTACTTTTAGAAAAAAGAAACCATTTAATCTTTTTCATCATGAATAAATATTTCTTCTATCCTATTGGAATCTTAATCCTAATTGCTGTTTTTAGTTTTAAAAATTCTACTATTTTAGAAAAGGATACAATTAAAAATCCTCCAATCTTTAAGAAAGGAACTTTTTGGAAAATAAAAAACAGGCAACTCACAGACGCTGTGGCGGAAAAAACTAATCATGCTGTAATGGTCAGTTGCTATATTGATGGCGAAACTATATATAAAGGAGTCGAAGTTTATGAAGCTACTTACATCATTCATCGTGAAAATAAAGTAAGCAAACGTTTCATCCAAAAATCCAATCTTAAACTTATTGATGCAGTCGGAGTATGGAGCAATTATTATAATGATACGATGACGATAGAATATGAGTTATTAAATTTTCCCATGTACGAAGGTAAAACTTGGAAGAGCATAATCAAACAACAAAAAAGACCGAGACAAGAAATCTTTTCATCTGATGCTGCATTTGAAGTGGAAGCGGTGCAGGATACTACTTTTTATATTCAAAATAAAAAAATAAAAACTCAAGCCTATTTCATCAAAGGGACATTAACCACTCCTAAAAAAGAAACTTTTATCAGTCAGTATATTTATCTCGCTCCTACTAAAAACTTCCCCGGATCTTGTCCTGTTAATATGCAAGGTGAGTTTTCTAAAAAATTAAAAAGAGTAGATCGAAGAGGCAATGGTGCTTATCAATGGGTTTTTTCTATTGAAGATTTTAATTGGTAATTAATTTATAAAGTCCTGCTTATATTCCCGCTGGCGATACGCTCCGAGGTAGTACCAAGCATTTAAGTACAGGCGAATTCATTCGCCTATTAAATCTTATCGCTTAAACTGTTCGTGATGGGCGAATGAATTCGCCTGTACTTTATCCCGCTGGCGATACCGCTCCGCGCGTAGTACCAAGCATTTAAGAAGCCTCTGGCTTCCATTGAAAACAAAATTAATATCAACAGTTGGCAGAGCCAAGGTAAATGCTAGTACCAAAACCCCCCGCTCAAACAATTGATTATTTTTAGAAAAAAGACACCATTTAATCTTTTACATCAAGAACTTAACAATGTATTTACAATAATAATTTATAAAAAAGTGAAGTGGTGAAATCGAAGACACCGCTTCACTTTTTCTTTTTTTAATCTTGCGATGAATCCACAAAGCCTTTCCAGTTTTTCATATAGGTAACAAATTTTTTACTCAGCCCTTGGCCTTGTAAATATTCCTCGCTGACAGGAAGGGAGATCGTTTCAAAGTTAGCATCATTCATTACTTTAGTGGGGAAATCATGATGTAGAATACCTGACCTTCCAAGCGTAACAAAATCTACTTTTGACTCTAGGATTTTGGTTACTTCTTTGGCAGAATGAATTTTCCCTGCTACAGTCAGTTTTACATTTTTAAAATCTAATTCTGTAAAATGTTGTAACAATGTTTTGCCTTTGTGTTCTTCCTCTTCTGGAAATTTAAAACAATCCCACAGAGAGATGTCTAAGAAATCAATTTTGTCAGCATCAATCAATTGCTGACAAAGTGTTTTCATTTCACTTAATTGCATGCCAAATCTTTCAGGAGAAAGTCGGACACCTAACAAAAAATTATCGCCACAAGATTCTCTGACGCCATTAATTATTTCAAATAATAATCGTGCTCGATTTTCTAAGCTACCACCATACTCATCCTTTCTTTGATTGATATCTTGACTTAAAAATTGGGCAACAATGTAACCATGTGCGCCATGAATTTCTACGCCATCATATCCGCTTTGTTTTGCTCTAACTGCTGCTGCAATAAAATCATCTCTGAGTTCTTTTACTTCTTTCAAAGTTAAACCTCTAGCTCCTTTTCTTTCTATCGCCGAGGGAGCGACCGGTGCCCCTTCTAGCAAACTTGGTTCAGATCGCATACCTGCATGATGTAGTTGAATGACCGCCAAACTTCCATGAGATTGAATAGCTTTGGCTAGTCGAATATGTCCTTCAAGGTGTTTATCATCGAATATTCCTAGTTGTCCAGGGAAGCCTTGTCCGATTGCTTGTACATGACTTGCACAAGTCATCACTAATCCAAACTGTCCTTTTGCTCGCATCGTCAACCATTGAAATTCCTCTTCGGAGAGTGTACCATCTTGATGACTTTGAGTATTAGTCAAAGGAGCAAGCATGAATCTGTTTTTCATGGTTGCGCCACAAGAAAAGGATATAGTATCATCTAATTTTTTCATAAAATAAATTTTAGGCAAAGGTAAATTTTTATACCATTTATGCCTTAAATATATCTCACTTGTTTAGAAGGAAAGTGGCGAGGGAATAAAAACAGAAGCGTTAGGATCTCAAATTGCAGATGTTAAATAGAAGGTTTTTAAAGAGAGAGAAATTAGTCAAAGGAATTCATAACATTACATTTACAAGAATAATAATAATCAGAATTTTAAGGGGAATAATAAAAAATTTGAGTTTTGTAATTATATTGTTATTTTTTTAAGTGAAAAAAATAAATTATGAAATTTAAAAATATTCTTTTTTTTATACTCATAGTGAGTATTTCAAATACTTCGTTTAGTCAATCAAAAAAAATAGTTAAAAAAGCAAAGGTTCATTTTCTTACTGGCGAGATAAAAATAGGGAAGATGAAAATTCCTTATGGAAAAATCTCTTCATTTAAGTTTATGGAAGAAAGTACTAATGAAAGAATGAAACTTGATGCTCGTGATATTGATAAGATAGATATTGGGGGAACGATTTACAGGTTTGTAAAAATAAAAGGTACAAGTAGACCAATATTATTATTAGAACAAATTCCCCAAGAAAAACTAGGATTATATTATTATGAATTTGATAGAATGAGAAATGGTTCTAATGATTATTCTTCTACTACCAAAAAACGATATTATTATATAAGAGACACAGAGAAAGAGGCGACACAGAAAAAAAATTGGAATTCTAAAAAGAAATTAATTGAATACCTTAGTGATTGTCCAGAAGTAGTTGAAAAAATAGGAGTAGGGTTTTTTGACAAAAAAGGGAAAAGTTTTATTACAGGGAGACCTTTAAATAATCGTTCCTTTACTGCCGATGTGGTACGCTATTATAATAAGCATTGTAAGTAGTTTGCATATAAAAAAGTAACCTTCCTCGATCTAGGTAGAATGCAATTCAATTTTTTCAATCTACCCAATGATCAAATAAATTGAATCGCAACCCACAAATAAAACCCGAATTAAAATAAATTTTGGAACAGGTTTACTTTTAACTAGATTACCTCATATCTAAATGTTAACCAAGTTTCAATTCGTTTTTAAATAAAAGATACATGAATAAAAAATTATTATGGCTGCTTGTTATCCCTGCTTTTTTTGCATTGAAGTATTTGTGGAATTATGAAAACCATTGGATAGAAGGACATTATACTGCTCCACGATATTCGAGGATGCATAGAAATGTTCAAGTTCATTCTTTTATCAAAAACAGTATGACCGCACCTATTTTTACAGATGATACTTTTGTAGATTTTTTTCGAAATGGAACTTATGTAATGAATTGGCACAACTTCGAGTATGGGACTTATGAGTTGGAAGATAGCGTAGTCGTCTTGACTAATCAAGATGATGAAACATGGCAACTAAAATATGAAAGAGACGATTCGACTAAGGTAAGATCATTTGCTTACCAATACCCTCAAGGAGATAGTTATGAAAAACCTATCAAAATGGATTATAGAAAAAACAGGAATAGCAGCAGTTATCCATTTACGCTAAAGAATAATCAATGGCGAATTAAGGCAACCGAAGATTTATCAACGAATGAAATTATTGATCGATTGCAAAATATGATTGGCTATTATATTAAATGTGTAGAATGGAGTAATGAGGAGAAATTCAAATTTAAATTTTATAGTACACCAAGTCCGATTCGTGCTGCTGGCTATCTTTTTAAAGCGAGATCAAGGAAAAAATCAGATAAGTGGTGTGAGTTTTTTTCCAACCCAGATGATTGTGACGAGTCGCTACAAATAATTCGTCAATTTCTCATTGAAAATAGATTGGACTGGTACAGATCCATCAATGGCTATCTAAGAATTATTGCTGCGCTGGAAGATTTACAGGAAGGAGTGGGAGAGTACAGGGAATAATAAACCTGGTGTATTATGTGTGATTTAAGTGGTGGTTTTATGTTAGAGCAAAATTAGAAAACGATGGATCGGTTCCATTTGAATTATCTGGTTACGTGACATTAATGATTAAATCCGTCAGAAAGATGGATTATTTATTTCCTACTCCTTTGCTAAAATATTATATGCATCTCAGGAAATAAAATTTTATCTTTGTGAAATACGTTCTATTTTGGTCTCACTTAAAAATTAAAAAACTACATCATGAAATATTTACTACTTAGCTGCTGCCTATTATTTGCTTCTTATTCTGCTCAATCCCAATTTCAAGTAGATGAAAATGGATTAACAATTATCGTAACGGATGGAACTGAGAATGGGAAGAATAGTGAAATCATTAACAGGAGCGATATTCCTACTTCTTATGACCAGATCAGATCTAAATCTGGTAAGTCAGGTAAGTCTAGTAATTTAAGTTCCGTTAATAATGGGATAGTTTTTAATGATCCAATTCGATCCTTAGGAATGAAAAATTGTATTCAAGCAGCGGCTTTTCTAGATCGGCCAAAGTTTGGTAAAATGGGATTTATGTTGATTTTCTCTTTGAATGATTCGATTGGTGGAAAACAAGCTACTCATACTGAAAATGGAAAAAGCTATAAAGGTGTTTATAGACTTGTTCGTCAAAAAACTTCAGCTAAAGAAGCGGTTCCAGCAGGGATGACTACTTATAAAGTGGAAGGAACATTTTTACTTTTAGGAATTTCTTAATTCCAACAGACAAAATGCGAAGGACTTTATTTTACTCAGTAAAATAAAGTCCTTCGCATTTTGCATCCAAATTAAATATTTGATCTTTCGCTTGTCTCTTGTTTAATTACATCTTTTACCAACCATACTTTTGAATTCCAATATTTAGATTTACTTAGATCGTTGATGACTACACCTTGTGAAGTGGTGCTATGGATAATTTTGATTTGTCCATTGATATTTTGGTAGATCATAGCGACATGAAAAGGTGATTTGGCAGTAGGTCTTTTAAAAAATATTAAATCTCCCACCTGAGCATTTTCAATGGCTTGAGTTACTCCTTTTTTTAATTGCGCTAATGAATGCGCAGGAACTTCAATTCCATTTTTTTTCAAAACGTAACTTGTAAAACCTGAACAATCAAAACCAGTTTCAGGAGATCTACCAGCACTTCTATATTTAATATCTATTAACTGGGTAGCCAATTGAGCAATCTCCTCTCGTTTTTGAGTGAGATTAATTTCTCTATCTTCATTAGGGAAATCTTGTTGATCTGATCCCCAACGAAAACACATGATTAGAAGCCCAAGCAATAAAGTTACATGAATGATATTTTTCATGTGATCTAAACGAAAAAGAGGATGGAATAATTATTTAGGAGTCAGAGGTGGAGAATATTGAATATCGAACAAGGAATTTCCAATTTCGAAGTTTGACGATACTACTCAAGTTACTATGTCAAAATTCATCATTGGAAATTTCTTATTCGATATTATCTTGTCTTCTGATTGCCGAGAGCGTGACTCTTAAGCCTTAAAGTAACTGTGTGCTTCCGAAGTAAAGACGACTTTACTTTTGATACGAGCAACAAATTTTTTGTTGGTAGCATGTTGCTCATTAAAAAATCCAATAATTGATTTGTCAAGAACCTTGTGTCCTTTCAATAAAACTATTGCAGCCTTAATACTTTCTTTGTCGCCATGATCACCATCTGGATCATATCGAAAAAGAGAAGAACAAATTCCTGAAAATTGTTTTCGTTGGAAAATTACATCATGGATGTTACTAGGATAGTATTTTGAATTAACTCGATTGAGCACAACATTTCCGACTCTTAATTTTTCTTTAAATGATTCTCCTCCAGCTTCTGAGTTGATAACACAGGATAAAAGAACCAGATCTACTTCAGTATAATTTTGTGCGGTTGAAAGGTAAGATAGGCCTACGAATAGGAATAAGATTAAGTTTTTCATGGGATAAAAATTATGTTAATGGGATAAAAAATTTGTTCTAGTACTCTAAAATGATTTTTTTAAAAAACGTTCAGATTGATATTTATCTGAAATAATTTTAAGTTGAAAAATTGAATTATATTGTTTTTAATTTTGATATGTTGTCACAAAGTTGATCATATTATTTTGAAAATTATAATTGATTTGATTCTATTTCTCAATTCAGAAATAGAATCATCCGAGTGAGAAATAATTAAGAGGAACCCATGGAAAATGAATTCTGGGAAATTAAATGCTAGTAATCAATAGTTTATAAAGTAATAATTTTACAAATTGTTTTTATGTAAATATATAAATCATTGATTTTTTAAGCTCAAAAAAATAAATATTTTTTTCTCCTAAAGACATTAGATGAGGTAAAAACCTAATTTATTTATTAAATTTAGAGGTAATTATTAAACAGGAATTCAACCCAATCAAAAAAAAAGATGGAAAAATCTTCTTTCCATAAACCCTGTATTTTTCAAAAAACCTTAAAAAAACAAACCAATGAATTACCTCTTCAACTCTTTTTCTCATTCCTTAATAACAACTAATCGAAATGAGCAAAAAAAAAATACGCTACTCTTTAATTTAATTTTTTCCTTGATTTTACTTTTTATTTTTCCTTGCCAAAAAACTATGGCACAAATTCTTACTAATTGTGTAGGCAGTACTTCCACACAAAAATTTACTGGAAGCATGCGTCCCAATGATCAATTGTTGGAAGGTCAAAATTTAACTTCAACTAATGGAAAATTTCATTTGAGAGTCACCACACAAGGTGAATTAGTTATTGAAGAAATTCTTGAGACTCAAACTTGTGGAATTTGTGATGAAAGGATTGTGATGAGAGCAGGGCGAGAAATTTGGAAAGCTCCAGCAGGTGGTCGTCTCGTAAGTCAACCTATGATGAGTGCATTCAATGTTAATTCAGATTGCAATCTTTGTTTCGTCAGTAAACTAAATCAACAATGGTGTGCAACGAATGGAAGTGATGCTAGTCGGAATTTGATTGGACAATGCGAAAAAGTAATTTTAACCAATGATGGAAGATTAGTTTTGATTAATGAATATCGACAAGAAATTTGGTCAAATAGATCATCTCAATCTAGCCTCTCAAATAATGAATTGAATAACAATCGAAATAATTTTTCCAACAATCGATCACTTTCCAATGAGAACGAATTTAATATTTCTAATACAGACTTGAGAAACAATAGACTAAATGCTCAAGGTGGTTTAGTGAATCTTTCGTCAAAGGGAAATAGTAATCAAGATAAGTCTAACCTGAATAAGGGAACTTATGTTTGCCTTAGTCTTTCGGATGGATCTAAAGCCAGAGGTATGATAGTAGGAGAGGGTTTATATTATGGAGAGAAGCAAGATTCCTATGCAATTCATATTGTTGAAGGCTCTAGAAAAGGACAAAGATATTATTTGAAGCCTTACCAAATTGATCAAGTTGGAGACTGTAATAAAGTATATATTCCAGCCCCATCGCAAAGTGTATCGACTAATGTAAATCTTGATTTATTAGAACAAAAAATAATTACAGAGATCAATATCATTCGAGCTAATCCAAGAGCGTATGCCAATGAGTTAGCCAAATTGCGATATGATAGATTTGAGATTAACAATAATTCTGTGAATGCAATAGCTGTTGGAAATGATTTAGTGATGCGTTGCTACGATAATAATCCAAATTGTCAAAATGAAAATCTTCAAAAATTACAAGAGACGATTAATTATCTTCGGTCGCATTCAAGGTCATTACCTCTGTTAAAACCGAATGGAAAATTAGCTCAAGCTTCATCACTTTTAGCTGCTGACCAAGGAAATATTAAAGGGCATATTGATAGTCAAGGAAGATCGCCTGCTTGTCGAGCAGAACAAGTTGGGTATCCTTCTGCTATGGTTGGTGAATGTTTGGATAGTGGTTATACGACTGCTGCAGGTTTTGTATTTTCTTTATTAAACAGTCCACCTCATCGAAATATTATTCTTAATGCGGATGCGAATGAAATAGGAGCAGATGTAGTTCGACATAATAATGGAAGGGCAGATTATATTAGAAGTGTAATTATGACGGGTAATAGTAACTATGCTGATTCGGCTGGAAGTTGTAGATAGTTTTTATTATTAGAAATAAATGATCCCGAATTTTCTAAAGTGAAATTCGGGATCATTTTTATTAAAATAGATACTTGCATTTACTTTCTTTGAGGAAATTACATAGGATAGAGACAAACAGATTTTTTACTAAAAAAATATATCATGGCTGCACTTATCGGATTTGGAGGACCATTAGTTTTTATCATTCTTTTCATAATAATCAATCAAAAATATCTAACCACGACCTCAGGAATCATTTATTCTATTTTGATTTTTGTTTTGTCGGTAGGAACAGGAATTGGTTTAACAATTATGTATGGAGTAGGGTCAATTTTTTCAGGAGTCTTTGCACCAATTTTTTATGCGGTTTTATTTTCAGTTATTGTGCGTGGAACAAAATCAAATAAATACTAATTATGTATCATGTTCCCTATCTAATAAAAAAACCGAATAGTACCATCAGCACTATTCGGTTTTTTAGAAAGAATAAAAATTATTAACGAATAATATCCACGGGTAATTTATATTTAGGATCTTCTACCACATTTACATCAATGATTGCATCTGCATTTTGTAGTAAGGCTCGACAATCTTTACTCAAATGTTGAAGGTGAACCTTCTTCCCAACCTTATGATAACGTTCGGTAATTTTATTCAACGCTTCGATAGCAGACATGTCCACTACTCGGCTTTCTGCAAAATCAATAATTACTTCTTCTGGATCATTTGTTATATCAAATTTGTCATTAAAAACAGATACGGAACCAAAAAATAATGGGCCATAAATTTCATAATGTTTGATACCATTTTCATCAGTTCTTTTTCTCGCACGAATTCTTGTAGCATTGTCCCAAGCAAAAACCAATGCTGCGATAATTACTCCAACGATAACTGCCAATGCCAAATTATGTAAAACCGCAGTAACTAAAGTCACCAGTACCATCACAAAAATATCAGACTTAGGCATCTTGTTAATCGTTCTCAAACTTGCCCACTCAAATGTTCCAATCGCAACCATAAACATTAAACCAACCAATGCAGCCATCGGTAATTTTTCAATTAAATCAGAACCAAACATAATAAAGACGAGTAGCATTATTGCTGCAGTAATTCCAGACAGTCTTGCTCTTGCCCCAGAAGAAGTATTAATCAAACTTTGTCCAATCATAGCACAACCACCCATTCCAGATAAAAATCCACTCAATATATTTGCTGTTCCCTGCGCTACACATTCTTTATTACTTCTACCACGTGTCCCTGTAATTTCATCAATAATGTTCAAGGTCAAAAGACTTTCAATCAAACCAACAACCGCTACAATTACTGCATAAGGTAAAATTAACCGCAAACTTTCCAACGTCAATGGAATATTAGGAATAGTCAATGGTGGGAAACCACCTTTGATAGATTGACCTTCTCGCATGGTGTCCGCAACTGTTAGCGTATCAATACCAAAGCCGATTACAATACTAGAAATAACAACAATCGCGACTAAGGAAGATGGGATTGCTTTGGTTAATTTTGGTAGTCCCCAAATAATCACCATGGTGAGTAAAGTAAGTCCCAACATTACTAAAAATGGAGTGGTTTCTAATAAACTTTCCGTTCCCTTTTGATAAAAGTTAGGGAACTGCGCCATAAATATGATGATAGCAAGACCGTTTACAAATCCAAACATTACAGGATGTGGTACTAATCTAATGAATTTTCCCAACCGTAGTAACCCTGCAGAAATCTGAATTAATCCAGCAACAATTACGGTGGCAAAAACATAATGTAAAATAGCATCAGGTGTAATTCCAGGGAAAGCAGTTTTCAATTCTAGAACTAATCCAACAAAAATAACAGCAACTGCACCAGTTGCTCCAGAGATCATTCCTGGACGTCCTCCAAAAATAGAAGTGATTAATGCTAAAATGAATGCTGCATACAATCCAGTTAAAGGAGAAAAACCTGGGATAAGAGCAAATGCAACAGCCTCAGGAATCAAGGCAAGTGCTACCGTTAATCCAGATAAAATTTCTGTTTTATAATTTACTTCTTGTGAAAAATCGAATAGGTTAAAATACTTTTTCATAAAATACTTTATTTGAAGCAATAGTCTTTCTTGACTAACTTCTTAGTTTAATAATTACGTTGAAATAGAAATATAGTTTTGGAGAACAACAATACTGTTTTGTAAAAGTATTGTTAGGTAAGTCATTTTTAATATTTTGTTCCTCTTAAAAGGGCGCAAAAATAAACTATTTCTAGACAAAATGTAGGATTAGACTATGTTTTGGAGAAATATTATAACAATTTAATATTTCGTAGGAAATGATAGTAAAGTTATAGTTTAGAATAATAAATCGTTTCTGTAGAAATATTGTAATTATATTTTGAAAATAAGATATAGTTCGTTTTTATTATTTGTAGAGAGCGTTCTTTTTTATAGAATGTTTTTACTTTTACCAAAAAGAAAAAAATGACAAAATATATTTCTATCCTTCGAGGAATTAATGTTGGCGGAAAACGGAAAATCTTAATGGCAGATTTAAGAGAGATGTATCAATCTTTAGGATTTGAAAATATCATCACCTATATACAAAGTGGAAATGTCATTTTTGAATCTAAGAAGAAAAACACCAAGACTAGCGCGAATACTTTTACAAAAAAAATCAAAGAAGCTATTTTTGAAAAATATGGATTTGATGTGCCTGTGATTATCCGAAGTGTGGAAGAGATAAAAAATATTGTGGAAAATCATCCTTTCGAAAAAAAAGAAGGTGCTCAAATTGAAAATCTTTGCCTCACCTTTTTAAGTGAAATTCCAATTGAAGAGAATTTAGCAAAAATAAATACTTACGACTACTCACCTGACCTTTTTCAAATTATAGAAGACAATGTCTTCCTTTTTATCCAAGGAAAATATCACCAATCTAAATTGACGAATAATTTTTTTGAGAAAAAATTAAAAGTATCTGCGACGACTAGGAATTGGAAAACAGTCAATAAACTTTTAGAATTATCATCTGCAGAAAAATAAAAAACATTAAACCAAAATTAGATTTAGCTTTTCTAATTTTCCGATGCGATTAGAACTTATTATTTGAGGATTTTTTATCTGTTACTTTTAGTAATTTATCTAACGGAAGAAGACGTACTTTCGAACCTTATTTTCATTGGTAATTTACTGTCACCAATGTTAAAATTATTTGTCTTTTTCATTAGTGTACTGAGTAGTTATCAGTATTTTTACATTAAAGCCTTTTTTAACTTAAAACAAAATAATGAAAAACATTAAAAACTTAATACCATTTTTATTTTCGGTATTGGTATTAGCTTCAGCGTTACTATTCTCTTGTGGAGATGGAAATAAAACTCCAGAAGAAATGCCAAAGGAATATACTTCAGGATTGCTTTTGGAAAACATGGACAAAGCAGTAAAGCCAGGAGATAATTTCCAAATGTACATTAATGGAAAATGGATCAATGAAACTGAAATCCCAAGCGACAAATCTAGCTATGGAATTTTTGCGTTGCTAAATGACAAAGCACAAGAAGATGTCAAAAAGATCATCGAATTTTCTGCTTCATCAGAAAATAAAGATGGTTCCGATGAACAAAAAGTTGGAGGACTTTATGCTTCGTATATGAATATGGAAGCAAGGAATTCCAAAGGGAGTTCTCCTTTACAACCTGAATTTGAAAAGATCGAATTTATTTCAAATCATACAGATTTAGCCAAGTATTTTGCCTACGCCAATAAGCTAGGGTACGAATCTCCTTTTGGAACATTTGTTTATTCTGATTTGAAAAATCCAGTTATGCATGCTTTGTATGCATGGCAAGGAGGACTAGGATTGCCTGATCGAGATTACTATTTGAAAGATGATGACAAATCTAAAAACATCAGAAAAGAATATGTAACGCACATTGAAAAAATGTTGACACTTGCAGGAATCAAGGAGGTAGAAAAAGCAGCTAAAACAATTATGACTTTGGAAACAAAGATGGCAAAAGAGCATATGAAAAAAGAAGATACTAGAGATATGATGGCACTTTTTAATTTAGTTCCTTTAGATTCTTTGGATGAAATTATGCCAAATTTTGCATGGACTGAATATTTGGAAGAAGCAGGGATTTCTGATTTGAAAAGCATAGTGGTAGCTCAATTAGACTATAGCAAAAAGATAGATGGCATTATCAAAGATACAGATATAGAAACTTGGAAAACTTATTTTAGATGGTCTGTAATTAATCATAATGCAGGTCGATTGAGTGAGGATTTTGACAAACAAAATTTTGCATTTTACGGAACTACGATGCGAGGAACTAAAGAGCAAAGGCCACAATGGAGAAGAGCGGTAGGAACAGTCAATGCGTACTTGGGAGAGGTAGTTGGGAAGGTTTATGTGAAAGAACATTTCCCTCCAGAAGCGAAAGGTCGAATGATGGGATTGGTCAATAATTTATTGAAAGCTTACGAAGTAAGTATTAAGGAATTGGATTGGATGGGCGAAGAAACTAAAGTGCAAGCTTTGGATAAGTTGAATAAATTTACGCCAAAAATTGGTTACCCTGACGAATGGAAAAGGTACCCAGCGAAGATTGTTGCTGATGATTTATTTGGAAATATGAAGCGATCTGACTTGGCGGAATATGAGCGACAATTAGACAAATTGAAAAAGCCAGTTGACAAAAAAGAGTGGGGGATGAACCCTCAAACAATTAACGCATATTACAATCCGAGTTTGAATGAGATTGTTTTTCCAGCAGCAATTTTGCAGCCTCCATTTTTTGATTTGAATGCAGATGATGCAGTTAACTATGGTGCAATTGGAGGAGTGATTGGTCATGAAATTGGACATGGTTTTGATGATCAAGGAAGTACTTTTGATGGTGATGGTGTACTTCGAAATTGGTGGACAGACTCTGACCGAGAGGAATTTAAAAAACGAACTAACGCATTGGTAGAACAATATAATGCCTTCCAAGTATTCGATGATCTAAATGTAAATGGTCAATTTACGTTAGGTGAAAACATTGGAGATTTAGGAGGATTGAGTATTGCACTTCGAGCGTATGAAATGAGTTTGAATGGAAAAGAAGCGCCAGTCATTGATGGATTTACAGGTAAACAAAGAGTATTTATGGGGTGGGCGCAAGCCTGGAGAAGTAAGTCAAGAGAAGAAGCGATGAGAATTCAAGTCAATACAGATACACACTCTCCGGCACTATTTAGAGTGAATGGAGTAGTACGAAATATTCCAGCTTTTTATGAAGCATTTGATGTGAAGGAAGGAGATGCTTTATATTTAGCACCAGAAGAGAGAGTGAAAATTTGGTAAAATATATTCTGTAAATATATTGTTATAAAAAAGGGGCATTAACCATCTTCGGTTGGTGTCCCTTTTTTTTACGAAAAAATTAAACAAAGAATATCAATAAGAATTGGAAAAAAACTATTTTACAACTTCAAATTAAAACCATTTTAAAAAAACAAAATATACAATATGCCTATACCAAATCCCCCTATGTTTGAAAGCTTAATGCCAAAACGAGATTCTATCGAGGCAGAGCGATTACATCGGAAGCAACAACTTGCTGCCGCTTTTCGAGTGTTTGGAAAATTCGGTTTTTCAGAAGGAGTAGCAGGTCATATCACCGCGCGTGATCCTGAAAATCCACATAATTTTTGGGTTAACCCTTTCGGTCTTTCTTTTAATAAAATAAAAGTGTCTGATTTGATTTTGGTTAATGAAGCTGGAGATATCATCGAAGGGAAACATACGATGTTGAACAAAGCTGCTTTTGCGATTCACTCAAGAATTCATGCTGCTCGACCTGATGTGATTGCTGCAGCTCATGCTCATTCGATCTATGGAAAAACATGGTCAACATTGGGAAGGAAATTGGATCCAATTACGCAAGACGCTTGCGCATTTTATGAAGATCATGGATTGTACAATGATTACACAGGTGTAGTAAATGACTCAAGTGAAGGCGATAGAATAGGAGAGGCATTGGGTGATAAGAAAGCTTGTATTTTGAAAAATCATGGATTGCTAACGGTAGGAGGAAGTGTGGAAGAAGTAGCTTGGTGGTTTATCAGTATGGAAAGATGTTGTCAAGCACAAATTTTAGCAGAGTCAACAGGAAGTAAAGTACATTCTGTAGATCATGAGACTGCCTTGAAAACTAGGAATGAAGAAGTAGGATTTCCAATAGCAGGTTGGTTTAGTTTTCAACCGATTTGGCAGGATATTGTTTCTGCGTTTCCAGATTTGATGGAGTAAATAATGAATGTAAATACATTGTTATAAAAGTAAGAAACCCACAGTTGATTTCAACTGTGGGTTTCTTACTTTTGAAGTGAAAAGTTTACACTATTCTATAACGAAATATTTTCAACAAAAAATATCTACAAACATTTACCAACTCAAATTGATTAATCCATTATTATTGAAAGTAAGACTGGCATCACTCGACTGTACGTTGGTGATAGTTGGTGTCGTTTGCGTATTCAATAAAAGAGTAAGATTATTTCGTCGCAAATTATTAGGCACGTTTGATAAGTTAAGTGTGATCACTAATTGATTATTTGAAATAGTGATGTTTGATATTTGCGCATTTTCTTTGACGACGAGATATTCATATACTTCTTGTGTCGGAGCAAACCAAACTCTGTCAGAACCAAAACGACCATAACTATTTTCGATATAGCTCATATAGTTTTTAAAATCACCTGCATCAACGGATACATAAGATTGGTTGGGGTAACCTACTTTATGAGCATAATCACTAAACCAGTATTTGTTACCGCTTTGACTAACCGCCGCAATATTATCGATATCATTTCCGTACGGAGTAGGTTCTTGTTCTAGTGTATTTCGATGCATTCTGAATTGGTATAAATTCATTTGATCCAAAATCTCTAGTCCTCCATTTCCTGGAAATAAATAGTTTTGATCAGAGACGGAAACCATTCCATTGTTGAATGCAGGAACAAGATAACCTTCATCATCACCTGATGGTACCGCAAAATGAGTAGGTTTAAATCCTGTTTTGGATTCTATTATTGCGACATTATCTAAAATTTCTGCATCATAATCACATCCATAAGCACAATGGTCAAAACTATGATTAAATAAATCCCAATCTGCTTGAAGTAAAGTATTCACTTGTGGCCAAGACATAAAATTCAATCCATTGGTCACATCAAAAGTGTGATTTCCCATGATCGAAACTCCAACTCGGAAAACTTGGTTATTACCACATCCATCTGTATAAAAATGCCCAGCATGAGTTTGTCCATCAGGAGTAGTTCCTCCACTTAACATAGGATACACTACATTGATATCATTTACGTTGCCATCATCTAAAGTTAAGCTGTAGGCAAAATCTTTATTAAATCGAAATTTAGTAAAATCAATATTAGGCACATTGGAAATCGGATTGGCAAAAGTAACGGTGATAGTTACTTCTTGACCTGATGTATTTGATGGTAATTGTTGAGTGGTATTTCGGTTGTTCCAAGCTAATCCTCGATCCCATGAATCTACTACGCCATTCATATTGGCATCTGAATTAAAATATCCTTTGGAGCTCCTCTGGTTCCATGCGATATCTCGATCTTGAACATTGATCGTGCCTGACCTATCTGAATCTGCAGCATACATTGTCCACGTTCCGTTGATATTTTTGAGAGCGCTATTGCCATAGGCGATGGATGATGAATTGGTGAAGTTTACGTTCGTCGTAGAATTATTTAAGTTAAAAGGATTATTGGTACCAATAGCCAAATGGTTCCGATGTCGAACCACGATAAAATAATTTCCTGACGGAGCGTTAGAAAAGTTTAAAGCAGAAACGCCATTAATATCCACGATGTTACCATCTCTTTGAAGCAGCGCAGAACGAGTGTATAAAACTTGATCTGGATTACTTCCATTTCTCAATTCTACAAAAACCCAATCTACAATAGCATTATTTCCTGTGTAGTTTAAAACATAGCTAGGCATCGCCTCACCACCACCTCCATTGACATGATTGTATTGAGGAAAATTAGAATAAGGTTCATTCAATGGAATTAATCCATTGTTTCTCAAGTCGTCAGCCATTACTCCATTTTGGTAGGGGCCTTCCAAAAATACTTTGATAGACACTTGGGCACCAAATAAATGTAGTTGGCTAAGTAAGCAAAAGATGAAGAGGATGTATTTTATTTTAAAGAAAGTCATGTGTTTGTTTTTAAGTCGTATTCCCTAGCGAATGAATATCATAATTAGTAAACTGTTCCCTATTGATCTGCAACCACAAATTGTTTAACAATTCTTTTGTGATTTTCCACCTTAACTGAAATCGTATAAATACCAGGAACATACTTGCTGACATCTACACCTACTGGAAATAATGGAATGGAAGGACAATGTTGATTATATTGTAATTGCCCTAAGGAATTATAAATTTCAATATCTCCCTCTTTGCCAGTAAAACTTTTTAGAGAAATATGAATTTTATCATTCGATGGATTTGGGAAAACTACAATTTTGCTAAAGTCAATTTTAAAAAATACGCTTCTTGTTGGACTATAAAAAAAAGTACCATCGTCTTTCCATATTTTTAGACGATAAAAATTTTCACCTGAAAAAGGAGAATCATGTATCCATTGATAACTGGTTAAGTCTAAACTTTTACGAGCAGGTATTTTTCTCAAAAATTCAAAGTCAGTTTCATTGACAGCATGCTCTAATTCGTAATAATCAATTTCAACTTCTTCTTGCATCACTAAATCCAATTGGCTATTTCGACTAAGTTGACTAGCCTCAAATTGTAATAAGTTGGAGTCATCTGAAGTCAAAGTTGTCGTTGTAATACCATCTACACATCCAATTACTTCCAATTCTGCAATCACCAAATATCCACTTCCATCCATTTGAATACGTACATATCTTCCTTCAATATTTGGAGAGACAATACTTGGACTGCCTACTTGTCCTGGAATGAATTCACTAAAGTTAGCTTGAGCTTGAGCATTCGCTAAATTCCCTGAACTAAAAGGTACACTCGAAACTAAAACATGACAATTATTACTTCGGTCACTACCATCCGTACGATTATAGAAATTGATTTTTTCGATAAAAAGATCGCTACCGAGATCCACTTCCCACCAAGGTTGATTGGCGAAATTAGTTGCAGAGACAGAAGAGTTACTGGTGAAAAAAGTGCCATTTTGATTTCCGTCAACTGCCTTGGAAGCACTTCCTGTAATTCCATTTACTTGGATCGTACTCATTTGATTGGTAGGTTGGTTGAGAGCAAGATTGATTGGAGTATCACATCCTCCTCCTGTAGGAGTATCGCAAACGTCTCCAATGCCATCTCCATCTGAATCCGATTGATTTGGGTTGTATTGAGTTGGACAATTATCTTGATTATTGCAAATGCCATCCGAATCTGAATCACCACCTTGATTAGCACAAGGACCGGCAGAAGTTATAGAGATAGGTTGAGTAATATTACAAGAAGAAGGTGCTTCAGTAACAACTCTAACAATGTAATTACCAACAGCTAATCCTGAAATTATTTGTGTTTCATCACAGCTAGAAGTTCCCCAAATATTACATTCATATACCGAAGGTCCCCAATTACTTGGGAAAATTTTCAAATTAGGTTGGTTAACTAATCCACTAATTATAATGTCGCCATTAGCCACATTTATATCGACGTTGCATCCTCCTGTATTACAATTCGGAGGCTGAGAATTGACGATTGCTATTTGACTGAAAATATTAGGATCTTCATTACAAGTACATCTTGTCCAAACGGACATCGAATTATTTTGATTATAAGTTGGAATATTTGTTGACCAATTCGATCCTGAATTTTGAGAATATTCTAAAGTGGAACCACTTGGGCAAGCTTGTACTGGAGAGAAGAAATTTCCTCCAGACGCAGTATTTTGTCCTGGGATGCAACTGCTGTTTTGTACAATAACATTTGGAGCTACCGTGCTATTTAGATTGCTCGGACAGTTAGTCGAAGAACTAGGATCTACTCCGATTACATTTACTTCTGATTGCAAAAATGGAGCAAAATTATCAAAACCTAATATACGAGTAGTTTGCCCACTACCTGCCATTTTCCATTTCAAATCAATTGACCCTGAAATATATCCATCTAGTTGAAATCGACCTAGTCGGTGGACGTTGGGGGTACTATTTATTCTAGCTACCGAAGTATTGATGGTAGATGAGGTAGGAGAAGGGGCTTTTAAATTTACGATTAATTCATTACCAGTTATCGCAAGCGGTATTGCAAAATTATTGTAATGAGTATTAGTCAAATTAGTATTGTTTCCCCCTGGATTATTAGGTTGAAAAGTATTAGAACTAATTTTTGCAAAAGTTGGATTTGAAAAAACGGAAGTATTAAACGTCATCACAAAGTCCGCTTCACCAAGGAGCAAATTACCTGAGCTGGAATTAGTTGTGTTCAGATAAATATCAAATTGAACGATAGATCCATTAATGGAAATATCTTGGAGCACAGCTTTGGTTTCTACTTGTGCGGCGACATTAGTCGTAAATAACCAAAGCGTAATTAGAGAGATAAATTTTATCAGTTTCATTTAATGGTGTATGATAAGTTAAAACAAGTTCACTTTTAAAAAAAAAGATACTAGTCTGATTTTTAAGTAATAATTTGAATTAATAATCAATTTTCGGTGAGAATGAGAATTAGAAAGAAGGTATTGGGAGGTTTTAAACACATCTTAAATGTGTATTTGGAAAGTCAAAGTTAGCATTATTTTAATCTTTTAAAGAATAAAATCAGGTCATTTTTGATTCTGTCTGCTAGCAGATAGATCTATTTTAGCTTAGTTTTTCCTTATATTAAATTATTTTAAAATAAACTTATTAGCCAATTGCTCTAAATAAAATGTTCCATTTAACATTGCATCATCTACATTCTTTGCATTTTCCAGAATAGAAAAAGTATGTTTTGCATTTAAATCTTGAAGCTGTTTTTTAGATAATTCATTTTTTCCCACAAATAGAGAAAATGGTTTTTGGTGTTTTTTGCAAAGGTTGGCAATTCCGTGGATCACTTTACCTTGAAGTGATTGTTCGTCTAATCTACCTTCCCCACTAATCACCCAATCTGCAGATTTGATTTTTTTTTCCAAATTGGTCAATTGAGCAATCGATTCAAATCCTTTGACTAGTTTCGCATTTAATAATGCAACAAGCCCTGCACCGATTGCACCTGCTGCTCCACTTCCTGAAAGTTTGTTAACATCTTTTCCAGAATGTTTAAATAAAATATGGCTAATATTTTTTAATCCATCATCTAAAAGAAGGACTTGTTCTTTGGTCGCACCTTTTTGAGGTGCATAAATATAAGCTGCTCCATTTGTTCCAAACATAGGATTGTTGACATCGCAGAGCAACGTGATTTCTATTTTTTCAAAATCAAAAATAGGAGAGGAGTAGATAGATTTCACTTTGGATAAATTTGCTCCGATTGGGAAAAGTTCATTTTTATGTTCATCTAAAAATTGAAAACCAAGTGCGGTGGCAATTCCCATTCCAGCATCATTGGTTGCACTTCCTCCTAAGAATAAATATATTTTTTTAAATCCTTTTGAAAAGGCATCAACGATCATTTTACCAGTCCCGAGGGTGGAAGTGAGTAAAGGATTTCTTTTTTTTGGAGAAAGTAAAACTAAACCACTTGCGCTGGCCACTTCAATAAAAGCAGCATCTGATGAAGTGAAATAATGAGTAGAGATTTCTCTTCCAATTGGATCAACAGTTTTGACGAAATGTTTTGCTAAGGCAAGCTGTTTTGAAATAATTTCCAATGAGCCATCTCCTCCATCTGCCATTGGATGATAAATAGTTTCGATGGTAGGATTATTTTTTTTTAATCCATTTCCAATTGCTATGCAAACTTCTTTTGCGGACAATGAACCTTTAAATTTATCTGGTGCGATTAGGATTTTCATAAAAATTAAATAAATAGAAATTCAGTTTTATACTGGTTTTCATTCTTATTGGAAATAGTGCATTAAAAAAATGGATTTTTTTAAATTAACACATATGAATATAGTTTTTTTTAAATCAAGATGTTATAAAAAAAAAAGATGAAACGAAGTTTATTTATTTGCAGATTTTAAGCGATTGAGTAAGTGGAGTTCTACAAAATATTAATTTAGTTACTTTCTTTTCTTATTAGTTTCCTTCAGAAGATATCGAATTTGGATGGCACCGGCAATATCTATTTCAGGGAAACTCAACTCACGTCCTCCCTTTTGATCATCTGGTAACAAAAGAGGATTGTTTACTGTTACATTACTATATTCTCCCAATAAAATTCTTGGAATAACTTTTAAATCTAGAAAAACCCTTTTTGATAGTTTGATAGCTGCCATTGGAACTATGCCTACACTAAATGAAAAAATAGTTGCTTTGATTGGATAATCTTGAACTGATGTAACTTCTCTTTTATAGGTATAAAAAGTCGGTTCAAAAAATCCTGATAATCCAAATCGGAAACGATTCTTTTTATATCCAAACATTTTACCATATTCATATCTCAAAGTCATGATAAAACTTTTCTGTTCATAACCTATTGAGAGAAATTGATCGTCTCCCAAAGTATCTTTCAGTAAATAGGTGTTTTTATAAGAGGATTTACTCCTTGAGAACCTGCTTAAAGAGATCTCATGAAAGGTTGAGTGATCTTTACTTATTTGGATACTAGTTCCAAGGTTGAATATTTGTGTTGGAAACTTATTGATGGTTTCATTCAGTACATCGGGAGATGAAATGGAATCTATAACAAAGGTTCCTGAGTTGCCGGTTAGATAGTTCAATACCAACTTGTCTTGATTACCTTTAATTATATTAAGAAAGGAATACGATTTTAATTCAGGATAATAATTTATTGAACTGGAGGTATAGATGGATTTCTCCGTTTTTTTTTGGGCATATCCATTTTGAAATAGTATAATTCCAAGACATAGAAGAATGATTTTTATTTTCATAAGTTTTTATTTTTGTTCAGTTTAAATTTTAGAATTAGAGAGTATATTACATAATCATTTTAACTTTTTTAGAATTTTATTTCTTCTCACCCAAAAAATCAAAATATTTTCCTCGTATACTAGAATCCAGTTTAACTTTTTAATTACTAACCTTTTTCTATACTACGACGCTTCTTTTGTATCATTTGGTTGTGATTGTCATAAGCGATAAGTTAATGTTTTCGAGAATGAAAATCGCAGATAATTTTGGGGAATATGATTAAACTAAGTAAATGAATTTGGAGTTGAGAGAAGATCTTGAATTTCATTTTACATTCTTTTAACTATTAATAAAAACCGTATTTTGTTCCATCTTATTTCCAAAATAAAATACGATCAAAATGCCTAACCAATTTCCTTTTTTGAAAAATGTAATTGTATTATCGATAGCGTTATTAATTACATTTTTCACTTCTTCTCAAGCACAAATCTTACTTGATGAAAATCAAATTCAAAAAAACCATTTCAAATTTGAAAAAGTAGATCACTCTTCAACCAATTGGTGGCTCGAAATGAATAGTGCCAATCCAAATGTTTTGACAGCTGAGCAGATGTACAATGATTATTTTTCCGAACATAGAAAAGAGAAAAGTTTACAGAAGAAATTATTTATTCGTTGGTTGCAAGATGCTCGATTGAGTATGACTCCGCTGGGAGAATACATTCCTCATCAAGCTGAGGTTGAGCAAGTCAAACCTACTTCAAATGATATAAATAATCTAGCAGAAACGACCACCGGAACTTGGGATGCCATTGGTCCAAACTACGCAGAAGAAACTACTTGCGGAACAACTTCATCGCTCACGGGGGGATTTTGTGATCGAGTTTATATCAATCCATATAATACCAATAATCTTTTTGCAGGCTATTCTTACGGAGGACTTTGGGTGAGTCAAGACCAAGGTGATTCTTGGACGTTGAGTGATGCGGCTTTTGCCAACGGTACAAATACTTACGCCAATCGAGATTATTATTACGGAGATATTGAGGCGAGTAGTTTAAATAATTCAGTAGTATTTGCAGCAACCGAAGCAGGTTTGTTAAAAAGTGAAAATGGTGGAGTTGATTGGTCGATGAGTCCACAACTCAATAGAA
>CALJOK010000097.1 GCA_937981555.1 uncultured Saprospiraceae bacterium
GAAATACAAAAGATTCCTCATTTCTATCTTTCAGGAGTTCCATTTGATCGATTACCGCAACCATAACTTCATAAGTCAAAGGAATTGTTCTAAATCGGTCTTTCTTCCTTTTTTTCTTCTTTTCCGCTTCCTCAGAATCTCCTTTTTTCAAACTTTCAATTATTACGGTTCCATGTTTCTCCTTTTTGAAATTAAAATGCTTCATCTGCAAATTACAAGCTTCTGAAACTCTCAATCCACATCTTAGCATCAATAGAATAATTGCTCGATATCTAATTCTACTTTTCTTTCTCAGTTTCTCGCAATTCTTTAAAATAAATTGGATATCTCTTTCTTCTAAAGCTTCGACTTCATGAAACCTAACTAAATCCGACATAATGAAAATTTACGTTTTTAAAAATCTCAAAACATCGTCTCCGACTTCTTTTAAATCTGTGACAAGCTTTTCTTTCAAATTCCTCAGAACTACTTCTTTTTGTTTTTTTACACTTGAGGAAAAACTTTAACGAAAGAGTTGTTCTGTAAACTAAAAAACTAGGCACTTGCTTTACCGAAACGACACATTTTGAGTGACGCTATAAAATACGTGAAAAAATCCATTTTGACTAAATTTAACAAGGCTATATTCAATCTTTATCAATCAATCATAGATTAATGCCATTTAGTTTATTTTCCTAAGACAAGTCTTTAAAAGACTTTTTTATACTCACATGAGTATGTACTCATGTATTCATATGAGTAAATACTCATTTACCCATATGAGTATGTACTCATGCAGTCGCCCAGATCTACGCCTTCGTACTCACATGAGTATATACTCACGTACTCACATGAGTATATGAGTACATGAGTACATGAGTACATGAGTACGGAGCATTAAATTTTAGATTGAATGAATTTCAAAATTTCATCTGTGATGGTAGTTTCATTTTCAAGACACCAAATTTTAAATTTCAGATGTTGGGATTTTGGAATATTAAGATTGATTCGAGTTTTCGATTCTACTTTTGGTTTTGGTTTCTCAATTTTTGGTTTTAGAACTTTTGCAACTGGTTTTTTCTCTTCATGAATCTTTGAAACTGCGTCTTCAATTTCTTGAACTGATTTAGTTTTACTCATTCCAGATCGCAAAGCATTGATATCCATTTTTTTCTTAGCCATTTGGAACGAGTTTTAATTCTTTGATTTTAGATAAAATTTCATGAGCCAACATATTAGCTTCTGATTTTGCTTTCGAGTCGCTCCATTCCGCTGCACCTGAACCCATTGCCGAAGCTTCGCCAAATGCAACACGATTTCTAAACTTAGTTTTCAAAAATGGAATTTCAAAATCATAAAGAACCTCAGCAACTGTATTTTGATGCGCGTATGATTGAAATTGATTCAAGAAAAAGTAAGCGGGAATTTCATCACGAAAACCTTTTGCTTCATCCAATCTATCCATAAATTGTGGCATTGCTCGTAAATCGTTTGCCGCCGCAAGAATTGGAATAATGAGCAAGTCAGCAAGTAATATGATTCGAGTTGTCATTTGTGATAGGGAAGGAGTTCCATCAATAACTATGAAATCAAATTTCTCATTCAACTTTTTAGCTTCTTTGGTCAAAGCTTTTGGATCAGTAATTCCAACCGTAACAATTGGACTTAAATCTTCATCTCTCATTCCTGCCCAACTAACAGAATTTTGATTTGTATCTGTATCGATCAAACAGACTGAATAATCTTGCATTGCGAGACAAACGGCAATATTTTGAGAAACGATAGTTTTGCCAACTCCGCCTTTCAGATTTGTAACTGAGATAATCATTATGTTTCTAGTTTTTAAGTTTGAAAAAAAGGTGGTTGAAGCTATGATAAAATTGGCGGTTCTAGGTTCTTATGTTTCTAGTCTAGTTGTTTTATCGTTTTTGCTTCAACCAATTTTTTATAAAAAAATTTGGCTGTGTTTTAAGTTTGAATAATAAGGTGGTTGAAGCGGCGCAACCTTGGCGGCGAACAGAGTTCATATTTTCTGCGCGAATGCTTCAACCTAATTTTATGATTGCAGATTCCGAAATTCAGAAGCTGTGATATTACGAGCCGTGATTCTATTATTCCAAGCTTCAAGATTTTCTTTTTGAAGTTTCTTTTTTCTCTCTTGGACCTTTTCAAGAATTGAAGCGAAATTATTAGTTTGAAAATCAGCCAAAAACCATTTTACAAAAGTTCCCGCTTTAGCATTTTTAGAAGTTTGATTTGTTTTCTCCAGAAACAAATTCAAAGCTTCATTAAAATACCAATCTTCAAAACCACGAAACTCAGAACTTCCGATTTTAGAAATTAGACTTAAAGCGATATCACTATTGATTCCAAAATCAATCAGCAAATCCAAAGATTTGTTTTCTGCAAAACTGAGTTCCTCAATTGTAAGAGAATTGTTTTTTTGATTTCGTTTGTACGAATCTTGAAACTTGAATTTTACTCCTGTGATACTTCGACCTGATTTTTGAAAAATTGGTTCCAGAACTTTGATAGAAGTTTCAGAATTAATTTGCTCGATGCTTCGAGTAATGACAACTTTTTTAAAATTCCTGATGTCAGAATATTTGCCTTCCAATCCGAGTAACTTTTTTAATTCTTCAATTTCATAAATCAAAGAACTTGTCTTTTCATGCTTTGCCATTTTATCACGTTGTGCCCGAAATAACTGAAACAAACGAATTGCAATTCCAGAACCTAATTTCAAACTTTCTGATAATGAGATTCTAGCATATTTTTCCAAGTCAATTAAAAATGGTTTCAACTTTTCGGAGAAAATAAATTCAATAGATAAGTTTCCAGATTCATCTTTCATTGGAGTAATTGAACCAAACCAATTTACAAATCCTGGTAACTGGACTCCATCAATCTCAACTCCTTCAAATTCAATTTGCCTTTTTGAAATCTGTCTAGTCAAATCTTTCATTTCCTGATAAATAGATCCTCTTCTTTTTCC
This sequence comes from uncultured Saprospiraceae bacterium, assembly GCA_937981555.1. Lineage (GTDB taxonomy): Bacteria > Bacteroidota > Bacteroidia > Chitinophagales > Saprospiraceae > CAJQQY01. The sequence goes on from CALJOK010000097.1 coordinate 2,975, forward strand.
ATTCGTCAAATGAGTTTCAATATCTTTGATACTGACAATCTGCTTTTGGAATTCAGATTGAGTTTGCGGATTGATTTGAGAAATTAAATATAGGATTAGCTTTTGTTCCCTTGCAGTCAGATTATACTGAGCATTGAAAATAAAAGAATTCTCGATTCTAGCTACGTGATTATTGGCGGTTGTCATAATGTCTCTAGTTTGAAGTTTGAACAAATGTAAACCCAATATGTGTAATTCCAAAATAATTTTTTTACACATATAAAATTCCTGAGTCCTAGAATTGTACACATATAGTCCTAGAATTGTACACATAAAACCCTATTTAAGTCCTAGAATTATACACATATCAGCGGTTTTGACTCCTAGAATTATACACATAAAACAAGTCCTAGAATTGTACACATAAAGCCGATTTTCTTATATTTTATAACGGTTGCAGAGTTGCAATAAAATCAAGTTTTGAAGTGCTACAAAATAAAGACTAAAGAGAAAGACTTAAAGTCTTAAAGGGGAATGACATTTTAAATTTCATTTTTAGGATAATGATCTGAATAAAAATGTAAAAAAAAGTTGCGAAAAAAAAAGGAATTGCATTTCTGCAATTCCTCGGTTCAAATTTTTAGATACTTCTTTCAAAGCATCACTAGAGACACGCTAGCCGAATGGCTAAGGTGAGATCTTATGAAAACGGCTGCCCATGTTTCAATTGAAATTCCATTCCAGGATACGTTCCAGTATCAAAAAAACAATCCCAAAAATCATCTTGAAAATAAACCTGCAGTTCCGTTCCTCCCGAATAATTCAAATAGGTAATCTGAGTAGGGGAGAAGTCCGCACAATCGGAATGATGATTCATCGATTCAAATCCAGTTTCACAAATCTTTAAAGTCTGCGACGAAATAGAGAAATAAGGATTCAGTTCCCAATCTTCTATTAGCACACATAGTTGATTGGTGCAAAATGGATAATCAGTTTCAGCAACCACGATTGATTGAAAAGGAAAATCAGCGAATCCAAAAAGTTGATACTTACAGGAAGAAGTTTTTATCCGCTTCTTTGCAGCAAGATCAAAATCTGAATCCGCTGTTTGGGAAATCTCCCAACTAGCTTCCTCTTTTGGAATCTCGTTGGTAAAAGAATCTTTGTTGCAAGCAAACAGCAGCGAGCAACAAAGCATTATCATTGATATAAATTTCATATTTCTAGGTTTAAGTGAAAAAAAATGGGTGCATCTTGATTCTCATTTATCCAGTAATTCAAATCTTCATCGAGTTGGATTTCAGAATGTTTTGAAGTGTATTCTCGAACGGAATATTTCCCATGAGTTTTAAAATCCGTCATAGCAATTTCAATATTTCGCCATTCGTGGAAATTCAATTCATCAGATTCAAGCCATAAAATCCCATCTCCAAAAGAATATCCAATTGTCAGATTTTCAGAACTCAAGATTTGCGAATCATCGAGGTTGGTAATTCTGTAATCGGTATCGAGTACAAAAAAACCTGCAATCGTTTTGAGTGCTAATTGCTGAGGTGCTGGACAATCTTCTACGACTGGAGATTTGTTGCAACCAAAAATGAGCATCAGTAAAATGAAAATTAGATACCTCATTGCTCGACATTTAATACAGAAATCAATTGCTCATATTTCTCTAACTCTGCTTGAATTTCTGAGATAACCGGAAAGGAAACAATGAGCGTATCATTTGAAAATTGAGCATCAAAACCTGAGTGGTAATTGTCCAATTCTACAAATTCCACAATCTGAACTTCTGAACTCCAAAATTTCAATTTCCAATCCGTAGTATTTTTTTCCAACTGGACCGAGACAAAAGCATTTTGAGCATTTTGTTTCTCGAGGTGGTTAGGAATCGTTTGAACAAGGTTTCCAAAAGGATCAGGTTCAAAATCTACGCGAATAGGTTCAAGAAGGGGAGGAGCAGAATCAGAATTGGTGCAATTCGATTTTTGATATTGACACATGGATCCGTTTTGATATCGAATGTATTTTGTGATCACTTCGCAATGATCAGTTTTGGCAACGACATAAAAGAATCCGACAAACTGAATTTTAAAATACCATTGCTCTGTTTTGAAAATCGGAACTTGGTTTTCAAAAATCAATTCTGAATCTAAATCTTTCTGATAGTAAAATTTGATTTCTACTTTTTCATTTGGACCAAAGAATTGATTCCAATTTTCAATTTTCTTTCCGATCCAATGTTGGTCCGTAGGAATGTAGTGGTAATAATCCCCCAACTCATCAACTGGAATATCATTCACAGATATAGCAGTTTCAAAGTTGGGAGGATTAGGTATTGTTCCATAACTCGTTTGCGCTGTGACTAACACGCTGAGGAATAGGAACAAAAATGATAGGCTAACTTGGCGGCTGCGGTGCATCATGATTTTTGTAATTGTATTGTTAAAAAATTATTGGAAGCGTCGATTTTCATCAACTTAGAATTTCCAAATTTTGCATAATAGATTCCTGACTCTTTTATCCAAGTCGAGAATTTAGAAATTGTCCTGACATTTCCATGAGCCACAAATCGCAAAACTGAATTTTCAGATTCTTGATAATAGACTTTGAACTTGACACTTTGATTTTCGCCAGGGAAAAGATTTTTAATCAAAGTGGTTTTAAATAAATCTCCATAGTTGTTTAATTCTCCTACATGATTTTC
>CALJOK010000098.1 GCA_937981555.1 uncultured Saprospiraceae bacterium
TTTTCAAGAGCAATATTCGCTTCTGCATTTTGATCAGTAAATACGGTTGTTGTGGCCTTAACCTTACTGCCATATTTAAACATAAACATTTCATCATCCATCAAACGAAAATCTTTAGGAATTAGAATGGAGATGAAATTATATAATTCTTTTCTGATGTACTGTTTAGATATAGTAGTGTCGGGTTTCACTAAGTGATTTTCAAAAGATATAGGCAAAAGGAATTCGCTTTTTTGAATTTGAGTACTTTGGATTTTATCATTGGTATTTAGATTTCTAGCATCACAGGATGACGTATTTGATATCGTAAATATCAAGATCCAAATATGAATCATAAATAAATTTTTAGTGATTTTTTTTGTCATTTATATATATAATTTTCGCCATGATTAAAATTGTCATTTGCAAAGTGCTGCTTTTTCTTTTAATGGATGCTAATAGCAGTCTGTGAAAAAATTAAAATGTGATTTTTGAAAACCAAATTTAGTTTTACAGAGGTTTCATTCTTAAAATCACTATTACCTTATTGCTTGTAATTGTATTGTTATTAAAATAAAATTTGCCTCAAAAAAATTGTCAAGAGGTTTATTCACAGACTGACGATATTGCATATACGGCTCGACCAACTTTTCTGGGCATGACCGTTATTTACAATGTTGTACACCGTATTTATTTACAGTCTTTTATTACATCCCATTCAATTTTTACAATTTTGGTAGTTGGATTATATTCAAATTCCGTTATTCTATCTTCGCAATTTAAAATCAGATATTCATTTTCTAAATCGTTTGTAAATAAGTAGCCCAGTAATTGTGTCCAACAATAAATAGGATAGCAATTTTCCTGTTCAGATTTCGATAGTCTTTCAAATTCACTAATCTCAATACTTTTAAATGCTGGTAATTCAATTTTTCCTAAATCTAGTTTAGTTCTTTTTTCAAATTTTAAATCTTTAATGATGATTTTTAATGCTTTAAATGTTGAATCAGTTAGACCTTGGTTCAAATCAATTACTAAATCTACATTTTCTAGATTATTAGATTTTTCAATTATAAAATTTCCATCAAAATCAGATTCAACGTATTGAGAATCTCCAAGCAATGCAACTTTAGCCGATGGAAATTCAGATTCATATTGGAATAGTTGTCCAGTTATTTGAGCATTAACAATTCCTTTTAATGCTAAAGTGAAAATTGATATGTAAAATATTTTTCTCATATGGCACACAACTTATAAATAAACGCACCCATTGCGTATATCTACCTTTTTTTTAAAATTCATCAATTTCCTATATTACATAAACCTAATACCCAACAACCTTTATTCACCGTAACAATAATTCAAGCTAATATATTATAGGTCAAATTATCTCTTAAAAAAGATAACCTACCACCTTTAATAATTATGATTCTTAGACAAATCATGTGGCAGTCCCGAAGTAGGTGTAACAAATGAACCTGCGGTGAAGCCGTTGGTGCTTGGCAAAGGGTTTTAATTTAAGCTTCCTACGGCTTCGCCATAGGCTAATTTGTTGCGCCCGCTTTGGGGTTTTCACAGGAATTATCTAAGAGACAGAATTTAAAAAAAAATCATAGATAGTATCCCCCGTATCTAAAAGTAAAATAATAATCCATTTTCAGCAAATAAATTAATATGTATTTTTAATCATATACCTCACCAACTACTTGTTCTATGCCCACTACTCTATTTTTTTATAAAAATTTAATATAAAAATCATCCAACTGGACATCCAGTTTCTTTTTTAGGACATTCATTTTCCAAAAAGGGATATCTTTTTTTCCTTTTTAGATATGCTTTTTCCAAAAAGGGATATCCTTTTTTCCTTTTTGGATATCCTATTTCCAAAAAAGGGTATTCTTTTTATTTTTTGAAAGTTTTTTGAACCATTTAAATTGTAAAAAATCTATCTGTTCTTTATTTTTTATTGATGAAACATCCTTGCAACATTTACATCCGATACACGTGATTAAATCTTCTCAATAGTTTCTACCCCTTTAATTTCCAATTAAAACCAAAGAGCACGATATCATTATAGTTAGACAACGATGCTAAATGTACATTTTCAAAACGATAATTATACACAACATAAATAGATAAACCTTTCACTACTTTAAAGCTGATCCGAGTATTGACCCAAATATCATAATCTGCCCTTTCTTTGAGTGATTGAAAATAAAATAACTGATAAGAGAAATTGATTTTCTTTTTAGCGATAGCGTATCCATTGTCTAATCTAAATAAAAACAATCCGTTTTTTCGATTAGAAAAATCTCGTTCACTATTGACAAATTCGGAACCATTAAAAGTTGAATGCTCTTTTGCGATGGTTGCAAAAAGAGATAATTTCATGTGCCCCTTATCCAGTTCAGAACCTAAGCCTATTCCATATTGATGGCGACTTTTTACGCTATAAATTAAATTGTTATCGAAATGATAAAACGCACCGGGGTAGAGTTTCTTTTTTCCATTTGGATAATATTTGAGGATAGCTAAGTCATACCAATTGTCCTCGATTAATCTTGTATTGGTTTTGTTATATCGGTACGTGGTATTGTTTTCTAGGTGCCAATTACCGTACAATAAATCTAACTTGACTCCTCCCCCAACGACCAACTGGCTAAAGGTTCCTGAAATTCTTCTTCCAGAAAAATCCAATCCTATTTTATATTGTAAGGTATCTTTTTGGCTTTGACCATAAGCTGGAAAGCTTACCAAAAGCATCCCTATAAAAAAGAAGGTTAGCATATATTTTATTTGAAACATCCTATTTGTTTTATTGGAAATAATTTCCAAGTTGTTTGTTTAGAAAAAGTAATAGCGAATTGAGTTTTAATTCAATTCGCTATTACTGATGTATTTTATTGGAGGCCGTTAATTATTTATTCACCACCTTAAGTAATTCCGTAGCGGCTAATTTCCCAAAATCGTTAGCAGCTAGAGGGCTCGCTCCCGAAATTAATTTTCTATCCATGTGGACTGTATTATCAGCGGCTTCATTAATAATGGTAACGCCCAACTTGTTTAAACGCTCTCCATAAATCCAAGGCATGGCACCTGGCGTATATCCAATCATTGGCCCTTGGGCATCAACAGCATCTGGGAAGGAAGCAATTTTGTAACCGTTATAAATAAATGATTCTTTGTCACCGTTTCCACTTGCCGCTAACAATGCTGCTGGTCCATGACAAATCGCCAACATATGCATATCATTTTTATGTGACCAATGAATTACTTTATTCAAATCTTTATTTTCAGGTAAGCCAAGCATTGCACCATGTCCTCCTGGAATAAAAACAGCGATGTAATCTGAGCTGTCCGTCATTGAATTTTGCACAAAGTCTGATAGACTTCCAGGGTTCTCAAGTTTCTTTTTGAAATCAGCATAGAAAGCTTTGATCGCTTTATCTTCTTCTGGCATGGCCCACATTTCAACTTTGGCTGGTTTCCCCGTTGCGGTTACCACATCTACCTCAAAACCTGCATTTCTTAAATGCATAGCTGGTAACATCATTTCGACAGGGTGATTTCCTGTAGAGAATTTTTTGCCATTGGCCATGGTCATATTTCTTTCTTCGGTGCAGACCATTAGTACCTTTTTATTTCCTGTGTGGGGATTGTTATAAGTCGTGTTATCAAAATCTGTGGTAGGCGACGTTGCCAACTTTAAGGCAAATGGAGATGGAATATAAGCGCCATCTTCAGTAGCTGTTGGTTTGGAAGCGAAGTAGAATGCGATAGAAGCAAGTAAAAGAAAAATGGCTAGACCAATTAATATTTTTTTTAACATTGTTAATAAGCTTTTTATATGATAGAAATTTAATAAAATTCTTGTTGATAATTATTCCACAAAAGTAGATGCTATTAAGAATATAAAAATTGATGTATGGTAAGAAATGAAGGAATGGAAAAAAACAATACATTTAGAAATGAAAAAAAGGAATAAGACTTCATCATCTTATTCCTCTTTTTTATTTTCAAAAGCAAATCATTCAATTGCTTTTTCTTGGAAAGCTTATCCCTTAAGATTTAATAAATTTCAGCGTATAATCTTTTCCTTCAACCGTATAAGTAAGCAGATAGAATCCTTTAGGAAAAGGATCTAAGCCACTAATCGTGATGGAGTTTTGATTTGTTGAAACCTGGTAATTTTTTAATACGCGACCTTGAATGGAATAGAGTTTTACGTTAACCTGCTGATCATAAATGTCTTCCATTTCAATCGTCAATTTATCCGAAACTGGATTTGGAAAATAAGTAGGAAGCGTTTCAGTTGGACGTTCACTTACAGCGGTACTCGATTCTTGATACACCCTAACATAATCAATCACCATCGTATCCTGAACAAAGCTCGCTGCAATACTCGGCTGGATTGCAATATTTAATAAAATATATTGCTCCTCATCAAATGGCCAGGTGCTGGCATTTTTTACCGCTGGATTATAAATGTAATGCACCATCTCGTCTACACTAAATACCATTTTGTCTTCACTCCATTCCAGCGTATAGATATGAAATTCACTAGAAGCAGTTGAAATAGTTTGTCCTCCATGGTTGACCGTTGCGCCAGAACTAGAAGGCGTATGCATGGCACTTTGAACAAAATTTTGATTACTTCCCCAATGCTCCATGATATCAATTTCTCCGCAAGCAGGCCAAGATGTGGTTCCAAAACCTTGCGTTTCGAAATAAGCGCCAGACTCTGTAATGTTTTTTCCCAACATCCATATCGCGGGCCAAGTTCCAACTCCAGCGGGGAGTTTTGCTCTTACTTCTACCTTTCCATATTTAAACGCAAATTTAGAATTAAGTCTAGCGGAAGTATATTGTTTGGTAAATCCTTGATTAGTAAAAGACTCTTTTTGTGCAATTAAATTCAAATTACCATCCCCTTCAGAAGAGTTCTCGGTTCGGTCTGTGTAATGTTGAATCTCACCATTGTACCAACTTCCTCCTGCTGGTAGTTGAGTTTGGTGAAACCATTTAGAATTATTGATCGCTCCAGTTCCATTAAATTCATCCGACCAAACGAGTTGATTAAAATTAGGGCCTGGAGTAGTCCCTCCGTCGATATAATTAAAGTCATCCAAATAAGCTAATACTTCATCCGTATTGTTTTCTCCATTTATTTGAATCAGCACTCTATTAAAATCGGTTCTTAATATAGGTACAGGGGAAGAAGGATCAAGGTTAATATAAGGATCACTAGCAAAATTGAAAGAGACCGTTTGCCATTGGTCTAAATTTATATTTTTGATTATTTCGGATTGAGTAGTCCAAGGATTAGCGATCGTTCCATCTTGAAGTTTTAAGGAAACTTGATTGTTTTGTGTCCCTGTTAATCCGGTAGATGGCACATAAATTTTAAATGTAAAAGTATTGTTATCAATCAAGTTAAAATTTTGTCCTACATCAAATCTAATATTAGCATATAGGCCTCCTACGTCTTGGTATTTTAAAACTTTGGCAGAACTATTTATCCCGTCCATTATAGGATTATTAAAATTAATCTCCAATTGGCAATCGTCTCCAGCCCAAGTTGAAATATTTCCCATCCCTTCAAAATCATCTTGAATGGTTTGAGCAAAACTTGAAGTGCAAAATAATAGGATAAAAATTGTGGCGAATAAAGAAATTCGATTGGTCATGCTTCTATTTTTTTTAGTGGCTAATTGCCTTAAGTAGTTAGATTTAAAAATTTGATATTGTTCCTTTCTTTTATTATTCTCTTTACAAAGAAAAGCTTTTAATCAAGATTGCTATAAAATAAGTGGATTTTTAAAACGTAATAATTCATTTTTTTACGAAATGGAATCAAGCATCAATATAACAAAACAATACATTTACAAAAAAGGCGAATAAGACGTATCATCTTATTCACCTTTTTTATCTTCAACACAGACTATCTACCAAGTAATTTCTGTAATTAAATCTTCTTTACTTTTTCTAACTTTTTTAAGTTTCACCAACCAGTCTTTTTCAGCTGCTCGATAGCCTAAGGTAAGGATTACACAACTTCTCAATCCCTTCTCTCTTAAACCTAATATTTCATCCAAAGCTGCTGGGTCAAAACCTTCTAGCGGAGTAGCATCTACTTCTTCAAATGCCGCCGCAACTAATCCATGAGCAAAAGCAATATAAGCTTGTTTAGCCGCATGATTAAAATTCACTTCTGCGTCCTTCTGCGGATAACTGCTTAATAACATCTGGCGGTAATTTTCCCATCCTTCATTTTTAAATCCTCTAACTTCATTGGTCAAATCAAACTGTTTGTTAATTCGATCAGCTGTATAAGTGTCCCATGCCGCAAACACTAATAAGTGCGAACAATCGGTAATCACCGATTGATTCCAAGCGATAGGTTTAATTTTTTCTTTAACTTCTTGATTCGTCACGACAAAAACTTCGAAAGGCTGCAATCCACTTGAAGTTGGCGCAAGCGATATCGCTTCTATAATATTATCAATTTTTTCTTGCGCTACTTTTTCGCCATTCATGGCTTTGGCCGCATACCGCCAATTCAATTTGTCTAATAATTCCATATTTATTTTTTGATTTATAGAAGTTGTTTTAAAAATCTTAATGAGTTTAAAACAACTTCATAATTTTTCACGAAAGTACTTCTATTTTGAGTAGTCTTACTTTAACTCCTTTAATAAAGGCACAAAAGTAAACTTCTGTTTAGTCTTAAAAATTGATGTATGGTAAGAAATTATTTTTTGTTTTTTTCCACTCTAATCCGACTCAAACTTTCTTGGGTGATGCCTAGATAAGAGGCGATGTGATAATTGCGAGTAAACTGCTCGATATCAGGATATTGTTCTAAAAATAGATCGTACCGTTCTGCCGCAGTCAATTGTAATTGATTTAAAATTCTTTGATGCAAGCTCGCCACATGTCGTTCTAAAAGATTTCGATGAAAGGGTTCGTATTCAGGGAATGGAACAAATATGCTATTCAATTTTTTAGCATCAAATTCAATGACGGTTGATTCTTTCAGACATTCCACGGTTAAGGTGGCGGATTTATGATTGTGAATTGCGATATAATCACTTATCCACCAATTCATAATCCCAAATTGCAAGGTATGTTCTTTACCACTTTTGTCGATGCAGTATGATCTTAGACAACCCTCTAGTACAAAATAAATTTTGTTGACATTTTGTCCTTGTTGGATTAAGACGGCACCTTTTGGAAAAGTCTTTTTCTTTGAAATAGAAAAGAGATATTCTTCTGCCTCTGGGCTTAAAGCTTGACTGCTTCTTATTTTTTTGATTAATTCTTTCAAATTATAATTTTAGTCATGAACTGATGTTGCACAAAATGTTTTAGGAAATTTTGTTTTTATTTTCCAACCGCTCTTTGATTCATTGAATCAAGCAACGCAGATTCCTCTGCCCGCTCCTTACTTCTCATGGTTTCCTTTCCAAGTTCAGATTTATCTAAAAAAAAATTGTATTACGTAATGTCTATTACGTTACAACAAACCTAGAGGAACCAGTATTTATAAAGTCAAATGTAAGCAATATCAACATTTTTAAACAACTTCACAGGGTAAAAAGGATCTATTAGACTTTATTTAAACGCGGAAACAAAGAGACGCGGCATTTTTTATTTACCCACCAAAAACTATCTTCAACACATCTTACTAATTAGGTCTTTACTAAAATTTATTCATCCACCTTTTTCAAGAATCCAGTATATGAAATTATTAAATTTACTCCTGCTACTTTTCGTTTCCATATCTATTCAAGCGCAAACTGAAACATCTACTCAGCACTTTCGACATTTAAGATATAATCATGTTTCCCCTTTTATTGAGTTGGTTGGAATACATCCGATTGATGAGGCAACTGCAAAATCTACCTCTCATTATATTTTTAAATATGATGACTCTAATCGGCCAATTGAAATTATTAATAATCATTATCATTCTGAAAAGAAACATCCGCTTGCTTCGATTGGTGTTTTTAAAATGGTCATTGAATATGAGAAAGGAGAAGAGACTCGAACATTTTTCGATTTAAATAACAATAGAATTACAAATGATCGAGGCGTTTATAAAGAAGTGTTTTCTTGGAGTAAAAATCAATTTAAAAACAAGTTGGCATTTTATGATGTAGAAGGAAATCCGATGGAGTCCAATTGGAATATTTCAAAATATGAATGGGAGAAGAAAAAAAAGTGGGTGATCGAACGAAGGTTTAATTTAAAAAATGAAGCGGTCCAACTTTCGCCATATTTTGATTTTGAGGTAACGGGGATTATGTTAGATAAAAATGGCGCTCCCAAAGCGAAATATAATTTAAATGAAAAATTAGAAATTACAGCCAACTCTTTGGGCATTGCTTCTTACCAAGACAAATATGATGAACAAGGAAATCATGTCGAATATAGTTATCATAATGTAAAAGGGGAGTTGACTTTAAACAAATCAAAATTTGCCGTTGGAGAAAAAACCTATGATGAGATGGGAAATCATATTGGCATCAAGTTATATGATGCGGAAAGAAAAATAACTTTTGACCGCCCTACTCCATCCAACGTTTCCATCGAATTAAGTGGGCCAGCTGCTCAAAAGGATTCTATTGAGATTCGGAAAACTTCTCTCGGCTATCTGATTGGTTTGCAACAAATGAAACCTGACTTGATGGAGGAAGTGATGAATGATAGTTTAAATAAAGTGACAATTGGTTATGACCGAAAGTTAAAAAAGGAAGTTGCAAAAGCGACGACTCATCAACAGATGATTGATTTTGCTACTTCCTGGAATAAAGCTAATAATAAATTTCCGCCAGTTCCAAATAACGAAGTAACCATTTTGGATATTTATAATCGTATCGCGACGGTCCGTTTAGTTTCAGATAATTGGGTAGAGTATTTACATTTAATCAAGTTAGATGGGAAATGGGAAATCATCAATTTGCTTTGGCAACACAAAGATGTTAATCGATATCCGAAGGGATAGAAAATTCCATTCTACCCTCTTTTCAAAAATAAGACTAAGCAATTTATGCTTAGTCTTATTTTTTTTTGAAAAAAAACCAGCAAGGTGTAATAATTCTTAACTTCTGCCACTAACTAATAAAAAACAATTTTGAGTAGCGATTTTTACACCTCATCCATTTTACCTTTTGCCGCAATCATCATCAAGATTTGTAGGGCGTATACGAATACGCAAGAAGATTTTGAAGATTATTACCAAGAGGTTTGTTTGCAAATTTGGCGAACGAAAGACAACTTCAAGGAACAGTCAGAATGGTCTACTTGGATTTATCGATTGTCTCTAAATGTTTGTTTGACTTTGATGAAGAAAAATAAAAAGAAGCAATCGCAATTCGACTCTGATGAATTGCCTGATGAAGTTACGGTAGAAAATTATGCTTTCGCTGATGAATCTTTAAATCAATTGTACGATGCCATTCGACAATTATCGGAAGTGGATCGAGCCGTTATTTTACTTTATCTCGAAGAGAAATCTTATCAAGAGATCGCAGACATCATTGGTACAAATCCCAATAATATTGGCGTCCGAATCAAGCGAATCAAAGAGCGGCTCAAAAAATTATTAATTAAAAAAATATCACCACATGGAAAAGTCAATTGAATCAATTTGGAAAGAAGGTTTTTTAAAAGACGATGCTTTAGTTGCACCAAAGTTGAATGATTTGTATAATCAAAAGTCCATTCACTTGTTGGACAAATTTGAGAAGATGTACAAATGGAATTTAATTTTATTAGTAATTTTTTCTTTTGTGGTCTTAATTATTTCCATTCCGATAGGCATGAAATATATGGGGATTCCGCTATTTTTTATTTTCAATATTTTAGTGATCATTAGTAAAAGGCATTTTGATTCATTAAGAAGTATTGACAAAAACCAAAATAGTTATCAGTATTTGAAAGACTATGATAGTTGGTTAAATGAAAAAATCACCTCCATCGGAAAGGTGTATACGGTGGTTTATCCGATGATATTTTTATCAATGGTTTTGGGTTTTTGGTTTTTGGATGTAGGCGACAAAGGATTCCTTGGGAATATTGTTACGGCATGGCTGTTGGAAGAATTTCCTGAAGTAAGTTTAGTAGGCGGCGTTCCTTTGTTTGGAATTATTGGAGTGGTTTTGATGACTGGATTGATTTCATTTTTCAGTAAAAAAATGTATCTCTTGGACTTGAAAGTAGTGTATGGAAATTTGATGGAAAAATTAGCAGAGTTACTTTCAGATATGGAAAAATTAAGAAAATAGGCTAAAGGTTTTAAACCACTTCTTCGGTTTTGATGTTTTAGAAGAATGAAAAATATCTTACTTCTATTTTCAATCCTCCTT
>CALJOK010000099.1 GCA_937981555.1 uncultured Saprospiraceae bacterium
AACGCATCAGCTTGAAAATATACACTTAGAGAAGATGTGGCGAGTAGATGAAATCACGAAACAAGCTTTGATAGGAATGTTACTAGAACTTTGCGAAGGAGATAAGGAAGCCGTAATGCAAAAAATCGTAGATCATTCAGATGTCAAAAAAACAATTGTCAAAGATTCGATTCCAAGACTTTGTGAAATTTTGAGAAAAGCAACAGAGCAATATGAATATACCATCTTGATAGATAGGGGAGAAGCGATCACGAAACGAGGAGGACAGATTTTAGAAGCTTTGAAGAATCATTTTCATTTCATCATTGCAGCTAGAGAAATTAAGATTCAGCATAAAGAGTTTGTATCGAATTTTGAGAAACTAGAATTGAAAGGTTTGAATCGTCCAGAAGCAACCAAATTGATCAATCTGAGTTCAGCGGATTTTATGACTAGAATTGAAGATTACGAAAGTTACAAGACTCATATCTGGAATAAGAGTTTGGGAAATCCGGGTAAAGTTTTAGAACTGGTGGAACGATTCAGAAAAGAAGGAAAAATTACCAGTTCTAAAATTCCGAGTATCGAGTTTGTAAGTGCCATGAAAGAGATAGATATGTTGCTGCCGTTATTGATTTTTATTTCGAGCCTGATGGTATTAAGATATGTAGGAGGAGAATTGGATGAAGATAACAAAGGAGCATTTAAATTGCTTGGAGGTTCATTTATGCTAGTTGCTTTATTTGCAAGATCAATGTTTACTAATGTCAAACGAAAATATGTTTAAGAATGGAAAAGGAATTACAAGTTTTTGAATTTGAAGGAAGGAGAATCACTTTCGATTTTGGCGATGGACAGAAAATGGTGAACGCTACAGAAATGGCAAAAGCTTTTGGAAAGAAAGTATCCAATTTCACAAGATTGAATCAAACCAAAGACTTTATCAAAGTGCTAGAATCCCGATACTCAGATGTGAGCAACGGCAATGTTTACAAGGCTTCCAGACAGGTAAAAGGTGGTGTTCCAGAATTACAAGGAACTTGGTTTGATGAAAAACTAGCTTTGAAATTTGCAGCTTGGTTGAATCCAGAATTTGAACTTTGGGTTTGGGAAAGAATCTATGAATTACTATCGACAGGAAAAACGGAACTCAAAACAAAGTCAGTTTCAAATGTAGATATCAAGACTTTAGAATTTGTATTTCAGAAAATCAAAGACAATGCAATGGAGATTCATTATTTGTCAGATATCATAGATGATTTGAAGAAGTTAAAAAAATAGAACGCACAAATTTGCTAAAGGCTCACATCTGAGCGAATGAGATAACAAAATTTAGAAATGGAAAATAAAAAAGAAAAACAAATTTTTGAATTTGAAGGAAAGAGAATCACTTTCGATTTTGGAGATGGTGAACAAATGGTCAATGCGACCGAAATGATGAATGCATTTCCCAAAAAAAGAATGAATGACTTTTTAAGATTAAAACAAACTAAGGAGTTTATAGAATTAGCTATAGACCGATACGGGAATTCCCGTATCGCTGATGAACAAAGGGTTTTAAGGGTAGTTAAGGGAGGTTTAGAGCAACAAGGAACATGGATGAATGATAGATTGGCTTTAAAGTTTGCAGCATGGTTGAATCCAAAATTTGAAATGTGGATTTATGATAGAATACTGGAATTATTGACAACAGGGAAAACGGAACTGGGTACCAAGACAGAATCTGTAGATATCAAGACATTAGAATTTGTATTTCAGAAAATCAAAGACAACGCAATGGAGATTCATTATTTGTCAGATATATTGGAAGATTTGAAAAAGGTAAATGAAGAAGAGTAAAGAAATTCTAAAAATAAATAGACACTATGATGTACGTATTTTTTTCAGCAACAGAATTTTGGAAGTCGGATAACTTAAAGGAGTTGAAAGAATTTGTAAAACGAAATTTAGGAATTGAAACTTATTGGATGAAATTTGGAATAGGGGAGAAGGTAGCATTTTCAGAATGTAGAAATATGAGTTTAGAAAGATGTCCAGCAGAATATAAAAGTTTGCATCAAATTCCTTCAATTGGAGAGACATATATCAAGATAGAATTACAGAATTAGAATGCCGTCAAATTTGTTCCTGGGAAAAGAGATCCGGAGGTTGAAATGCCGTCAAATAGTTTTCAGCTCCACTCCATCAAAGTTTCTGCAGACAAATTTTTGATGTCATATTTCATAACCTTTAAACTTCGCAACCGCCATGAAAAGTTTAATAACAGTTTTCGGAATCGCAATTTTACTTGCTGCAGCTAGTGGAAAGAATTTCAATTTGAATTTAGAATCTAGCAATGAATTATTTGAAAACAATTATCAAAATCCAAAAGCTATGTTTGTAAGAAACGAGAATAAGCAAACGGTAATTAAGAATTTGAAATCAGGAGATTTATTTCAATTGAAAGAATGGGGAAGTGACAAATTTCTATTTCTTCATTTTGATGGAAAACATTTCTTCTATTTGAATTTGAGTATTAAGGATTCCGTTCCAAGCCGTGAATACAAGAATATCTATTTAACTAAAATCGGAAATGTAAAAACATTGTTATAATGACAGCACCTAATCACATCGTTGGAGGCGTCGTAGTAACTGGAATCTTCGGAGGCATTGCAGGAATCAACATCCTAGAAAAATGGGAATACATTATTATCTGCATCATTTTTTCTTTGCTTCCAGATATCGATCATCCCGGTTCCATAATGGGAAGAACCTTCAAACCGATATCAAGATTCATAAATAGGAACTATGGACATAGAACCGTAACTCATAATTTAGCAGCTTTAGCAGTTGTTTGTTTTATCACTTGGTTGATATGTCAAGGAGCGGGATTTGATGGACCAATTACATTTCTAGTTTTCGGTGGTTACTTCTCGCATTTGATTTTTGATATGATGACCGTTGCAGGAGTTCCATTGTTCTATCCATGGGCGCTCAATCCTTGTGTTATTCCAGGAAAGCCAGAAGCAAGATTTGTGGTTTCAGATGTAAAGTCAGAAGCAAGGATTTTTGGTTTCTTTGGGATTTGTTTCTTCCTGATGATGCCATTGATGGAACAAGGATTTTGGACTTCTTACAATCGGACATTTGGAACTCAGAGTCATTTGAAATCTGAATACAATGCAAGTTTGGATTTACTAGAAGTCGATTATAGTTACAAAATGGGAAGTGAAGAATTCAAAGGAAAAGCATTTGTAATTGAAGCCACAGATTCTAAAACTACATTACTAGAAAATGGGAAATTCAAATTTCTAGACAAAGCAATTCATCAAGGAATTTCAGTAACTCCAACTCACACAGATTTTAAATTCAGATTTGAGACCAAGAGTTTTGTTTCGATCGATGCAGATAGTTTAAATAAGTTGACCGTAGATTCTCTAATCATGGAAATTGAAGTTGTAGCAAATAATGATTTTAAAACTTCAACTTTTGAAACTGGAAATAAGTACAAAGGATCTTATCTCAAAGATTTTTTTGTCGAAGAACTTTATCAGGAATCAGAAAAGGAAACTTACATCTCATCATCAAGTCCTAGAATCAAAACTTTGGAAACTCGCATCAAAAATTTAGAATCTGAAGAGGCAGAAATGAAAAGAGATTTCCAACAACAGGAATCAATTTTGAAAAGTTTGAAATCAGATTTGGATTTTGCTACGGAGATTTACGAGAAGGAAAAATTGATGGAAGAGATCAAGGAGCAAGAAAAGAAAGTCAATTCAGTTTTTGAAAATGGTGCAAAGGTCCAGGAGTTGAAAGTTCAGATTCGAGAGTTGCGAGAAAGTGATCGAATTAAGAATCAGGAAAAGCGGATGGACGTGGAACGGAAGAATAAGGAAGGGGAGTTGGAGCCGACTAGGTTGAGTGGGGTGGTGCGGTACTTGATTTTGTTGTAAATGTTTTTACTTTAAAACCCATCTCACTTGTCCAGTAAAAGGAGTACGAACTAAGAAAAATAAAAATTTAATTAGGACAAGAAAAATAAAAATACTATTTTTATATATGTGTTATCTTTTATTTTGTCATGATCCTTTAGGAGGGTGGTAGAAAAGAAAGCTTAGCACTAAACACAAAAAAATATTTATACAAGACCCAAACAATAAATTCTAACCACCTCACCGTAAGAATTACTACCATTATAATATTGGAAGGTTTTGGGTTATTTATAGGTATCTATAAATAATATATGCATTCGGCTCGAAGGCTGCGCTTTTATGTGAACTAAGGTAGCAGGTTTAGTGAAATTTGTTCCTTGATTTGTGTAGTGTTTTATGTACTAATAGGCTATATGTAATCTTGCCTAAATTGGGATGTCAAAGGTGCAGATATAAATAAGTTGTAGCCAAATAGAAAAAAAATCAAAGGTTTCAATAAGTGGCATTATAGAATCATAATTAATCTCAAGGAAAATAACTAAAATGAAAAAGGACTATAAGTTTCAGCAAGCAAATGGTCGAATTTATAATGCAAATGAATTAATCTTTCCAATTTGCTATGTAGATAAATACACTAGGAATTTAGTTTTTTTGGGAACTGGAACATTTATTAATTCAGAAGGTGGATTTGTTACAGCAAAGCATGTAATGTTTGTAAAAAATAAATTCAATCCTTTGAAAAGGGATAAACCTGCATGGCCATTATTTATTATCCAATCAATAGGTAATGAGAGACATATAAGACAGGTTGAAAGAATAGATGTAAATCCAAATTCTGATGTTGGCGTTGGATTGCTAGTAGAAAAATTAGATAATGATGGAAATCGAATAACAAATCCTAAATTGGCAATAAATACAGGAATACCAAAAAAAAAGGATGTGGTTAAAACTTTTGCATATCCAAATTCGGAATTTGTTAGAACAAGTAAGAATGACTTTGAAGGAGATTTTATTCCTGATTGGTTCCAAGGAGAAGTTACAGAGATAATAACTGAGCAAAGAGGATTCTACCAAGGAGAAATAATTCAATCAAATATGCCCGTTGATGGAGGAGCAAGTGGTGGTCCAGTCTTAAATCTAAAAGGAGAAATAATTGCTGTTAATTCAGGAGGAGACCCAAATTCAAATCCACCAATTTCTTCTTTGACACCAATCAGAAATATTCTATCAATTCAAGTAACAGAAAAGATGACAATAAAAGATTTAGGAAATGCTGGAGTAATTACAATTAAAGAAGAAGAATAAAAACTGGCTACAAAAAAGTATATACTGCAAGTGAGGCTATGCGCCTCACCTGCGCATATATAAAACCGTTTTTTGTAGCCAATTAAAAAAAATCGTAAAAATATCATGAGACTATTTTTCATTTTAATAATACCAATCTTTTTTTCATGTGGGAACAATTCAAACTCGAACAAGAATACCAATAATAATAGGTTTGAAGATGGTATATATTGTGCTAATGTTGAATATTTTTATTCCAAAACAGGTACTAATTCTAATTATGTTTTAGAGGTTGAAATCGAAGATAATGAGATATCGAAAATATTTTGGTCAAATGGTGGGTGGTTAGATGACAGTCACTTTAATAGACCAAATATTATAAACAGTAATGCAAGGTTTGAAAGCGATAGAGAAATTTTGTACAATGTTAAAATTATTGGAAAGCAAGGAACTTGCATACCTTCCTCAAATTCAATTTCTGAATCAGAATTAATTAAAGTTGCTGAGAGTTTGAAAATAGATGGGCTCAAAGGTGAAGTAATTTGGGATTCTTATTCTTGTGATTACATAATAATTTACACAGAAGATGCATGGTATGTAGTAGCCCAAAAGTACTCCGGAACAATTTCATTAAATAAAGGTGATATTATCCGAGGTGACTTGGTAACATTTGGGTTTGAAGATGTTGTGGATGTTAATACTGGAGATGAAATGAGTTTATACATTGACAATTACTATGCAATCAAATCAAGTGCATGGGAATTAATAGTTGAAAAGTGTGAATTACAAGGCGATTATTAGTTCGGCACAACCAAAAATAAATAACCAATGACAAATAAAAAAATCGGATCAAAGAATTGTAAATATGTCTCCGAATTGGCAGTTAAGAAAATATTTTTTATTTGCCAATTCTGCTAAACATAAAAACCGGTTTTTCATTTTCTACAAACAAAGAAAATAATTCGATTGAGGACAGTTACACACAAAAATCACTAAAATATTAATTATGATTAGAAGAAAATTAGCACTTACATTTGTTATGATTGCATCATTCATTTTTATATCTGGTCAGGCTATTGCTCAAAAACCAGATGTAAATATGAATACCTCTAAAAAAACATTTTGCTACAAAGGTGCGGATGATTGCGTCTATGTAGCCAAAAGTTGCCAAATGAGAATTGACACCTATTACAGCAAAGATTTAGAAACAATTTCATTCAAAGAAAAGGGAAAGAAAAAGATTACTTATCTTATTATTCACACAGAACCATATGAAATTTCAGGTAACTCTAAACTTGCTCATTCTATTGTTCTCTTTTGTGCTAGTGCTGATGACGCTATGGACGGACATATAAAAGACTCGTATCAAATTGAAGTTATGTATAACAAATCAGGCAAAATTGAAGATGTTTCCATTAAAGACGGTTTTTCAACTACAATTTATTTTCAATAAAAAAAAAGAATGCTGTGCCGAACAAAATATATACGGCAAGTCAGGCTATGCGCCTGACCTGCGCATATACAAAACCGTTATGCCTCATTAAAAAAAAGAAAAGAAAATTCATCAATGGAATTAAACGTAAATCTTTTAAGATATAATAAACCAAATATCATAACCACAAGGTTAGACGTACTTGAAGAAACAATGAACTATCTTTCATTCTTCAAAAGTTTAGATTTTACAGAAGGAATATTGTTAAACAAGCATAACATAAAAAATAGCACGGAAAGAAAAATGCTTGCAAAACATATTAAGGAGCATATTTCGCTTTCACTTGATTTGGCAAAACAAGCATTTAATAGTAAAGAAGAATTGTCATATTTACCTCTTTATTATTCTTGTCTCAATTTAATTAAAGCCCATTTATTATTTATGAATAAAAGGAGTGATTTAAATCGCAACTTAAGGCATGGAATGTCCTACAATGAAAAACAGATGGGAAGAGATTTTTTTAATGAGGAATTATATTTTTATAAGAAAGGAGCAATACCATTTTATTATCAATTAATCTCAGGTCAAACGATTAGGAGCAAGGAACGAATAAAAATTAAAATCCAAGATTTATACACACAAATCAAGGATATATCAGCTGAATACGTATTGGTCAGTTCTGAAAAACCTCAAAGAATTGAATTGAAAGGTAACCTAACAAAGATTGGTAAGGAACAATACATAATGCTGACAAATCATTCTTATACTTATGGAAAGTTACCTTCTTTAAGAAAAGTAAAATCCATGAAAAATTTTCGCTTAGGTAGAAATGATTCTTTTATTTCAAAAACGCCAATAAAAACCCAAAGTGAAATTGATAAATTTATTGATTCTAACATTAATAAATATTACATGAGTAATTATTACTGTAATAATTGTAAAGAATTTCATTTGTATACTGGTGTAAGTGGTAAAAAACATGTTTTCAATGAAGAACTTTCAATAGCTTTAGCATATTTCCATTTAAGCAATATTATAAGATATAACCCAATGCACTATAGAAAGCTAGTTGATTCAAAATACAATCCATTAATTATTGCCTTAATAAAAAATGGATATTTTACATTTATCAAAAGTATGATAGGTCATTTCCATAAATTTTCATTTGAGGTAAATATTTAAAAAATAAAAACGAGGCATAATATTAAGGGCTGATAGTCGTGGCAACGCCCGACGATCAGCCCTTGTTGAACAAAACCAAAATCAATTATTTAAGATGAACTTTCAATTTTATAAAGATTCAACTATCTTGTTTTTAAAAAGCAGAAATATATGTCAGAGACTAGAACACCGATGCAAGTAAAGCGAGAATTGAAAGCTAGAATGAAGGATTTGAAACCATTGTTACATCGAGGAGCGCATGGAGAAATTTCAGAAAAATTAGCTGTTTCAAAATCCTTTATATCAGAAGTTGTTGCGGGTAGAAGATGGGATTTAAATGTCATAGAAGCTTTAATCGAAGTTGGAGAAACTAATTTAAAAAGAGCGATTAGAGCAACTGAAAAACTCAATAAGATAGTTTCAGAAAATCGAGAGGCGACTCAAGGGTAATTAATCCAAGAGTCGCCAATCTAAAACTTAAGCATTGCAAATATGCACATTATTTGTATTAATTATATAACTTAGATATTCAAACTTTAAAAACTTAGAGGGCATGCATTTAGAATTATCAGATCAAGGTTTTAAGAATCTAGTTGAAGTTCAAGTTTTTCTAAAAGAAGAAACTGGTAGAACTTTTAACTCGGAAGAAGTTGTCGAATATCTGCTTCAAAATGCAATCAATTATGCCAAGTCTAAACGATATCAAGAAGAAAATGGGGATGTCTACGAACCAAAAATTCAAGGGCAAGATGCCAACGGTTCACCACAAGGATCCTATTTTGGAAATTCATCAGAATGAGAAACAAAGGATAGTGACATTTGATCCTGAGATAAAAAAAATCTTTGGTGGAATATTGACAGACAGAAAAGAAATTTTTGAATATGGAGACGGAGAAGGAATCAAAGCTTTTGAAGCTGCAAAAAGAAAAATAGAAAACGAGGGAAAAGGAATTGGAAGTTTGATTCCTAGAAGGTTGACAAAAGATGAAATTTCAAGTTTTGCAAATTTGTATCGAAGAGGTAAAAAATAAGAATTTAGAAACCCGATTCAAAATTAATTGAATCGGGTATTTTTTTTTACCAATAACACTTTAGAAATGTAGAATATTGGCGGTTGTATTTGATAAGGTAAAAAAAAGTTTAAGTTGAAATTAAATGTAAGGAATTAAATTTGTAAAATTGATTTTTGAATCTACAAGCGACGAAAGCGCGGGTTTGGTTTTGAGTTTAGCTTGAAGCGAAAATCAGCGTCTCTGTAACTTGGAAAAACTGTTTCCTATCCGTTCGTCAGCAGCTTCATTATTCCATTCCTTCAGGAGTCAGATTGGAAGCTGTTTTTTTGCTTTACTCAAATCCATTTACAGCTTCATTCCGTTCCTCCATTCAGCCGTA
>CALJOK010000100.1 GCA_937981555.1 uncultured Saprospiraceae bacterium
GAGCCGATTGTTCGAGAATTAGATGCACTAGGCGTGCACATTTACTCTACGGGAGGAACTCAAAAAGCTATTGAGGCGATGGGTATAGAGGTGATTCCTGTCGAACGTGCAACTTCTTATCCTTCGATTTTAGATGGTCGAGTGAAGACTTTACATCCTAAAGTTTTTGGAGGAATCTTAGCGCGAAGAGAAGAAGGACATTTGGCAGAATTGGCAGAGTATGAAATTCCAGAATTAGATTTAGTGATTGTAGATTTATATCCTTTTGAAAAAACAGTTGCAGAAACGACTGACGAAAGTACCATCATCGAAAAAATTGACATCGGTGGAATTTCGTTAATTCGAGCAGCAGCTAAAAACTATAAAGATGTAGTCGTTGTTCCTTCGCAAGCGGAGTACGCGATGATTTTAGATTTGATAAAAACAAAACAAGGTCATACTGACTTGGCTGATCGAAAAGAATTGGCGCGTCGGTCTTTCCAAATTTCTTCTCATTACGATACTGCAATTTTCAATTATTTCGATACGGACAATCAAGCGAAAGCTGCTGACGACGAAACGAAAACTTATGCCTTCAAACAAAGTATTTCAGACGCAACGGTTTTGCGATATGGAGAGAATCCACATCAACAAGGAATTTTCTTCGGAAAATTTGATGAGGTGTTTGAGACATTGGGAGGTAAAAAAGTAAGTTATAATAATTTAGTTGATATCGATGCGGCGGTTGAATTGATGGCAGAATTCGAAAATGAAGATCCAACTTTTGCAATTTTAAAACATACCAACCCTTGCGGAGTGGCAACTCGTTATTCATTGTTGGAAGCATGGCATGCAGCATTGGAGGCAGATAATGTTTCTGCTTTTGGAGGAATCTTGATTTGCAATGCAACAGTTGATTTAGCGACAGCGGAAGAAATCAATAAATTATTTTATGAAGTTTTGATTGCGCCAGATTTTGCTCCAGAAGCTTTGGAATTATTAAGCAAAAAGAAAAAACGGGTTTTATTAAAAATTAAAACCTTCAATGTTAAGAAGACCATTTTTAAAACTTTACTCAACGGTGTAGTTCAACAAGATGGTGATTTGAAAACAGAGGTTGCAACAGACTTGACTGTAGCAACAACAAAAGCACCAACAGAAAGTGAAATAGCTGATTTACTTTTTGCAGCAAAATGTTGCAAACATTTAAAATCAAATACAATCGTTCTAGCACGAGGCAATCAATTGCTCGGAATGGGTTGTGGTCAAACTTCAAGAGTGGATGCACTTCGACAAGCAATTGCCAAAGCGAAAAATTTTGGTTTTGACTTACAAGGTGCAGCAATGGCAAGTGATGCTTTTTTTCCATTTCCTGATTGTGTGGAGATTGCGAAGGAAGCTGGAATTACTGCGGTGATTCAACCTGGAGGAAGCATTAAGGATAACTTGAGCGTTGAGTTTTGTAACAATAACAACCTCGCAATGGTGATGACTGGGGTGAGACATTTTAAGCATTAAACCCCCAACCCCTAAAGGGGAGCCTTTTTCGACTATGCCTTCGGCAATCGAAAAAGTTTAGAGGGTAGTGTTTGACGATTTTTGTTTTTATTTTTTCCTAAAAATAAATTCCACTATTTCATTTTATAAATAAATGTCGAAAGCTAAAAAAACAACTCAACTGAAAGAAAAATCTTACTCCCCTTTAGGAGCCAGGGGGTTAATCATTGACATCGGAAACACTCGCACCAAAGTCGCTTTATATAAAGGTGCCCGATTATTGAAAAAAGTAATTTGGGAAAAGTGCGATTTAAAGACGGTAAAAGAATTTGTAAAAGGTAGAAAAATAGAAAATGCAGCACTTTCAAGTACGGCAAATGTCAGTAAGGCGGTAGAGAATTTTTTACAAAAAAAATACTTTTACATCCGATTGAGCCATAAAACGCATCTACCTATTACCAATAGGTATAAAACACCTGCCACATTAGGAAGAGATCGATTAGCTGGCGCAGTTGCAGCTTTTGATATTTTTCCAAAAGAAAATACCCTTGTAATTGATGCTGGAACTTGCATTACTTACGATTTTATTGATGCAAAAGGGAATTATTTAGGCGGTGGAATTTCACCTGGAATTAGAATGAGATTTAAGGCGATGGATGAATTTACCGCAAATTTACCACTAGTCAAGCAGAAAACTTCGAAGAAATTTATCGGAAATGATACCGAATCTTCGCTTCGAGTAGGTGGTCAAATGGGTACGGTGATGGAAATTCGAGGCTTTATCAATGCTTATGAAACAACTTTTGGAAAGATTAACATAATTTTAACCGGCGGCGATTCTAAAGCGCTTGCGAAACATTTTGAGAACCATATTTTTGTAAATAACAATTTAGTTCTACGTGGACTAAACAAAATATTAAACTATAATGTCCAACTCTTGGAATAAAACATTTTTAGGATTCGCCATCTTTTTGGCAACAGCTTTGACTGCATTTGCACAACCAAAAGACAACTCTCCTTACTCTCGATTAGGTATTGGAGATTTGACTGATCAGTTCTTCGCTGCACAAGGAGGAATGGGTGGATTAGGTGCTGCATTTCATGATGGATATCACATGAATATCGCCAATCCTGCATCATTGGCTAGACTGAGAGAAGCAGCTTTCGAGGTGGGCTTATATTCGGAGTATAATGTCTTATCAGATGCCACAGGGCAAAATGACCGATTGAAAACTTGGAATGGTAATTTGAGATATTTATCTTTGGGTTTTCCTCTCAAAAACCCTATAAATGAAGTGCTGGACCAAAAAAGGAAGAAGGTTCGTTGGGGCATGAATTTTACGCTTTTACCCTATTCCAATGTAAATTATAACATTCAAACTTTAACTGAGCAAACAATTGGTGACACGTTGGCTTCTGTGAATTTTTCAAATCAGGGATCAGGTGGAACGTACAAAATAATGTGGGGAAATGCTGTCAATGTTAAAAACTTTTCAGCAGGAATAAACTTGGGATATTTCTTCGGAAAAATTGAAAATGATAAGATTGTAACCTTCCCTGATTTTCAATTTTCTAATGATAATTATTTTACTGATGATTTTTTAGTTGGAGGATTTACTTGGAATCTTGGCGTACAATATGATCATGTTTTAAAGACCAAAGATAATTCTAATGAGCCAATAGAATTTATAACATTTGGACTTTCTGGAAACTCTCGAAATAAATATAATTTAACTCGAGATCGGTTTTGGTCGACTAGAAATTTAGGAATAGGTACCCTTGACACCATTTTATCCGTCTTAGGTTCAGAGACTACAGAGAACACAGGTTACTTGCCAGGAGAGGTTGCAATAGGAGTGATGTACACTAAAGTCAATCAATTGAGATTAGGAGTAGATTTTAAATTTCAATCTTGGTCGAAATATCTTAATGATTTAGTAGCAGCAGCAGATCCAGGTAGAGAAAATGTAAACGTATGGAGATTAGGATTAGGTGGAGAATATGTCCCTGACGCGAGATCGTACAATAAATATTTGAAAAAAGTGCGTTATAGATTCGGAGCTTTTTATACTAAAGACCCAAGATCAGTAGAAAATGATCATCTTTTGAAATATGGGGCAACGGTTGGATTTGGTCTTCCAGTAATTTTACCACAGGGTAAAAAATCGTTTGTCAACTTAGCCTTCGAAGTAGGGCAGATAGGATTAGCAGATGCGTTGAGAAGAACATACTTCAAAATTAATTTAGGATTTACATTAAACGATAATACTTGGTTTTTCAAACGAAAATTTAATTAAAAATGAAAGATTTACGAAAATTAATGAAGTTGGCGCTGCTCTTGGCAGTAAGTTTTTCAATTTCAAACACATCAACTGCTCAATGTACAACTTGGAAAGATTTAGAAGCAGGCTCCGTAGAAAAAGAGACTGCTGAATCTAACTACCAGATTTACAAAGACCATCTTAAAGAAAAGAATTACGAAGCTTCTATGATAGCTTGGGAAAAATTAATGGAGGTTGCTCCTGCTGCAGATGGAAAAAGAATTTCTCCATTCTGGGATGGAATTAAGCTTTTGAAAGAAGCAAATAAAACGGAAACTGACGAAGCTAAAAAAGCAGCTAACAATGCTAGAATTGTAGCTTTACATAAACAATGTATCGAATGCCTTGAAACTAAAAAGGTAATCATAAAAAGTGCAAAAACAGATGAGGCGCTTAAAGCAAAAATTGCAGATCAGAAGGCTCGTCAAGCTGAAGATATGTATAAGACGGTAAAGAGTCCTGCTGCTGATGTCTATGCTGTAGCTAAAGAAGCAGTAGAGATGGGTGGAAAAGATATTACTTATAAAGCATTGCATCCTTATGCAGCATCAGCTGTAACGTTATTTCAGGCTAATACGATTCCTGCTGAAGAAGCTAGACAAGTTCATGATTTATTAAATGAAATCGCTGATGATAATACGATCAAGCAAGAGGAGTTAGCTGAGCAATACAAGACTGAAGAAAAAGCAAAGAAAGAAAAAAGAGCTCGTCAAGTTTCTAAGTTATACACTAAGTATAAAATTAGAATGAACAAAGAGTTCAAAAAAGTAGAAAGTGAAATCTTTGATTGTGAATACTTCAAAAGTATTTATATGTCTGATTATGAGGAAGGAAAAGATGATGTGACGATTGTAAAAACAGTTTACTCTAGATTAAAAAAGAGAAAATGTACTGATGAAGATCCTTTCATCATGGAATTGAAAGAAAAGTATAAAGTGTTAGCAGCAGCAGCAAACGCAGATGCTCAAGATTCTTTTAACAAAAACAATCCTGCATTTGTAGCTAAGCAAAGATATGATGCTGGTGATTACACTATCGCTATCGAAAAATGGGAAGAGGCAATCGCTGCGGAAGCTGATCCAAATAAGCAAGCTACTTACCTTTTCAGAATTGCTTCTACGCAAGGACGTAAATTAAAGCAATATGCTAAAGCAAGAGCAACTGCTAGAAAAGCAGCTAAGACAAGACCGAATTGGGGACGACCTTTCATGTTGATTGGAGACTTATATGCTTCAAGTGCTCGTCGATGTGGAGATGACTGGAATCAACGATTAGCAATTTTAGCTGCTATTGAAAAATATAGCTATGCTAAAAGTATCGATCCAGATGTAGCTGAAGAAGCTGGAAAACGTATCGGAAAATACAATCAATCGCGACCTGAAAAGGCAGATGGTTTTTCAAGAGGAATCAGCGAAGGAGCATCAGCTTCAGTTGGCTGTTGGATTGGAGAAACGGTAAAAGTTAGATTCAAATAGAACCTAAGCCTTTTGGCTAAATTATATTGAAAACCCTGATCTTTGAACAAAGGATCAGGGTTTTCTTTTTAGACCAAACACCCTTACCTATTTTTTTTTCATCTTAATAAAAAAAGACGAAAGTTTAACTTAGCTTTAAATTCAAATTTTAAATACAGAAATATGAAACGTAATAATTTTTTAGCCATCCTTCTTTTAGGGATTTTCTTTTGGGTCAGTTGTACTCCAAAAGTTCAAGAACCTATCGTCACTACTCAACCCAAAGAGGAAATCGTCAAAGAGTTAGATCCCAATGGATGTATCACTTGGAATGAAATCGGAGCAGCAAAAGCAGATCGAATAACTGATAATTATAATATTTATCGAGACCAAATTAAATCAAAAGACTTCAAGGCAGCCTACCCTCTTTGGAAAAATGTTTATGAGACTTCTCCTAAAGCAAATGGTCGTATTGATTATGTCTTTCGGGATGGATTAAAAATCTATACTGATTTTATCGAAAATACTTCTGACACTATTTTACAAGTAAAGTATGTCGATACGATGGCAATGATTTATGAAAAAGCCCTCATCTGTTTTCCCGAAAAAAAATCATATTACTTGAGCAAGCAAGGATTTGAATATTATTATAAATACAAAGGTCGAGTGACCGATGAGGAAATTTATACTATGCTCAAAACTGCTGTTGAAGCTGATAAAAATGAATCAAGAGTAAGTACGATCATTCCTCTTTCATCACTTAATTATCGATTGTTTTCGGATGAAAAAATTAGTTTGGAAGATGCTCGAAAAGTTTTGGAAAATGTAAATGGTATCGTTTCCCACAATGTAGAAAACACCGAAAATAAAAAAGAAAAAGACGCTTGGGTTCAAGTCGAACAATTCACAACTGAACTTTCTGATCGATATGAAAATCAAAAAGGTTTTTACGATTGTGATTATTTTATTACAAAGTACTATTCAGAATATGAAACGAATTCAAACAATTGCGATGTAATCGAAGATTTATATCGTAAGCTAAAACGATCTGGATGTGAAAAAGAAAATCCAAAATTAGTTGCCCTAGCAGATGCTTATCGAACTAACTGTAAAACGGTTAACCCTGATCTTCTTTGCGGAAAAGAAGCTTTGGAAAATGATCAATATCAAAAAGCAATTGATTGCTATCAAAGATATGTTGATGCAAGTTCTGACCAAGAACAAAAAGCAAGATTCTTATTGCGTATTGCAAAAATTCACTACGCGCACACTCGACAATTTTCCAAATCTAGAGCGGCGGCTCGAGAAGCGATGAAGTATAAATCAAACTGGGGTGCCCCTTTAATTTTGATTGGGAAATTATATGCTTCAAGTGGACCACTTTGTGGCCCAGGAACTGGATTTAAAAGTCAAGTGGTTACTTGGCCTGCTATCGACAAATGGAATGAAGCTAAACGAGTTGACTCAAGTGTAAGTGCGGAAGCTAATAATTTAATCGGACGTTACGCCAAGTTTATGCCGAGCAAAGCAGATATTTTTTCTAGACCTGATGTAAAAGAAGGCGGTACTTTTAAAGTAAAATGTTGGATCCAAGAAACGACTAAAGTTAGAGCTGCAAAATAATCATACGGTTCGTAGAGACGCAAAATCTTGCGTCTCTACACCACATAAACAAACATCCATGAAAAATATTTTTTTACTCCTTATCATTCTCTTTTTCAGTTCCTGCGAATGGGAATCCTCAACGACTGGAAATAATAATTTTGCCAAAACACTTTCTGAAGATCAAGTAATTAATAAAACTATGGACGAATTTCATGGTGAGCCAACTAACCAAGATGAACTAGATCGCAACTTGATTCTTAATCATATCATTGATAATAAATTGGATATGGAATCAACATCTGATGGTATTTATTATCAAATTACCAAAGAAGGAATTGGAAATCACCCAACCATAAAAAATACGATTATCACTAATTATCATGGGACTTTTTTGGATGGGAAAGTATTTGATTCGACTAGAGATAAAAAACCATTTACGTATCCCTTGAGTCGAATGAATGACGGTTGGAAAAAAGCAATCCCGTTAATGAAGTCAGGAGGAAAAGCCATTTTTATCATCCCGTCAAAATTATGTTATGGTGAAGAAGGCTTTGGAGATTTGATTCCTCCAAATGAAGTTTTGAAATTTGAAGTAGAATTAGTAGGTATAAAAGGAGCAAAGTAATCAGTCAAATAATTTTCTTATATTTATAAAATATGCTTTTCTTTGTGTTTCCCAATCCCAAATTCTCATTCGACTTTTTTTTCACTTAAAAATAAAATTCATTTTCATGAAAACACTAATTAACACTCTTTTTGCTTTAGTGATTCTTAGCAGCTTGACTATCATGTCTTGTGCAGAAAAAAATTACCTATCTACAAAAGATTTAGATTCATCGATGGTTGAATCTCCTCAAACTCAGGCAGACATTGATCGTAATAAAATCATCAAATTTGCTAAAGCTGCTAAACTTAAAGGCAACTTCACTTCAAGCGGTATTTTTTATGTAATTGAAGAAACTGGAGCAGGATTAGAAAGACCTAGTTCAGATTCGAATGTCACAGCTCATTATACAGGTACATTGCTTAATGGTAAAAAGTTTGACTCTTCTTTCGATAGAGACGAGCCGCTTAAATTCAAACCTACTCAAGTGATCAAAGGATGGCAAGAAGCTGTTCGTATGCTGGGAAAAGGAGGAAAAGGAAAATTTATCATTCCATCTGGATTAGCTTATGGAGATCGAGTTGTTGGAGATGTTATTCCAGCAAATGCTAATTTGGTTTTTGATATGGAATTAATTGATTTTAAATCAGAGTAATCAACCTTGGTTAAATTATACGTTAGGGCTGTTAGCACTTTGAGTGCTAACAGCCCTTCTCATTTGAATATCAACGAATCACGATTTCATCCAAAACCTGTACCCCTCTGATTAAATTATTTTCGATCGTCAGTTCATCCTTAAAATATTGAATCGCTTCGGCCTGCTCATTATTCCCTTTTTGTGAAGCAAGAGCAGCAGTTAAATCAACCATTTTTCCAGTAAGTTTGATGATTGATTTCGTGGCATTCGCACTTTTAATTTCCCAGCTTCCATTTGCCATTGACTCAAAAACTTCTCCATCACCGCCTTCCGTCTCAGCATAAAGTTTCTCCTTCAAATACATCGAAAATGTTCCATCTGATCGCAAGATGATCGAACGATCTGCATAAAAACCAGAGGGTCTATAATCCATTTCATTTGCAATTCGAGTATCTAAAAGTGATTCTAGATTCGTTCCTTTTGCTTTCAAAACATTAGGATATTCAACAACTTTAAGTCTAAACTGTAATGGTTTCCCATCTTCGAATAATAAAATTTCACTAATCGCTAAATCTTGATATTTACTTCCGTCGTAAGCGCTATTTATTTTTAACTCAAATTTATTTTTCAAAGGAACTTGAAGATCAACTCTTTGACCTGCATCATCATCTCGCAAAGTATATTCATACGACTTCCCTCCTATTTCACCAAGAGAAAATCCTTTGAGCCGAGCATTCGTTTTGTAAACACTCGGTGATCGTTGGTAGCCATTCCATATTTGAATTTCATCAATATCTACAGCTTGAGAAACATCAAAAGTAATTTTTTCATTGATCCCATTTCCATCTATACCTTCCACCCAAGCCGATTCTTTTTGATTATCAAAAAGATGGGAAGTACTATATTTTGAAATTGGTTTTAAAGTCGATGTTGCCGTAATTCTTCCATCAACTTTCCGAGGCGAGATCAAACGATATTCCTTTCCATCTTCATCCCACATTTTAATATTTTGAATTGCGATGGAATGCGATTTAGAAAATTTCCGAACAATTCCTTTCTTCGCTTCATCTTCAACTTTCACCTCAGTCGTGTTATCGGTTTTTCCAAAACGAATAAACAACGATGAGTAAGTATCGCCAAGATTAATCGACTCTCCCATTTTTCCTTTTCCACATGGAACGTCATCTCCATATAAAATCACTTCGTTGACCGTTGCAATTCCATTTCCTTGAGCAGCCTCGATAGCTATTTTTTGGATAAAAATTTTATTCTGAAAATGGAGCATTATCCCTTCGTCAGAAGCTGTCCCTCTTTCACTTTTCCAACTAGTATTATTTTTTCCATCAAAAATAAAATCCACTTCATAGTTAGAAGATGTAGCATGAACTCCTTGCAAATAAAGAGGTCTCCGTCCATCATCAGAAATTGTTTCCAAAGGATTCGAAGGTGTTTCGACTTCCGTCGGGTCAGAAGTATTAGTCGGATTGGTTGGCGTGTTATTATTTGATGCAGGATCTTCACAAGCAGTCAAAAACAACATAAAAACAAATAATGCAAGTGCAACTGTTTTCATCGGAGTATTGATTTTTTTCATAAGAACAAATTACGTTATTTTTTTATTTGGAAAAAGAAAATCACAAAGTGTATTTTAGTTAAATTTGCCTCACAAAATATTTTCGAAGAAAATATCCTTATTCATCATTCACCATTATAAATTAACCATTAAAAAATAATGTTACGAACCAATTTTCCAAAAGCAGGCGAAGAATATCTTGGAGGCGAATCAGATGGTTGGGAATATAAAACATCCTTTACTGGTACAACTATAAAAGATGCATTCGTCATGCTTCGAAAATTTTTAGAAGAGGAAGGCTACGAAAAAATTCCTCTGCCCAAAGATGCGAAAGAGTTATTGTTTTTTAAAAATCCTCCAAAACATCAACAGTTACAACTCTTTAACGAGCGTGGCTATTTTCATAATCCAATTAAGATTTTTTTCCCAAATGGAAAACGGAAGGAGAATACTTTAGTATTGTCTCTTTATAATGAAAAAGACAAAAAGCATTTAGTAAAATTTCATGGATTGGTTTAGGTAGGAATTTGATTAAAGTATTTTGGGAAAAAGAAAACGCCCGTTCTTACGAACGGGCGTTTTTTTATTTTTACTTCGGCTATAGCCGAAACTACGTTTAAGGTTTTACTATTCTCCTCCGTCCTCTTCTTCATTCACCGCTTGCGTTTCCGGTTTCATCTGAGGGAAAAACAATACTTCCTGAATCGAATGTTGATTCGTCATCATCATTGTCAATCGATCAATTCCAATTCCTAAACCAGAAGTTGGAGGCATTCCATATTCCAATGCTCGAAGGAAATCTTCATCCAAAACCATTGCTTCATCATCACCTCGCTCTGCCAATTTTAATTGATCTTCAAAACGTTCTCGTTGATCAATTGGATCATTCAATTCCGAATAAGCATTCGCAATTTCTTTTCCATTGATGAATAATTCGAAACGTTCCACCAAACCTTCAGACGTTCTATGCTTCTTCGCAAGTGGCGTCATTTCGATTGGATAATCAGTAATGTAAGTTGGCTGAATTAAATTGTCTTCTACTTTTTCACCAAAAATCTCATCTACTAATTTTCCTTTCCCCATTGATTTGTCAGTCTCGATGTGGAATTGTTTACACACCGCTCGAAGGCCTTCTTCATCCATTTTCGACACATCAATCCCAGTATACTTTTCGATAGATTCGTACATCGTCATTCGAACATATGGCCCTGCGAAATTGATTTCTTTTCCATCATATCCAACGGTCGTCGAACCAGTTACTTCCAAGGCAATTTTTTCCAAAAGTGTTTCCACCATTTCCATCATCCAGATATAATCCTTGTACGCTACGTAAATTTCCATAGCCGTAAATTCTGGATTATGTGTTCGATCCATTCCTTCGTTTCGGAACATTTTTCCAAACTCATATACTCCCTCAAAACCACCAACAATCAATCTTTTCAAGTACAACTCATTCGCAATTCTCATGAACAATGGCATGTCCAAACTATTGTGATGTGTCGCAAAAGGTCGCGCCGCAGCACCTCCATGAATCGGTTGCAAAATTGGTGTTTCCACTTCTAACCATCCTTGATCGTTGAAATAATTTCGCATCACATTCATCAATTTAATTCTTTTGAGGAATGTTTCTTTCACGTGTGGATTTACAGTTAAATCCACATATCGTTGTCGGTATCTTAATTCAGGATCCGTAAATTCATCATGCTTATTTCCTTGTTTGTCCACTTTTACGATCGGCAAATTCCGCAAAGACTTACTCAAGAATTTCAACTCTTTCACTCGAATCGTTGCCTCTCCAGTCTGCGTCATAAACATCTCTCCAGTCACTCCAACAAAATCACCAATGTGAAGTAACTTCATCATTTTGTCGGTCAATTCTATTTCTGCTTCGTCCTTTCCAATTGTTCCTTTTTTCAAAAACAATTGAATCCGACCAAAAGAATCTTGTAAGTTAGCAAACGATCCACGCTGCCCCATAAAACGACCTCCAATAGTTATCGTTAATTTTTCAGGACTAAAATCTCCTAAAAAATCTGTTCGCAATGTTCCAATATAATCTGCCAAAGCAACAGGCTCTCGATCCACACCTTCATCCCATTCAACTGTTTCAGAAAGACCCAAACTTGTCATGGTTTCCGCATCTTCTAACAATACATTTGCACGGAATTTATTTTTCAATAAAAACTCCGCCATCTGTTCTGCTTTTACCTTTCCGACATTCTTTATTTTTTCTAATTCGTTGATAATATTCTGTCGAAAATCAGCAGAGGTAAAATCTGTTGATTTAAAATTGACTTCAAATTTTTCAGCAGGAAATGGATTGATTCCTAAATCTCGAATCGCCTGCAATGATTCGCGGCGTACGATTTCTTGTTCGCTTAACATATTATTTGGATTTGAAATATTTGAGTTTTATTTTTTCATAAAAAAGAAACTCGAAATATCATTCGAAAATTGAGTGCAAAAATAGATTTTATTGACTAAAGGAAGAAATAGCCGAAGGAGTATTTTTCCCTTAATTCTTTTGGGAAAAAACCTGTTTATAAGGACTTAATTTAGAAAGGATAAAATAATGGGTCATTGATTTTATTTTTATATCAGTAGAAATGATTTTTAAGAGAAAAGGTTCAAAACTTACTATTCTTTTTCCCAAACTAAAAACTCAGCCGTTTGTGAAAAATCTGGATAACCTTCTTTAACCCAAATTATTAAATCCGATTTGACATAATTAAAATCTGACAGATAATCATTCAACACTTCTACTGCTTTATCATTACGTTTGGTCGTAATACATATATCTAACAAATAATCATATAACAATTCAAAACTATATTCTTTTTGAATTTTCGAAAAAAATTTAAAAGCGTTTGACAAATCATCTTTCGAAAAATAAATCAACCCTCTGTAATAATCCAAGAAAGGATCTAGACCAATACTGATATCTAATTTATTCAAATATTTCAATGCACCATCCCAATTCTCTTCCACAAGTGCTTTATCAAAAGCAAGGAAAAAAAAGGAAGGATCGTCAGGATAAGAATTATTATAATCAGTTATAGCTTCTGAATATTCTTGATTGGATAAATTTTCAGCGATTTTTATCCGCCAATATTTGTAAATTCTTTCTTGTCGAAACTTTTCTGGAATAGTTTGATACAGCAGATTTGCCTCTTTATATTTTTCTTCATTTAATAATTTCTTGATCTCTACAAATTTATTTACTTGCTTCTCTGCATTATTATTTCGAGAATTGCCCACCTTAACATCCAATGCACCTCGCAACAAATTTCTATAAATGGTCTGTAATGTTTCACTCAATTTCTCACCATTGGCATAGAAATAAACATCAGTTATTTTATACAAGGAATCCACCCACTCCAATTGAAAGTCATGATAATTAAATTTCCCATCCAACCCTAGCAATCGAAAAATCATATGGATATCACCGTCTACAGAAGTATACTGATTAACAAAATCATAATGACCTGTATCAACTGCATTTACAATCATTTCACCTAAGTTCAATTCTTTCTTAAGTTTTCGAGAGTAAGATTTATTAAAAGATTGAATATTCTTATCTTCTTTTTGCAGTAAAATCTTTTGTAAAAAAAGCTCTTCGTCAAAAAGAGAATTCAAAAAAGTGGTGTCGTCTTGTCTTATCGTATAGGCTAAAGTATCAGCATAGTAATTTAAATAACTATCCCATTCTTCTTCCTCGGTTTGAGCAGATAGAATTACAGTAGAAAAGGTCATCAATAAAAAGAGCGTCATCCATTTTTTCATAACTATTATTTTGACTTTAAAATAAAGGTCTAAGATTATATATTTTTTGTAAAAATAGAAAATAGCTTTTACTTCTTGTTAAAATGACACAAAGTTTTGAGAACCAAATTCTAAAAGTTATCTTTCGAAAAACAAAACGAAAAAATAAATATTAATCATGGAGAATACAAAACAAAATAATCTTTCCTACACTATTTTTATTGCTGCGGTGGTTTCGCTGGGTGGTTTTTTATTTGGATTTGATGCGGCAATTATTTCAGGTGTGGTTGGTTCTGTTGAAAATTTATTTGGATTAAGTGATGCACAAACTGGCTTTGTGGTGAGTGCACCTTCTTGGGCAGCGATGATTGCCATGCTTGTAGCAGGAGTCGTGAGTGATTTTGTGGGAAGAAAAAGAGTCTTAATTGCGGTAGCATTTTTATATGCCATCTCTGCATTGCTTTCTGCTTACGCTAGTTCTTATGAGATGTTGGCTGTTGCTAGAATGGTCGGAGGTGTGGCTTTTGGAGCAGCACTAATTTTAGCACCTATGTATATTGCTGAAATATCGAGTGCTGAAAATCGAGGAAAATTAGTTTCGATTCAGCAATTGAATATCGTACTTGGATTTTCTGCTGCTTATTTTAGTAGTTATTATTTAAATGATTTAAGTGGAAGTGCGGAAGGAATGATCAATGAAGGAAATGCTTGGAGATGGATGTTGGGAATCGAAATGATTCCTGCAATTTTGTATTTCTTTTTGTTATTTCTAGTTCCTAAAAGTCCTCGATGGTTGATGTCAAAAGGAAGAGATGAGGAAGCACTTTCTGTTCTTAATAAATTATATAGTACACAATCAACTGCTCAATCTGTTTTTCAAAATATTAAAGCAAGTCTTACCGAAAAAGTTGAAAAGGCCTCTTATGCTGAACTATTTAAACCTTCCATGAGGTTCGTTTTATTCGTTGGTTTGGCAGTTGGAATTTTGCAACAAATCACAGGGATCAATGCGGTCTTTTTTTATGCGACTTCCATTTTTGAACAAACTGGAATTGGAACAGATGCAGCATTTGCTCAATCTGTGATCGTAGGAATTATCAATGTTGTTTTCACTTTATTAGTTATGGTCTTGATTGATAGAATGGGTCGACGGCCTTTGTTATTAATTGGAATTGCTGGAGTTGCGATCAGTTTGTTGGTCACTTCTTATGGTTTTCACCAAGCTACTTATCAGTTGACTACTGAAAAAATTACTGCACTAAAAGGTGTTGACCAAACTAAATTAGCAGCAGTTGCTAATATTACTTATGAGAATGATGTTGATTTTAAAAACGCAACTAAAGCAGCTTTGGGGGAGACAGAATTCAAAGCTCATCAAAGTGAAATTATTCAAGCAGCTGCGAACATTAATCCATATTTAATTCTTTTTGGAATCTTAGGATTTGTATCCTCCTTTGCTTTTTCCTTGGGACCAGTTATGTGGGTTTTATTGTCTGAACTTTTTCCAAATAGAATCAGAGGATTGGCCATTGGTTTAATTGGATTAATCAATTCATTTGCCAGCGCGTTGGTGCAACAGATTTTCCCTTGGGAGCTATCTACTTTCGGAAATTCGATGACCTTTTTGATTTATGGATTATTTGCGGTGGTCGGATTTTTCCTTTTCTTAAAAATATTACCTGAGACAAAAGGAAAATCTTTGGAGGAAATTGAAAAGCAATTTGTGCGAGATTAATTTCTTATAAAAGAAAAAGAGCTTCCAGATTATTTAAACCTGGAAGCTCTTTTTTTTAACTTCAAAAAAGAACACCCGTTCCAAAAAACAATCCAAACACATTTATTCCAAGATTAAAACTCGTTCCAATAAACATGACGAAGTGATCATTTTGTTGCAATCGAAATCTTCCTGCTAGTAAAGGTGAAACTTTCGGGTTACTTTTTTTATCAAATAACAAACTCACCAGCGGCCCCGCTTCAAACTCTACTTTTGACTTTTCATCAATTACTATATTAAAAAGTCGAAACTGAATTCCTGCTCCAAGTGCTGGAGAGGCACGTTCAGAAATCAATTGATTATTGACTAAAAATTGTTTGGTCTCAATCGGTAAATTAAAAAAAAGTGGAATTCTCATTCTATGGTCAGGTCGTAATTCTCCAAAAAGCAAAACGGAACTAGTCGGTACAATCAACGCTTCTTCTTCTCGAATATCTATCAATTTACTATCTGGAATAAAAAGAATATTTTGTCCAAAACTTAATTCGAAACGC
>CALJOK010000101.1 GCA_937981555.1 uncultured Saprospiraceae bacterium
CTTGATGCAAAACGAAAAATCGTGGAAGCGAAAGGCGTTTAAATGGAAAGCCATTCAAGAAAATTTAGGTCTTATGTTTGGTGACCGTTTTCTTAAATGGCTTGATAAATAATTTTTGACACACTTTATGGGCTAGTCCCGGTTTTTTTAATCATCATAAATATTCTTACATACTAATCCTTCTTTCTCCACCCATGCCTTCAACCATTTTTTCTCCATCTCATTTAGATCTCGATTAGAATTTCCACTTGCTTGCTCAATCATTTTAGTTTTCTCTATCACTTCAATTGTAATTAATCGCTTCATCTTTCCAACAGCTAAAATTTCATTCATCGACCAAATAGAAGAAGTCCCACTCAAACATTCGCCTGCATAAGTAGCGACACAATGATTCATTTTATTCCCTTCCAAAGCTAAATTTTTCAGATTGGTGATTTGGCGAATTCGAATCAATCGTTTGCCTTGCGTAATTCTCATGGACTGAATTGGAGAAATTTTAAACTCGCCACCAACTCCTGCATCTTTTGCCAATTGCACATAAGCTCTCCATTTTTCTACATATTTTAAAACAGAAGCAATTGTCCTTCCTTTGAATTTAAATTCTGGAAAAAGTGCTGGCACCCAAGCTTCTTCTTCACAATCATTGAGATGAATATTGACCCCGTTCTTTTTTTGAGCAATGATAAAATCTATGATCTTTTTTAAATCTCCTTGATCAATTGTAGGAAATCGATTTAAGAAAAATATAAAATCATCATACCATACCAACCATTCCGTTCTAATTCCGATATAAAAATTATCTACCAGTTTTGCCGCAATCGAATAAGAGATCCCCATACTTCTAATTTTTGCCCACCACATGGCTTTTGGCAAAGAAAAATGTTGAGGCGCATGATTTAGCAAAAAATTCATTTTGCTATTCATCTCTAATTTCAACCTAGGGAATTTATGAATTCCTTTTCCTTTAATCATATGAAACAGAATTTCAATTTCTCTGCAATCATCTGTCAAAAAAAAACGAACGTACTCATCTATGATGTTTTCCACCGCAAGTGGAATTTTGTACGCAATTAAAAGATGACAAAACAAACTTTTAAATAAGACATTATCATCTTTCGACTTGGGCATTTTCCAAGATTCAAAACTTCGACATGGTGCTTGATTAATAAATGCCGTTGCCATTTTTTCATAAAAATAAATCTTCGAAAATATTGGCCTTGGATGCTTTAATATTTTCAAATATGTTTGATACTTTTTTAGACTAGAGTTTTTTAAATAGCGCACTCTTCTAAATAAAAAAAGGTATTCCCCTTTTCGAGGAATATCATTAAAGTCATTTGGTTTTTCAGATTTTAAAAATGTCTCTAAAAAAGTTTTTTGCCCATCCTTCCGTTTTTGCTTCTCCGTTTTAAAACGATTTTTTAATAATTCACGATCTCGAACTAAAGTGAGTTCTCGTTCGATTCGCTTTTTTTTATTTGCCATGATCTTTCTTTTTGATAAAAAAATAATTGGATAAAATGCGAACTACACTTTTGTAAATACATTGTTATAATAATTTAGTGGAGCTTTCGGGAGTCGAACCCGAGTCCAGTTATCGCCAATCCATCATTCCATGGAAAACTAGGATTTCGTCAATATTACATGTTGTACCTAATCATTAGCGACCCTGTCGATGCCAGTTAAGCCCCAAATATTTTGAATAAAAAAATAAGAGTATCGTTAGCATTGCAACAACGAAGTGCAATACTTTTATCTAAAAAAATTGTAAAATGAAAATCGTGATTCACCTACTCCTGCTAATGAATCCGATTCAGTTGCGGTAGGTGTTTAAAAAAAATAATTCATCTGTTTTATTTTATGATGTACAGAAGTGCTAACTTTTGACAGGTAAGAAAAGTTCCCACCCGAGTTTATATTTTAAAAAATTAGAGAAAAAGATACGCCAATGGAGGAGTTATTTCCTAATTGAACATCAGGACGAATTGTATATTTTATTTTTGTTCCTTGAGCACTACTTTTAATTTTTTGAGTAAAAGAATAAATAAATTTTCGAGAACTAGGTCCTGCCACTACTTTTGCTCCACCAATAGTTGCGATCAAAGTAATCATAGAAGACATAAAATACACATTAACTTTATTCTTATCCGCAGTTGTTCCATCTCCATGAGAAAGAGCTTCAGAAACTCCACCCATCATCAAACCAGTACTTGTAATTATGCCTGCACCAACAATTACAGCACCGATTCTTTTTCTTTTTTTATATAATCGCAAATCAGTTTTTAATATCTTATGCAAGATTGGATCAACAGTTTCCATATCTTCCATTATCAACCTAGTTCCCTTTAGACTATTATCGAATTGCTTTCCATTCCATTCTATATGCTTAAAATGAAACCGAGTATATTTCCGATAATCATCCTTTTTTTGAGCAAAT
The DNA here is from genome assembly GCA_937981555.1 of uncultured Saprospiraceae bacterium. Taxonomy (GTDB): domain Bacteria; phylum Bacteroidota; class Bacteroidia; order Chitinophagales; family Saprospiraceae; genus CAJQQY01. Next base: position 2,438 of record CALJOK010000101.1, read on the forward strand.
AAAAACATCGGGAGAAATACAAAAATGAGCAAGATAATTTTAGTTTTCATCAGAAATTTTATTCGTTAAAATTTTAAAGAAAAAGATAAACCTAACGATCGATTGTTGCTCAAATTAATGGCTGGGCGAACAGAGTATTGGACTTTTTCACCTTGGGTATTTTCATTAAATAGATTTGTAAATCTATACATGAATTTTCGTTCATTCGGTCTTTTATTTTTCCCAATTAATAAACCTCCAGCCGTAAAAATTACCCCTGCGATTAAATACGTCCCAGCATTACCATTATCACTAAATAATTCAAATTGACTAGCCGCCGCCAAAGTAAACCCTAATCCTGTTCCAACTCCAATTCCCGTAATTAGATTCGCTTGCCTTCTATTTCTTTCAAAAATTTCATATTCCTCATTTAACATTAAATGCAATTCAGCATCAACTTTTTCTACATCCTCCAATAACAATACTATCCCTCGAATACTGTTATCGTATTGGCGGTCTCCCCACTCGATATGTTTATAATAGTATTTGATATACTTTTTATACTCATCATCTTTTTGAGCAAAAAATAGAAAAGGAATGGCAAGAAAAAGGAATAGTAAAATATTAGTTTTCATAAAAAAGTTTTTTTGTCGTAAAATAAATCACTCTATTTTACCACAAAAAAACTACTTCTCCAAAGTCAATCCAAGGTTATTTATAATAGCTTGGTCTTTATATTTTTGAACTCTTTCAAAAGGGACTTTTAGTTCTGCGAAATCTCCTCTAGCAAAAACGTGTTGCTCTTTTACAAAATCAGTTATGTCCGAAATTCCAGTTATCCATTCTTGATTTAATTGACGTAAGACCTCTCCTCTAATTCCTAACTGAATTGCTTTTCTCTCCATTTTTTCTCCTCGAGGATTATGATCTGGATCCCATTGCAAACGAACTTTAGAATTGGCTAATTTAGTTTTCCACTCTTCCTGACTTTCATAAGTATGCGCTTGAAAACTAGAATGAACTGCCTCCGTCAATATCTTGTTAAAACCTTCGTGTTTTATTTTGATGGCTAAAATTCGTTCTTGATTTTCTTTCGTCGCCCACCCTGCTCGATACATCATCCACATAAAATTAGGTTTCACCCAAGTCATCCGATTGAAGGAATAACTACTGCCGCCGAACTTTTGATTCGCAACAGCATAATTTGCAATTGCATTGTTATATGCTTGGTAAACGGTGATCGTATCATCGTCACTTTGTGCGATGATATGTTTCCCTTCGTTGGGTAACTGCGTTTGTTGATAATTATATTTCTCGACTTTCATTGTTTAATTTTTTCTCAAATGCTTTCGCAATTTGTTTTAAATAAGGAACTCCTTCCACATTTTCTAACATAAACTTAGGCAGACTTTCCAATCCATATCTTCCTGCCACTATTCCAGTTGTAATTGATGCCAACGAATCAACATCACCTCCCATCCAAATAGATTTCTGAAGTGCATCAAATGCATTTTTACTATTTTTTAAAATATACAAAACGCTTCCTGTGGTAAATTTAGAATCAGAAGGAACTCCTTTTATCCCTGATAAAAAATAAGGCTTGAGAATTGGTTGAGTACCGCATAAAACTTCAAAATCAGAATCGGTTAAATTTTCATAGCTTCCCAATTTTTCAATTTCATTAAAATACGTTTCATATTCCTCATTCAACGAAACATGATTTTTACAATATTGAATAATATTTTTTGCATCGCCTTTTTTGATTAATAAAAACTCTGTAGCTCTGGCAATACATTGACTTGAAATGATGGCATTGATATTTGGGTGCGTGGCATTCGCATTTATTTTTGCAAATTCATTGATCTTTTTTTCACCAATCAAACCCAATGGAACTGAACGCATCGCAGGAGCATTTCCTGGATTAAAACGATCTCTTTGAAAATCTCGAATTTCATCTATCATTTTTTCTCCATTAAAATACCAACTCATCGAACCATGTCCGTTCCGTCCAAATCCTTTTTCGGAAATTCCTTTTTGATATTCTTTTGTCCATTCTTCCACTAACAAATTTTCACTAAAAGTCTTTTTGGATAAAAGTGCTTTGATCACTCCAATCGTCATTTCCGTATCATCGGTATAATCCCACGTCGAATAATTTTGAGTGAAAATTTTCTTTCGCTCTTCTTCAATATTAATCTTCCCTCGAGCATTGATGAATTTTGAGAAATCAACATTCGCTCGAATCCAATCTCTATCTTGAAATTCAACACCTGCTCCAAAAGCATCTCCGATCGCAATTCCAATTAGCAAATCTTCCATTAGCATTTTATTCTTTTTTAAAAATTCACTCCACTCGATACGTCTCAAAAAATTCCTTCCTCGCAATCCGATATACTTCCTCTCCTCCAATTGGACAAGCCAAAAAATCTTTTTCTTTTACCACCATTTTACTTCCCCAATCTGCTTCAAAATAAAATCTAAGTTTTACTCCAAACTTTCTCAGCAATCGCTTATTAACTTCGATGGCATGAATCCGACCAGTTGGTTCGTATTCTGAAAAGCCAGCTTTTGATCGTTTTTTATAAATATATCTTGAGCGAAATTTGGAAGGCGTCAGTACATATTCTTCACTCGCACCAGTTTGATTTTTGACGATATAATCACCAGGTTTTGCACTATTGATGGTTTCTCTTCCATCGCTAGTCGTGGTCGTAATTCGTTCTACGCTTTTTGCTTTTCGAGCAAAAACCTTTTTTATCTTTTGGTAAGTTTTACCGCTAGATTTGAGCAATGGTAAAACCATTTGCTTCATTTCGTTTTGAGAATGCATCCTCTGCTTTTTTTAGTCTGTTTAATAAAAATGATTTACTTTTTTATGTCAAAAATGACTTAAAAGTAAATGGTCTATTTGAGGCGGTTAGGTATCGAATCCCTTGAAGGGATCCGATATCTTTTTTCACCTTGTAAGTTTTTTTTCAATTTTCAAATTAACTCCTCTCTCACTTCCATTAATGCGAACCCCAATAAGTTTTGCCCCCTCCATTGACTGGGATAATTGGCTTTCTCATTATTTTTTGACATACCAATTCCCCAAATCCGATCACGTGGACTTGCTTCTACTAACACTCTACTTTTTGTATTTAATAAAAATGTTTTTAAATTTGGATTCTGTTCAAACTTAAAATGATTTCCTTTTTTGACAATTTCATAGCGATGCTCATTCCATTTCTCAGCTTCAAAATTTCGAACTTGTCGTCCTAATTTTTTCGCTTCGGCTGGAGATTGACAATTGATTATTTTTTCCAAAATCTCGTCATCTTGAAATAGTCTTGCCTTCTCTGCCATCATCCAATGTTCAGCGGATTTATATAAAATGTCGTCTACGACAAATTCACATAACCACCATTGACTCAAACAACTTGAAGTGATACTTCCATCCTTGGAAGGTTGGTGTCCCCAAAAGAAAAGGTATTTTATAGTTTCCTCGGATTCGGCTTTTTGCTTGATCCAGTTTATATTGTATTTCATTTTTCTAAATTTAAAAAATCAATAAATTCATTCATCTCATTTTGATACTCAATCCGATTGACCCAATCATTTGGCAATTCATCTATGCCACAATATGCTCCTGCAAAACTTCCAGCCAAACAGGCAATCGAATCAGAGTCGCCAGAAGAATTTGCAGCTCTTCTTAAAACTGCAATTGGTTTATTTGGATAATATAAAAAACATAACAATCCTGTTGCAAATGCTTCTTCAGCTATCCATCCTTCACCTGTGTAAATACATGGATCACTCGATTTATCATTTTTTGCTATTGCCGTTTTTACTTTTTCCAAACTCAAAATACATTCCTTCCATCCTCTCTCGATAAATTCTTTTGAATTAAAAACAACAGGTCGTTCCCAAACATTTTCCAAAAAATCTTCATGGTAAATATGCATTTGGGAATGAGCATATTCAATCAACTCTTCCAAAATATCATCAGACGAAACGCCTTCAATTAATTTTACAACTGTCATTGCTGTCAAATCAGCAGCAGCCAAAGCAGTAGGGTGTGCATGCGTCATGGCTGATTGAAACTGCGCCCACTTTGCGATATCTGCATTTGTAATGTTATTATTTTTGAATTTAAAATAAGCAACTGGATGCACTCTCATATTCGCTCCACAACCTTTTGAATTCTTGAGAGTTGCCTCTGTCCAAGTTATTCCTCTTTCTAAATTCTCACATGCTTTTAAACAAGTATTTCCAGGTGCTCGATTATTCTCAGGATCATTATACCATTCAATATATCGCGTTCGCAACGCATTTTCAAAGTTGGAAAAATTAATTGTCGCATCTTTTTTATAGCAATCCATCAATGACTTTCCAACTGCGATAGCCATTTGAGTATCGTCAGTTACTTGAATTGGATTCCCCACCGGTTCTGTCAATCCATTGATTCCAAAACGATTATAGATTTGATCCATATTCAAAAACTCAGTTGTGTATCCCAATCCATCTCCGATTGCGGAACCATAAAAACTGCCTTTGATTTTATTTAAAATATTGTTCATACTATTCTAACTTTTATTTTTTGATCTAAAATTTCCATATAAGTTTTACCATATTTTTCCTTTTCCAAATCATCATACATCCATTGTGGCAAATCTTTTTTAAACTCATTAGTCAAACTTCCAATTGCTAACGCCAACGAAGCAACGGTATCAGTATCTCCTCCCAAGTTAATACTCATCCTCAATGCATCTTGAAGTGTATTCGTTTTTTCAAAAACATATAAAACTGCTTCCACCGTTTCTTCTCCATCAATCTTCACTTCGCCATTCCAATTAGCTTTCCATTCTCGTCCTTGCACATCTGCTAAATACTCAATCAGTTGATTCTTATTTCCTTTTTGAAAAATAAAATAATGACTCATTAAAGCAATTGCTTCTGCGGCATCGATTGCTTTTTTAGTTTGATGCGTGACTTCTCCTTGAATTTTTGCTTTAGCTAAAACTTCTTTTTCATCTTCAAAAATCCCGATTGGATAAGCTCGCATGGCAGCACCATTTCTTTCACTTTTAGGAATGATTCGATCTAACAACTCTTGTCCATCTTTTACTTCGGTCATCAATTGTGAAAACCTTCTTGCATATCCTTTTCTAAAATCTCTTTGAAAAACTTCGACAAATTTGTTCGCAATATTTAAGGAAGTCCATTCTTGATTTTCCAAAATTAATTCCGCTACGCCGATTGCCATTTGAGTATCGTCGGTATATTTTTCAGTTAAATACTTGGTTAGGGTATTTTCTTTTTGGATAAAACTTCGCTCTGCAAATTCAAATGCTGCTCCGTAAGTGTCTCCGATTGCGCCGTGGATAATCATGTTTTTCATTTTAATAATTTATAGAATTTGGTTTAAATCTCGTTTCTCTCTACTTTTTCTTTGATGAAATAGGCAAGCCATACCGACTGGATATGGCGGCATAAAAAATCAAGACTGTATTTTGTAAATCAACAGTTCTAAATCCTGATTTACAAAATAAAGTCGAAGGAAAAACCGAAACCTTTTCCTACAATTGAAAGGAAAACGTTTCGAATTTAGTTTGACCTTATAGAAAATTGGTACAGTTTTTAACTTGGTTTTTTGAGCGAGGATTTAGTGAACTCAGCTCTGTTTGAAATAACTTTAGAGAGACTTAACGAGGAACGAGTTTTAGTCTTTCTTAAGTTACAAGTTTAGCTGTGTATGCTAAAAAAATCAAGTTTAGAAATAGCGCAGCGTTTCAATTTTATATAAAGTCTTGATTTTTTTTGTTTCGTTTTTTTTATCAAGAAAAAAAATGAAAGTGGGCGTCCCTAAATTCGAAGTGCTGCCCTAACTAACATCAACGTCTTTCCTAATAAATTCTGCCCTCTCCAATTCTTTTCATCTAAAGCCTCTTCATCAGTTGCTCGAAACCCAATTCCCCAAATCAAATCATATGGCGAAGCTTCTGCTAGTATTTTATTTTCAGTAGCGAGTAATCTTTTTTGCAAATCCTCGTGCTGTTTGAATTTTAGAAAATTTCCATACCAAACAATTCCTATTTTATGCTCATCCCAAATAGTTGGGTTGAAATTTTTAATTTCACGTCCCATTTTTTGTTGACTGGATGGGTCCATCTCTTCGAGGATTTTCTTTGCCATTTCTTCATCTAAAAATAATTTTGCTTTTTTATACATCATGTATTGTTCGCAACAATTATAAGTGATGCCGTCAGGATCTGTGAAATCTCTCAATGTCCATTGTCCGAATTGATGTTTCCAGAATAAATAATATTGGTCTGTTTCTTTCATGGCAGTTTATTTTAAAACTCATTCTGAAAAGCTCGAATAAATTTTTCATTCCTAGAAAAAACCGCAAAGACAATTTCCAAAAATTCATTTTTAAATTGCGTCTCAATTACTTCCCTAAACCATTTCGCCACATCACTTGGATCATTTTGAAAAACACCACAACCCCACGCCCCCAAGACAACATGTTGATGTTCATGTTCCAAAGCAATAGCTAAAACTTTTGCAATTCTCCTTTTCATAATTCCTTCGACTAGATGACTTTTCTCAGGTTCTCTATTTTTCACCACTCCAAAATTCACAGCAGGTGCAGTTATGATGCTGACCAAATTTAATTGATCTAGATTCACACCTTCTTCATTTTTTAAGATCGGAACATCGGGACTGTAGATCATATAATCTGTATAAATACAAGATTTCGTATTTCGATTCACTTCATAATATTCCCAAGCATTCATCTGACAATTATGCAAACCCGTGGAACGTGCAATACTTTCCTCTTGCGCCTGACTTCCTCCTAAAAAACCGCCGCCAGGATTTTTAGCTGACGCAAAATTCAAACAAGCGACATTAGTTTTCCCTTCCTCAATTAAATGCCTAACTGCATCTAGCGTCGTTGCATGCTTTACTAAAAATTTCGTTTCAGTTGAATTTGGCTGAGCAATTCGCTGCTCTAATAATTCTTCTGATAACTTTGGGGTATATAATTTTGTATTTGTTTCGGCATGCTTTTGACGCGATGCAATATCAATTCTCTCACCTGAAGATGTTTGATAAAACCCTTGCTCTAAAATCTTCAACGTATCCTGCGCGATTAATTTTCGCTGCTCTCGATTATTCATTTTCTTTATAGTTTTCTTTTCTAATAAAATCAATCGCCTCCTCTAAATTCTCTACTTGCTCTATCCCAAAACGATCACAAACAATATCCACATTCCCTTTCCTCCAAAATCCTTCCGGACAACACACCACCAACTTCCCACTCTTCGCAAATAATCCCAATTCTAAAAGTGAAATCGGCGACTTCGTTTTCGGATCGAAATACATCAAAATCCAATCAGCTTTTTCCAAAGCATCCAATTCCCAATTAACTTGTTCCTTGAAATTTGGATTGTCCATTCGTTGCTCCCAAGATGCATCCCATGCTTTTCTTCGTGGATTTAAAATCGTGTAATTGTATTGTTTTAATTTTTCAATTACTTGATCTTGCCAGCGAGTTGCTTTGTCTTGTTCGATGCTTCCAGCTAGAAAGATTGATTTTGAATTTGATTTAATACGTATCAAAGAAGGAGCTATAATCACTTTCATTTTATTAACCTAATTTTCATATTATACTCATCCTTTCTCATCTCTGATTGGAAGATTTTCACATGTGGTAATTCATTTTTACAAAATGATATAATTTCACTCTTATATGTTTCTTCCATCTTAAACCCAAGAATCACATCTTTAAAAACATTTTTCGGAAGTCTTATCGTTTTTCCAGTTAATCTAGTTGCAATTAATCTCCATTCTTTTTCGTATTTCCAATCAATATTTTTTGTGAAAAACATTTTCTTAGCCAAATTCTCATCATTATCATTTTTATCTTGGACAGGAATTTTTTCCACATATTCAATTGGATATAACGCTACTCCTTCATTCACTTCTTTTATAAGATAGTTAGCTAAGGCTTTTGTATCAAATCCAACACAAAATCCTTTATGAGCATTAGAATAATGCCCCCACATTAAAATATTAAATGGGTTTTCACTTAGTGAAATAATTCCATATTTTTTGTGATAGTAATCTTGCACTTTATTAAGATTTTCATATAATTTAGCTTCATCTATAATCCAAGTATTTCCTGGTAATGATTGAATCTTTATACTAATTTCACCTTCTGTCATTGAAGGGTTCTCACGTTTAAATTTATCTCTCATCAAGGATATTAAGCTTGATTTAGACAGATGTGATTCTCCATAATTTGGAATAATAGAATCAAAGGGATCATTAAAACTATTTGCATTTGCAAAGAAAATTTCATTTTCCAACAAGATTTTTTTATGGTATTTATTATCCCAGTCTCTAAATTTATATATAGTTCCAGGAAAATCATCAAACTCTTTTTTCATGTTATATTTGTTTTGTTTTTTATAAAATTAAATTTTCACCATTTCCATTCCCACCTGCTTCCGCAACAATTCCCGAATTCCCTCCAACTTCACCTCCTTCAATATCTCCCCATCCCGATACACCACCTCCAACAATCCTCCTGCCTCTTCCTCCTTCGAAACTTCATCCGTCATCGTCGTCACTTCCAATTCATTTCCATCCAAACGAATCAATCCTTTTGCAGAAATTTTAGTTCCATCATCCGTTTTTGGATTTTTAAAAATCGCTCGACCTTCACCATTCACTTCACCATAAGTTGCCTTCATCGCAAAACCAAAAGTATCCCGCGTCACATATTGATAAGTGTACGAACCAATTCCAAACACCACATTCGTACTCGCAAATCCTTTCGCTTCCAATTGACTACAAATCGCTTCGCAACGTTCCAACGTAATGCTATCGCCATAAATCAAACCGATATGTTCGTCCAACATTTTGTAACCTTTGTCAGTCATTGTTCCACCGAAGATTTCCCAAAGACATTCCACCGCACCTTTAAACTCAGGCGTTCCAGCCGCTGCATTTGAATCCCCACAAATTATTTTTACAGGATCACCGCTATCAGGTCGAATCACAACTTTGCCATCTCGTGCTAAAATATCTTTTTTCAACTCTTGTAAATATACTGTTATAACTTTCCAGAAATCCCAAGTGTCAGAAACGATACTAACGATCCCTGTTTTGTAAACATCATTTATTAATCGTCGAAAAGTTTCAATTTCGCTATCCTCCATTCCCATGCACATCACCGAATGTTCCGTCGCTGGTACACTTCCTCCGACCAATTCATTCTCACTATCTGCCCCATAATATTCTTCCAAAAAATCAATCGCAGGAATCGTATCTGTTCCCGTAAAATTCAACAAGTGACCTGCCCCACTCATCATCGCTGCTTCCAACCCAGCCATTCCTCGAAAACTAAAATCATGTGCTTGCCAATCGACAAACGCTTTGTCTCCTCCAGTTTTGTCAGCATAGCGATCTAATATTTTTCGATATTGCAAACTCATCGTCGCACT
>CALJOK010000102.1 GCA_937981555.1 uncultured Saprospiraceae bacterium
TGTTCCACAATCAGAAGCTGTTGGGTAAGGTAAAATTACTCCACCTTCACATCCATTTGAGTTAGTTGAAATCGTAAGATCTGCTGGACAAGCTAAACTTGGTCCTTCTTCATCTAAGATTTTAACAATTTGTAAGTGCTCAACAGTTTCGTTTGTACACCAGTCAACCAAAATGTATTTTCTCAACATTTTGTATGATCCTTCACAGATATCAATAATTACTGGATCACCGTCCAATCCAATTCCAATATTAGAACATCCTATGTCATCCAATGGATTAGGAATATCTAAATCACAATCAGCATCATAATTAATGATAATATCTGTTGGAAGACCAGCAACTACTTCATCCAAAGTTTGGATTTTTCTTCTATAAGTAGAAGTACAAGAAGAAGAGTTTCCACTTGCATCAGTTGCAGTCCATGTACGAGTAATAATTTCACTAAATCCACTTGCATTACATCCTAATTCTTCTACATCATCAGTAAAAGTTACAGTTACTGCACTACATGCGTCAGTAGCAGACACTTGAGGAAGTGGTTGTAAATAATTAACAACACCATTAAATACTCGAGGAGTAAATGCTCCACCAAAAGGTGCATTAGAAGCTGATCCTAAATCTACTTGGATAAATGCATCACCAAAAGATTGGTTAGTACCATTTCCATTAGTATAGTTATGTGCAGCAGAAAGAGTATGCAAAGCAATACCATTAATTCCTGGTGCAATAGTAATACTACCTACAGCTGGAGTAAGTGTCCCATTACCTGGGAAAGCACCTGAAACAGCTCCAGTAGTTGCATCCATTTGACCCGCTAAAGTCCATGCACCTGCATTTGCTGTATTACCAACAGAAGTACCTGAAAGAGTATAAACGTCTACTAAAGTATTAGCAGTAATATTCATATCAAAAGAAGTAAGAATCAAGTTACCTGGTGTATTATTAGTTACATCAAAATATACCATTCCACCTACTGCTCCACCATTACCACCGTCAGTAATTGTTGCAACTGAACCAGCTGTTGTAGATTCTGGTGCAGGCTCTGTAGGAAGAGCTTCATCACAATCTAAATCAATATCATAACAAGTAATAATTGGTGCAATTTTATCTTCTACTAAGATATATCCCCAACATGGTACACCTGCTGGATTAGTAACCATCACTTCGATAGTTTGACCAACATGTGAACTATTTAATTCTAAAGGTAAACCTGATCCAGCAAATACTACATCAAAGTTATCATAACATCCATAGTTATCACCTTCCAAAATTTGGTCAGCTCCTACAGTTGCTTCACAGTTTTCATCTAATGAAACGTGAACTAATGAATTACAAGTAATATCATTTGAAGTAGGTACAAATTCTACAACTGTTACACTAAATGTACAAGATCCTAATAAACCATTAGCATCTAGAGCAGTATAAGTCAAGTTAGTAGTTCCGATTGGGAACGCTCCACCTGAAGCTACTGTGTTAGCTGGATCTGGAAGAATTTCAACCTCTCCGCCAATCAAATAGTTAACATTTCCAATCCATCCTCTTGGTGCCAATAGGGTTCCAGCAAAAACATTTGTTGTTGCTCCTCCTCCTGACATAGTAATACCATTAGCATCTACTGGATATGGAGCTACTGGTGCAAAATCATATAATAATGGGAATCCCGCTGGGAAACTAATACCAATTGCAAAACCTACTGATCCGCCGGCTGGTACTGACACAGGAGTAGACAATGGAATATTAGCCAAAGAGTTTCCTCCAGAAGCAACACTAGCTGCTCCAACTTGAGTCCATGCTCCTCCATTAGTTTGATTTCCTACAGAAGTTGAGGCAGTATATACTTCCCAGTTCCACGTACCTCCAGCAAATACTCCTTGATCTAAAGAAGTAATAGAGATATCATCAGTTCCTGTATTTTCTACATCAAAATAAATCATATCAAATGTAGATCCACCACCTTGACCAACAGCAATTGCAGGTGCTTGAAATGGACCAGTAAGGAAAGGACAGTTATCTGTAGCAGTAATATCATAACTGATAACTTGATCACATGCACCTGGATCCAAGTGAATAGTCATGTCACCAGGACAAGTTACAACTGGAGCTTCTGTATCTTCAACAACTACATCTACTGTACAAGTTACATCTGCACCTGTAGCATCTTGAGTTGTGAAAGTTACAGTTGTTGTTCCAACTGGGTATACACCACTTGCATTATTTGTTCCATTAAAATCATTAGTGATTGTTGGAGTTGATGCAGGATCTACACCTTCAACCAATACATTATCAAAACCTGCTCCCCATGCGAATGAGTTGTTAAGGTCATCATGTACAAATCTTACTTGTGCAGTTGTTGTAGCATATGGTAAAAAGTCAAATACTGGACTATTAGTTTCATCAGTAGTTGAAGTCAAAAGTACATCCCAGTTTGTTCCATCTGCAGTTGCCTCAATTCTGAATTCAGAACTAAGTGCATCAAATGAATAATCAACTGAAAAGTTTAATGAAGACCAAGCTGCTTGAGCAGATAAATCCATTACAGGACTTGTAATGGTACCTACACCATCTGCTTGAGAACCTGCATCATCATCAGCCAAACTTGCAATATTTCCTGAAAAGTTAGGATTATCTGTATCAAATAATTGGTAACTATTTACAGTATTACAACCGAATGTAAAGAAGTTAGAACCACAAGCTCCTGGGCCGATATTTCCGCCCATATTTCCTGTTGGATCATCTTCAAATAACAATGTCCATCCTGTAGGAGCATCATTTTGCGTAGGCGTATCAAAGCCTTCAAAGAATACAGTAGTAACAGAAGAACAAGCTCCAACTAATGCTGGATTTACTACTGTTACGTTTGCTTCACATAATCCTGGATCATTAGTAACGTTTAGCACTCCAGTACCACAATCTAAGCTACACGCCTGAGCTGAGGTATTAGTTTGCCACACTACTAACATTAGAAATGTGAATAATAAATTTAAGTGAATTTTTTTCATGAGTAATTAATTTTACAATTTTTAATTAAAGCGATAAAAGATCAACAATTTCTTGATGAAGCGGAGTTCGATATACATCACCTGCATCAGTAGTAGGCTCTACTACATAATCAGCAACTGCAGCTTCATGTACTCCTGATATGATTGCATCAGGAACTGTATCTCCGTCAAGAAGATGAAGGTTTATAGCTTGTAAAAACTCAAGCTTAGCGTAATTAGCTGCTACCTTTACTTGTGCATTTGTGATGCTGGTTTCAAGTGTTTGGATTTCAGTCTGAACGAGAATCAAAGCTTGATCTTCGTTTACATACTGAGCACTAACGTCTTGAATTCCTGCAACTAAAAAAGCAAAGAATAACATCAATGTTAAAAGATTCTTTTTCATGAGATATCATGTTTTTTAAGTGAGAAAAAAAAAAAATTATATAAATAGATTAAACCCAACTCTCAAGACTCGATGTCTAAAAGTTGAGTATTTGTCTTCAGTCAAAATTGTAAAAGAATAATCACCATAAAGTAAATAGTCCAATTTTTTGTAAAATTTAATGGTACTGTTTGTTTCAACGCATTGGCTCCAATCAATACAAAAGCATTAATTGAATACAAAGACCATTTTAGACATACCTCTGCCTAAAATGTTGATGGTAAATTTAAATTTCGGTTTGGGAAAACGGTTGTAGGAAAATGTGCTTTAATTTTTAAGTAGCACATTTTTAAAACGATTTGTGGGAAAACAAGCTTTTTCAATAAAATTTATCTTATAGAAGCTTATCTCACATAAAGGTATAAAAAAATATTCGTTATCAAAATACAGTTAAGTAGGTATTTTTAATATTATTCATTTGCCTTATCTCTATATAAATTTCGATGAATAATTCTCTTGTTTTATTCTTTATTTCAACGAATAATGAAAAAGAATGATCAGAGAAGTTAAATATCTTAATTAATTTAAATCCTCCTTACCCAAGTCTTCCTTTTCCTTTTGACAACTTGAGTAAGGAGGTTTTAAACACTATTAATTCACTAAAATCATTTTTTTAGTATCTGTCTCTGTTGCTGTTTCTAATTGATAATAAAGTACTCCTGTTGCCTCAATCTCTCCTCTTTTAATATTTACAGAATTGAAACCTTTAGTTGCTTCCATTTCCTTCAATTTTAAAATCCTTCCAGAGATGTCATAAATTTTCAATGTCACCGCACCTCCTTCTGGCATATTGAAACCAATTGTAGTTTCCGACTTGAAAGGATTAGGAGTATTTTGAAACAATTCAAATCCTCTAGTAATTTCATTACCATTAAATGCTAAAACAACATCATATAAATTAGCATCATCATAAGCTTCAGAAGTCGTATATCGAGAATTAATTTTAAATATTTCATTTGTTCTAATTGTATTGTTAGCAACAAATGTCATTGAGAATAAAATCGCATCATCATCAACACTAATTCCTTTTGAGTTATTCCAAGAAGTTGTGATAACACCTTCTTCTAATTTTGTCAAACCAAAATTAGAAGATCCTAATTTTTCCAAATTAGTCGTCACATCAACAAATTCAATTGCTGTTTGATCAAATCCTAAAGAGAATTGGTAACCTGAAATTTCAGTAAAATCTTTTGCTCGGAAATCAAAAGTAAACGTTTCTCCAGCTTTTACTTTAGTTGCCTCAACTTGAAGTGCTAAAGTGCCATCAAATGTTCTGGTATCTGAACCAAGTAAACTATTTGGAGAAGCAGTTCCATTGACATCCCCAATTTTTAGACCTATAAAATTAGCAGGGTTTAAACTACCATCAATGTCAATGTACTCTGGGAAAATCTCTTGCCATGGGTTAATTGCATTTGGGAAAATATAATTATTATCAACAAATCTCCATGAGTTATTATTCGCTAATTCATCATCAATGTGCAAAATCAAGGCTCTTAATCTTACAATATCCAAAGTAGTAACTGACTCAGAATTATTCGCATCTGCTGCAATTACTTTATATGGCGAATCTAATAATTCGGTTCCCAAAATATGTTTTGAAATCAACACTAAATCATAAGTTGTAACTCCATTCAAATAATTAATATCTTTTGTAGGTGTTACTTCTTGATCACCTGGCATCATATTAAATTCATAAGTTCCATTAACATCTGTTACTACTGGAATATTTAATCCATTATTACCTGTTAGATTAACAATAGCCTCTTCTACCATTTCTTGATTCTCTGTTTCTATCGAACCTTTTATTGTAAAGGTTGGTCCTGAACATGCTCCATTCGGATCTTGAACATTGATAAAGGTAGAACAGAAATCAAAGTTACCTTCCTCGTCAGTTACATAAATAGAAACAGGGATTAAACCATCATTTGGAATATCATTACAATCAATTGTGATATTATCAATCGTAACATCTGGAGCAAATGAAAATTGTAAATCTTCATAAGCAGTACAGTTATCATAACTACTTCCACTTTCAAAATCAGATGCCCATATCGTAACAGAACCTGACGAAGGCATCACCGTTGTTGCTATTCCAAATATGCAAACAGGTGTTGGTTTTTTAGCATCAAAAACTGAAAACGAACGAGTACATTCTGTAGCGTTTCCACAAAGATCAGTTACTGTAAATGTGATCGTATAATCTCCATTGTTTAAATTTTGACTCGCATCATTTCCAATTCCAGTTTGACCATCAGATAACGCCCAAGTAAATTCTAATAAATTAGCAGGCGTACAATCATCTTGCGCGATAGCTTTTAATGGAATAAATGTTGGTCCGCAATTTTCATCAAAATTTGGATAGTTATCAATTCCATTATCTGGCTCACATGAAACAGTAGGAGCAGAAGAATTAACGACTTTGATGATTTGTGTATAATGCCATACTCCAGGACCTGGTTCAGTTGGATCTTGATTACCTGCTGCTTGGCACCAGTCAACAACGTACCATTTTCTTAAAATTTTCAAGCAAGCATCTCCTGCCCCAAAATCAAGAACTTGATCATAATGACCTACTGCAATATTATTACAAGCTCCTTCATAAATAATTGGATAATTATATGGAGATGATAAATCGTCTGGTTCTAAACCAGTTCCACAAGTAGTTGCCTCATAATCTACTGGCCATTCTACTCCATCTGTTAAGGTATGGAATTCACCATTTGGCCCTAATTGGTCTAATGGTAAATAATTACGATGTTCTGTATCTACAATATTAAATGGAGCACTATTATCAACAAAATATCTTTGAATACAAGAAGTAGTTCTTCCGCCTGCATCTGTTGCTGTCCATACGATAGTTATAGTTCCTGTTCCGCAATCAATTGTATTGGAAATTACATTATTACTAAGAGAAACGCCATCGCAATTATCTGAAGCAACTGCTTCTCCATTTGCTGCAATTGCATCTGCGGGTAATGGTTGACCAACTTCGATATAATCTAAGTAAGTCTCAGAACACTCCACATCTTGATCTGCTGCACAAAGAATAGTTGGATTAATTTTATCTTCAACATCAACTTCTACCATGCAGGAGTTAACATTCCCTGCTGCGTCACGTACTCTGAATTCTACCATGACAGTTGTATTTACATCACAGCAGTAAAATGGTACTGATGCTGCAAATGGTGTTGCATCAAATCCTGAGCAAGCTGGATTGTCCATTCTTCGTGCAGTCATTTCTACGATTCCACAATTGTCATATGAACCATCATCAAATGTGGTCGCATTGATTGATGCTGTTCCATCTGATCCAATTCCTAAAACTGTGTGCTCATCACAAATTGCGATTGGTGCAATTTGATCTTCCACATTAATTATCATATCACAGCTAGCCTCATTTCCACAACCATCTGTTGCGGTATAAGTTACAGTATGTGTTCCTACTGAAAGACCAGACAATGTATTATTAGATTGGTTGTATGTTCCCGATGATACATTACTTACTGTTACGGTAACATTTGATGAACATGCATCTGTAGCTGCAGCTGTTGGTAATTGTACTCCTCCAAAACAGTCACTTGAATTTGTTGAGATTGTCAAATCTGCTGGACAGATAATTGATGGAGCTGTTGTATCTAGTACTTTAATAATCTGAGTGTACTCAAAAGTAGAGTTATCACACCAATTAACTAATATGTATTTTCTTAGCATTTTATATGAACCATCACATATGTCAATAATGTTTGGCTCACCATTAAGTCCAATTCCTATATTAGAACATCCAATATCTGTCAAAACTGGAGGCAATGCATCTCCACATTCAATAGTAATATTTCCTGGAAGACTAGCTACAACATCTGCAATAGTAACTGGTGTAATTGAAATCATTTGAGTGCAAGAAGTTGTATTCCCTGATTCATCAGTTACTACCCATTCTCTTGTAATCGTTTTATCCTCATCGCATAATTCTCCTGATTCAACATCCGTGTAAGTCAATGTTGCTGAACCACATGGATCAAAGTCTAAAACTGTATAAATATCATTCCCTTGAGGAATTATAGTTGCTGTTGCAGGTACTGGAAATGGAATTACACTATTCGCAGAAAGGTTAATGGTAACATCTACATCACCACTATCGCCAGTTGCTAAATCTGTTACTGAAATAGTCCACTCGCCAGCAGCAGGTTGTCCATTGAATGCAGATAATACTTCCAATGGTTGGAATGTACCTTCCGCTGCAGGATTATTATTACATGTTCCGTCTAAGTCAGCATATGTCAAAGTTGCTGCATCATCAAAAACTAAATCTAATCCATCACCTGCACATCCAAATCCTGGTCCACCAATATTATTCATTAATTCTACTGTAGTTCCAGATGGAGAAGTAATAGAGATAATTAAATCTCCTACCCAAGAATGATCACTATTTACTGTAACATTTACATCTACTACATCAGAATTTTCAGCTCCAAAAGTGACAGTTTCTGAAATAGTCGCATTATCAACTGACATTGTTGGCGCAACCATATCTGTAACAGAAACATATCCAGATCCAGGAGTCGTATCATCATCGCATCGTACCGTTACATCTGTACAAACCAATGCTGGGATTAATTTGTCTTCTACAAAAATACTCCCCCAACAAGGAACTCCTGCTGGTCCAACTACCATCACGTCATAAGTATTTCCAACATGACTTCCATCCAATATTACCGGTAAACCAGTAGCTGTGAAAGTAACGATGTAATCATCGTAACATCCATAATTATTTCCTTCTAAAATTTGGTCAGCTCCTACTGTTGCTTCACAATTTTCATCAAGAGTTATATTAACTAAGTTGTTACAAGTAATATCATTTGAGGTAGGTACAAATTCTATAATTTCAATAGTAAAAGAACAACTAGCAGTATTACCATTAACATCTGTTGCTTCATAAGAAACAGTTGTTGTTGTATTTCTATCAAAGGTAGTTCCTGAAACTGGACCACCTGTTTGTTCCACCGATGCAATCCCACAAGCATCTGTTGCCGTTGCAGGATTCCAAGTTACAATAGCATCACATGCACCTGGATCAAGGTGAACATAAATATTATCTGGACATGTTATTACAGGAGCAATATTATCTTCGACAGTAACAGTTGCGGTACAAGTTGAAGTATTCCCACATCCATCAGTTACACTTAAAGTAACCGTATTTACTCCTACATTGACACAAGTAAAGTCTGTTATATCTAAAGATAAATTCGCTACTCCACTACATAAATCTGAAGAACCATTATCTATTTCAGCAGCAGTAACAAAAGCATTTCCATCTTCATCTAACTCAATTGTAAGATTTTGACAAACTGCATTTGGCTCTGTATTATCTGCTACCGTAATCGTCTGCACATGAATCATTGGATTTCCACAACCATCCGTTGCAGTCCAAGTTCGAGTAATTGTACTTTCACCTGCACAACCTCCATCAACTATGTTTTCTTCAAAAACTGGAGTAATATTTCCTTCAACAGTTTGTCCTACATTTAATAATCCTGGAGATTCTGCAACTGGTCCAGTCCAAGTAAAATCAGAATAAGTAGAACCTGTTCCAATCAATTGTAAAGATTGTCCAACAGGTGTTCCGCCTGGTTCAGATACTCCAATGTCCATAGAAGTCATTCCTCCTGCTGGACCATTCATTGCTACAAACGAACCTTCATAACTAATAAATTGAAGTGCTGTAATTCCTTGCGCTAAAGCAATTCCATCAGGTGCTCCATTTTGAATACCTGAGATTGAAAAACTTACTGCTCCAAATCCATTTCCTTCATCTGGAATTACTCCTGATAAAGTAGTTGTATTATAAGAAAATCCATTATTCCCATTATATAAAACCAAAGTGTAAGCCGTCAAATCAGTTCCTGCAAATCCAGCTACTTCAACAAACTCTCCCACATCTCCTCCAGTATTATCGTAGTGAGATTCATTAATCCAAACCATCAACCCTGCTCCACAATTATCAACTGCAGAAAGCGTAGCAGCCATTGGAATATCATCACATTCTACTGTGATATCCATTGGTAATGTTCCTAAAAATAAAGGAGGCGTATTATCTTCAACTGTAATAGTTTGGATATGTTCTACATCATTTCCACATGCATCCGTTGCAGTATATGTCCTAGTCAGAACTCCTGTACTCCCACAACTTTCTGCAACAAAATTTTCAACAAAAACAACTGCAATTGGAGCTAAATTAGCCATAACCGATTGCCCTGCATTTAATAACCCTGGTGTTTCAGTAAGAGGACCACCCCAAGTAAAATCACTTCCCATTCCTCCCATGCCTGTGCGTTGCAAAGACTCTCCAATAAGAGCTCCTCCAGTTTCTTCAACTCCTAAATCAGTAGAAGTTAATCCAGCCGCTGGCCCACCTGAAGCAGTAATCGTTCCTTCATAACTTAAAAACTCAATCACCATTCCACCTGCATCAACTAATGCTAACCCGTCTGGTGATCCATTTTGTAAACCATTGGCAGGCAACTGAAAATCAATCGCACCAAATCCTGCTCCTTCATCAGGAATCACTCCTGATAAATTAATTGTATTATAAACTCCTGCATTTGATCCATTATATAAGGCTACTTGATAACCAGATAAATCTAATCCTGCAGATCCTGCTATTTCAAAAAATTCTCCTACATCTCCTCCTGAATTATCATAATGAATTTCATTAATAAAAATGACCATTGTTGAAGCTGATGGGCAATTATCCATTGCCATCAACATTTCTGGAGCAGGTGCTGACTCATCACATTCGATCGTCACATCTCCTGGTAACGTTCCAACAAAAGTTGGATCAGTTGTATCTTGGATTGTAATTATTTGAGTACAAACTTCTTCATTTCCACAAGCATCTGTTGCAGTCCAAGTTCGAGTAATCACTCCTGTGATTCCACATCCTGCTACAAAGTTTTCTTCAAAAACAACTGCAATTGGTGGAGGAGGTGGAACTGAAACTGTTTGTCCAGCATTCAAAGATCCTGCACTATTTGCCAAAGGTCCAGTCCATGTAAAATCACTTCCTACACCTCCCATTCCAGTTCGCTGTAATGATTCTCCTTCTGGTGTAGAACTAGTTTCTGACACTCCAATATTTACTGACGTCATTCCATTCGCGGGACCATTAGTTGCTGTAATTGTTGAACCTTCATAATTTAAAAACTCAATTACTTCCCCTCCTGGATTGACTAATGCAAGTCCGTCTGGAGCTCCATTTTGCAAACCACTTTGAAAAAATTCTAAAGCTCCATAACCTGTGCCCTCATCATCAATCGTTCCTGATAAACTAATCGTATTATATGATGTTCCATTCGAACCATTGTAAAGTACGATGGAATAATTCGTTAAATCAAAACCTGCTGGCCCTGCTATTTCTACAAATTCTCCAACATCTCCTCCAGCATTATCATAATGAATCTCATTGATAAAAATAGCTGGATCAGGAATCGCTTGACAGTTATCTGTCGCTTCCATTGTCGCTGCAGCAGGAACTGGTTGATCACACTCAACTGAAATATCAGCTGGACAAACAGTTGTAAAAATAGGATCAGTCATATCTGCATTTACAAAAATATTTCTAATGCAATTAAACGTTCCATTGTCATCAGTCACTACATAAGTAACTACTGTTTGACCTCCTACACACATTGGTGCAACCGTAAATGATGGATCAAATGCTGCGGATGGATTATCTCCTCCAGTAAATGTAAAAGCATCTAAAAATGCTTGAACCAAAATGGCAGAATCTGCCGACGACGTACACTCTTGAATAACCAAGTCATCTGGGCAACTCAAAACTGGAGGTGCGAAAGACTCATTTTCAAATTCAACAGAATTTGTAAAACTGGCTAATACAACATTTTGGAAAAGACTAAAAGAAAAGAAGATTAGTGTAAAAATTATTTTTTGCATGGAATTATTATTTACTAACTGTAAAAACAAACAACAATAGAGTGACTCCTGCTCTCCTGAAAGGAAAGAAGTCCCTAATTTATTTTTTAACATGACGGTTTGTGGGAAAAAGAATCTTGGGAAAAATTGCTGAAGAAAATAAGTTTCCGCTTCAACAACAGAACAGTCCCCAATAAGGATTTCTCCTATTGATTTTTTTTAATTTTTAAAACGGTAAGTGGGAATATCGAAATGAAATGTATCGAAAATATTATACTTTTTTCGATAAGCACAAAGTTAAGTAAAATTAATCTCAATTATAAGAAAGAATCATTCGTTTATTAAAATAAATATAATATGTAAAAATAAAATACCACACTCCAAAAAAAAAGCCCCCTCCAAAAAACTGGAAGAGGCCATCCCAAAAACCGATTTTAAAGCATCTTTGAACTAACTTTCGTTAGTCCTTTTTTCTTTTAATCCAAGAGGATCATTTTTTTAGTAAGTGTTTTTTCATTCGTTTTGACTTGATAATAAAATACACCTGTCGCATCGAAATCGGCTCTTGTTATTTTTCTTGAATTAAGCCCTTCCCTACCCTCTAATTCTATCTGGCTTACAACTCGACCTGACATATCATATATTTTCAAAATAACTGTTTCTGATTTTGGCAAATAAAAACTAATTGTCGTTTCACCTTCAAATGGATTTGGAGAATTTTGATACAACTCAAAATTATTTGCAAATGTATTGTTACGGTTGCTATCATTAGATAATTTCACCTCATAAAGGTTAGATCCAGAGTAAGCCTCCGCAGTTGTAAAGTGAGAATTTATCTCAAAAACATTGGCAATTTCTCCAGTCGATTTTGCTTTAAAAGTCATGGAAAACAACACTTCATTTTTCTCCAAATCTATTCCTTTTGAGTTATTCCAACTGGTCGTAATTTTTCCTTCCTCTAATTTTGTCAAACCAAAATTAGCTTCACTTAGTCCTTCCAAGTTTGGAACTACATCCACAAATTCAACTGCCTCTTTTTCAAATCCTAAAGTGAATTGATACCCTTCTATATTTTTAAAATCATCTGCTCGGAAATCAACTGTAAATGTTTCTCCTTTTGCTAATTTTCTATTTTGTAAATGTAGTGTTATGTCTCCAGCAAAAGTTCGAATATCTGAACCAAGTAAACTATTTGGCGAAGCCGTTCCATTCACATCTCCAACTTTCAACGCAACGAAGTTAGAAGGATCACCATTCGAATTTGTTATATCAATCACCTCTGGAAATACTTCTTGAAATGGATTATTCGGATTTGGAAAAACATAATTTGATGACACAAATCTCCAAGATTTATTATTCTCTAACTCTGCGTCAATATGTAAAATCAATGCTCTCAATTTTACTAAATCTAATGCTGTAATCGACCCAGAATGATTCGCATCTGCAGCAATTATTTTATAAGGAGAATTCAATAATTCAATTCCTAAAATATGTTTTGAAATTAAAACCAAATCATAAGTGGTTACTCCATTTAGATAATTAATATCTTTTTCTGGTACAACTTCAACGTTCATTGGACAAGTATTAAAAATGAAACTTCCGTTGACACCTGTAATCACAGGGATATATATATTTCCAGAATTACCAATTAGTGTTACGGTAACGTCTTCTATTAATTCTTGATACTCGTTTTCAATCGTTCCTGTAATCAAAGGATCTCCTGGAGGAAGACAACCTCCATTCGGATCTTGAACATTAATAAAAGTCGAACAAAAATCTTGATTCCCTGCCTCATCTGTAACATAAATAGTAATCGGATATAATCCATTTACGGGAACGTCAATACATTCAATTATCAAACTACCCATATTCACATCAGGCGAAAATGAAAAAATCAAATCGTCATAAGCTGTACAATTATCATAACTACTTCCATCTTCAAAATCTGATGCCCAAATAGTTACTTGTCCCATTGATGGCATCACCACCGTCGCTATTCCAAAAAGGCAAATGGGTGTAGGCAACTTTGCATCCTTCACTACGAAATCATGAATCTGCCAAACTGAATTTCCACATTGATCATTGACCGTAAAAGTCAAAGAATAATTACCATTTAGAAATGCTCCTGAAGCAGAATTTCCAGTTCCAGAAAGTCCTGTACTAAATTCCCAAGAGTACGCAAGTAAGGATTGTTCAGTACAATCATCATCAGCTACTATTTCAAATGTCGCAGTTGTACTTCCACAATTTTCTTCATAATTATCAATAATTGCAGCACCATTAAAACTAGTAATCGTTGGAGCGGAAGAATTAATAATTTTTAATACTTGAGTGTAGTGCCAAATCCCTGGACCTGGTTGAGTAGGATCAGGATTATTAGCTGCTTGACACCAATCCACTACATGCCATTTTCTCAATATTTTCAAGCAAGCATCTGCTCCGCCAAATTCTAAAATTTGATCAGTATGACCTACCGCTACATTATTACAATTGCCTTCATCCAAAATTGGCTCATTGTAAGGTGATGGCAAATTTTCTGGTTCAAGGCCGATTCCGCAAGTCATTGCCTCGTAATCTATCGGCCAAGTAATATCTTCTTCTTCAAAATAACTCGGATTAGTAATCGTAATTGTTTGAATGCAGGAAGCTGTACTATATTGACCTGAGCCTGCTGTTGCAGTCCAAACTCTGATAATTTGTCCTTCTCCACAATCATCTTCAGTAATGGAGATATCATTATAAGTTACTGTTACATTAGTTTCACAATTATCACTTGCTGTTGCTTCACCAGTAAAACTTGGATTTGGATAATCGGTACATAAAATCGAAATATCTGCAGGACAGTTAATAACTGGAATCAATTTATCTTGCGCTTCAACTTCTACCATGCAAGAGTTTACATTTCCTGCAGCATCCGAAACTCTAAATTCAACCATGACCGTTGTTCCTATATCACAACAATAAAAAGGGACTGTTGGCCCGAAAGAAGTTCCATCGGAGCCAGGGCAAGCAGGACTATCCATTCGTCGAACTTCCATCAATACGATTCCAACATTATCTGTACTTCCATCATCAAATGTAATGGCTTGTACAATCGAAGTTCCATTTTGACCAATAGCTACTACGGTATTTTGATCACAAATAGCTGTTGGAGCAATAATATCCGTTGTATTTTTTTTATTAAAAAAATCAAAAGACGAGTTGCTTTCAGCATTCATTTGATTAGACAAAAGAATAAAAACTAGAAATAATTGAGTGATAGAGTGTAATGACTTTCTGTTCATGAAATTTTATTTTTGGGAATGAGCGTTTCATTCTTATAATATAACTAGAAGACAGCTGTAGAATCAAGAATTTCATTTAAGACAAAATTCTTGACAACAAAAAGTGTCCTATTTTTTTTTTCAAAAAAACGGAAAAATGGGAATAACGGTAAGTGGGAATTTAAAAACGACGGATTTTGGGAAGAAAAAATTTATATAAAACATATCAAAAATAAAAAAATTATACACAACAAACGATTTTTTTACATAAAAAAGAAAGCGCCTCCCACTTTCGCAGAAGACGCTTCTTTTTAAAACTTATCTTTAAAAGATAATTTGATTTCGTAATCCGAAGATTAGTCAACCAAAATCATCTTCTTAGTTGCTGTTTCAGTAGCTGTTTGCAATTGGTAGTAAAGAACTCCAGTTGCTTCGAAATCAGCTCTTTTTATTTTTTTCGAATTAATCCCTTCCATACCTTCCAACTCCATCTGGTTTAAAACTCGACCTGACACATCATATATTATTAACGTAACAGCTTCTGATTTTGGCAAATAAAAACGAATCGTAGTTTCTTCATCAAAAGGGTTTGGTGTATTTTGATACAATTCAAAATCGTTTGTAAATATAGTGTTACGCTTGCTATCATTAGACAATTTAACCTCGTAAACATTAGTCCCAGAGTATGCCTCAGCAGTTGAATAGTGAGAATTTATTTCAAAAATATCGATAATTTCTCTTGTCGATTTCGCTTTAAAAGTCATGGAAAACAAGACTGCATTTTTCTCCAAATCAATTCCTTTTGAGCTATTCCAACTCGTCATAATTTTCCCTTCATTCAGTTTTGTCAAACCAAAATTATCTTCACTCAATCCTTCCAATTTTGGCATCACATCTACAAATTCAACTGCATCACTATCGAATCCTAAAGTGAATTGGTACCCTTCTATATTTTTAAAATCATTCGCTCGAAAATCAATAACAAACGTTTCTCCTTTTCTTATTTTTTTATTTTGTAGATCTAGTGTTACAGTTCCATCAAAAGTTCTAATATCTGAACCGAGTAAACTATTTGGTGAAGCAGTTCCATTGACATCGCCAATTTTTATAGCGATAAAGTAACCTTGCTCAAAGCCATTACCCCCACCATAACTGACGATTTGGTGCATTTCTGGAAATTCTTCTTCCCATGGATTATTTGGATTAGGAAAACCATAATTCGCATTTACAAATCTCCATGATTCATTGTTTTCCAACTCATCATCAATATGCAAAATTAAAGCTCTTATTCTCACTAAGTCTAAAGCAGTAATTGACTGCGAATTATTTGCATCAGCTGCAATAATTTTATAAGGAGAATCTAATAATTGAGTCCCTAAAATATGTTTTGAAATCAAAACCAAATCATAAGTCGTTACTCCATTGAGATAGTCAATATCTTTTTTAGGAGTCACAATATATCCTGCTGTCGGCCAAACATTAAAACTGTATACTCCATTCGTTCCAGTAACTACGGAAGGCGAATTCAGCGTTCCTGTTGAATTATTTAACGATACTGTTACGTCTTCAATACCTTCTTGATTTTCATTTTCAATTGTTCCAATAACCATAGGATAAGAACAACAACAAACTGTATTCGGGTCTTGAATATGAATAAATGTGGAACAAAAATCTTGATTCCCTGCTTCATCTGTAACATATAGACTAATTGGAACTAATCCATCTGCTGGAATATCACTACAATCAAGAATCAAACTACCCAAATTCTCATCAGATGAAAATGAAAACATCAAATCATCATAAGCCGTACAATTATCAGAACTACTTCCACTTTCAAAATCTGATGCCCAAATAGTTATTGAACCTGCTGAAGGCATCATAGATGTAAGTATTCCAGAAATGCAAACGGGAGTAGGCAACTTTGCATCCTTCACTACGAAATCATGAATATGTAAAATTGAATCTCCACATTGATCATTGATGGTAAATGTCAGAGAATAATTGCCATTTAGAAATGCTCCCGAAGCAGAATTTCCAGTTCCAGTAAGTCCCGTACTAAACTCCCAATTGTATTCCAATAAAGATGGATTGTTGCAATTATCATCAGCCATTATTTCAAAGGTCGCAGTTGTACTTCCACAATCTGGTTCATAATTATCAATCGTTGGCTCGCCGCTAAAATTAGTAATCGTTGGGCCAGAGGTAGAGGAAATTCCATTGTGACTAATGTCAGTAATGGTATTTTTTTTATGATAAAAATCAAAAGAGGAATTGCGCTCAGCATTCATTTGATGGGATAAAAAAATAAATACTAGAAATAGTTGAGAGATGGTGTAAAATGTTTTTTTGTTCATGAGATTTTTTTTTGGAAAAATGTTGATTAATAAAATATACGTAGGATAGGTTATTGAGTCAAGCATTTCATTTAACATGAATTTTTGATAACAACAAGTATTCTATTTTTCTAAAAAAAACGGGAAAGAGGGAATAACGGTAAGTGGGGATTTTTTAACCAACGAGTTTGAGAAAGGATTTTTTTATTGCAACAAATCAAAAATAACAAAATAATAAATAACAAACGATTTCTAACATATAAAAAAGGTTCTTTGACAAATCTCATTTTTTAGGTCAAAAAAAAAATCGACACCTTCCGTATACTCGGAATTACTTTCGATTCCAATTTTAACTTGACCACAATATTTGTCAAAGAACCTAAAAAAGAAAGCGCCTCCCACTTTCGCAGAAGACGCTTCTTTTAAAACTTATCTAGAAAAGATAATTTGATTTCGTAATCCGAAGATTAGTCAACCAAGATCATCTTCTTAGTAGCTGTTTCAGTAGCTGTTTCCAATTGGTAGTAAAGAACTCCAGTTGCTTCGATTCCATCTCTTGTAACATTTACAGAGTTGAATCCTTTAACTGCATCCATTTCTATCAATCTTAACGTTCTACCTGATACATCGTAGATTTTCAAAGTAACCGCACCTGCTTCTAGCATAGTGAAACCAATAGTAGTTTCTGCTTTGAATGGGTTAGGTGTATTTTGGAATAATTCGAATCCGTTAGAAACTTGGTTTCCGTTGAATTCTAATACTACGTTGTACAAATCAGAACCATCGTATGCTTCAGACTCTGTGTAACGAGAGTTGATGCTCAATAATTCTTGTGTATTTACTGCTGCATTCGCTCGGAATGTGATTGAGAATAAAACTTCTCCGTTTGCTACAGAAACTCCTTTGTTAGAGTTCCATGAAGTAGTAATTACTCCTTCATTCAATTTAGTCAAACCGAAGTTAGCTGCACTCAATCCTTCCAAGTTAGCTGCTACGTCAACAAATTCTACGCTGTTATCAAATCCTAAAGTGAATTGGTAACCTGCAATATTATTGAAGTCGTTAGCTTTAAAGTCAACTGTAAATTCTTCTCCAGCAGCAACTTGAGTAGCCTCTAATGAAAGAGCTAAGTTACCGTCGAATGTTCGTGTATCAGATCCTAACAAGTTGTTTGGAGTAGCTGAACCGTTAACATCTCCAACTTTAACAGCTGTAAAGTTAACTGGGCTAAACGAAGTTCCATCCAATGCAACATATTCTGGAATTGTAGTTGACCAAGGGTTAACTGCATTAGAGAATACGTGGTTAGCATCTACAAATCTCCATGAAGAATTGTTAGCCAATTCAGTATCAAGGTAAAGGATCAATGCTCTCAACTTAACGATATCTAATGTAGATACAGATTGAGAATTGTTAGCATCTGCTGCAATCACCTTGTAAGGAGAATCCAATAAGTCAATTCCTAAAATGTGCTTAGAAATCAATACTAAATCGTATGTAGTCACACCATTCAAGTAGTTGATGTCTTTAACTGGAGTTACATCATAATCTCCATAATTCATATTAAATGAATAAACACCATTAGAACCAGTTACTACTGGGTTAACAGTTGGCATAGCGCCATTATCATCAGTCAATGTTACCGTTACATCTTGAATTACCTCTTGGTTCTCATTCTCAATTGTACCGTTGATGGTAGCAGTTGGTCCTGCACAAGTTCCGTTAGGATCTTGAACATTGATGAAAGTTGAACAGAAATCAAAGTTTCCTGCTGCATCTGTTACATACAATGTGATTGGGTATAATCCGTCTGCTGGTACATCAGCACATGCAATTGTGATATTATCATTAGTAATATCTTGAGAGAATGAGAAGTGTAAATCATCATAAGAAGTACAGTTATCATAAGAAGAACCTGATTCGAAATCAGATGCCCAAATTGTTACTGCTCCTGCTGATGGCATTACTGTAGTTGCAATTCCGAAGATACATACTGGTGTAGGTTTCTTAGCATCTACAACTGTAAAGTCATG
>CALJOK010000103.1 GCA_937981555.1 uncultured Saprospiraceae bacterium
CACTTTTCATAAAGTTATAGAGAATCATCATCTCTAAACAAAAAATTATAGTGTACAGTACCGAGGTTAACTTAATGTTATGAATATTAAATGCATTTACTCCCAACATATATAAAAGTAAAATCAATAGTGATACTACTATTTCCCTATTAATCTTATGTGCATAAAAAAGACCTATACCGATTAATATCCCCATCATTAAATGATAGGGAGTCATCAGAGCCTTCCCGATTTTTCCAACACTAATCCCTGTAAAGGATAAGCAGATGATCGCTGCAATCGTTAATCTCTCTCGCCAGTCTAATTGATAGTTAAGTTTAGGCAATATTTAATTCTAGCTGATTTTGAACTACATTTAAAAATCCTTGACTAAGCATTTCAATATTTTCCTCTTCCATTACGGATGGCATTGAAACAGGATCAACTAACACACCTTCAAAAGAATTCCCCATCAGATAAGAAGAAAATTCTGCTCTATTATCAATTTGATCTCTTAACCCACTTGCTATTGCTTTAATAGAAGAACATTCATTCAACTCGGTTAATCCGATCTGTTTGCAATAGTTTAATTGGTTAAAAAAAGTTGGAGCAAAAGTTACTGCGGGAACTTTCATTAATGCAGCTTCATAAGCAATTGTTCCAGTAATAGTTGCCACTAATTGAGCATTAGAAATTAAGCTATACGAATCTGTAGATTCATGCACAAAGTATACCCCTGGCATTTCTTGCAATTTATTATAAAATGATAAATCACGATCTCCAATTGCATTGGTATGTTCCTTTACTAAAATATTCCACCCACAAGGGAGAGTTCTCCAAAGGTTACAAATATTTAAATATTGATCTTCGTAATATCTTCCAAAAGCATCTACTGAAGCTTCAGGTTGTTTATGCAATCCAACAAAAACATAAGGGATATCTTTTATTAAGTCAAAATTAACTCTTTTGACCATTCGATAAATTTCCTTATTAAATTCTTCTTGAGTTTTTAATACTAATCGAATTTTTCCTTTTGTAATATGAGTAGGATCTTTTTTATCTATATTTTCATTCGTGATCCATCTTTTAATTCTGTCTAAACGCCCTTTTATCGAATTAGACTTCTTTAGTCTTTTATCATTTACTTTAAGATAAAAAGGTTTCTTAACTTCGATTGGTGATACCTCTTCATATTCAGAAGTCACTTCATATATTTGAGACTGTCGTTCATCTTTAAAAAATGCCCATCGCTTATTTGGTAATCGAACAACATGAGGATTTAAAAATTTTGCATTAAGCTCCGGTCGATTCGTTAACATCCTATGAATTAAAATTTCATGAGCCCATGTTATTTCACCAAAAACAAATCTTACATCATTTGATTTTAAAAAATCATAAATTGGTCGCTGAATATTAACTAAGAATCGAAGTCCATCTTGAAGTTCATGACGCAAAACTCGATCGCCATAAATTAATTCCCTAATCTTGAAATCATCAATTTCACAATACGGTTGATTTATATTATCTCTATTGATAAGTAATACTTTTTCCTTCCCATATTCCTCGCAAAGAAAATCGTACAATTTTAGGTTAACTGTTATCCAACAAATTTTTTCTCCTTTTTGAATTAAATTCTGAGCGATTTCATGAAAGAGATAAGTCTTAGAATAGTTAGCAATGAAGCAAGTTGAATTGTTTATTTTTGGGTTCATAAGATAAAATTATAGGTGACAAAAAATAAAATGAGGGCTAAGTAATTAATCAAGTGAGTATTTGTAAAATGTATATTCCTTTCTTTTTTCAGTAGAAAAAATTGCCACTCAACTGCTGCTGCAATAGCTAGCATATTTATAATGGTTAACCAAAAAATATCAAGAATTTCTAACCTTGAAAGAACTACCATAGTTCCAAGCATCAATAAAAGAACAATCAAAAAACCTTTGTTCATTTTAGAAGAAAGCTCTTCTCTATAAATAATATTTTCATTTAAAGCTAGAATTATCCAAAATACAACTTGGAAAGAAAGTGTAAAATATAAGAGTTTGTATTCGGCATAAGAGTTTTCCAAAAGTGTCAAGACATTTGAAAAAACAACTGGAACCAAAAAAGACAAACTTATACTCATTAATAAAATAGCGCCAACAAATAGTGAAAAATAATGATCTAAAGTATTGGTATCTGATTGATACATTTTTTTGAAGAAAACGATATTAATGATCTGATGAATCATTACCGTAATAGCTGCTAATCTAAAGTAGAATCCATAATATCCTACCTCTTCTATTGCCAAAAAATAATCGATAAAAATTCGGGCACCTCCTGTTAAAAGTATAATTAGAAAGGAAGAGACGACAAGATGTTTTCCAAAATCAATCGTCTCTTTATATTTCTTAAATGAAAACTGACCTTTTATAACATTATATTTACGAAAATAGATAATCCATAATCCCACTAGGTAAATCATTAATCCAGTCTCTAAAAGTTCTAAGCTAAAAGATAAGACTCCAAAATAGATTAGAATATTATAGACATTGACCGTGATAAATAACCCGCCATCTAATAATACTGCAGGAATTAAAACCTCATGCGATTTTAATATCGTAGAATATAAAACTTGCATACCAATCACACTTGCCATAACTCCCATTAAAGAGAATTTTATTGGTATCCAATATCCAGTAATTTTATTGAGAAAAATTAGACCTAATATTAATCCTGAGACTAATAATCCATGAAAGAAAAATATAGCTCGATAGTTATCCTTTTTTTCTCGAATGATAAAAAAAGGATATGCTCCTTGTAAACCTAAATTAAGTATCACCGCTAAAATTAATCCACCTGAAAGAGCATATTCGAATAATCCAAATTCAGTAACACTAACCATATTAGACAACCACAAAGCCGCCGCAAAAGCTGAACCTTTCACTAAAAAGAAAACAAACGAAAATACTGATACTCTTTGAAAATCTTTTTTGAATGCTATCAGTAAATCATTAATCCTAAGTGCTAACTTGCTCATACGATTTTATTTTTTCCACTTTTCGAGGAGAAGGTCTTTTTTCATAGACTTCATCAATAAGTGATTCATCCTCAATTATATCCAAAGCATCTCTAATTGAGTCAATTTCTTTTTCAATATATCTTAATGGTTGAGCGACATACATTCCTGGCCGATTTAAAGATCTTGATACACAAACATTACTTCCTATACTTATGCCGTTTGCGACTGTTACTCCAGGATTAAATGTGGCATTAGTTCCTACATAAACATTATTACCAACTACAATTTCTCCATCTATTCTGATTCTTTCTTTTCCTACTGGCCCGTGAAAATATCCATGTGTCCAAAATTGAGATCCCAGTCCGCCTATTGTAGTATACTCCCCTATCGTTACAGATCGAGTACAATCTACATGATGCTTAGAAACAAGCATTCCAAATCGGCCTATCTTCAAAGTTCCATTTCCATAAGTAATTGGAGACGATGCTCGAAAAATACTATTTGAATTGGCTATAACAGATTCAGCCGCCATGATCACATTCATTTCACCTCTAATTCTGTTCATCTTTTTGATGAATGCTTTTTCCCGCATCAAAATTTTGTTAACCTGGATAATATTACAATGCCCAATTCGCGCATTAGCATCCATATAAATTCTCCGAGAAGGAACTAATGAAAATCCTATATAACTTTTTGGATGTATTTTATGTCCTAATAGATTTAACAAAAACCGTGTAATTACATTTGGAAAAAATAAAATGCTTACTACTGTTAAATATTTGTGCATGTGATTATCTTTATTTTTTGTTGCTAGTTGTTAAGAAGAAAATACTTCTACTTTTTGTTCCATTTTTTTTTCTGGTAAAATTTGATTTTTTAAGATTACTCGATAATGATAAATACAAATCGCAGCTATATAATATATAGTACCGAGGTAGTCATCTTCTTTAAAACCCCATTCAGAGGTTTCTATATATCTTTCAACATATTTCTCTAACCCAAAACTTTTGATGAAGGAATTTGAAAGTGATAAATCTCTTTTTATTACTTCTTTAATTTTTTTTCCCATCACTCCGTTATTCATTTGATGGGTTGTTTCTGAAACTGCTTTTGCCCGATAAAAACACATGTCTGTTAATTTATCTCGGAAAGCATGTCGTAAAACATATTTATAAATGATCGCTTTAGTTTCTCCAAATCGAGATCTACCTATCATTTTTTTAGTAGCTAAATCAAAAGGAATAGAGGAAGAAAAGCTAGCAATTTTTGGATTATAAAATGGCATTGCAATGTAAGTGTTGTTCATCCTAGCAACATCCTGCAAGTAGCGTATATCAAATATGTACTGCTCTTTCCACTTCTTCTCAACCAACTTATTGTACAGTCCTCTTTTACTTTTTATTTTGGAAATATCAAAATCGAAATACTTTCGGAACGCATCATAATACTCGGTCGGAAGTCCTTTTTGGGCAATCGCATTTTTATCTAATTTTAAATAAAACTTGTCCACATAAGATTTTAGATCTGCTATGTGCAAACCCTTCCATATATTTTTTATAATCCGATTCTTACTTTTATTCCATCCAAATATTTTAAAAATAGATTGCCCTGTTTTTGCCAATGGCTGTAATAAATATTTAACTAAAAAATTATTCTGATAAGGTAAAAGTTTGTAGGCTATTTTATCTACTTCATTTAAGGCTGGAGTATGAAGTCGTGTATCTTGTCCCGCATAAAACATCTCATAAGGTGTGCCTTCAAATTTCCCGAAAATCCAAGCACCGATGTAAGGATTATTCATTTGGAGAAATGTATTCTCAAAATTTTTAAAATTGTTTACATCATTTGGATCAATCTCTTTGATGTTAATCGGCCGATTCAAATTTTCAGCAGCATCAATAGCATATACCGTCTCATCTTGAGAAGTATCTTTTACTTTAAAGGAAATATTTGATAATCGTTGTATTTCAGGAATGTCATCTAAAGCAATTAGCATCGCAATAGAATCTAACCCTCCTGAAAGTAAAACTGTATTTTTTGTAGCAACAGACCCTTCGTGAGCTTCTCTGGTTTTGACTCTTAAAGAATGAATATTCTCTTCAGCAGTCAACTGATTTTCTTCTAAAAAATCAACCTCATTTATAACCGTATCTATTTGTAGAAGATCCGAATTATATTTTTGGTGATACCCTGCTTTTAATTCGTGGATGTTTTCATAATAAGTATATCCATCTAGTAAATAGTGTGAGTATAAAATTTGATGGATGGCTTCTTTTGAAAATTTGACTTTATCCATGGATAAAGCGAGATCGTGTACTAACGTACTAATTTGCAATTCATCTGAAGAATTAGTGTAGTAACCTGTTTTTACACCTGACACATCTCGTAATAAATGTAGCTCACCTTTAACTTTGTCAATAGCGATTAGGAAAAAATTTTCATTGAATAAGTCTCCAATTTTTTGAGCATCAATTTCTTTAAGATTCCCTAATTTAAATTTGACTTCTTCTTTCCTACATTGATCAACGTTGGTATCTAGCAAAAACCAAAACTGTTGATTTTCATATTCATATTCCAATACATTCAATTCACTCTTCACTTGAAATTTTCCTTTTTGGGAAAATCCATTTTCGACAGTATCTTTTATTATTTTTATTCTAACCAACATTAATTACGTTTTTGATTTACAATTCTTCCCAACTTAGAGGAGTTCCTGCCTTAATCTTTTTCCGAGCAGTTTTTCCCAAAATAGTTTCAAAATGCTTAGGCTCTAAGCCATCTCCAGGACGTATAACTCTCAAGTTATTTGGAGAAAAAGTTTCCCCTTCTTCAATATCATTTACTACATAAATTGATCGTTTGAATTTTCTGCTATTTTCTTCAGAAGCTTGTATTCCATAGGAGATTTTTCCTTTGGCCAAGAATGCTCTTTCTGCTTCTATTACCAATAATTTTAACTCATGTGGTTCTAAAGAAAATGCACTATCTACTCCCCCATCAGCTCTACTTAAAGTAAAATGTTTTTCTACGACACATGCACCTAATCCTATTGCAGCAAGAGGAACACCAATACCCATTGTATGATCCGATAAACCTACAGACACACCTTCAAACATTTGTTCCATATGAGGAATAGTATCGATGTTGCACGTTTCTGGAGTGGCAGGATATGTACTTGTACATTTTAGTAAAACCAAATCCTTACAGCCGTATTTGCGAAGTGTTCGAACCGACTCATCAATATCAGAAAGATTGGTAACACCTGTTGACATAATAACTGGTTTTCCAGTTTGAGCAATCTTTTTAAGCAACGG
The DNA here is from genome assembly GCA_937981555.1 of uncultured Saprospiraceae bacterium. GTDB lineage: Bacteria > Bacteroidota > Bacteroidia > Chitinophagales > Saprospiraceae > CAJQQY01. The sequence continues at coordinate 6,295 of CALJOK010000103.1, forward strand.
CATATCTGTATTCTCAAAAGAAGCTACTTTATAAACAGGTACATTTAAGCTTTCTAAGAAATCAACTGAAGTCGAGTCGAAGGGTGAACTAAATGCAATCATTCCATGTTCTTTCGCCCGATCAAAAATCTTTGAATGCCAATCCCAAGGCGTATACGCTAATTGGTACAAGTCATATAGATTATGACCTTTCCATAATGATGAATCATCATCAATATTAAATAAACCATGTTTAGCATTAATAGTCATAGTATCAGCAGTATATGTTTGCAATTTAATTGCATCAGCTCCTGCATCCGCCGCTGCATCTACTATCGCTAAAGCTCGCTCAAGAGATTGGTTATGATTACCAGACATCTCTGCAATAATAAATGGTTTATGATTTTGACCAATCCATCGATCAGCAATTTTGAATTCTTTCATTTCTAAGGATTTAATTTTTTGATAACTTTATTGCTTCAATTTTATTAATTGAAGGTTTAGTATTTTGTAATTTTTGATTCATGGCAAACTTGAATTCTGCTATTTCCCAATCATCAATTGTATCTATATCATGTGCTTGCATCTCTTTTAATACAATAGTACCAGTATTATCTGTCCAAACTTTTTTCATGGACTTAAGCACTTCTGCTTTCATCCAATAAAATTGTCCACTATCATGATAGGCAGGTTCTAAATCTTGAGATCGTGTATTTAAATGTTCTGGATGAATCATTTTCACTCTGTCTTCTGCAATTTTTACTGCTCTCTGAATTGGAAAACTAAATGGAAGAACTGGAAAGACAGAATCAAATTGATGAGCAATTAATTTATCAAAAGCCATCTGTAATAATTTGCTAGACACAAAAGGAGACGTTGGATAAATACAACATATATTGTCAAACTTTTGTCCTTGCTTCTCATATTTATTGATCACTTCTAACAATACATCTACGGTAGTTGCAAAATCATTTGCATTTGTTCCACTTCGCATAAATGGAACACTAGCTCCAAATACTTCAGCTATTTTTGCTATTTCGAAATCATCTGTTGAGACCATAATTTCATCAAAAATTTTGGAATTGATAGCCTCTTCAATAGGGTAACCTATTATAGGTTTCCCTAAGAATTCTTTAATATTCTTTCGAGGTATTCTTTTACTTCCACCTCGTGCAGGTATTATTGCTAAATTTCGCATAGGCTAAATTCCTTTACTTTTGCAATCACATAATCTTGTTCTTCATCAGTCAACGTTGGATACATAGGTATGCTAATACATTTTTCATAGTATGCTTCGGCGATAGGCATACTTCCTTTTTTGTACCCTAGTGATTGATAGTATGGCATTGTATGTACTGGAATATAATGTATCTGTGCGTATATATTCTTTTCTCTTAAAGATTCATATAATGCTTTTCGATCTTCCACTTTAATAATGTAAAGGTGATAAGCATGACCCATATTATCTTCTAATGGAAGTGTTTCAATCGATGTGTTTTTAAAAGCATCATCATATTTTGCAGCAATTTCTCTTCTGCGAATAATCCCACTATCAGCTCTGTCTAATTGTGAAATTCCAAGAGCTGCTTGCATCTCAGTCATTCGATAATTAAAACCTAAGATTTGCATTTCGTAATACCATCCACCATGATTTTCATGAAGTAAATGAGGTTCTTTTGTTATTCCATGATTTCGGAGTAAAAGTAATTTCTCATATAACTCCTGATCATTTGTTGTAACCATTCCACCTTCTCCACAAGCAATATGTTTAACTGGATGGAATGAAAATATAGCAGCATCGGCTAAGGAACCATCTCCACAATTGTGTTGACGTCCACTTTTTTCGTCTATGAAATATCCTCCTGGAGCATGGCAAGCATCCTCTAAAATCCACATTCCATATTCATCTGCCAATGCTCTTAAAGCTTTTAAGTCGACTGGATAACCAGCAAAATCAACTGGGATAATTCCTGAGTAAGTTCCTTTTGGCGATTGCTCTAAAAGTGCTCTTACTTTTTCAATATCAATTAGAATATTATGAGGATTAATATCAACAAAAGTAATATCGCCTTCGCAATATTTAATACAATTAGCCGAAGCTGAAAAGGTAATTGGAGTCGTAATAACTTTTGTACCTTTTTTCACTCCTAAACCTAATGCAGCTATATGTAAGGCAGTTGTTCCATTGGATACTGCTACTGCATATTTACAACCAATGTATTCTGCAAATTTTTCCTCGAATTCCGCTACTCGCGGACCTTGAGTAATATAATCAGACTGCAAAGCGTCACATACTGCCTTCATATCTGCTTCAGTAATATGATGCCGCCCGTAATTAAGAACTTTCATAGAATTACTTTTTATCTTAAGAAATTGTTTCTAACTCAGCTACCTTAAATGAGGCATCTACATGTTTTTTAATTAGTTTTCTCATATCTTCTACAGATAGCCATTTATCATTCTCCCCTGAGTTATAACTAAATCCAATAGGAACCTGTTTGCCATCATAATGTCTCAGAAAATCTTCTTTGTCCACTCCTACGTAATTTAAATTTGTTGGACAAATTACAAAGTGATCAGCCAATTCGATCGTATTATGAGAATCAGCTGGAGTAATCATTTCTTCATGTAACTTCTCTCCAGGACGGATTCCTATTACTTTTTGTTTACAGTTAGGAGCTACTGCTGTTGCTACATCTGTAATCTTATACGACGGTATTTTAGGAATATAAATTTCTCCACCTAACGAATTTTCCATAGCAAAGTTTACTAAATCAACTGCACTCTCTAATGTGATATTGAATCGAGTCATTTCATCATGAGTAATTGGCAATACTCCTTCTTTTTTCTTTTTCATAAAAAACGGAATAACCGAACCTCGCGATCCCATTACATTTCCATAACGAACAACTGAAAAACGCATCTTACGGCTACCTTTCATATTATTGGCAGCAACAAACAATTTATCAGAACAAAGTTTTGTCGCACCATAAAGGTTTACTGGAGCTGCTGCTTTATCTGTTGAAAGTGCTACAACACATTCTACATTATGTGCAATCGCAGCTTCAATTACATTTTGAGCACCAAGTACATTTGTCTTAATACATTCAAAAGGGTTATACTCTGCAGTTGTTACTTGCTTAAGTGCAGCTGCATGAATAATTATATCAACTCCCTCACAAGCTTTCATGAATCGATCTTTATCTCTGATATCTCCAATAAAATATCGAATAGACTTGTGTTCTCTAGGATCAAAAGTTTGAGCCATCTCGAATTGCTTCAACTCATCTCTAGAAAATATTACCAACCTTTTAACTTTTGGGAAATTTTTCAAAACTGTTTTTACAAACTCTTTACCGAAAGAACCAGTTCCTCCAGTAAGTAAAATAGACTTACCATTTAAATCTAACATAGATATATATTTTATTTATTAAGAAATAAGATTTCAATTATTTTGTAGACGTACTTTCCTTGAATCTTTAAATATAGGCGTGAATGTGTGCAAAAATTAAAATTTTACCATTTGTAAATGACTGGGTAAATTTTTTAATCAATATTAAAATACATACAATATATATGCCATATATGATATATATATATGTTAGGGAATTTATAAGTTTTATTATTCTAATGTATTTGATCGGTAACTCTCTTCTTCATATTTTAATTTCTTAGGATCAGCCCTTATTGTATATAGGGAAAATCCGCTCCTCACTACTTTTACATTATTTCTAAAACCACCAATTTTTCTTGAACTAAACCTATAAAAAAATTATTCCATCCTAACAATTCCCATTTTGGCTATTTTTTTGTTTCAATTTTCACATAAAAGAAAACCCTATTCTCAAATAAAATCCACGCCTGTTTTTAAGAAAATTTATTCCTGTTGTTGAAATATTTTATTGACACAACTGCTTTTTTAAACTTAAAAAATATTCAGGTGAGAAAAAATCGATTTTTCATTAGCGCAATTTTTACTTTCTTCTTTATTATAAATAACATTTATGCGGCTCATATCATTGGAGGTGAATTAACCTATCAATGCCTTGGCAATGGAGATTATTCAATTACTCTTAAAGTTTATAGAGATTGCCAAAATGGCGGAGCTGGCTTCGATGAAGATGGAACAATGTCTATTTATAGAAGCGATGATTTGAATAATGAATTTGCAATGGCTATGATGCCGTTACCAACAGTAACTGCAATTGATCCTTCGATAGGTAATCCTTGTTTACTTACTCCACCTGAAGTATGTGTTCAAGAAGGGATCTATAATTTTAGATTAAGTGACCTAGGGATTAATCTTCCTGATTCTCCTTTTACTTATCACCTCATTTATCAACGATGCTGTAGAAATAGTACAATAAGTAACATTATAAACCCTGGAGACACAGGAGTAACTTATTCTATTGATATTTCTCCAGAGTCTCAAGATCTTTGTAATAGTTCTCCTTCATTTGAATCATTTCCTCCGATAATTATTTGTGTAAATAATCCTTTAGAATTTGTTCAGACTGCGACTGATATTGATGGAGATGAATTACGATATGAATTGTGCAGTCCTCTTAAAGGCGCAGGAACAGATGGTGCCATAACTCCAGGAGATATATTTAGTTTTACAGGAGCAACTCCTAATCCAGATGCTCCGCCCCCATTTGATCCTGTTAACTATTATGCTCCAACTTACTCCTTTAATTCTCCGCTTGGAGCAATGCCAATTTTAACTATTGATTCCTTAACTGGTCTACTTACAGGAACCCCGAATACCATTGGTCAATTTGTCGTAGGCATATGTGTTAAAGAATATCGAAATGGAAAATTATTAAGCAAAGTTCAAAGGGATTTCCAATTTAATGTTGATTTCTGTGAACCTGGTATTTTTGCTACGATGGGAGGTGATGAATTAATAGCAGAACAGATTCAACAACCTCAATATATTTATTATTCATGTGGTGACCCTCAGGTCTTTTTTGAAAACCAAAGTTATCCAAGTGAATTTATTGATGGGTATGAATGGAAGATTTCCCTTGCCAATGGAGATACCTTATTTTCTGACCAACCAAATTTAGATGTTACATTTCCTGATTTAGGAATTTATAGTGGCGTATTAATATTGAATCCTGGATCAATTTGTACTGACTCTTCTTTTATCGAAATTCGAATTTATCCTGGCCTTGATTCAGATTTTAATATTGAATATGATGATATTTGTGACTCATCACCGATCCAATTCACCGATCAAAGTACTACAGAATCAAGCGATATTATTTCATGGTTTTGGGATTTTGGTGATGGAAATACTTCTGATCAACCGCATCCAATTCACCAGTATAATTCACCGGATATTTATTCCGTTTCGTTACAAATAACCGATTCAAACGGATGTGTAAAAACTAGTTCTCAAGAATTAACTTGGATGCCAGTACCTTCTGAAATAATGGTTACTAGTGATATCCAAGAAGGTTGTGCTCCAATAGATATTAATTTTACCAACCAATCTTTTCCTCTCTCTGAAGTTTATGATTTTAGTTGGGATTTTGGAGAAGGAGGTGTGAGTGATGATATGAATCCAGCGTATGAATATTTTAGTCATGGACTTTTTTCAGTCAATGTTTCTATTACTTCTCCCAATGGTTGTAATATCGAAGAAAAATTTGAAGAATGGATTAATGTTTTTCCGAATCCAATAGCTGAATTTTCATATTCTCCTGACCCTGTCAATTATTTTAGTCCAATTGTCCAATTTAATAATCAATCTAGCTATTATGATAATCTCTATTGGGATTTTGGTGGGATGAGTTTTTCTTATGAAGAGAATCCTGAATTTACTTTTCCAGACTCAGGTATTTACATCGTGGAGTTATCTACCATTAATGATTATGGATGTACTGATACTATTCAAAAAGTAATAGATATTATTCCTGAGGTAACTTTATTTTTACCAAATGCATTCTCTCCAAACTATGATGGGATTAATGATTTGTATTTTCCAATGGGCTATTTTGATTTTGCCCAAGACTACCAATTTTATATTTTCAATCGAGTTGGAGATTTAATCTTTGAAACAAATGATCCATCGCAAGGTTGGGATGGAAAAAATATAAAAACTAATAAGTTAGTTTCTTCTGGAATTTATAATTGTACCGTCAGTTATAAAGATACTCGCGGAAAATTTTATAAAAAGAATGAAGTTATTGCTGTCATAAAATAGTACTAAATAATTTTAACCTCTGGAATATAAACTAAAATATTCCAGAGTTTAAAATTTATCAGTTAGTTATCTTTTCCATTAATTGAATCTTAGTGTTATATCTTTCTTTCTTCACCGCATTCAATGCTATGAGATGTGATGATGCCATAATTGTATAAGTCAATCCTTTCGCTGGCAAAAACTTAAACCCTGAAGCATCTCCTACATACACATTTTTAGACCCATGTAATCTACCTGAAGGGGCTAATGTAAATGGTTTTGGTGTTTTAGAAATTGGAAGAGTTCCTCCATAATGTTTACTAGATCCAGGGTTAACCATTTTTGAAAATAATGGTAAACAGCCAAGGCTGAGCATTTTCCTTTTTATAGAAGATAAGTTCTTTTTTATTCTTTTGTCATCCTGTCTATAATCAATATTTAATTGAAATCCAGTCGCATTGTTACTGCTTTTAACTAGTTGTACACCATTTTCCTCTTCTTGGAATTCCGGCAAATGAACTCCACCAAAAACTAAAGCCTCTTTAAGTATATTAATTAATTGATAAGATAATCGAAAATTAAACGGAACCTCTCTAATCAATTTATGTAAAAGCAAAGATCTATAAGTATATAAATTCATTAGACTAAACTCCTCTCTCTCCTTTATTTTATAATACAATGATAATTGACTAAAACTTGATCTCATTACACTATTTGCGTTACCCAGCATAGACATATTTATCCAGCTTGTATAAAAAAATGGGTTTGAAATAAATGGTAACTTATGTTCATAGGCCTTGTTTGATTTAAGTACTATTCTGGCTGTTCCTAATACGGAAGCGCAAATAATAATTTTTTTACAAGTTAAAGTCTCTATTTTCTGGTTTAGGGTATTAGAAAATTGTACCTCTACTATATCTCCTTTTTCTTTATAACTGTCTACAAGAGAATTACCTTTGTAATGGAATCTTTTATACTCGTGTAATCTTTTTAAGGTCATACCTGGATGATATCCTTGGGTATTTTCCAAAGACCAAAAATCCATATCATTATAATTATTGTTATCTCCAAATGAATTTGGAGATATAGCTAAAGGTGTTCTCTCTAAAAACACGCCTTTACTATTCCATTCCATTTTATTTTTATGGAATTTACTCCAAACTTTTGCCATACTTTTATCTAACGCTAAAGGGTATTCCAGCCCGCTTAATTCTCCAAGACTCATCTTAGATTTCCCAAAAACACCTATTCTAGATGCAATTTTTTCATATCCTTTTTTCAATATATTAAAATCTATCCCTGCTTTTCTTGCTTCATCGGGGGAAAAGGCGAATACTCCCCTACCCCAAGAATTACCCAATCCACCTTGAGCATGACTTTCCAAAAATGAATCTTTCCAAAGACCACTTAAAGGTATATTTCCATTAGCTGTTTTTTCTACAAACTCTAATAATGGTGTCAATCTATTTTTATTCTTTAGCCAGCTCCTTTCTACTCCACCTAGATCTTTTCCTAAAAAATATTCACCTTGATTATGCTCACTCTTTCGAATAGCAATAAAATCTTTATTTGGAATAATAGATGAATTGGGATCTGCTTGAATCCCTACATCTAACATTAATACTTTAGCTCCGTCTTCCAACAATGTTTGAGCTGATTGGACGCCACTACAACCTGAGCCCACTACAATAAAATCATAATCTGTTAACATAAAATAATATATTAAGAACGTTTACAAAAACAGTACCCAACACTACAAAAATGACATACTTAATCAGTCCAAAAAACATTATTCTAATGCTTTGCCATAGTGTTAAGTGTGTTAAAAATTTATTAGAGAAATTAGGTTGTGTTTCAAGAATAGATAGGATTAGGAAAAAACGTTTTCTAATATTATTGTTAGGATTCCATATCGCAGAATAGCTATCATATAATCCGCATAGAAAAGCGGATTTTTTTATTTTAGATAAAATATAAGATTCCTTTTCAGTTAATGGATAATCTCCAACTTCAATGGCATCAAAGTATATTTTTGTCTCTCTTTCTGAAATATCTACATTTAGCAGATATTTAGAAATACTATTAACTTGTTTCATTGTGGTTATTTATTTGCAATTATTAAATCAAATAAATAGCCACAATTATGAAAAAAATAATATTCCTTTATTTCATTGGTGTTTTTACTCTTCTTGGATGCTCAACAAGTAAGAAATATTCTACTTTTGAGAAGGAGAAGTCTAATATTGAGAAAATAGCTGTACTCCCTTTTGAGATAATCTTTACAGGAAAAATTCCTAAGGCGGTTGATGAACAAATGCTTAAAGAAATAGAATTAGAAGAAAGTATTACTTTTCAAAATTCTTTCTCAAAAATCTTATTCCTCCAAAATGAGGAAAATAATTTTTCCATTCAACCTGCCCAAAAAACGCTAGATATCCTTAATAGTAAAAATATAGAGGTTAAAGAATCTTGGAAAATACACCCTCAACAATTAGCCAAAATACTTGGTGTAGATGCGGTAGTCAAATCAAGAATAAAAAGGAAAATAGAGATCCCTAGCAAAAACGCGCAAAGGCGTAATACTGTAATTCAAATATTAAATATCTCTGGAATATTTTCTGGCGTGCCTGCTCCTTTACCTCAAACTCAAAATTCGAATTTTCAAAACATTAAAGTAGACTATGTATTGGTTGAATCAAGAGAAGGCGATGTCATCTGGAAAAAATCAACTATCTGGAATGGCGATAAAAATATTGCTTTACCACAAAAAGCTGATTTAGTAAACCAAGATTCTTACTTCATTTTTCCATAACTAAATATTGACACACTTAATATAAGGTTGTTTTAAAACAACTGTTATAAAGCCCAAGTCTTGTATAAAACTTGGGCTTTATAGTTTTAAAACATGATCCATTTCGATATCCTTTTCAAATTTCTAATAATGAGAATGTTTTATTAAAACGAGAACACACACAAAAAAGGATAAACCGTAAAGTACTGTTAATCAGCTAATTAGACAATGGATCTTCTTTTGAAAATAGGTGAGTATACTAAAACATAATTACCATGAAAATTCAAAAAAATAAACTTGCCATTATTGGCACTGTCGGAGTACCAGCTAGATACGGAGGTTTTGAAACTCTTGCACATCAATTAGTTGAAAATTTAAATACTGAATATGATATAACAGTCTACAATAGTACAAAACATTATAGCGCAAAGGAACGAGTCAAAGAATGGAATGGAGCTAAAATCAAATACATCCCTTTATCTGCAAATGGATGTTGTAGCATCTTTTACGATATTTTGTCTATGATTCATGCGGTCATTTTTTCTCAGACTTTACTGATTCTAGGAGTGTCCGGATGTTTGTTTTTACCTTTCATAAAATTATTTTTCCCTAGCAAAAAGATTATTGTTAACGTTGACGGACTTGAGTGGAGACGAGCAAAGTGGAATGCATATGCAAAAACTTTCTTATCAGTAAGTGAAAGAGTTGCTGTCTGGTGTGCCAATGAAATTATTGCTGACAATGCTGCGATTCAAAAATATGTTTTAGATCGTTACGGCAAAAAAAGTAATTTAATTGAGTATGGTGCAGATCATAATCAAGTAGAAGATATTAAACCAGAAACATTTAAAAAATATCCTTTCTTAAATCAAGAATATGCTTTTAAAGTAGCTAGGATTGAGCCTGAAAATAATATTCATACTATTTTAAAAGGTTTCGCAAAACAAGATAAGTTACCGTTGGTATTAATAGGAAATTGGAAAAATAGTGATTACGGCAAGTCGCTTATAAATGAGTTTTCAGGATATGATCACCTTCATTTATTAGATCCGATTTATGAATCTAATTTACTCAATCAAATTCGATCAAATGCCAAAGTTTATATTCATGGGCATAGTGAAGGCGGAACTAATCCTTCATTAGTAGAAGCCATGTATTTAGCTTTACCTATCATCTCATTTGACATAATTTACAATAAAGTAACTACTGAAAATCAGGCAGTTTATTTCGAGACATCAAATGAACTTTGTCAATTGATTAAAGATGTGGATTTATTAGATTTAGATAAGATATCTGCAAATCTATCCGAAGTAGCTAATCGAAGATATCTATGGTCTGTTATTGCAGATAAATATAGTAATCTAGTTGCAGGAACTTCAACTCTTGAAATGCCTACTTTTGATTTTGAATTACCTAACCAATTACAGCAGGCAATTAATTAGAATATTGGAGACAAAATTATATTAATGCGGTGTAATGAATCTCAGTAATAATCAATTTTTGATTAAAAAAATGGCAGCCTTATAAAAATATAAGGCTGCCAAAATTATTTTCAAATTAATGATCTACTGATTACAGTATCTATTCATTAACCTTTACAAATCGCTTAGTAATTATCTGAGCTCCATTTTGGATATTAATCAAATAAATTCCACTTTCTAAGTTTTCAATATCAAGTAAATACTTATTATTGTCTTTAGAAACTTGAATCGATTTCTGATGTATCACTATTCCTTGAATAGTAACAATATTAATAATCACAATATTTTCATCAACAACGTTCATCATGATTTCCAGATTATCATCTATCACAGGGTTTGGATAAATTTGATAGTCAAAAACATCTTGGGTATTTTCGCTACCTAATCGTAACCCGTTATTTGGTGATGGAGGTTCACAATTGTCCCAATATTCATTTACTGCTGTAATGGCAGCTGTAGCAGCACCAGATTTCTTTTTAGAAATACTACCACCTAATACTCCATTTGCAAAATCTAATAGACCATTTACATCTTCTGTAAAACCATAAGAAGAAAGATCGATTCCAATATTTGGTGTCCCAGATGAAAGGTCAAAAGTTCCAAAATCAATTCCATTGATTTCTTCATTATACCAAATATTTAACTGTAAAGCTATAGTATTGGTAGCAAGGTTATTTTTTAATCTACCTGCTCCATTCTGAGAATTACTGTTGTTACTATTTGGATTACCTGCATCACATTCATTTCCATTATTTGAATTCCAATTACCAGATGACAAAGGTTTTGGATTTCCAGCGCCTGGTAATAATAGAAGTACACATTCTGCGGATTCAACTGTTAATGATCGCCCAGGAAGCCCTATAGTAAGAGAACCTCCATTTTCATCTAATAATTCTTGAATAAGCAATAAATCAGTAGTATTGGTTAATGTACCAGGTGCACCATTAGGATTACCCCACGCTCCTTGAGTAAAAGTACATGGATCTAGATTTGGCTCTGGTTCACAAGCACCACTATAGGTAATACTACAAGGACTATCAACTGCCTCATTTCCACAGGCATCTACGATACTAAAGGTGTAAACTCTGCTAAATTCAAAGTTGCCAGCACTATTTGGAGCACATCCATTTAAACCAGAATCACCAATTAAATTCACCGTTACTTCACCACAATTATCTGTGAATGCATCCTCTATATTTTGCATAGCAACATCTAAACTATAAGATCCTGGTAATGGAATATTACTTGGGATCATTACAGTTTGGTCAAGATTTGGACAAGTTCCTACAGGTTCCGTTGTATCTTCAACAGTAATGATTTGAGTACAAGTCGTTGAATTACCACAATTGTCAATCGCTGTCCAAGTTCGTGTGAAACTATAACTACACTGAGAATTAGCACAATCTAAGTTCCCATTATTGGTGTTTCCATCAACAAAGTTTTCATTGATTGTTGAAAGTACATCTGTCATTTGAGACGGAGAATAAGCAGTAGAGCAACCTCCAAATACTTCATTTGCAATAACTACTATTTCGTTGACCGACATTCCGTTAAATGTCCCACTATTCATAATAGCATCACCTAGGCTAGTTTCAGATTCTCCAAAATCAGGATCATAAACATCAAAACCTAAGCTTAAAGTAATCGCAGTCAATTGACTCGCTAACGTATTACCTATAGAGGTTGGATTCAGATAATTTTGGCTAATTGCAGCAGACGGCCCGCCATCAGGTAAGAAGTCTTCTACTGCTTGAGATGAAGTGAGTTTTAGTGTATAATCGCATCCAATCGTAAGACCGGCAGGGAATGCAGCATCAAAGTTTGCATCTCGATACACACCAGGGTTATTGCCATTTGCTGAAGTACCCCATCCTCCTTGAGTTTGGGTTCTTAATTGACAATCGCTATTTCCGTATTCATTTGGCCCATCTTCCCATGTTGGATCCACATCACTACAATTATCCGTAGCAGTTGCCATTCCAGTATCATCAGGATCTATACTACCATCAATACAATTTACCACTACAGAAGGAGGACAGATAATAGTTGGCGAAGTACTGTCTATTACAGAAATGATCTGAGTACAAGTTGCTGAATTACCACAATCGTCTGTTACAGTCCAAGTCCGAGTAAAGCTATAAGAACATTGAGAAGCTGAACAATCTAAGTTCCCATTGTTGGTGTTTCCGTCAACAAAATTTTCATTGATTGTTGAAAGAACCCCCGTCATTTGAGATGGAGAATAAGCAGTAGAGCAACCTCCAAATACTTCATTTGCAATATCTACGATTTCGCTAACTGACATTCCACTAAATGTTCCACTATTAATGATAGCATCACCTAGGTTTGTATCCGATTCTCCAAAGTCAGGATCATAGAAATCAAAACCTAAACTCAACGTAACTGCTGTTAATTGACCGGCTAATGTATTACCTATAGAGGTTGGATCTAAGTAATTTTGACTTATTGCTGAAGACGGCCCGCCATCAGGTAAGAAATCTTCTACTGCTTGAGAGGACGTGAGTTTTAGTGTATAATCACATCCAATCGTAAGACCATCAGGGAATGCAGCGTCAAAGTTTGCATCTCGGTAAACACCAGGATTATTACCGTTTGCATTAGTACCCCATCCTCCTTGAGTTTGGGTTCTTAATTGACAATCTACGTTACCAGTACCGTTGCCAGGTTGAATTGGTCCGTCTTCATATGTTGGAGTTACAACATCATCGCAATTATCTTCAACAAGTGGCCATCCTGTTTCATCAGGATGGATACTCCCTACTGCGCAATCTACTTCGGCATCTGAAGGACAAATAATTATTGATGGAATAGTTATGTCAACAACATTGATTACTTGCTCACAAATAGCTTCATTACCACACTCATCTACTGCTATCCATGTACGGGTTAATATATAGTTATACTGACAATTCCCATCAGTTCTCACTTCTTCAAAAGTTGGATTTAATATTTCTCCACTACAATCAGCTGTAGCTGTAACCAATAATGGTTCTGGAATCGCATCACATTCTACTGTGATGTCCATTGGGCAATTATTAAAAACAGGATCTCCAGGTGCACTAATCATCATTGTTTGTGTGCAATTTATTGAGGTATTTTCGTCTGAAATAGTATAAATTCGGGTAAGAATTTTACCATCACAAAGATTACCTTCATAATTGTCTTCATGAGTAATCAACAAATCACCACAATAACCTGGATCATCTCCAATAATTCCTCCAAGTGCTTCAAAGCTAGATTCATCATTTGCAGCCAATGGAATTGGATCATTACAGGAAATTGGGTCTAAATTTGGAGGACAAATAACATCTAACATGCAACAAGTCTGAATAATTATTTGCGTACATTCTGCTAAATTGCCGCAGTCATCAATTGCTGTCCAGGTACGGGTAATCGTAACGATACCTGCTATACATTCAGAAGTTTCGTCTTCATAAGTAGGAATAACTTCATCATCACAAGTATCAAATACTGTTGCCTCTCCAGTATTTGAAGGATCAATACTTTCTCCAATTGCTAATGGAGGGTTTATGATAGCAATAGGACACATCAATACTGGCGCTTCCGTATCTGGTAATACATTAAACGTTACCGTCTTAACACTACTGTTATTACAATTATCTACTGCTGTCCATCGATAAGTAATCGCATAGCCTGCACAAATATCTACTGTATAGGCATCTATACTTGGCGTTACCGTTACGGTACTACAATCATCCGTCGCCGTTAAAATTTCTTGAACTGGTAAGTCAGCAGCACAATTAATATCTGCTAGTGCAGCTGGATCACTTAATACTGGCGCTTCCGTATCTGGTAGTACATTAAACACCGCACTACAAGTTTCCGTATTAGCAGGATTACATCCATCCGTAGCAGTAAAAATTACAGTAGTTGATCCACCACAATTATCTGGAGCACCTGTATTATCATTCGTTATAGTAATTCCTGTAATATTTCCAATTTTATTTGATGTTATAGAAACGGTACCTAACCAGGTAGCAAATGCTGCATCTATTTCTGCCTGAGTTTGACACGCTGCTTCAGTTATATTGACTGGGCAATTTAAAACAGCTAGCGTATCAGAAACTTCAACTACATCTGAAAATTCAATACCTGTAGTTCCTGAATTCAAATTATCTGCAAATGCTTGATTTGTCACAAACCCTGCATCCACATCTTCTTGCGTAATAGTATATGAACCTGTATATATCCAGGTTTCTCCTGATTCAAGAATGTTATTATTATCATCCCCTGATACATATGTAACAGGATCAATTTTATCATCAAATACATTTATAGGTCCTATAATATCTGACCCAGAAGTCGATATAGAATATTCATATTCTATATTATCTCCAATTTCAAAGAATGGATCTCCACAAGTTATTGTCTTGTTAACCAACAAAGGAGAATCTGTTGTACATGTGCCTGTTTGAGTTGCATGAGTATAAATAACAACATTTTCATTCCCATTTGCATCAGTAAAAATTAATATGTAAATACCAGCTTTTATAGTACTACTTGTATAAGTACCACTTGTATAAGTACTAGTTCCAAAAGTTAAGGCAGAGTTTCCATTTGATTCCAATGTATATGGACCACAATTGCCTAGATCATTAATAGTCATAGAAAAATAACTATTACTAGATGTACAATTTTGTCCAGTTTCTTCATCCTCAAAATATACTTCTAAACACCCATCAGATGTTGTTTGAGCACAACCATAAGATTCTGCAATTTCAAAATTTGTTGGACAAGTATAGCCTGGAGGAAGTGGAGATACTTGAAACTGAAGAGTTATTGGAGAGTTACCTCCATTTCCACCTCCGTCATCACCTATAAAATTATAGGTGATACCATTAATTATTATAGATCCATTCTCACAGTCTTCATTATTACCACCAATAAGGTTCCCCCCTTGAAGTAATACAAATTGACAAGCAACATCTTGGTCATTTGCAGAATTCCCAGCATCGAACTGTAATTCTATTATCCCTGTTGCTGGATCACAATTAGAAATAACAGGACATAGTCCATAGCTTGTTTTAGAAAATAAAAAGGTTGAAATCAATAAAAGAAATAGTGATAATGGAAAATTACCACGTCTAGAACGGAGGGTGTTTTTAAAGTACATTAGGTGCCGGTTTTTAAGATAATTAGCTAAAGGGATAAATGTTTTAAAAAATGTCTGACTTGATAATTTAATACCAAGGACAAAAATAGGATTTGATGTTTTCATTTGGTAATGGGTTTGTTTTCGTGTTTATTGAAATCTTCTTAAGCTCTAAGTAAGAGTTAAGAAAAGGATTTATTTGAATAATAGGCGTTGAGTAAATTTGCATTCTTGCAAATACTCCCCATTACAATAGTTATAACTATTGCTACGCTTTTTGCCTCTTTTAACTCAAAAAATTCATCTCAATTAGTCTCTAATACAAATTTGATAACTACTATTATAAAAGCAAATTGAATATTTATTTTGCTATAATATAGTATCACCTATTGGATACAGAATTGGTTTATTTTATGTAGATAAAGCAACCATAAAAAATAAATAGAAAAACATTAAATAGAAATGTGTGTAATAGGAAAGAGTAACTTACTAATTAATTAGTTGTTACTAGACATAATTCTAACCAGGTTTTGAAGTTGAAAACACCTGATAATTGATGATCATATTGAAAGATCAATTAGAATACTGTCTAATGTTTTCGGTTTAATGTTTTCATTTTAGGATTCCATTTTCAAATAAAGAAAAAATAAGTTTCTTATGACTTTCAAAATAAAGGCAAATAAACCTATTTTTTTTTGTGAAAATGTTTTCTTGGGGGCTCACTTAACAATTGAAAAGTGAATTATAAATCTAAGGTAAATCATATTAAATGAATATTCAAAATATAAATAGCCTTTATTTTATATATTTTAAGAAAACTTTGAAGTTAATCAGTTCATGATAACGCCGAAATGTATGAGTAGCTTAACTTAAAGTGATCCTGTGAATATATATTATATATGTAAAATAAAATCGAATCATTTTTCCTCCGCCAAACTTTTCTTGGGCTTTTTTTTTAGTTTCTTCTTTTCTGCCAAGGATATTTTTTTTGATAAAACCATCGCAAACCTAATTTTACTTCTGTAGAATAATTTGTAATATCGCTGCGCAAATCTATGTTCACTCGTTTGCCTAAAGGAATACCTAATGACCCTGTTACACCTACTCCAAATTTATTCAAATCTTGATTATTAAATAAATCTTGGCTTCCAAAAGTAACTATTGGACCTAGAAAAAATTTCATTTTTAAAGGCTTATTTCTATAATCTGAAAAGTGTTGATTCATCTGGTGTAGGTAACTTACGGAAAACATAAAACGATCATCATATTCATAAGCACTCGGTGAATTTCTATCTGTATTAATCTCAAAAGAGTGATAGTTAAACCCATATTCGACCGCATCCTTTTTTAAATTTTTCCGAAAAAGCAAACTAAAACCAAGTGAAGTATTTATATCAAAGATTTCTTTAATAGACAACTTTGGAGGTAGGACGGAATATGATGTTCCAATAAAAACTTCATTAGATAACAGAATTACACTACCCAAAAATGCACCAACAAAAGTATAAATTCCACCACCTTCTAACCACCAAAAATCATCTAAAAAAACTCCTCTTCTTCTCTCTTCCTCTTCGTAATCATATGTAGCATTGGGGTTATCATTTTTGCAATCATCTCCTGGATTAGTCCAACAAATGCAACAAACAGCTCGATCATATTTTTGCATGGCAATCTCTTCTGAAAGTTCTTTCAATTTTCCGTCACAAGTTTCCAAACCAATGCATTCATCATGGCTGTGAAATGTTTTACTCACTTCATTTAGACAAATAAATACATCATTGAGAGAATCCTTTTCGCTCAAATTATTTTGGGAAAAACAGAAGAAAGGAAAGACTAAAAAAAGAAAAGTCAATTGTCGAAATGATTTCATAGATTATTTTTTTGATAAAATTATACGCTCAAAAAAACAATTAAAAAGTACTAGGTCAAAATCAAAAGGTTGGTTTAATTTATTTTTAACGTTTCTGGAAAGATATTTTGTAAACGTTAATTACGCTCTAGATTAGTTTTTACTTTTCCTAAAATATCTTTTGCTTGTTGATTGACAATGCCTTTGATTACACCTGAAGCCATTCTAAAAACACCTGTCAATTTAAAATTTAAATTAATTTTCAAGTCACAACCTTTTCCATTTTTTTCTAAAAACAAATCTGCTTGGATGGGAAAAACGCTTTCAATTGTTTTGGCTGAAATACTTTTATTTTTTTCAAAATCAATAACCTCGTAAGTCGTTTCCAATCGTCTTCCTGCAATTTTAGCTACTTCAATATATCGACTGCCTAATTGAATCGGCAAGGGATCTAGCATCACTACTTTTTCTAAGGCGGGAATATAATCTTTTCGATTTTCGACATTGACCAAATATTCAAAAACGCTATTGGTCGTTGCTTCAATCGAAATACTTTGCTGAGTGGTCATGAATTATTTTTTATAAAATTTTATGGTATCCAAATAAAGTTGCTCCACCTCATCTCTCGCCCAAGGTGTTTTTCTTAAAAACTTTAAACTGGATTTGACAGAAGGATCATTTTTAAAACAACGAATATTTATTTTTGTTCCAAGATGATCCCATCCATATTTTTCTACTAAATATTCTACGATGTCTTTTAATTTAATGCCGTGCAAAGGATTGTTCGGCTGAGATTCTATTATTTTATCTTTTTTATCCATAAAAGTTATTGTTCAATTATTAAAATACAGCTACGTGGTGGTCTGCTTTAGCTGACCTGAAAAAAGAGCGAAGCGATTTTCTTCCCAAACAAAATAAATCATCGTCTATTCATTTTTTGTCGATTACTATATTTTTTTTTAGATCAGCTAAAGCAGACCGCCACGTGTTCGGTGTTACCTGCTAACTATTCTAAGAAAATTTTGGTTTGTATTTTTTCTGCTTTAAATGTTTCACCACACTTTTTAATGACTCCAAATTATGCGCAGAAGTGAACACATCAATGTAAGGTAGACAAATTTCCATCCCCTTCGTCGAAGGTTTATACTCAGGATTTCCAGCAAGAGGGTTTAGCCAAATGACTCGATCACTTTTTTTATGAATGGACTTCATCGCATTTTCCAAAACGTCCAAATCACCCGTATCCCAACCATCACTCATGATAATTACAATAGAATCTTTATTCAACATTCGACTCGCATATCTTTCATTAAATTGTTGCAACGACTCCCCTATCCGAGTTCCGCCGGACCAATATGGAACTTGATCTGACAAATTATTTAAAACCTTTTCATAATCGCCATCCTTCAAAACATTACTCAACGAAACCAAACGAGTACTAAAAACAAAAGTTCGCAATTGATGCACCGCCTGCTGAAAACTATACATGAATTCAATTAAAAATTGACTGTAGAGTTCCATCGATTTGCTGACATCACAAATCAAAACTAAATTGACTTTTCGCTTCTGTTGTTCCTTGAAAAAAAACTGATTGATCTCTGCATCCTTTCGAAGTGATTGGCGAATGGTTTTTTTAAGATCAATTTGCTTTTTCGATTTGGAGCGGATATATCTTCGACTATATTTATTGGCAAGTCGTTGGGAAATAATTTTTATTATTTCCAATAATTCTTTTTGTTCGCCTGTCAAAAAAGTGGTAAAATCTTTATTACTAATCGCTTCGAATGCGCTGTAAGTAGATATCTCTTTTTCCTCATCAACGTGTCCACCATGAAGCCATTTTTTTAAAACTTGCAACGTGTTTTTTTGATCAGCAGATTTTTGAGGTTGAAGTTTTTTCTCTTCCTTATCTTTTGTTTTGCTGTCTTCCGCTCGGGAAAGCTCGGTCCAATATTGTTGGTACAATTCATCGAAGAGGACGAATTGTTTTCGATTTTTCACTAAAATAGATTTATATAAATCTTTTTGTTCGCCAAAAGAGGCAGGAATAAAATGAGTGAAAACTTCTAGCAAATCACACTCCTCCCCTATTCCAATGACAAAATTATTGTCCCTTAAAAAACGACAAAATTGAATAACATGAGCAGGCAGATTCGTTTGCCTTTGGATTAAATTTTTCGTTTTCATTAACCCATTTTTGAAGTGACGCCTACTTTATCTAGCAACTCAGAAAGTGACATTTGAGCATCTCGGATATCTTGCCAATCTTTTAATATTACGCCTAGAGTTGATTCGACAATTTCTTTTTCCAAATGATCAATGTGCATCGAACTCAATGCTGTTGCCCAATCAATAGTTTCAGCGATGCCCGGTAATTTTTCTAATTTCAGTTGCCGCACCTCTTCCATAAAATGGCAAATTTGGGTCGCTAGTTTTTCATTAATCTCAGGTAATTTCATTTGAACGATTTCCAATTCTTTTTCAAAAGTTGGATAATCAATCCAAAGGTAAAGACATCTTCGGCGCAAGGCTTCTGATAATTCTCGCACTCGATTACTGGTGACAATGACGAAAGGAATTGACTTCGCTTTTCGAGTACCCACTTCTGGAATGGTAATTTGCCAATCTGATAATAATTCTAAAAAGAAACTTTCAAATTCTTCATCTGCTCGATCAATCTCATCTATCAATAACACTTGTGATTCTTCTGCCATGATTGATTTCAACAAAGGCCTTTCCATCAAAAAATCATCACTAAAAATGGTTTCTTCTTTTTCATTATAAGACAAATCAGCTTGCTCATTCATTTTTAAATAGAGCAATTGTTTTTGATAATTCCATTCGTAGATAGCTTGGTTGGCGTCAAGTCCTTCGTAACATTGGAGGCGAATTAAATTAGTATTTAACGCCTTGCTCATCACTTTTGCAATCTCCGTTTTTCCAACACCTGCAGGCCCTTCGATGAGTAATGGTTTTTTTAAAAACATCGCCAAATGGATGGACATCGCTATGGCATCATCTGAGATGTAGCTTTGTTCAAGAAGGAGGTTCTTTATATTGTTGATGGATTTGTTTTTTTCCATTGTTTATTTTTTTCTATTAATATATTTGCCTAAGGTTTCATCTTGTGCTTTTATATTTTTTTAAATTGAAAATATTCCCATTTATTATTGAACAAAACCTTAGTTTGAAATTCATTTTGTTTTGCTTCTATTATAAATCCCCAAAATGGAATTCCAATCATTTCTTTCGAATTATTTAAAGCGATATAGGGATAATTAAAATCTAGTTCATATTCAATTGGGCCATTTCCAATTTCAATACCTTTTTCATTCCATAAAGTAAACTTAGACATACAATCTTTGTAGTCTTTTAATTCTTGAATTAAAATTATTAAACTGTCATGACCTTGATCTTTTAAAAAATTCCCTTTTATAGAATACTTTTGGTTATAAATATATTGAGGAGTAATAACATTTTGTTTTGAGGAATCCAGTTTAAAGTAGGTTAATGTATCATTTAAATGTGATAACTTAAGTGAAATTATATTCTCTTTTATTTCATAAGCTTCTAGGTAAGCTTCCCTTCTTATTTCTGTTTCTTGATTACAATAATAACTATCTCTACTTGCTACAAATATCCATTTACCATTCTCCAACCTATGTAATTTTCCTACTCCACTAAATGCTTGTGGAGATTCGAGTGCAAAAACTATTTTTTCATTCCTAGTTGTATTCGAAAACCAAATTTGCTCTGAATATTTATCTTTCTCATTAATTGCTTTGTAAGGTAAATTAGGATTTGCAAAAATTGAATTCTCAGAAATGTATGCATTGTTTCTAATTTCTTCAATAAATACCTTTTTATTCTCACAACTCAATATGGTAATGGTGAACAATAAAATTATAATTATTAGATGTCTTTCCATTTAAAAAAACTCTTTTTTAAGGTCAGCTAAAGCAGACCTCCACGTTAGATTTTAATGAAATATGATAAGCCTGCCAATTTAATAATTGACAGGCTTATTTTTCTATAACAATACTTTTACATATCGTTTTTTACATTAACATTTTCAGCGCACGTTTTACATATACATGTGCCAAATGCGTTCGGTATTTTTGCGAAGCGTAATGATCACTCATCACTTCTGCTCCTTCGGTTACATTTTTGACAGCAGCTTCTATGCTTTCAGCAGTCAAAGCTTGACCAACCAATGCCTTTTCGACATTCATTGCTCGGTAGGCAGATTCGCCTACACCTGTCATTCCGATGCGAGCAGATTTAACTACACCGCCTTCCATTTCAATTCCAACAGCACAACCAACAATTGCAAATCGAGAAGCAGGTTGTTTGAATTTAACATAAACGGAATGACGATTCGATGCCATTTTAGGAATTCGAACAGCGGTGATAATTTCGCCATCAGCTAAAGCTGTTTCATAAAAGCCTTTGAAAAATTGGTCGATATCAACTTCTCGTTTTCCACCTTTACCTTGGATGACAACGTTGGCATCACAAGCTAATAATACTGCTGGCCAATCAGCAGCAGGATCTGCGTGCGCCATGCTTCCTCCAATCGTTCCAAAATTCCGAACTTGGATATCTCCAATTTCTTTGGCCGCTTGAGTCATCATTGGTGCATGTTCTGATAAAGCAGCATCTGCAGCAATCGAAGCGTGAGTTGCTCCTCCCCCGATGGTGATGGAATTTTCATTATCCCGAATCACTTTGAGGCTTTCTATTTTTGAAATATCAACTAAAGTTCCAGGAGCATTTAATCGCAACTTTAAAGTTGGAATCAAACTATGACCGCCTCCCAAAATCTGAACATCATCACCCAAAAGGGAGATGGCTTCATCCACCGAAGTGGCTTTTTTATAGTCAAATGAATTTGGTATCATTTTGAATCTTTTTTGAGTTCTTAAACAAATTCTGTTTTTTAAGTCAACTTAAAATAAAAATCAACACTCCTTTCAGTCGCTTTCAATTTCCATTTTAAATTGACAACAGAATTTTTCTAATAACATTATTTTAAAAAATGAATTTCGAAAAAAACTATCCCTGCATTGCGGTCCATACTCGTTCAGGCGTCATCGGCATTTTAACGTCTTTGACTTTATGACCACCTTTCCAAAGTGCATCAATTACCGCATTAACAACTGCAGGTGTCGAACCAATACAACCCGCTTCTCCTGCACCTTTTACTCCAAGTGGATTGTGCGGACAAGGCGTCACGGTTCGATCAACTTCAAAACTCGGAAAATCATCAGCACGAGGCATACAATAATCCATATAACTTCCATTAATTAATTGACCAGTCTCATCATAGATCGCTCCTTCGAGCATGGCTTGCCCAATCCCTTGAGCGAGTCCTCCATGAATTTGTCCGTCAACGATCATTGGGTTAATGACATTTCCAACATCATCAACTGCGATGAATCTTTTGAGTTTTGTGAAACCCGTTTCTTTATCAATTTCCACAATCGCAACGTGCGCACCAAATGGATACGTGAAATTCGCTGGATCGTAAAAACTACTAAAATCCAAACCAGGTTCTAATCCTTCTGGATAATTATGTGGCACATAAGCCGTCAATGAAACATCACCAAAACCAACAGATTTATCTGTTCCTTTTACGGTCCATTTTCCTTCTGCATAATCCAAATCATCTGTTGATGCTTCAAGCAAATGCGCTGCTATTTTTGCGCCTTTTTCCAAAACTTTATCAATAGATTTTACAATGGCACTTCCCCCTACTGCCAAACTTCTCGAACCATAAGTTCCCATTCCAAATGCAACACTATCAGAATCTCCGTGGATAATTTCAACATCCTCTAAAGGAATTCCCATTCGATCTGCTACCACTTGAGCGAAGGTTGTTTCATGACCTTGACCATGCGAATGCGATCCTGTGTAGACACTTACTTTTCCAGTTGGTTGAACTCGAACTTGCGCTGACTCAAAAAGTCCCGCTCTTGCTCCTAGTGCTCCAACCACCGCAGAAGGTGCAATTCCACATGCTTCAACATAAGTGGAGAATCCGATCCCTAAAAGTTTATCACCTTTTTGATTTTTTTGCTCTTCTCGGAATGCTTCGTAACCTACCATTTCTAATGCCCGAGTTAAAACTGGTGCATAATTTCCACTATCATATTGCAACGCAACTTGAGTTACATAACCTTCTTGTTCTACTCCGTCAAAAGCTGGAATGAAATTTTTAAAACGTAATTCTGTAGGATCCATTTCCATTTCCAAGGCAGCCAAATCAATTAGTCTTTCCAAAAGGAAAGTTGCCTCAGGTCGACCTGCACCACGATAAGCATCTACTGCATTTGTATGTGTAAATGTTGCGGTGACGTCTACATTAATTTTTGGAGTCGTGTATAATCCTTGCAGCAATGTTCCATGCAAATAAGTTGGAACTGCTGGTGCAAAAGTGGAAAGGTAAGCTCCCATATTGGCAAATGTGTTCGCTTGAAGTGCGACTATTTTTCCATCAGCATCAAAACCCATTTTAGCATTCGTCACATGATCTCTACCATGTGCATCTGTCAAAAATGCTTCACTTCTATCGCATGTCCATTTGATCGGAAGTTCAATTTGCTTCGAACACCAAACAACCAAAGCCTCTTCGATATAATGAAAAATTTTACTTCCAAATCCTCCTCCAACATCTGGTCCAACCACTCGAACTTTATGTTCTGGCAAACCTAACACAAAAGCACACATCAACAATCGAGTCAAGTGAGGATTTTGAGTAGAGGTATATAAGGTGTATTTATCGTAAGCTGTATCATAATGACCAATTGCGGAACGAGGTTCCATCGCATTTGGAATCATTCTTTGATTAACAAAATCCAATTCTGTTACGTGAGCTGCCGACGCTAAAGCTGCTGCAACTTCTTCTTTTGGATTTCCTAATTGCCAATCGAAAGCAATATTATTTGGCGCATCTGCATGTACTAAAGGTGCACCTGGTTGGGCCGCTGCTTTTGGATCAGTAACTGCATCATGAAGATCATAATCCACATCAACTAATTCAGAAGCATCTTTTGCATTCGCTCTAGTGTCTGCGATAATAATTGCAACTCCATCTCCGACGTGTCTTACTTTTTTTCTAACTAAAAGTGGATGCGGAGGTTCTTTCATGATATCTCCATTTTTAAAATTTACTTGCCATCCACACGGTACTCCTGCAATCGCCTCTGGAATATCTGCACCTGTGTAAATTGCCACCACTCCTTCTGCACTTTTTGCCGCATCTATATTTATAGAATTGACCGTCGCATGTGCGTACGGACTTCGGAGAATATATGCATAGACCATTCCTGGCATTTTTATATCATCCGTATATTTTCCTTGACCTGTAATGAATCGTTTGTCTTCGACTCGTTTTACAGATTTTCCTATATATTTTGTCATGATTTTTTTATTTAATTGTTTCTATACTTTGTTTTGGAAAAAATTGATTTAGTTTTTCAATCAAACTACATCAGTCAATTTTTGATTGACCTCTTGATTTGATTAAACGGCCTCACTC
The DNA here is from genome assembly GCA_937981555.1 of uncultured Saprospiraceae bacterium. Taxonomy (GTDB): domain Bacteria; phylum Bacteroidota; class Bacteroidia; order Chitinophagales; family Saprospiraceae; genus CAJQQY01. Next base: position 31,259 of record CALJOK010000103.1, read on the forward strand.
ATTTTCTTCGCAGCAAGCTGAATTGATCTTACAATATTATGATAGCCAGTGCATCGGCAAAAATTTCCTTCGAGTGCTTCTCGAATTTCTTGCTCGCTAGGGTTAGGATTTGTTTTCAAAAAATCCGTGGCAGTCATCATCATTCCAGGTGTACAAAAACCACATTGTAATCCATGTTCCTCTTTAAAGCTTTCTTGCATGGGATGTAAATTTCCATTCGTAGCAAGTCCTTCAACAGTAGTTACTTCGCATCCATCTGCTTGAACGGCGAGCATAGTGCATGATTTGACTGCTTTACCATCAATATGAATAGTACATGCTCCACAACTACTTGTATCACATCCGATGTGTGTACCCGTCAATGATAAATCCTCTCGAAGATAATCGGACAGCAAGGTCCTAGATTCTACCTCTCCGGTATATTGTTTTCCATTGACTGTGACCGATATTTTATTTGCCATAGTTAAAAAGGGTTTTATGTGTTAAAAAATTATAGTCTTGGTGAATTGTAAATGAGGTTATCCAATAGAATTAATTGCTGGATCAATTGGATCTTCTAGCTCAGGAGGTTTGATTGTTTTCATTGATTGAATTGATTCTTCAGACTCAACTGTTTGTTTATTTTCTTCAATATGTTTTTCCAATGCTGAAAAAACTTCTCTAGTGATGACATTAGCTACACCTGATAAAACTCGCTGTCCAGTTCTAGCGATGACTCCTGACAAATCCGCTTTTCCATCAAAAGCTAACGCAGCGATCCCGCCTTCTTTTTCCTCAATATTCATTTGGACCGAGACATGAGCATTTCCAATTCTGCTCAGTTGTTCCATTTTGATGACAAAAGATGCTGGCTGATCTTTATCTACCACTTTTAATTTACCTGTAAATGAAGCTTTGACTGGACCTATTTTTATTTCAGAAACAGATTTGAATTTATCCTCTCCTATTATTTCTAATCGAGATACTCCCGGAGTTATTTTAGCTAAAACAATCGGATCCATGAGGTAGATCCATAATTGTTCTCTTGACACTTTAAAATCGTGATTTCCTTTTACTACCATGCTTCTCAGTTGTTTATTTTGTATATGATTGCCAAATAAACAAAATTATCTGCCAATTCCAATTAATCTGATTATATGTTTTGAATAAACTTGTACAAATAAAATTAAGAAAGGAAAAGCTACTATTTAGAGGTTAACGATGGATTAAATTTTGGCTAAAAGTTGATTTTTTAGCAGAAAAACTTGTTGCAGATACTTTTCAAAAGCTGAACTTTAGGAATTCAGAAAGACTACTTTAAATCAAGGAGTTTGAAATTAAAAAATTTATCCAAAAATTCGATCCATTTCTTCCCGTTCCATGTCGATGATAAACGTAAAAATTTTTCCTTGGTCCTCCGTACTTAATTCTTCAAAAAGGGAATCTCCTTTTTCAATAATTTCTTTCCCGATTTCTAATCCTTTGATTTCAGGAGGGGAATAAATTTTTGGTCGTTTCTTCATTTTCTCGATCAAGTGATCCATAATTTTTTTGATCTTCCCTACCAGAGTTCGATCATGAAGCGTGTCGAATAAAGTAAGACTACTTTCCATAAATTCATCAATCTCTTTTCTTGACAAAGTTTTAATGAAACCTTCAATTTGAATAATCGAGTAAGGTGGATTTTGATTTTGAGCAATTGCCTTTTCTACTAAGTTTCCTTCAAACTTACTTGCACTTTGAAATGATTTTAGTGCTTTCAACCCTGCTCTCAAAATTTTGGGAAGATGTCTGCCATATTTAAAAATCAAACTGGTAGAGTCGATCAAGACACGCATTAATTTTTCTGGTTGCTTGATATAATTATCCAAACTAGCGAACGCTTCATCAAGATCCTTTCTTTTTTCAGGTGGAGGATAAAGGTATTCTAGGAAGTAAGATTTGAATTTTTCGACTCTTTGTTCGGTGAAAGAATCAGGGAAACCTTTTCGGTCCTTTAGATTATTATATTGGTATCTTTCATCGACTACTTTACGATATCCGATAATGACATTTTTTCGTATTTGGTTATTTTCGTTTATTTCTTTCATGGAAAAAATTGATTTGGTCAACGTATTTTGAAGTAGGAGCTTCGATTTACGTGGATTCCCCTTCCCTATTTCTTTCCTCAATCAATTCTTCTAAAATCTCTGCCAAATTAGGTTTGGGAACAAGTCCAGAAAAACGTTCCACCAGTTCATCTTTTTGTAAAAATAGAAGTGTCGGAATACTTTTGACTTTAAACATCGCAGAAATTTGTGGATTCGTATCTGCACTCACTTTTCCAATCAACGCTCTGCCTTCAAAATCTTCCGCTATCTCATCAATGATTGGACCGATCGTTTTGCAAGGTCCGCACCAAGGTGCCCAAATATCGAGGAGTACAGGAACTTTTGCTTGCATCACTAATTCGTTGAAATTTTGATCGGTGATTTCTACGGTTTTAGATGGTTTACTTTTTTTCTTTTTAAAAATTGAAAACATGATATTTCTGATTTTAGAATGAAGTTATTTAATGTTTTCAAATTTATAGGATTTTTTTTCGTCAATTGGTCTCTTCCCCTACTCTTTTGATTTTCATTTAGAGTTTTGCTTTTTAAATAAACTGCAAAACTGCAATCAGTTTATACTGCATTTTCTTAAAATACATGCTGAATCATCGGTTCTATAAAATGATTTTTTCGTCCATTCCTATCAGTATTGGCTGAAACAAATAAGGTTACATTTTTCCAAATCTTTGCTCCTAAGAATAATTTAAAATTAAGCCTTTTATCAATTGGGTCATTTTTCCGATAAGTTGTCCCAAAAAATAATTTATCACTATAGTCTAAAAATAAGGTCCAATCATAAATTATTTTATAGTAATAATAAGGATCAGAATGTTTTTCTTTGAAATCATACATAAACATAGATGCACTTATAGACCATTTCCTAAAAAGCTTTAAATCATAGGATACTGAACCAATCCATGTACGTCCTTTAAAACTATCCTTCTGATCAAATGGGGCATACTCTTCGATAATACTTCTTTTATTTTTCCAAAAATCGATAGCACTTATTCCTAGTCTTAGGTTTTGTAATTGAAGCGATAATCCAAAATCCATATTTGCATACGAAAACCAATTAGATTCAATAAATAGCAAATTAACTTTGTCTGGTTTTTGATCTAAACTTGTATCCGTAAATTGGAGACCTGGTGTAATCGATATATTATCTGTAATTCGAAAAGTATAGTTATAAGCTAACCCAAACTTGTGGGTTATAACTTCATAATCTAAAGATACTCTTGAAGAAATACCTATCGCACTATTAATTTTTTCAAAAGAATGCTCATAACTTATAATTCCATGATCAGCCGGTGAATAAAAACTAGCACCAATATGTAATTTTTGCTTATTGTCTATACCAGCCATTGCAGGATTGTAAAAAAAAGGATTTTGATGATGATAATTAGTCAACGGATCAAATTGACCATTTAAATTGCCAACCACTAAAAATATCAACAGAGGAATATAGTAATAGTTTTTCATGGTTTATTTATTTTTACAGTTAAAACTGCAATCTGTTTTTACTGCAAAACTGCAATTATTTCTTATTCACTTTCAAATCTTTCTCCGCCAACTCTAAGAAATACCTCTTCATCGTAGTTTCTAATTCAAAAACATGCATTTTAATTTTTTTATGTAAACTGACAGGGATGTCTAATGTCACCCTTTTGGTTGGTTCAGATGGAATAACTTCTTTTGGTTGGAGTTGCTGTGGTTTTGGACTTACAACCACAGCTTCTGGATGGATCTTTTTGATGACTTCATCACTATCTACTTTTTTAGCTCTGTTGATTGTTTTTTTTATAGGCCTTTTCTTTCCCAGACTTAAATCTAGTTTTGAAGTATCTATCTTTTTCTTTGCCATGATATAATGCTTTTGTTTCTTTTAAAATTACAGTCTTGCAGTTTGCCCGTTTTGCAGTCATTAGCTAAAATTTATTCAATTAGTCCTTCTTTCTTAGCCAATTTTAGGACTTCTTGGGTCATTTTGACTGCTTCTGCTTTTGCCTTCTTATCAGAGTATTCATAAACGCCCATTCCCTCTACTGCAGTTTCGAGATAAGAAACTCGCTCTTTAAAAGTCGATTTCATGATGCCTATTTCAAATTGCTTCAGCATTTCTCTGATACTTCGATGAATAATGTATTTCTCAGAAAACTGATTGACAAAAAAGTAAGCAGGAATCGAATCCCTAAATTCAAGCGCTTGCTCGTACCGTTCAAAAAACTGTCCCATCGCTCGAACATCATGTGCACTCGGTAAAATCGGGATAATTAAGATATCCGAAACCAAAATAATTCGAGTCGTCATTTCTGATAGGGAAGGAGTTCCATCAATGAGTACAATCTCATTATCTTGATGAAGTTTGTCGACAGTTTTGTTGACAGCTTTCGGGTCGGTGACGCCTACAACTAGGATTTCTGGTAAACTTTCATCCCGGACTCCACTCCAAGAAACCGAGTTTTGATTTTTATCCGTATCGACAATGCACGTCTTGTAGCCCATGTGAGCAAAACAAACGGCTAAGTTCTGTGTGAGGGTAGTTTTACCTACTCCTCCTTTCAAATTGGTGATTCCTATTCTCATAATTGCAAAGATATATAAAAACTGCAAAACGGACAAACTGCAAAACTGCTGAATTTTATTTCTCTCCTAACTTTAATATTTAGGCAATTGTCAAAACTTATAAATAATCAATTTTAAGCGTTCTATGAGTCGCAATCTACCAAGTAGACATTTTTTGAAGAAAAGTGCCTGAAATCGCCTTAAAATGACTTCATTTTAAATAATAATTCATTCCGTAAAAGAGCAGGTTTAATATTTAATCAAAACATTAAAACCAAGCAAGGATAAGAATTAAACCATAGGACTGCAATCAGTTTTGCAGTTTTAATGAATTTAATCTAATTTTTTATGTTCATTAATTATAAAATACACACCCAAAGTGATTTTTCAAAATTTATTGAGAAGTAGCTTTTTAAAACTATTTCTACTTTTCACCATTTTTGATCATTGGCAAGTTTTTTTATCAAAGCCACTTTATCAACTTTAGAAATTATTTGGAAATAAGAAAAGGTATCAAATATAAATACGATCAGTTTTGCAGTTTACCCGTTTTGCAGTCTCAATTGTTTTACTTTTTTAATTTCCTCTCCCAAATATTTGATATTTTAACTCTAAAAAGTCATCTATTTTGATCTCATAAAAACTTAGCCCAGACTTTTCAAGTTAATATGCCTTATTCTAATCTGGACAAAAAATGTTTTTTTAAACTCTAAGAAATTAATACGTATCTGCTTGTTATAATATTTTCTCCCTTAAATCAACTAAAAACTGCATTCCGTTTTGCAGTCTTGCAGTTTTAAGTAGTGTTATATTGACAGATTACTACTTAAAAGAAGAAGAGAATACTGGATTTATAATTTAATCTCCATTTGCTCAATGTAATCCAAAAGAAATATTTTAAACATTAATTACTGATATTCTATAAAAATCCTTTCTTACTACTAAAAAAAGAACTGCAAAACTGCAAACCTTTTATACTGCATTATTATTTCTGAAAAATAAAGAGGAACTACGAGACAGCAAGTTGATGAAAAAGAATGAGTGATTCAATTATAATCACTTCATAGTCTTAACTTTTACTTTTGATGAAAACGGAAAATTTTCACATAAAGGTCACCTATTTGGGACTAGTCGTTTTTATCGTCTATACTTTCAACCTTCCCGAGCAAAATATATGAATAGCTAAAGGTCACCTATTTGGGACTCAAGCATAATCATTAAACTTTTTCTAATCTATTTTAGTCTGATTTGGGTGACCTTTAGCCAATATTGCCCTTAAAGTCACCTAGTTGGGACTTATATATTTGATTTTCAGCTAGTTATAAGGAATATCTAGTCCAAAGTAGGTGACCTTTAGCTATTTTAGACATAAAGGTCACCTACTTGGAACTAGTATAGATGGAATTTCTTCATCATCATAGAACATTTAGTCTGATTTAGGTGACCTTTAGCTATTTCAATACTTAAAGTCACCTAATTGGAACTAGTTCCTTATTGAATTTCAATTGAAAACATTACAATGAGTCGCGATTTAAAAGAATTACCACTTAAAGGTCACCTGTTTGGGACTAATTCTATCTGTATTTAAGTTCTTTCCTTGATTATCATCAATATTTAATGGATTTCAGCCTATTATACATCTAAAGGTCACCTGTTTGGAACTACAACTTAATCTTGTAGTTCCAAACAGGTGACCTTTAAGTTTTATTAGACTACTAAGAGTCTCCTTGTTGGGACTATAATATTATGATATGGAATATGTTAGATGAAAAAATTTGATTCATCAAAAGCTTAAGTTCTTTTAGGTCTTTTTATTATTTCATTCTTTTAAATACTTTTAATTATATTTAAAGAAACTTGAAAGCTATATACATAAAGGGATACAGCCTATTTGGGCCACCGGATTGGAACCGAAATTTAAATTAAAGTCACCGCTTTGAGAATCTAAAGTCACCGCTTTGAGAATCTATAGTCACCTTAAAAGGAGCGAAAAGTCCTCATCTAAAAATTAAAGAGCACATCAATGGGATTTGGACAAAACTTCGAAAGGTCCCAATGTTAGTAATTCGTTATACTTTTAGTTTTGAATTAAAGTATAAAGGTTTACTTTTGTAGTGACCTTATTTTTTAAAGGAAAGTATTCATTCCAAATACCTTATTTTAATTTTTGCCTAAATGTCTGAAAAAATTCACAATCCAACAGATTTAGTTCGCTTTGATGATCGACTTGTTTATGATGCATCATACAAACTTTCAGCAAGAGCCATCAAAACGGTTTGCTACATAGCAGCACATTATGTTAATCCTAAAACACAAAGTGATTTACCTCGACCAATCTTTGTCCCATTGAGTGAGTTAGCTTCTGCGCTTTCAGATGGAAGAAAAGGATTGAAAAGTAGTTCCTTGTATGCGAATATTTCAAGCCTTTGTGAGGAACTAGTGAATGCGAAAATCCGATTTAAAACTGATGTTAAAGTAGAAGGGAAAGATTTGGATGGATTTATTAGTTGGTGCTCTGATGCAGTTCCAACTGAGAAGGATGGAGTGAAAGGAATTAGTTTTGGGTTTGGAGTTTACATGTCTCAATTTTTGATTGGGTTGTCAAGATATGTTGCAGTATATCGACCGGAGTTGAATCGCTTAAATAAATCTTATTCGATTCGTTTATTTCAAATCTTAAAAGGAATTTTTAACAAACGAAAAAAATATCGAAAGGTCTTTAAGAAAGTATTTAGCATCGATGAGTTGCGCTATTTGATGGATTTGAGAGATAAGTATAAGGCGTTTAAAATGTTTAATGATAAAGTTCTCAAACCTGCCATTGCAGAAATTAATAAAAGTACAAGTATATATGTTGTTTCGGTTGATATGATTCGTCGATCAGGTCGAAAAATTTCCCATATAGAATTTACTTTTACCGATAATAAAAAGAATGCGGGGAAAGATATGATTACGGATTACACCACATTTGTTGATTATATTCCGACGGAAGAAGAAATTATTAGTTTGACTTTTGCAGAGCAACGAGCATATGATTTGTTAGTTGATTTTCAAATAAAACCTGGGATTGCTTTCAAACAAATATTACCAGATATCAATGGAAGTGAAGTGCAAGGGTTTGAAGATTATTTTATTATTGCTGCACTAGATTTTTTCCGAGCTTCTTCAAGTAATCAACAATCGAATAAAATTGCTGCAGCGACTTTCGTAAGTTGGTGGACCAAACTTCGTCTTTTTGATACGACTAGTGATGTTTGGGTAAAAATTATGGAACGAGTTGTAAAAGAGAAAAAGAACTTGCAAAAGAAAAATGCTGTTGCATATGATAACCGATTATATGCTCGCGAAATGACTCATCAAGAATTTAAAACTTGGTGGAATGATCAACAAGGCATCGATCCAAATCAACCTCAACTTTTTGAAAAAGATGATGAAGCAGTCAGTGATGGTTTTGATTCAATTTCGGAAATTTTGAAAAAATATGCATTGGATGGAGTTGATGTGATAGAGTAGGAGAGGGGAGAGGAATATCAAAGTTTAACGATACTCCTCATTCAAAAAACACAAATAGTATCGTCAAACTTCTCAAATCTATATTCTTCTTGTATGCTTTTAGAATAAAGCAATAATTATTTATTCTTCTTCTAGTATCGTCTGCCCATCTACAAGAAACTTAGCTAACTGATTAGCTTCCAAAGTAGAATCAAAAATTTTATTTAAATAAAATTGCGCAGACTTATCTTTGAGTTGAGCCATTTCTCGAAACTTCATTATAAAATAAACATAAAATTCTACATCAAACCAATTAGCAAAATGATAGGCAATATCTTCGTGCGCATAAGTACCGCCATATTTTCCCTTTTCTACAATCAAACCATTGGCATCAGTTTCGTTAACCCATTGAGAAACTGAAAGTGTAAAATTATTTTCAGTCACCTTAAATCTAAAGTGTACCGCTGGGTCCACTTTAAAATTCTTATTATTCAATTTTTCCCAAATAAATAGAAATTGAAGGTTTGTTGGATTTTTAAGATAATTACGAATAAAATCAGCTGCTCTACCTTTCCCTTGTTTTCCTGCTTTTGCAATATCTGTTATACAAATAAAATCCATCCCGTCTTTTTCTATAATTCTAACTTCTCTATCTTTTATTTTTATCTTCTTTTTGCTCATTTTTCTATTTTTTTAGAAGGTAAGAAACTTTATGATTTTACGTTTTAATGTATTTGGATTTCAAGACATTAAATTTTTTCATACATATAAAATATTACTTTTCTTTCTGCATATGACTTACTACCATTCTCAATTGACTATAACTATATCTTCCTTTGAAATGCTCATATGATTCTTTAAATGACTCTGATTTGGTCTCCAAGAAATAAGCTTTAATTTCTTGTATTGCTTCACTAGACATAATTTGGGAGACATCTAATTCTCCATTTAAAATAAAATGAACCAAATGTGATTCAATAGTTCCTTTCTTCAAACTTCGCTGAGTTGCAATTTCATCAATAGTTTTTCCAGATTTAAAAAGTTCGAAAGAAAATAATTTAGTGTCTGTTGTCGCTGTTGACTTTTCTTTTTTAGGTGTTTCAGGAAAAGGTAAATTAGCAGAGATTTTCTTTTCTCTACAAAAGCTCTCTATAATTTCGATCAGGTCAGCTCCATGTTTTTGAACTTTGCTTTTCCCAATACCTTTAATTTTGAGCAGCGATAAAGAATCAGTTGGCAGATAATTGGTCAATTCAATAATGGCTCGCAAAGTAATCACTACATAAGGTGTCACTTCCAAATCTGCAGCAGTTTCATCTCGCCACATTTTGATGCGATTATAAAGTTCAGGATATGGAGTTGTCAAGGTGTCGATCGTTGGAAGAGATTGACGACTCGTTTTCTTGGTCTTCTTTTTTTGTTTCTCAAAATCCAAATCTGCATTTGCTTTCAATCGTAAATATTGCTGCGAAGAAAATTTTTCTTTTGCCATCGCAAAGCAGATCTTTTTGACAAATAACTCTTTGGTTAAAAGAGCTAAATTATCAGTCACCAATTTTTTAATGCTTTTATTATCAGTCAGAATTGGAATGTTTTCCAATTCTGGTTGCAATTCTGTTTCTATTTTTTCAGAAAAATAAATACTTGCTTTTTGAATGCGTTCAAGTAGCTCCTCATTTTCCTCTGGCATTTCAGCATGATAAATTAAATACACTAATTGCTTTTCAAATTTTGGCGCAACAGAAAAAACTTTTTCATGAGCATTGTTGATCCATTGTTGCACTTTTTCGGTGGCTGCAATCGTCAATGAATTTTCATTTTCGATAAAGTTTCGTAAAACCCGACTCGCCACTTTTTGAATATATTTAAAACTAAATAATTCTACAATCAGTTTTTGTTGAAATGCTTTTTTGGATTGCAAAAGGTGCGCTTCATCTGGCGCATTTTCTTCCGCATCTTTTGAATAATTTTTAACTACAGAATCTGTCTTTACACTAGAGTAGGCAATTTGTGATCTTAAAACAATTCCTTCAAAACTAGTACAACGACTCAAGGCAACATAAACCTGTCCATGAGCAAAAGCAGATTGAGCATCGATAATTACTCGCTCAAAAGTTAATCCTTGGCTTTTGTGAATAGTGATGGCCCAAGCTAACTTTAAAGGGAATTGAGAAAATGTTCCAACCACATCTTCATCTACTTCTTTTGTTCCTTCATTCAAACTATATTTTACATTTTCCCATTCGACAGAAGTTACTTTTATTTCTTCGAGGTCAGTTGGACATTGTACATAAATTTCATCTTTTGAAATTCGAGTGATTTGACCAATTTTTCCATTATAATAAAGCTTCTCTGGAGAAGCATCATTTTTTATAAAAAGCACTTGAGCCCCTACTTTAAATTCTAATTTTTCTTCCGTGGGAAAAGTGTGCGGGGGAAAATTCCCGGATATTTTTGCTTTGAAATTAAAAGGCTTTTCGGAAAGTGAATTTAATTTTTCTTTGTTAATGGTATTCGCAGTATTATTATGCGAAGTCAAAGTGATATAACCTTCATCATCTGAAGGTTTGAAATTATCAATGAATCTCGAGTTTAATTGTTGCAAAACATCTTGATCCATTTGATTGTCTCGTACTTTATTCAACAAGTCAATAAAAATAGAATCCGATTGACGGTAAATATGTTGTAATTGTATTGTTATAGGATCAGTTTTTCGTAAAGCTTGACTTCCAAAAAAATAAGCAGTAGAGTAGTGGTCTTTCAATAAATGCCATTCCTCATGCTTGATCACAGGAGGCAATTGATGCAAATCACCAATCATCAAAAGTTGAACTCCACCAAATGGTTCTGTTGGATTTTTGTAGCGACGAAGCACATCATCAATACCGTCGAGGAGATCTGCTCGGACCATACTGATTTCATCAATAATCAATAAATCAAGACTTTTAATTAGATTTCTTTTGTCTTTAGAAAAACGTCTTTGTTGGCGAGGATCATTTTTATTTCCTGGCAGATAAGGGCCAAATGGAAGTTGGAAAAAAGAATGAATTGTCATTCCTTTCGCATTGATAGCAGCGACACCTGTTGGTGCAACTACGACAGCTCTTTTGATACATTCTTTTTTTACTCGATGAAGGAAAGTGGTTTTTCCCGTCCCAGCTTTTCCCGTTAGAAAAATATTCTTATTGGTATATTGAACGAATTGAAAGGCGAGTTCTAATTCTGGATTGGTTGAAAGAGTCATTCCGTTTTTTCATAGATTGATGAATCAACAAAAGTACAAAATGAATCAACTAAACTAGAATGCAGAAGAGAGTGTTTAATATATTGTTTTGAAAAATAAGAGAGAACAATATTTTTTAACTGATAGTAGAGACAAGGCGCACCTTGTCTCTACCGAATCAATTTTTAACTGCGTTCATCGAGTAATCGATAACCGCAATGATTGACTAAAAAATCAATTCTTCCCCAGAGTTTATTCCCTGGTTTAGTTTGTTTAGTCAAAACGACATTCCTCAAATGAGCAGGAACTTCTTCTTTTCGTAGAAGAAATGGCAAAGGTGATTCTCGCCTTGCACGTCCTTTAGAGGAAGAGAATAAAATTCCTTTGGACCATAAAATCCGAACAGAATTTAATTCATTTAATGTTCTGCCTTTATACCTAGCAACTGCTCCCTTTTGGGAGAAAAGCTCAATTGCATTTTCGGTTTTAATAAAAAGATCCATAAGAAAAGTTTGCTAAGGATATTAGCAAAGCTGATCTCGAGGAGATTTGAATAAGTAATTCATAGTTATAAAATTGAATGAGAAGTAAATACAGCAGAAGAGTAATCATAGTTCCCTTGCAGGTTTATTTTTTTGTAAAAGCACCAAAATGCTAGTACATTTTTTACAATGTCTAGCACTAGAATGATGAATTTAAGTTTTCTAAGCAACCAATACTTATTTTTGTAGTCTATTTTTATAGAATTAAAAAACCAAAAAAATGAAAATATTATCCCCCGTCGTACGGGCAACTGTCCTATGTTGCACTTTATTTTTTTCTTTAAATTCCATAGCTCAAAAACAAATTTCTGGAGTTGTGGAAGATGGCAATGGAGCACTTTCCTATGTCAATGTCTTACTACTTCAACCATCAGATAGTTCGTTGGTCACAGGAAACTTGACTGATGAAAAAGGTATTTTTCTCTTAGATAAAATTGAAGCTGGAGAATATTTATTACAAGTTAATATGGTAGGTTATCAGAATCAATATTCAGATGTTTTTTCCATTCAAGACAAATCTGGCGTTTTTGATTTTCCAAAAATTATTCTTCTAGAATCAACTTCAGAACTCAATGAAGTTCAAGTCGTTGCCAAACGTGCATTGATTGAACAGAAGATTGATCGCATGGTTGTGAATGTTTCTAATAGTGTTACCTCAGCTGGAAATACTGCGTTGGAAATTTTGAGGCGCTCTCCAGGAGTGGTGGTTAACCCTCAAACCAATTCTATTTCGATGAGTGGAAAAGATGGGGTAGTGGTGATGATCAATGGAAAAATTTCAAGAATTCCGATGGATGCTTTGATCCAAATGTTAGATGGAATGAGTTCAGATAATATTGATAAAATAGAATTGATTCATACTCCGCCTGCTAATTTTGATGCAGAGGGAAATGCAGGATTTATCAATATCGTTTTGAAAAAAAATCAAAATGAAGGATTCAACGGTGGCTACTCGCTGAATGCAGGTTATGGGAAAAGAGAAAAAATGGGAGCGAGTTTAAATCTTAATTATCGGAAAAACAAAGTGAATTTGTTTGGAGATTACTCTTGGAATTTTAATAACAATCCTCAATTATTTACGAACTATAGGAGTTTTATGTTTGAAGGAAATACGATTGAAAATATCGGAAGTGGCGATAGAGATCCAACCAAAACTCATGTACACAACGCGCAAATTGGTTTAGATATTCAGTTGAGTGAAAAAACAGTTTTGGGTGTTCTAACTTCTTGGATGAACCGAAATTGGGATATGGATGCCTTGAATGAAATTGAGATAAAAGAAAATGGAATATTGATTAACAGATTAAATATTCCTAATGAAGAGCAAAATCATTCATATAGAATTCTTGGAAATATAAACCTCCAACATCAAATAGACAAAACCCAAAAAGTTAATTTAGATTTTGACTATGCTTATTTTTACAACGATAACCCTTCTTATTATCGCAATCAAGAGTTTGATGGAAATGATAATTTATTGGAGGAAACTGAACTTCGTGTCTCAAAATTAACTCCAATGAATATCATAGTTGGAAAGTTTGATTACTCTAAATCATTTGATGAGAATGTTGATTTAGATATGGGAATCAAGGGAACATTTACAACTTTTGATAATGATGTTTTGGTAGAAGATAAAATAGGAACGGAATGGGTGCGAGCTCCATTCTTTTCATCACAAGCTAATATGAGAGAAAATATCGTTGCTGCTTACACTAGTCTTTCTTGGAAAATATCAGAGAAAGTAAATTTAAAATCTGGTCTTCGATATGAATATACGGATGTAAACCTGAGTAGTGATGAGCAACCAGATTTGGTCGATCGAAAGTATGGACGGCTATTTCCAAGTCTTTTTATTTCTAATAAAATAAACGAAACTAATACTCTTCAATTCTCCTATAGTCGTCGAATTAATCGCCCTAGTTTCCGACAATTAGCTCCTTGGTTTTATTTTCAAGATCCTAATACGGTAAATACAGGAAATCCTCTTTTGCAACCATCTATCACAGATGCATTGCGTGCTACCTATATTTGGAAAAGATTGACATTGAGTACGGAGTATGCATTTACAGATGAAGCTATCGGCCGTTTTCAACCGGAGGTAGATCAAGCTACGAATACACAAATAAATGGAGCAAAGAATTTCATTAATGCTCAAAATGCTTCAGCTACTATTTCTATTCCTTTGACGATAAAAGATTGGTGGAGTCTGCGAACAAATTGGACCGCTCAATGGAATGAAGTTATTGATAAAATTGATGATCAAGAAGTTAGTTTCCAGCAAAAAAGTTGGTACGTAAATGGTTCGTCAACTTTCACTTTTCCAAAACAATTTTCTCTTGAAATATCGGGCACTTATTTTTCACCGCAATTAATGGGATCTGTAATTTGGGAATCTTTCAATACGGTAAATATTGGCGTCCAAAAAGAATTTCCTAATGGTTCTCGGATTGGAATTTCTGCTAATGATATTTTTCTTGGTGGAAATTGGAGAGGTCGATTAGAAGATCAAAATGTTGATTTTATTTATGAAGGATATTATGGCTTTTCGGAAAGAGTATTTCGATTGACTTATTCTCATCGATTTGGAAATAGTAAAGTTAAAGGGGCTAGAAAACGAGTAACCGGTTCTGCGGAAGAAATTCGTCGTACGAATTAATTAGAATCAGATAAGTTAAAAAAGAGGTTTCATAAATTTTATGAAACCTCTTTTTTCTTGTGACTGTATCGTTCTAAAATGGATTGACTTAAAATTAATACAGGCCATGTTTTCAATTATGTAATAATTAATCATTCCGCCCTTCCAAAGCCTCCCGTATCCCATCAATCCCATCGGTGAAAGCCGTCATCTGAGCCAGTATTTGTGCCATTGGATTATTACCATCCATATTTCGGAATAATTTATTTTTGTTAAAAATCTTTTTTATATCATCCCAACGTGATTGTTCTGCAGGATTAATTTCACCAATAAGTTCTTTCAACTTTAAGAAATTGGCTTCCGCATCGTTAGTCAGGGTTTGAGACTCATTTTCATAATGAGTAAAAATCAAAGTCTTTAATTCTTGATCGTTCATAATGGCGACTGCTTTTTCCGAAAGCTTATTCATGTCCCGATAAGAACCTTGCAATTTAAAAGATGGCTCTGTTCGATAATCATCCGAAATGGCAGCAGAATGAATGTAGGCTTTGTTGACCTTTAAAACGACATCTCGAATCACGAGCATTTTTTTCATGATGGCCACATACTCTCTTATTTCTTCGGGAGTATGATTTGATGTAAATTCTATGTTGTCTTGGTTTCCTGTTTCTGCAATTTTTAAAATCGTGTGTACATCCTTAAAACTTTTGTTGCCTAGTTTTTGCAAAACGGGATTAGAAGTAATCGCATTTTCGATATAGCTTAATTTAAAAACTGTCTCTGAGTCACCAATAATATCTCCCAAATTATAGATGTCCGCTCTGTTGGCTAGCATGTCAGGTACCTGAAATTTCTCTCCGCTTTCTGTATACGGATTTCCAGCCATGATAACACAAAAACGCTTGCCTCTTAAATCATAGGCTTTGCTTTTATTTTCATAAACACCTTCTATCTTTCGTTGGCCATCACAAAGAGAAATAAATTTTTGTAAAAATTCGGGATTACAATGTTGAATATCATCTAGATAAAGCATGACATTATTTCCCATCTCCAAGGCAAGATTGAGTTTTTCCAATTCTTGTCTGGCTGCTAAATTTGTTGCTTCCATAGGGTCAAGCGATCGGATATCATGCCCTAGAGCTGGCCCATTTATTTTCATAAAAATTAAACCCAGACGATCCGCGATGTATTCCATCAAGGTCGTTTTTCCATAACCAGGAGGAGAAACAAGGAGTAACATACCCATTCTATCTGTTCGAGTATTCTCGCCAACTGTTCCAATTTGCTTGGCTAAATTATCGCCAAATAAAGGGAGGTAGACTTTATCAATTAATTGATTTCTTACAAAGGAACTTAAGACCCGTGGCTTAAAATCTTCTAAATTCATTTTATGCTTAAAGTCTACGGCAACTTGTTTTTTAAGCTCTTGGAATTTTTTAAAACGGGGCACCACAAATGTGGTGTATTGCTCCATTTTATCCATGAAAATATTATAATCAAGTTGGTAGACTCCTTGCTCCAACAATGGATGATCACCATGAAGTTGATCAATAGTAAAAGTCGTAGGTACTTTTAACACGCGATCTTTTTTGTAATCATCCAAAAATAGGAGAGTAGCGGTTTCAGTTAAAGTCCCGAGAGAGTGGTCTGTTGTTTGCTCCAAATAAGCCTGTACCCATTTTTGAATCAGTAGGAATTGTTCAGACTTCTGCGCTTCTAATTCTTGAACGGAATCTCGATATTTATTTTCTGATTTATTAGTTTTTAAAAACTGTAAAAATGATTCTCGTAAATTCGCAGCTTCCTGACTTACAATAAAACGATCACCTCTGGATAGTTCTCTAAATAAATATTGAGCCACCTTACTAGCGTCTTCTTTTCCAAACAAGTTGGTCTCTTCTTGAAATAATTCTATAACTGTTTTTAATTCCTTGATTAAATATTCAAAACCTTGCGTTTCTGGAAAAACTTTAATAATGGTTCCGGCGCTACTTAATTGCTGTTGAAACAATCCTTGTTGTTTTTTATCCAAAAAATGTTTCCAAAAAATATTTGCGCAAGCTCTAACATTAGAAGAAAAATATAATAAATCAATATTTTTTGACAAGTCTATTAAGGCCCTTAACAATCTATTTGCATCTTCATCATGAATACCCGTGGTATAGCCTTCTTGATATCGAGTGGCGGTATTTTCTTTGATGAGATCTATGAGCTGACCATTCGCATTGTTTAGTTTTTCTTTGTCAATGGACTGAAAAAGTTCATAGGCTAAATATTCTGACCGATACACCTCCGCTGTTTCAGAAATAAGAGATTGTGCCCAGACAGGTTTCGTTTCCTCTAAAGCTGGGTCTTTAATGACTGAGAAAAAATCGGTTCCAGTAAGGTGAAAAAGCAACGCTCCTTTTTCTTGTACAATGGTTAAGTCTAGCGGCTGAATATTGACAGAGAATTTGTGCTTACCCAGTTGAATAATATTTTCGCCATCGACAAACAAATCCTCGCGATCTCTTAACTGCCGAATGGTTTCTTCTTTTAGTGTTTTTAATTTTGTTTGGACGGTGTTCGCCTTATTGCTGTCATCCAATTCATTCAATTGACGGATGAGGTCCCTCACTTTATCAATCATTAAATCGCCAGCAAAAAAACCATTAATCTCGTCCAGCGTCTTTATATTTTTAACACGAGTTTGGATACCGTTTAGTATTCGATCCGCTGCTTTTTCTAAGGCAAGGGTTCTATTGTTCCTCGCTTCTTTTAGGCTATTTTTTCGGTTTTCAAAAGCTGTATATACTTCTTCCCGCTTATCCGTTATTTTAACAATAAAATCATCAAACTCTACAAACTTACTTTCCAACTCTTCTAATTGGACCATGAGTTTGGTTAGGTACTCATCACTTTTTTGAGGAGTATCTGCCAAGTCAAGATAGCTAATGATTCCTTGGTCGAGGAGTTTCATTTGTGCATTAAATGACGCGATGGCTTCCTGACCACCTAGATTTTTTTGTTTCCTTTTTATAGCTGCTTTCACTTGATTGAGACCAGCAAACATAGAAGAAACAGCCTCAATGATTTTGCTACTATGTGTGGCATCATCGATATTTAGATTGTTGACAATCTCAATCAACAATTCTAGCTCCTGTCCTATTTTTTCAACATTCGCTTCCTTGACCTTTGCTTCTGCTGCGGTCTTAATCGTTTCTAAATCTTTTTGTTCTAATGCTATTTTTTCCAGATAAGGTTCTAATGCATTGTCTTCTAACAAAAATTGGACACAGTCATTGGACAACTCTGTATTGATAACAGCGCATTCGGTTTCTAATTTTTCAAGGACAGGTAAATCAGTATATCGAAGTTCTTTAAGTGAAATAATTTGTCCTCGAAATACTCGAAGCTCTGCCAAGGTTTCTACAAATAAATCAACCTTGTCAAAAGTTTGAGAACGACTCCGTTTAAACAATTCTTTTGCTTTGTTCTCAGCTTTTAAAATTTCAGCTCTAGTGTTTTTCTCAATTCGATTTTTCTTTTCAAACTCATCTATAGCGGTGGAAGCTGTTTCGCCAATCTGCTGAATGACTTCCTGCATGTTGAACGTTTCTGGCTTGCCAATCCAATAGTAAGCATCCGTCAGATCCGTACTTTTCTTCAACAAATCATTGTACAAGCCGAAGTAAGAATCTTGCTTATTACTGAGCGTCAAAATCTCTTGACACTCTGCCATTGCCTTGACAATATCTTTATTGCCAACTTTGAATAAGTAAGAATCAGTATGATCTGAAGGTACAGAAACCGTACTTACAAATGGTGTTTGCCAAATTTGCATTACATGATGCTTAGTGGCTTCATCCTCTGCTCGGAAATAACACAATTCGCCGTTTGGGAAAAGTGTATAACCATTACAAATAATAGGCGTAATTATTTTTTGCTCGATAAGGTTGTAATGCAAAAGGACATAAACTCCAGTTTTATTATTATAAAAAACATAGAGAAAGTCTTCTCCGTTGGGAGAAATAATTCGTTTTTTAAACTGTTTGTTTCTCATGTCAGGATCGAACAGCTTAAATTCTCCTGTCTGCAAATAATAACCGTTGGCGAAGATCAATCCATGTTGGTCCGGCAACAAAACTCCAGAGTCTTCCAAGGAATCAATCCGCTGAATCTCCTGCACTTTTTCATTAAAAACAAAATAACGGAAGTCTTCCTGATAAGGCTTTATTTTTAATACAATCAGATTACCTAAGTCTGCAAAAAGGTATTCAGCATCATCGAGCGTCTGTTCTTTGTACTCCACTTCTTCTCTGTAAATCCCTAAGCCATCATCCGTATTGTCTTCCACTTTAATGGTAAGATCCCCGCCAACAGTTTCGACAAAAACTCGATCCAGAATAGAAACATGGGGGTGCTTTCCTTTTCGATGAAAATCACGATGCGCACGTTGCCATTGAAATTCATGTTGATTTGGAAACCGAACTTCTTGGTCAGAACGAGCATCAATGTACTCCAACCTATCGTCTCTAATTAGCCATTTAAAAACTTTGAAATCAGTCCCTTCCTTACTGACATGAAAAACCATATACAAGTAAGAATTTAAAACGACAAACCGAGCAAAGTAAGCTTGCTTATAATACCGATACAGATTTTGAAAATCCGTTTGGAATTTTTCGTTGTTCAGTAAAGACGGATCACTTTCTTGAAAACGATTGTCCTCAAAATGATACAGACTAAAAACATCGCTGAGTTTAATGCCCGACCTTAAGCCGACATGAACATTATATCCAAACAAACATTGATTGCCAATCGAGAAGACATCTCTGGCTGTACAATGAATGTCGGTATTGATACGATCATTGGCGATCAATTGAGTTTCTATGGCACCGAAAACTTCCTTACGAGCATTATTGAGGAGTTGGAGTCGCTTGTTCAATTCCTTCGCCTGTTCTTGTAAACGCTGTTGGATGATTTCGTAGGTACCTCCCTCTAAGCCTATATTTTTTTCTTTGATATTTGTCATTTACTAAAAAGGATTGTGATGTTGAATGTAATGGATTCCTTTTTCTAATTAGCACCGATTAATACTTTTTCACCTTAGTGATAAGTAGATTGTATTTTGTTGAACGTTAGACGTTTTACGGTCCGGCCATACAACTTTATTTAGAATAAACTCTAGTATTAATCGGTGCAGCCTTCAGTTTTTACAAAACATCTTCGGCTGGTTTTTGACCAATGCCGAGGTCTTTGATTGTCATCATTAATTGATTGATCAGACTTAAATCTTTTTCCTCTGTTACTTGATCCTGTATTTTTAGGAGTAAAGTACTTATGGTTAGATTTTTTAAATCATCGTTAGTGATGCCTGTTTTTGCAATTAGAGCTTTTACCTTAGAAATTATTCCAACACCATTTACCTTATTGCCGCTGGACAATAATCTATTTTTCACATCTGTCAAATGTTTGCTATTATCTAACATTCGATCCACCGATTTTCCTCTGTTGATAGAGTTCATGATATTATCTACAAAAGTCATATCACCGCCGACAATGTCAATATTAGCAGTTTTGAAAGCTTCGGCAAGAACCTTAGCTTGCGCTTCTGCAATATGCTGTTGGACATTAATCTCTGCCAAGTCGATGGCTTTTTCTTTTTCTAATCTGAGTTTGAATTCTTCGTGCTCTTTACCAACACCATCTAATTTTTGCATCGCAAGTGCTTTCTCTTCTACGCCTTTTGCTTCAGCAGTATATTTCTGAGTCATTACTTTTGCTTCAGCTGCGCCAAGTTCTGCCGCTACTTCTGCTTCAGCTAAACCTTGCATTTTATGAGCTGCTGCTTTGGCTTCGATGCCTTTTGCTTCAGCAATTGCTTTCTTCTCTATAACGATTGCTTCGAGGCTTCCCTCTTGTTCTCTTGCTTTGGCTTTGGCTTCGATAACTTGTGCTTCGGATAATCCAATCGTTGCTTCCTCTGCAGCTTTTGCTTCTGCATGAATTTTTCTAGCTTCCGCTTCTTTTTCCGCAGCATTCATAGATGCTTCTGCTTCGATGACCAAAGTTTCTGCTTTGATCTCTGCCGAAAGTTTTTCTGCTTGAGCTAGTTTCTCTTGTTCTATAACAGTCGCTTGACCAATTTCTTCTGCTTTGATGATAGCGACATTTTTTGATCTTTCAGCAGTTGCTATGGCTTTAGTATCTTTGATTTTCTCTTCTTCTTCCACTACTTTTTTCTCAACAATGATACGGTCCTTGATTACATCTTGAATATTTTTCTTTTCTAATTCAATGGCCCGTTGTTTCTCAATTTCGGCGAGTGCTACGATTTTCTCTTTTTCGGTTTGTTCTAGTAATCTTTCTTTTTCCACTCTTTCATTTTCTACCGCTTCTGTTTTTTCTTTGTTCTTTGCAGCGACAATTACTTGACGTAATTTGTTTTCTTCTGCAATGGCCAATTCTTCTTCCGTATGAATGCGAACCATTTCAGAACGTAGTCTTTCTTCTTCGTTAATTTTAGAAATCTCTGCCCCTTCTCTCGCTTTGATGTTGGCAATTTCTCTTTTTTGACGTTCTTCTTTTTCTGCTAATTGTCTTTCGTATTCAAGGATTGCTTCTTGAGCATCTACGTTTTGCTCCTTCAAAGTTTTTTCTTCTTCTCTGCGAATAAAATTAGCTTTTATCTTTTGAGTAGCGGTCAACTCAGTAATCTTTTTAATACCTTCTGAATCAAGGATATTGTGTTCGTTCAGAAATTCTAAACCTGTTTGTTCCAAATAATCAATGGCACAATCATCTACCACATAACCATTTAGATCAACGCCGATGACATCAATAATTTCCTGTTTAAATTTATCTCTGGAATCGTAAAGGTCTACGAAATCAAAACGCTTCCCAACCGTTTTAAGGGCTTCCGAAAATTTGGCTTCAAATAAAAGTCGAAGCGTTTCTTTATCAGATGCTCGTGCTGTACCAATGGCACCTGCCACCTTTTGGATACTCGCAGGGTCATCATTGATACGTACGAAGAAGACCACTTTGATGTCAGCTCGCATATTGTCTTTACAAATCAGGCCGTCTTTGTTCAATCGACCAATTTCTATTGTTTTTACAGATAGATCCATTTGTTCCACCATGTGTAAAACGGGAATCACAAACATTCCTTTATTTAAGGCTACTTGTGTTCCTCCCTGTCCTGTTCGGATAAGTGCTTGCCCTTGAGGAATTTTTTTATACCAAGAGGTTACAGCGAAAGCTAAACCAACAAGGATGAGTAAAATGATGGCAAGGACAATTAAAAATACGTTAGATACCATAGGTTTAAATTTTTATTGATTTTGATATTAGTTGATATAATGTTAAGTGATTCGTCTGAGGTACTCCGCTCTAAGCAGGGGTTGACAGCTTCACTTTGATAACTTTTAAAGGGTGAAAACAATCGTTTTCGACTAGAGATTAGAAGACTATTTCTGTTGGCTTCCTAATCAAAAAATAAGAAGCATCTTTGGAAGGGCGAAGAATAAGAGCCTCTTCTCCTTTATTAATTTGGACCACATCGTCTTTGTCCACTTTGACATAAATGAGTAGTGACCTGTTTTTATGAATAACCTCAGCTTGTCCTTTCTTTGTTTGATTGGCCGTTACGGTCAGTTTACAAAGCATTCCAACAAAGTCAACATCTTCTTCCGGCGTATTGAGTTGTTGAAAAACAGGTATCAAAGGAGTTGTAATTACCTTTGTTAAAAGAAGGCTGATAAATAAATTGGGGATCATTAACATGAGTGCAAAAATCAAATTGCCTCCTCCCCAATAATGGTTCATTAATATATTGATCATCCAAGCAAACAAGATGGCAAAAGAAAGAATTACCATAGTGGGTAATTTTCCGAAATTGAAAAAATGAAGTGCCCCTGCCAGCCAGCCACTCGTCCCTTCCGCACCATCTACATCTGCATCCAAGTCTACATCAAGGTCAGCATCCACATCTAGATCAATATCAAAGGCATTCATATCCAAGCCTCCTGCAATGACGGATAGCCAATAGAGAAGTACGAGGACCAACAGCAATGTGTAGATAATGTTTTCCGCAGAAAGTGCAGCTTGAAATAATTCAGTCATATTTTGTTCGATTAGCTGTACGATAGTTTTAGTAATGAGACCTTAAGCTATACTTAGTTTTTGAGTAGTCTGATGTCTAAAAAGATCGTTTTAATTAAATTTCTTGTCTTGTTTTAATCTTAGCTCTAATATGTTAATTTTTTCTTAATAAAGTCATATAATATCGGCAAATGGTGAAAGAAATCAGATAAAACAATATTAAGGATCGGAGTGGAGATATTTTAAATTCTAGGATTATGAAAAGTAAGGATATAAGTAAATCTGTTTTTTTTATCATAAAAGTAAAGTCACCTAAGTATACTTAGATGACTTTACTTTTATGTAGAAATTTATGTTTAGTTGTCGGTCAACTTTTTTTAGGATATTATAAAGCCTTCTATTAAAAGCTTAATCGAGAGAATTAAAAAAATACTCTAATATTCACTTGGATACTTTCCAAATCGTTTTTTGAAATTCCGAGCAAAGTACTTTTCATCTTTAAAACCTACTTTGTAAGCAATCGTTTTAATATTAGCAAATTTATTAGATTCCAAATATTATCGAGCTTGTTCAAATCGAACCTGATTGATGTAGTTGTTTGGAGTCAGTCCTGTTAATGTTTTTATTTTTCGATAAACCAATGATCGACTCATAGCCAACTCTTTTGCCAATTTATCGACAGTATAACTACTGTTTGATATATTTTCACGAACGACGTTTTCGAGATCTGTCAACCATTCCATGTCTTCCAAAGTCATTTTTGCTCCGCCTTCTATGAGCAATTGTTTTTTTCCAACAGAGGGAACGGCGTTTAAAGCTTCTTCTGCCAATTGAAATGCCTTCTTTTCATCTGCATAATTTATTAAATTATCAATTCTAGCTATTAACTCTTCTTCCACAAATGGTTTGGTTAAATAATCATCAATTCCGATTCGCAATCCTTTTAATTTATATTTAATATCATTTAATGCAGTCAACATAATAAAAGGAATAGCTGCAAAATTCTCATCTTTTTTGACTGCCTCTAAAAAATTGTACCCGTCCATAACAGGCATCATGATATCTGAAATAATCAAATGAATATGGCTCGATTGCGCCTCCAATATTTTTATTCCTTCAACACCATTGTTTGCAATAATAATATTATAAAAAGATTTTAATCTAAAGAATTCCCCGATGCTTGCATCGGGTGCAGAGGAGTTAAGTAAAAAATAACTGAATTTTTAAAATAATAATAATATGAAATCTATTTGCTTTTGTACCCCCGCTGTCCGATACAGCAGACTGACAATTAAAGAGCTGTGTTGCTCGTGTTGACTTTAAAGTCAACATACGGCAGAAGCGGACTTAGTCCGACAGTCTACAAGTCGATGGGGACAAAATACAGTAACAAAGACAACAAATGCACTTACGTCGCAAGATGTAAGTGCATTGTTATTATATGTCAATTAAAAGAAAAAAACTTAGGAAGCGAGTTGCTGAATTGCTTGTGGCTTTTTTTTTTTCCAAAAAACCAATTTCGCATAATAGCCAGAGAGCGAAAAAAATTAGATATTCCCCTTTCTACTCTATATTTCTACTTATTTTTATTCTACCTTTTACACACTCAAAACCAAAAAGCGAAATTATGAACATCTACACTTTTGATGAAAACAACACATCCAATTCTGAATTCAACAAAGATGAACCTAGAAAATAATTTGGTTCTTTTCTCCGCTGTACGACACAATTAGCATTGACAGATAAAAGAAAAATCAAGTTCAATTATTCCTAATTCTATTGTGATTGCAGAGCAAGGAAAATATTTAATAACAAAATCTCCAACCATTTTGAATTAATAATGAAGCACATCGTTAAAAGCATTCCCAATAAAGGAAAAAGGAAAAATGGAGATAACTATAACTTCTTTGAAGATGATTCTGTAACCATAGCAATAGTAGCTGACGGAGTAGGTGGAAACGCTTGCGATTGGAAAGCATCAGAACAGGCATGCCAGGACCTTATTCATTATTTCCAAAACGAATACCGTGACTTAGGGATCAAAGAAGGAATTGCCCATAGCTTGATGAAAACATATGCAAGAATTTATTGGACGAAAGGAGAATGTGAAGGAATGCTGACCACCTTAGTTGCTGTAATAATAGATAAGGAAACTGAGGAGTATTTCTATTTTGGAATTGGAGATAGTCTTATTTTAAAATTTGAAAATGATACGATTGAAGAGTTGACTCCTGAATGTGCTTTTAGAATTAGACCTGATTTACTTCCGAGTAGAGTTAAGAGTGGGGGGAAGTTAAAGGGAGATACTTCCTTCGCATTAATGTCTGATGGCATTTCTACTAATAGAAAAAGATACCAAGAAGAATTAGAGTTAGTTATAAAATCAGAAAATTGGGAAAATAAATTTGATGAAATTATGCAGTTAAATCAACTAACTCAATTTGATGACATGACCTTAATGTTATTGAAAAATTAAAAGTAATTGATTATTATTGACCTCTAATATTCCATTATTGAGATAATTAAAAAACTACTTTTGTTATATGTCCCTTTCCCATAAGTTACTATTATTTTGTTCTATTCTAACACTACAACTTTCTGCACAAGTTTGTGGGAAAGTTACCTATGGGCAAAATGATGGAATCTCTTTACCTTACTATAATACATTCCTTGATTCAAAAGGAGGAATTTGGGTTGATTCAAGAGGAGGAGGAGTTAATTACTTTGATGGGAAAGCTTGGCAAAATTTTACCGTTGAGGATGGTCTTTTATTTAGTTGGAGCTACGGATTCCGTGAAGATAAGGAGGGAGGTATATGGATACATCATCCATATTCAAAAGGAACAACTAGGTATTTGGATGGTGCTTTTCAACAGTATGTTAATTTAACTTCTAAGCAGGATACTCTTTTGGAAGGACAGAAACAATTTCCTCCTATTTATAAGGAAGATCCTCATATGTTTATTGATCCAGAAACACGGAATTTGAAAGCATGGAGAATAGATACTACCCAACAATTATGGATACATGAGTTTGATTATAAGACTCAATCATTTGATTTAGAAGGAGAACCATTTTTGAGTGAACAACTGCTGAATCAGTATGGTCAGATGATTAAAAATCCTTTAATTGACTCAGGGTTAACTCGTTGGGAAGAAGATTTGTGTATGTACTTGGCTCACAGTAACAAAATGGAGACTGTTCTTATTTTTAAGAATGGAGCGACTAAGAAAATGCCAATTGGTAGTGGATATCATGATGATGCCTTTCGTTTAAAGATCAAAAATACAAAAGGATATACCTATTATAAGGAAGAAAAGGGAAAATTATTAATTAGTAGTTTTGAAGAGGAAAATTGGAAAGAAGTGGAACCACCTAAATTAACTAGGTATGGAAATAATTTAGAAAAGGTTCCTATGAAGTTTCGCTCCTTTCATTTTGGTCAAAATGAGAAGCCCTCAAAAGGATTATTTTGTACGCTATGGCAAATTGATGATTCTAATTTTCCCAACCTATTCGTCTTAGCAGAGCATCATCCATCTTCTAATGAAGTTATCCAAACCACCATCTTTAATGAAGTCCCAAGTCAAATAGATAGAAGAACACAATTTTCTAAAGATAAAGCAGGAACATATTGGTACACGAATGGACATGAGGTCGTTAGACTTTTCCCCGACCAATTATTGTTATCTGTCAATGATCAAGGATTACCTTCCAATACCTGGGGTATTACTGGAGGGTACGGTGACCGTATATGGTTATCCTCTTGGCACCATTCCGCATCATCTGAGATAGGCATTCATTCATTTGATGGTTTCAATTTAAATTTACCGCCCGATAATCTTCTTCCTTTTTGTCGATTCAATGATTCAGGAGTCAGAGATAAACAAGGTTTTAATTACTTTCCTAACGGAGCAGCTAGAATATCGCAAATGTCTGATTTTGGCATCTTGAAGTTTAATCATGCAGGAGAATATGAAATTTTATGTCCGAACATGCAAGGATTTTTTCTGGATTGGGATCGACAGGGTAGTCTATTATATGGAACTATGAATAATGGATTATGGATATTACCAAAAGGGGAAAAAGGAATCGAGCATGCTGATTGGAAAAAAATTGACGCTTCAAAAGGATTGAAACTTAAAAATGTCCTGACAGCTTTAGAAGATCATAAGGGGCGTTATTGGATGGGACGAGGTAGTCAAGGTTTATCTGTTTATTTACCTGATAGGGATACGATTTATAATTGGGTGAAAGAACAGCATCCTGAAAATCTAGGTGTTCAGAGTATGGCTGAAGACCAGCAAGGTAATTTATGGTTTGGGACAGATAAAGGATTGTGCTTTTTTGAAAATAGCACAACGATAACACCTGATATTAAAATTAATGAGTTAGCGTTGGTGGCTTCGGATTATTTAGGGGAATCTATGATTCAGGTTTGTAAACTCTACGATGAGCATACCCTAATTATTGGGAACAAAAAAGGATATTTTTTATTAGAC
The DNA here is from genome assembly GCA_937981555.1 of uncultured Saprospiraceae bacterium. GTDB lineage: Bacteria > Bacteroidota > Bacteroidia > Chitinophagales > Saprospiraceae > CAJQQY01. The sequence goes on from CALJOK010000103.1 coordinate 58,366, forward strand.
CTCGACGCTTGGTACGCCACCCCAAGGCAATTATTAATTCATTCCTACAATTCCAAGAATGGAAATAATGCTGGTCATATAAATCAGAATGGGGTTTGGATAGATCATAATAAAGATATCTGGCTAACAGGAAATAAAGGTGTGGTCAGATTTAATCCAACGCTCTTAACAAAGGATAAAGCCATACCTACTATAATTATCGATAGCCTTGAAGTTGGCGAAAAGAGATTCTTCGCATTTGATACTAAGATTAAACTTGAATCGACAGAACGAACGCTGAGGATAAACTTCAGTCATGCGCCCAATCCATTGTATTATGATAACATCCATTTTAGGTATAGACTATCAGGTGATTCAGATTGGTCTAAGTTAACGAATCAGACTTTTATCGAATATTTAAATCTCTCCGCAGGTGATTATACATTTGAAGTAATCGCAGAAAAGAACGGATTGCGTTCAGCTCCTAAGAAACTTAAGTTCCTAATACCTAAGGTTTTATGGCGAAATCCGTTGTTTTGGACAACTATTTTTGCATTCTTACTAGCAGTCGCTTTATATTATCTGAAAAAGGAAAAAGAAATATATGAACGGGAACTGCAGATCGAAAAAAATAAAGTCCAAATGGCCAATTTAAAAAAGGAAAAGCTACAGGTACAAGCGATTGTAAATCAGCTAAATCCTCATTTTATTAATAATGCCTTGCAATGGTTGCAGGTTCGGCTTGATGATAATGATGACAAAGAAGCAGTCAGCGTAGTAGCTAAACTTTCAGAAAACATTAGCAGCGTGTTTAAGAACAGTCGAGCCGAAAAAGCATATCATAGTTTACCCAATGAAATGCTTTTAGTCAAGAATTATTTATTTATACAGAAACGTAGATTTAAAAATGATCTCCAATATGACATTTCCGACTTTGAGCATTTCGAAAAATATGAAGATATTAATATTCCATTGTTAATGATTCAGATACATGTAGAAAATGCAGTAGAGCATGGCATTCGAAATAAAAAAGGAGGAGGCAAAATAAAACTAACCATTGAAGAAGAGACGAACATGGTTTTGGTAAAAATCGAAGATACTGGAGTAGGACGAAAGGCTGCACATAAAATAGGCTCGAAGGGAACACAAAATGGAACTAAGATGCTAAAAGAATTAGAAACAATTTATAACAAACAAAATGAGCTCGCTATTAGTCAGGTATTTGAAGATGACATTTTCTCAGATGAAATGGGGAACAGATATGGTACCAGAATGATCATTCGTTTACCCAAAACATATAACTATAACTTATGAATACCTCTAAATTACGATGTGTTGTATTAGAAGATGAAGATGATATTCGTTTCTGGCTAGTAAAAAAACTGGGAGAATTTTCAGAATTAGACATTATAGGGGAAGCAACTAATCTTGATGATGCCTACCGACTAATTGCGACAACCAAACCAGATGTAGCCTTCATGGACGTTCAATTGATCGGAGGAGATGCATTTACCCTATTATCTAGGCTTCAGAATAATGGACTTCCGATTCCATATATCGTAATGGCTACAGGCTATCCAGAATATGTATTGACTGCCCTTAATGATTATCGACGTTATATCGTTCAATACTTGACCAAGCCTTTTATTGAAAACTGGGAAGTTAAATTCCGAAAAGCCATTGATGCATTGATGGCAGCGAAGATGAAAGATTTATTGGAACTAGATAAGGAATTAAGAAAAATAAATACGTCTTCAATTGAACCAAGTCATACTTTTCTGCAGAGTAAAGGAAGTCTCTTTCGGCTTGACTATGAGAGTATAGTTTATTTAGAAGCAGCAGGAGGGGGAGAATCTATTATTGTATTAGATAATTCTCATCATCAAGTTGATTTGACGCTAAATAGATTCATGCAACTGTTACCTGATAATTTTTATAGAATTAGTAAATCTAATATTGTTAATACAAAGCGGGTGTTTTCGATTAGTCGAGGTGACAGAACGGTAACTATATTAAGAGAACCTAAAAATAAAGAATTAGGGATAAGTGATAATTATTATAATGCCTTTCTCAAGCAATTACCTATGGCGAAAAATAAACTGTCTGGTAAGTCAAGTAATCATAAAGTAAAGCAGAGTTTAGGAGAAACAAAAAAAAGCACGGCGAAGGAATATGAAAAAGTAACGGTGTTATATATTAACATCTCGGGTTTTTCAAAAGACAATTCAACTCAAGAAATGGACGATTGCTTTAATAGTTTTGACCAAATAATTACTGATTATGATCTTGAAAAAATTGACTATGTAGATAGTTCTTACGTATGTGTAAGTGGATTAACAAAGCCAAAAAAGGATTATACAAAAAAAGTTATTCAAGCTGCTTTAGAAATCAAACAATTGATGATTGATCGAGAAGCAGCATCAACTAATCAGTCCCCTTTGGGTATTCGTATCGGAGTTCATACTGGAGCTGTATTAATAAAGGTAGAAGGCAATCAAAAAAAATCTTATGAAGTCCGAGGAGCTGCTATAGATACGGCAAAAGAAATTGGAAAGCATGGAGAAATAGGAGACGTGAATATTTCAACCACAAGCTGGAAGCTGATTAGGAAAGAATTTAATTGTCGTTTCTCTGGAAGCGTAAAGACAAAAAATAAAGAGGAGATAGAAATATATGCAGTAAGTAGTTAAAGATAAATTACACTAATCAGTTTTACATAAAAACCCACTTTTAGCACATAGGCTGAAAGTGGGTTTTTATGTTGATTTATTTCATGGCTAAAAACAGGGTTTTGGTGGTTGAAAAATGCAAGGTTGTGACAGGGTTTAAATTAGAAAAGACTAATGTTGGATATTTGACATATAAAACAAATAAATAATTAAAACAATGAAAAAACGAATTTCAAATTACACATTTCTCTTAATTCTTATTTTTGGTTTCAATCTATCATCTCTAAATGCTCAAGAAGGCTTGACTGAAAAAGGAACAATTTTTTTAAAAGCTTCCTCGGACCTAAACATATCATTCTCCAAAGGGCTTCCATTAGATTTATCAGTAGGAGGAGGATATTTTTTCTTTGATAATATAGCAATCGGTGCGGACATAAACCTTTCTAAATTTAGTGATGATTTTGCGACTACGCTAAGAGCTTTTGGAAGGTACTATTTAAAAGATAAATACTTTGGTGGCCTTGGAGTACAATCATATAGTTTTGATGGAGAAACTAATCTTTTATTTGATCTAGAAGTTGGGTATATGCATCCATTAACAGATAATATTATTATTGAACCAACATTGAATTTGGTAGATTTTGAAAATCTCAATCTTAATGTTTCATTAAGTATTTACTTCTAATCTCATTTATCTATTATCCCTAAAAGGCTCAACGCTCTCTCTTTTAATTTCCAAACAAATAAACATGAAAAGACAAATTACCATTAACTTCTTATTCATTTTCTTTTTCCTAACATCTTTACATGCACAAGAATTTACCCTACTAGATCATTTTGATGGTTTACCAAATAATGACAATACAGAGGATTATTATTTTGAAGCTATCTCACATCAAGGTGAAATATATGCAGCGGGTACAACAAGAGCAATTAATGCCCAAGGGAATCAAGGTGATTTACTTTTAATAGCTAAATATAATAATAGTGGTCAGCGAACAAATAGTGCAACCTATGGATTTTCAGAACTTTTCCCTACAAAATTATTATCGCTGGCAAATGGGAATCTTCTCGTAACTGGGCAAGACGCTGACATCGGGTTTATCATTATATTGGATACTGATTTAAACGTAATAGCTGCTGAAAATTTCGACTTCGTGTTGACAGATATTGTCGAAAATAGCGATGGTAGTTTTACAACTGTAGCAGGAGATGACCTTATCCATATCGGAACAGATTTAGAAGTTACTTCGTCTGTCGATTTAGATAGTGCTAACTTTACTTCCTTGGTAAGCATAAAGTCTAAAGGAGATAATTATATGGTTTTAGGAATGCTTACTAACCCACCTTCATCTAGTTCTGGTTTTCCTACGTCATTATATGGGGCAGAAGATATTCTTGTTGCGGAATTAACAACAAGTGGAGAAGTCGTATGGGCAAAAAATTATGGAGGATCTAATATTGATAATGTAGCCTTTGTAAATATAGACCTAGGTCATTTAGGTGAAATTATCCCTACACAAGATGGCAACTTTATTTTCAATGCTCAAACTAAATCAGCCAATGGTGATATTACCCAAGACTTCGGAAACGGTGATAATGACTATGATATGTGGGTGGTAAAAATTGAACCGACCGGCAATATTATATGGCAAGCCAAATTAGGTACAAAGGCTAATGAATTTGGTGCTCGGCTTACAGAGCTAAGTAATGGGAATATTGTAGCGCCTGTTTCTTTAAGTGCATTTAATGAATCGCAAGATGTATTAAGCTGTACAGATTGTCAGGGCGATGTAGGTTGGTCTTGTGTGCTTGATCAACAAACTGGTGCTATCCTAGAACAAAACTGGATAGATGGGGCAGGAGATGAATTTATTTCTCGATGGGTAGAAAACGGTGATCACTTACTGGGTTTTGGTTATTCAGAATCAAATGTACTAGCTGGAGTAGAATTAGATGATTACGATGCGATTGTTGTTAAATGGAATCTTTCAACTGGAACCACTCCAACAAAGAATTTATTAACTGATGCTGAACTACAAGTGTATCCGAACCCTTCTGGTGATTGGATAAAGTTAGAATTTCCAAAGACGACATTCTTTACACAAAAACAATTATTGATTTACGACTTGAATGGTAGAGAGATGATGTCAATAATGATTTCATCAGACGATACGGTACTTGATATTTCATCATTGGCTACTGGGCATTATAGTATTAAGGTTGGAGATGAGGGGAGTGTTTCTTTTGTTAAAAAGTAATGAACTATTTTATTTTATTTGTATGGTATAGTTCCCATTTTTTAATTGAATAACTAAAAGTTTAAAAAGTACAAAAGTAATTTATCAAAAGGAGTAACTAAATTTTTTAAAACACATATCATGAAAGAAAAAAGATTTCTTACCTATTTAATTTTTGTAATACTTATTTGTTTTTGTGACTCAACAACTGGTCAAATTAATTTTGAAAAAATAAAAGGTTACGTGCAGGACAAAAAAGGAAATTTTACAAAGAAATGTAAATGCTATTACCCTGTACATAAAAAAAGAACATTTTCGGAAAAAATGGAAGATGGTGCGTGGGCAGCTTTTACATGGACAGGGGAGTGTAAAAATGGTTTTATTACAGGTAAAGGTACTTTTGAGTCAAAAAACCCCCATTCTCGAAAAGAATATAAATATGAGCGATATATTGGAGAATATGAAAAAGGATACCGAAAAGGAAGAGGAGTTTATTCCATGTATAGGAGTAGTAATTTAAGTTATAAAGGGGTGAAAGAATATTATAAGTTAGATGGTTATTTCGACGATAGAGTTGGTGCCATAAAAGCAGTATGTTACGATTCTCAAGGCAATGCAATGGACTACAGGGAGTGGAGAAACGGAAAGATACAATCTAATGATTTACGAGATAAACTTCCAAGAATAAATCACTTTTGGAAAAGCAATAATTTCGGTGGTGAGAAACGAAAACAAGGTGATTACAAAGCTAAAAATAAAAAAGAAGCATTTAAAATATTTGATAATATGTTAAATGCTCTTATAAAAGAATATGGAGAAGATTTTTTAAAAAAAACCGTAATGGGATTAGCTTATAGAGTTAATAATGTTGATGCTAACGGAATGCAACCTTCACAAATGCAGCAATCCTTAGATGAAAGAAATTTTATTTTTAGGTTTTATCCCAAAGGGGAAAAGCTAAGTCATTACCAATGGCCAGCCATTAGTTTTCCAATGTATACCAATTGTTTGTATAATGATACTGGGGAAGAAGAAGCTCAAGAGGATTACGTAATAGATGACCAAGGATTTGGGTTTCAGACCAAAAAAACCGTTAAGGTTAATTTTTATTGTGAGAATGTAAGCAGGAATGAATTTAATGATGCAGTCCTTAATAAAGTTGAGAAACTAGGTACTCTAGATTTTGGAGATTTTAGTTTACCTCTTTTACATATTCAAAACGAAGTAAATGGCGTAGCATATAGACATGGAGTATTTAGTAACGATGTCGTATGTGTAGTATTAAGAGGGATTGATAAAAATGGTATGACATGGGGGGAAGCGATAGAAACTTTTGGGGCTGTGTCGGCACTAGTTGATGAATCTAGAAGCAATGAAAGTTACAGGTCAAGTAGTTCAAGTAGTAGCAAATCCGAAACGGCAAAGGAGTGTGTTATAGAGATTGATATGATAGACGTAATTGAGCGAAATAAGGATTTTAAAATTACAAGTAAACCGAAAGGTGTAGAGGTATCGGGGTGGTCTGGACGAGACCGAGTTAAAGTATATAGGCCGATGATGACTGGTGGTTCAGTAACAGGTGAATACACCTTTACTTATCAATATAATGGAAATCTAATTTCTGGAAGTTTTACCCTATCAGGTACATCCAATAGGGCTGACTTAAAAATATATAGGAACGGAGAAATAAAATTAGTAGAATTATGATTTTAAAATTATGGATAAAATGCTAGATGGCGAATTAGCCAAGCCTTGGCATCAATGGATTTCATTTAATAAAAAAATATAAAAGCCAAACCAAAGCTTCTATCAGTATTGAAGATCCGACCATGTTCGATCCTGATTTTGATTCTGATATTACAATTGACCTGATTAATAATTCAACACAGAGATTGAAAATTACCTACAAAACTCCTTTTGGAGAATTTGAAGAAGTCGTAAGCCCTAAGGATAAGGGGTTAGTAAGAAACATACAATTAAAGGACACAAAAAAGAGTCGCTTTTTGCTAAGATTAAAAGAGTGGAGGAATCAAAAAACTAATACTACTTCTTGATTGACAAATAATAAGGTAACATGAAAATGAAGCCAGTCGAGAACAAAGGATATACTTTCCCTATGCGGGACGGATTAACATATACGAAATAAGTTTTAAAGCCTTCACAAAAGAAACTCCTTACCCAGATAATGATTTAATCGTTATTCCAATTAATTCTGATGCAAGAGAAAGTGCTGCTTCAAAATTAAAGAAAAACTGAGGAGAAAGACCGTATATCTGGAAGGAGGGTTAATAGATTGGATAATAACTCAGAAATAATTATTGAAAAAATTAAAGGGAATAGTCTCAAGATTAAAATGTCTAATGGGAATTGGTATAGAGGTATTTTCGACGCTGATGAGAGATGTATTATACTATTTCAGAAAACAACACAATTTTGTAACTACCTCACTTGATGCTTAAATAAACACTTGTAAAATCATAAAAATGAAGAACATAACAATAATATTATTGATGCTTTTTTCCTTCTCAGGACAAGCTCAGAAAAACAAAGTAAAGTCCACGGAAAACTGTTTCTATTTTACAAATCAAAACGCAGATAATGTTAAAGTCGAATGGAATGGTAACTGTAAAGAAGGCTACATTCATGGTAAAGGAAAATTGTCTTTCTATAGTAAAGGAAAATTATTATACAAATTCAAAGGGAAGATAAATAAGGGAAAGATGGATAATGGTCGACTTACCTTTACTGATGGATATTACTCTGAAGGTTCATTTGTTAATGGGAGACTTGAAGGGAACGGAAAAAGGAAATTTGCATATAACACAGAGTGGGAAACCTACGAGGGTGAATTTAAAAATAGCAAATTGCACGGTATTGGAAAATTAACTTACAAAAAAACTTCTTCAATAAAAAAATACGAAGGAAATTTTAGTGATGGATATAAGTCTGGGAAAGGAAAGATGATTTATAAAAACGGTGATTACTACGAAGGGGAGTGGTTTCCAGAAGACCAAGTCTTTGTTGGAGATCGATACAAAAATAAAAAACGTATCAAGTCAGGCTATTGGGTTGGGACAAGTCATGAAGGAACGAAATTAGAGTATAACAAAAATCAAAATAAGAGAAAAGATTTTTTTGATAATTTCATTTCAACTGAGAAGGGAACAATTGATAATCTTGAAGATAAATCATTAGAATGGATGATAAATAATACTAATGAAGTAGCTAATTTTCTTTGTGGGTATTATAAAAATAACAAACGTTATAATGCATCGGGTGGAGTAGAAAAAAAATTATACGACATAACTTATGGCTTTAATCGTGCGATAAGACTTACCTATAATATGAATAATAGTTGGGTTTCCAATTGTAAGCTAGCAATTAAAGAAATAGATGTTTTAATAAGTCAATATCCAAAGTATGGTAATTTGTATGCTGGAAAAGCGGTATTGTATGATCTATTAGCAAATAATAATTATGAAGGAATGGAAAAAGAAAGGGATAAGAATATTGCCTTGGCGCTGCTACTCCAATCAACTTCTGTATATCCGTTTCGTTTAGTTTTTGAGAAAAATTCACGTACTTGGATAGATCATAATTCAATGACTCGTGAAAAGTTACAATACCTCAAGAATATCCAACAGGTAGCACGTCCTGTTTTTTATAGAACTAGTACAATGGCAAAGGTTAGTAACATGCACTCCGGTTTTTTTAATAGATACCTGCCTTTCAACAATGGGTGGAATACAAAAAAATGGAACGCATCTATGACTGAGACTATTGAAGAATTTGAAAACGATTCAGAACGATTATCTCAAATTAGTATAGTTCAAAATGCTGAAAAAAGAGTTAAGGAACTTAAGGAGAAATACTTTGCTAAAAAATATGTAATTGATGCCAGTAATTTAAGCTACAAAGAAGTATTTGTGAAACTTAAAGAGCATTTGAGAAGACCAGAAGTTCAAGAATATATTGAAGCACTCATTATATCTCGACCTCGTTATAAATTAAAATTTAATACATACCGTTCTCTTGGTTGTGAAGTAAGAACCTTTGCGACAGATGAATTTGGACAAAACCCTTTTAAGATAAATACAGGATTTTCAATAGAACAAAACCTTACTAAGGCTGATAAAAAATTAATTAATCAAATTAAAAATAACGATAATTTTATTGTTGCAAGCCTTTCTGGACCAACTTTTTCGATAGGATTCAAACCAGAAATAGTAGGGAATAGTTTTGAAAATAAAAAATATTTCACGACCGATCCCGTGAAAAGTTGTTTTATGGTAGAAGAATCTATTTATGGTGTTAACTACATTCTTAGAGATAATTCAACTGAAGAGATGAAAGGGGTTTATTACATTAAGAATGATACCGCATTTAATACCAAAAGCCTTAGTGGGGTGTATAATCCTGAAAAGTTAGAGAAGCTGTGTGCTTACATAAAAGATAATATCTCTGAGTTAGGGTTTGAGGATATTAAATTAGATTTCAACTTGGAGGAATCATTATTAAGGTCAAAAAGAAATGTTGAAATAGTATTGCTTTCGCCCATGTTTGATAATGCTGATTATATTTGGGAGATAGCTAATGATGAATTAGGAAGGAAACAAAGAGCGAAAAAAACAGAGAGGGTTCGTGAAGAAAACTCTAATGGGGTAATATCTTATATAGGTATGTGTTACGATGATATTTCTGGTTGGCCTAGATTCGTGTGTCAATGTCCTGATGGTAATTATCTAATAGAGGATGCTATTTTATTTAATAAAGATGATGATACAAGTTATGCTAAGAAAGGGTTTATGAAAAAAGCTAAAGAGGCATGTAAAGAACCTCTTGGTCGCACAAAGTTTGGCCCATATAAAGGTAAATATAATACCTGTGATTAAAAAAATTGGCTGCTATTTTCAATCTCTTCGGGATTGCCAATAACAATGAAGAAACATACAATTAAAAGACACAAAAAAGAGTCGCTTTTTGCTAAGATTAAAAGAGTGGAGGAATCAAAAAACTAATAAATACCAATTCAATGAAATTATACCTTTTAGTCATTTTTTTATGCTTGGGAGTTCAATATTCTTGGGCTCAAAAAAGACCAAACAAAATGGCAGCAACATTAACAGCTAACTATACATCAGGATATATTGAGTATGGGATACAAGGAGATTCTGTTCGGTATAACTCTATAGGGAGAAGTTTAGAGCTTGATTTTGTAGGGGCACCAGTCTTTATGCGCCTCGATGTTTTTAATACTGCTCCCAATCAAGATTTTACTCATTTTGAAGCAAAATATCACCTTGGAGGGGTGGTCTTTTGTGGAAAGCGTATTCAGTTTCCTCTTTCAGGTTGCATAGGAGGGTTTAAACACAAAAATCCTGAATATAAGGTCGGAGGAATAATAGTCGGTGCAAGTGGAAATGCTCGTTTATTTCTTACCCCTAAACTAGCAATAGTTGGTGGCGGACAGGCAAAATTGCTTATACCATCTAAAATCAATGGGGAAGCAGTACCTGAAAAATCAGAAGATAGTCTTGTGAATGTGCATTATTCTGTCGGACTCTGCTATGCCTTTACTATCCGAGTAAAATAAAACAATTTAAAAATTTTGACATGAAAAATATATTATTCTTATTGTTATTCCTCACCCCTGCATTTCTTTTCTCTCAAGAACGAAGCCTTCAAAATGCAGAAAAATCAGGTAGTGGAATCTTTTCATATTATACAGCTACTTTTAAACGTGTCCAAAATATTGATGCTATAAATAAATGGTGTTCCTCAAACGGATATGTACTTATTGACTCTAAAACATCCCAACAGCAACGTTTTGCAAAAGTACGAGAAGGTGTTATAGTTGCTCAATATCGAAGCATTTCTAATCAAAATAAAATAAACTCGGAAATTCAGGAGCTTCGAAGAATTGAGGCAAAAAAGCAGAGACAAAAATCATTAAAGACGCTTGCTATCGGTGCTGGAGTAGCTAGTGCATTATGGTCTCGTGGTAAAGATAAAAGACGTAAAAGAAGGGAAGAACGATTAAGAAACCGTTCTTCTGCTTCTAGTTCTACGAGCAGCTCTTCATCAAGTTATTCTTTACCTGAAATAGCTTATGGAGAATGGGAAACTCATTCTGTATGGGGTTCATCTGACATGCCTGCTGGTTCTGAAAAAGTAAAATCACTTTCTTTTAAATGTCCTGAAAATACAAAGCTTGCTGGTTCTTGGTTTGATGGTTATGTTGGTATAAATAAAAAAGGAGAATATTTAACAGGTACAAATGTGTGTGGTTTGTTTAGCATTAAAAAATTACCAACATTTGAAGCAGTAGTTAAAGAAACTGTTAGTTGTTTCTGTAATTGAGATTACAAATAGAAATGAGATTTCTTTGAGTCTGATAAATATTGAGATTTGGAATAATGAATCTCGTGAAACTTATCTTATAAATTCAATTTTATGTTTTCAACCTAACTTAAGTAATATGGCAAAATCTATTTTTTCTTTATTCTTTGTGTTTTTTTTAGCAAGTAACATTTCCGCCCAAACTCAAAAGGAAATTAACAAACTCAATAAATACTGGGAAGAATATTATAATACGACCGACTCTAAAACGAAGCTAGGCTATCCAGACTCAAGGAAGATTCAAAAACTAATAAGAAAGTATCCAAATTGGGCAGAAATATACAGCCTAAATGCATGGGGGTTACTACACAATGCAGGTATTAGTAATTATAAGTTTACAGATGTGAGCATTAAATATGGTTATGGTCTCATAGGAACTCAATATAATAATCCACTCAATCGTCGATTAGGTAACTCTTACCGCAAAATAAAGCGTAATCTCACTTTGGCAGTAAATAGTGGGTCGGATAATTGGAGTGATTACTTTCTTTTAATGAACATGATTTTTTATGTAGAAATTCTCAATAAACCCTATAAAAAATCTTCAATTGCAGGAATAACAGAACAATTTAACCAATTTAAGGTCTTGGCAGAAAAAGTAAAACAAAAAGGCTGGTATAATGATTTGTTTGGCTTTTTGGAGTGTGCTGTACGCTATCAGTATATCAATAAAGTTGCGTATAATAATCATAAAGAATGTGTCAAAAGACAGATGGAATTTTCTGAATGGTTAGGAAACTCTAATCTAAAAAAACTCGACTCAGTATCATTACCAAAAGTTCATCCTTATAAAAAGCGTTACAAGGGATTGTCTCACAGTTCGTATGACAAAGTGAGTATTAGAACCGAGCATAAAACCTATCGCAAGGGAGAAATAGTTTTCCCATGGATAACTGATAGAGCACGCAAATCTCTCATGCATTTATACAGAAAGGATATCAAATTACTCAAAGAAATCAACATACCAAATTGGTCTAGAAATCATTCTACTATTACTATTTATCAAATTGCAAATAATCTCAATTCTTTAGATTACATTCTAAATAGGATAAGTCAGTCAGAAGCATTTCAGATAGAAAAAGCAATAAGATCCGCATTAGCTAATTTCGAAGGTAATGCATTTGATAAGAAATATGGAGATATAATGAATATGTCAAATAGAATTTTTTCAGAAGTGGATAAATCTGGAAACAATACATATTATGGAGTGCTTTTATTAGAATTTGGTCACTTCAGGCTTGGGTTCAAAATTGCTAAAGCTAAATATCTATCAAGTTATACAGAGCAAGGAAACCTTACGGATAGAACAACTTTTCACTACAGCCTTGATAAATGCATTGAGGAAGCAACAATCAAAACGGTTTTTCGAAAAATTGAAAACACTTTTGGCCAGATTGGGCAGATTGTAGAAAACGAAGCTGATTATTTGAATTTAATTAATGGTAAAAAAAGTAAACAAAAGTATGGTTATGCCTATACTGATGGTAGCTGCGTTATTAAAGAAATATCTCGTAAAATAGCTTTCTTTAGACAGATGAGAGAAATACCTGTACTATCATCTAAAGAAAGGAAAGAACAAATGCAATCTCTATATGGTGCTGATTGTGGGTGCAATGTTGCTAGTACAAAGGTAGTCAAGAATGCCTTCACAGGTTCAATTCAATTTCATAAACTTAAACTTGAAAACGGGAAGGAAATTCAGTTCAAATACTCACAAGATGGTGGAGTATATACTACTAACCTTTTAGATATAGCAAATTCGGATTTTGATTCTTATAGCGATTTCGTTGATCATGCTATTAAAGATTGTTTAGAGGTTAATGGTTGTAAATAAAAAAGTATAATTGCACGAGTAATAAGTGTTTAAAAATTGGTGTGCAAATCTTTATAATTTTGACTCCAATGAAAAAGGAGAAAATGTTTGTTTGAAAAATACGAGCTATAAGTTGAAGAACGGTCATTCCTATTCATGTGGTAGAAATCGTCTACGAAAAAACCAAATCTGTCCGATCCTGAATAGTCCCACTTCTCTAACCCCAATAAATGCATTATCTCATTTTTATCTAAAGTGGCTAAGTGCAGCGTATCAAAAATCCCGAACAAGCCTACCAATTGTCTGATATGCTGAAAACTAAAACTGTCAATGCGTGGCGGCATCTTTATTTTACAGGGACTTATGATTTTTCTGATAAGAATTTGGCAGATTCGTTCGATCTGCTCTATTCCCATAATTATGACTTAAATATTGAGTGATTTTGAGAAGTGTAATTCTTTATGACCTGCTGGTTATCAGTTATTTACAATAAATAGCGTGGACGATTTCTACCGTTTGAATGGATATGACCGGAAGTATAAAAACAAAAAGGAGATAGAAATATATACAGTAAGTAGTTAAAGATAAATTATACGAATCAGTTTTACATAAAAACCCACTTTTAGCACATAGGCTGAAAGTGGGTTTTTATGTTGATTTATTTCATGGCTAAAAACAGGGTTTTGGTGGTTGAAAAATGCAAGGTTGTGACAGGGTTTAAATTAGAAAGTACAGATGTTGCATATTTGACCTATTAATAATAACAAATAAAAAAAACTAAATCAATGAAGAATTTCTTAAAATCTGCACTTTTGATAATGGGACTATTTTTTATAGCAACAACCAGTTATGCACAGAAGACAAAAACGTACAAGCCTACAAAAGGAGACCAATATGTCTATGTTCTTGTGAGGTACAATACTGGTGGTAAATGTTTTCCGGGTCTTTCAAATAGAAAGGATAAGGCAAGTTTAGTTTTGAATTGGGGAAGCGCATACAAGGACAAAAAGATTAAACTAAAACCTAAGAAAATAGGAGGAGGATCAGTAACTTCTCAAGGTGTAGTTCTTAAATTTAAAAATTATGGAAATGATTTTCCTCTAACTGTTACAGCTTATGATGCTTGTGAATTAAGGATTGGTAGTAGTGATCCAAAGGAAAGACAGTATGAGTACAAGTCTTATTGATAAATATAGCAGCAATTCTGGATATGGTTTTTTACAACCACGAAGTATCCTTAAAAATATTTTATCAATTTTCTAATTTTCAACCTGCGTAAGGTCAGTTATTTTAATTAAACAGAAAAAACATCATGAAACGAATTATTTTATTAATAACCTTAACCATTACTCTCAATACAAGTTGTAATGATGAATGCAAAGGCGCGCTAATTGACTTGACTACATCATTGTTTCCTAGTGTAGTAGGTACTGTATTGGCAGGAGTACCTTTTAATATTGGAGCAGTCATTGAAAATGCTATCCCTGCTGTAGCTACATGTATTGGAAATACTGCAGGCATCTCAAATAGCAATTATAAAGTGAATTATGGGACATCATCAGGCAATTATACATCCAACGAAGAGAATGCTGATTACGCCATAGGTTCAATAGATTCAGGTGACTCAATTACTGAAAATTTTGAAACTACATTTACGGAACCAGGTTTTTATGAGTTAATAACCATTACCGATTCTAATGGTCAAGTGGAAGAGGATAATGAAAACAATAATACATATTTCGCTGAAAATGAATATCGCTCTGCTAGTCAATCAACCCAAAGCCTTGGTAATCCAAAATCTAGATTAGTTTTTGAAGTATTACCAAATCCCGATTTTAGGCCGGAAGAAGGTATGCCTAAAGTTATAATGATTAGACTATAAATATTAATTATGTTGAAAAGAATTTTAATACTTACAGCTATTCTAATTGGGCTATTATTTTCCTGTAAAAAAGGAAATAATAACCCAATGGATGTAGAACCAACTCCGAACTCAACTGGAGGAGGAGTAACTATTTCCTTTACTGTAGAGGGAATAACATTAAATAATGGTGATGTCGATTTTTTTTCATCCACTTCAGCTATACTTAGTGCTTCGGTACCTACAATCGCACCTACGAATGCTCCTATATTTGATCACGGGCATATGATATTTGATCAACCTCCAACTCTGGAAGCTATTAAAATGAATGAGTATGTTCAAAAAACGACCTTTGGAGAGATTAATAATCCGAATTTCTTTTTTGAGAGTACTTTTTCTGATCTCATTCCAAACAAGACCTATTTTTATATTGCTTACATTAAAGCTACTTCAAATGGGGAGGATTTCTTATCCATTGGGAGTAGAAATGTTGCAGGAAATTTAGTGATTGATGCCCGTTCATTTACTACAATATCAAATAATTTCCCTCCGGGTGTTTCAACGCTTAGTACAGAATATATTTCTCCTAACCTTTTTAAAGTTTATGGAATTATTGATGAAACAAGTGAGAGCACAATACAAGAATACGGTTTCGTATGGAAAGAAGAATTTAACTCTCTCCCTTCGACTTCTGATAATAATGGAAAAAAAATAACTGGACAAAATTCAACATTGACCAATGGCCATAGCTTTCAAGAAAACATTTCAGTAAATCCAAATAAAGTTTATACCATTCGAGCATATGCAGAAAATGAATTTGGGATAGATTATGGAGAGTCCTTTACTATTTTTGGTGATTATAATTGGGCTTCTTATAATTCCCCTCCTGATGGGCTATTTTCAATTTGCCATGAAGAACGATTTGTAAATAATGATAGGGATTGGGATACATCAGGGGCAACCAATTTTAATATTAACTATACCTTATCTACATCAGGTAATTATTATCGAATAGACAATAATGAAGATAATACACCATGGAATCTTAAGACAAGAGATATAGACTTGGCAGGATTATTAAATTATCAGATAGATTTGGATGTAAAAGTAAGTCAAGGAGATTTTTCTTCAGGTTTAAGGTGGGAAG
The DNA here is from genome assembly GCA_937981555.1 of uncultured Saprospiraceae bacterium. Taxonomy (GTDB): domain Bacteria; phylum Bacteroidota; class Bacteroidia; order Chitinophagales; family Saprospiraceae; genus CAJQQY01. The sequence continues at coordinate 74,474 of CALJOK010000103.1, forward strand.
GGAACAGTAATAATTGGGGGTATTTTTTTGGTTTTGATAAAGTAGATAAATATTATTGGATTGGGTATTGGGATACTGCGGGAAATGAAACTACTATTAAATATGAATCCGCTGAAAATATATTAACAGCAAATGATTACCATAAACTAACGATAAGAAAACAAGATGGTAGATTTTACCTATTTATCGATGAAATATTTATTCACGATTTTTCAGACACAGTACTAGAGGGAGATTGGATTATGTTTAGATGTGCAAGCAACTCAGACGTTTATTATAAAAATTTTTTAGTAAAATCATTTGGATTATGTCAATAAAATATAATTATTTATTCTTTTTGTTACTAAGTGTAGCATTTATCCAATGTAATGATGATGAAATGCCTGAACCACAATCAGTTGAGGGTGTCGAAGATTGTTTAGGTACAACATATACAACAGGAGAAGCATCATTAGCATCAGATTCAGAAGTTAGGGTGCAGTCAAAAATACTTACCCTTGGTACTGACCAAATAATTGAACACGGACATTTAATAAAAAAAGGTCAAATTCCTACTGTAGATGATTATGATAATTTTAGCTCATTAGGAATAAAATCAATAGCATCAGACTTTACGAGTACATTCCCGAACTTAGACCACTCCAGTAAATATTATACGGTGGCTTATATAACATACAATAGTGGAGCCTGCTACCACAGTAACCATAACGAAATTAGTACTCCTATAAAAAATTTCGCTCAAGTTAGAACTTTAAATTTTACTGCTAATCAAAATGGTGTAGTAGATGTTACAGCTGTTATTGATGAGACCTTTGGCGAAGATGTTATAAGATGGGGTTTTGTTTACACCGCAGGGAATAATCCACCTGATTTTAATAATGCTACTATAGTGGTTGATCAAAATCTAACAACAGGAGTAATTTCTCATGGTTTTTCTACATCTATTAGTGATTTAGACAATGATAAGATTTATACTATTTCTGCCTTTGCTGAAAATAATGCAGGGATTACTATTGCTGACCCTATCAAAATTCATAGGCATGATTTTGATTTTCAAAACTTTAATTTATCTAACGCAGCATTTACTTTAATTTTAGATGAGTCCTTTAATGATAATACTAATAATTGGCCAGAGGGTACTTCTAGTGGTGGCGTTGTATTTGATTTAAGATCAGGGTATTACAGGATAAAGACTACGGATGATAGTGGAGGGTATGTAACATTTGAAAATCCAGAAAATATTTTGCAAGGATTGGACAATTACCAGATTGACCTTACAATTGATTTTACTCAAGGAGGTAATGATGGCTATTCAGGGTTATATTTCGAGGGTACAGATTCTTATCAGCAATATTTGTTTGGAATTATTAAGGGTGCTTATGTAGTAGGATATTGGAATAACTTAGATATATGGGAGCAATTAAAATGGGATGATAATATTAATGATATTGGAAATAATTTATTGACAGTCAGAAAAGTTGATGGAGTATTTTATTTATACGTTAATGAAGTATTTGTATATACTTTTGATGACTTTGCTTTTGACGGTTATACTGTTAGATTTAGAGCAGGTAGTAACGCTACCATTGATTTTGAAGAATTAACTATTAGAAAGATTCTTTAAGTTGTTCTCTATCTGTTCGAGCAGCAGTTTTTCTTGTATTATTTCATTATCCCAAATTGCTAAAACTAAGATGAATAAGATATTCGTAATATTTTGTTGTATTTTTTTTGTAGTTAGTTGTCGTCCTTGTAAAGAAGTATATCTACCAGATTTAAGTACAAGTGCATTAGTTTTTCCACTATCTATTTTAACTGGTATTTCCTTTGACATTACAGGTATTACAAGAAATAGTTCTGGAAATAAAAAAGGAGATTGTCAGTATAGTTTTACTTCAGCAGGTCTATCAAAAACGTTAATTGTTATTAGCCAAGGGGGCGGGATAGAATTGGATTCAATTATTGTGGAAATTCCTGTTTTAGAAGAAGGTGAAGAATATCCGTTTTCAATACCATTTAAAATTTTTAATTCAGGAACTTTGTTAATATCTGCAATTACGGATTGGGAAAATCAGGTTGAAGAAAGTGATGAGAATAATAATGGAAATTAAGAGTTAAAATTAAACAACCGTTCTTGGCAAATAAACTCTGCTGTTCAATACAAGAACAAATAAATCGCTCGTCCCACCTCTGCAAAACAGAGGTAACATACCCAAGGCAGACTTAAAAAAAGTTTTTTCTGGTATAAGAAAAGCGCAGCACAAGGATTTATTCAAGCCAAACAAGCCTTGGCTATTTATGACCTGAATTAGAAAACCTAGATAATTTATCTTTTTTTGAAATAGTCTGATACACTTATAAACAGATACGGATTAGGCAATTAAATAAAAGCTTTCACCTCTAAAAAATAGAAAATGAATTGTATAATTTGTTGTAAGGAGATAAATATTGATGAAAGTAATTCTAAAGTATACATTAGAGAGTTTGCTAGAAAAGCAGAGGGAACAACTATCTCGACGAAATATATTGATAAGAAAGTAAAGCCTTGCAAGGATTGCTACGATAGAGTTAAGAGAGTAGAAAGGATAGAATCATTTCTATTTTATATCGGAGCTATTCCAGCGGTATATGGCACACTATTATTAACTTATGAAGCATCAGCAGGTACTGATGTGATAATTTACGCTTTTGCTGGTATCTTTTTGATGTGTATTGCTTCTTTTCTTCCTTCTAATAGAGTTAAGATTCATGAAGATTCGGTGATTAAAAAAATTGAAGGTCGGGCAAATATTGATAAAAAATATTCAGCTAGCAAAGTCTTAATACGGACAAGAGAGAATGAACAATGGTGGTTATAATATTTTCAATTCGAAAGAGCTGGCCAAAACAAAATTAAAATCTACTATAGTAATAAAAGGAAGCACAAATCCATGGGGACAAAATCACAAAGCCGCAAGCAGTTTCCTGATACTTTTGGTTTGGTTGTTATAATAAAATACGGTGAGCAGTCCGGTTTTTTTATGACAAGACAGTCAACTGTTTGCTTGTACTTAACATAATCATATTTATCGGCATTATTGTATCGTCCTAAAATAATTGGCTCTCAACTGTTTCGGAGACACTATTAATATAATAATACGTTTTCTTTAATAGTTTGAAACAAGCTGTCTAAGAATCGTATAAAAATATAACTATCACAAACGCCTTTTTTAAATGATAAAATTTTTAGAAGGAAAATGAATAATTATTTAAGTCTGAAATTAAAAGTGATTTCTTTTTTTGCAATCATTTTAGTCGTCTTTTTGCATTCTTATGATTTGGTTATAAAAGTAGATGCAGATAATGTATTATCCTTAAGTAAAGGATACACGACATTTATACAAGAATTTATAAGTCAAGGGATTACAAGAATTGCAGTTCCTATATTCTTCACTATTTCAGGATATCTATTTTTTCTTGGTTTAAAAGGAAGTTTACCTGAGTTTAAAAAGAAGATGAAGAAAAGAGTTAAAACATTACTCTTTCCTTATTTGCTTTGGTCCGCACTTGGAATATTATTATATCTAGTCTTACAATCTCTTCCTGTAGTTCAAAACTATTTTACAAGAAAATTAATTAGTGAACATTCTACAAAAGAATTACTAGAAACCCTTTTTCTTAATCCAATCCCTTATCAATTTTGGTTTATTCGTGATTTAATAATTTTAACAATATTATCTCCTATTCTATTTTGGTTACTTCGTTATCTTAAAATTTGGTTAGTTGCATTTTTATTAGTCATATGGTCTTATAATTTTGACTTAGTAATCATAGCGAATGAAGCATTATTATTTTTTGTTTTTGGAGGACATTTAGCACTTCATCAACAGAATTGGATTTTGCATCATTTCTCCTCAAAAAAAGCATTCATTCTATTCACCTGTTGGATATCAATTATCGTGATTAAAACAACCATGATTCATCTTGATTATTCTACATTATTCGTGACTGATATTATCCATAAAATTGGTGTTCTAATTGGTGTTTTAGCTGTTTGGGGTGTATATGATTTTCTTGTAAAAAGTAAAGAGTCGAAGTATTCATTTATATTTTCGTTTACATTTTTCATTTTTGCTTTCCATGAACCCGTTTTGACTATTCTAAAAAAAGGATTTTATTCAATATTAGGACAGGGAGAAATGACATCAATTATTATTTATTTTACGGCACCTACTATTGCCATCATATCTAGTATTTTGATTGGCTATTATCTAAAAAAAATCACCCCTCAACTTTATAGTTTATTGACTGGCGGTAGGTAATTAAAACTTGTCACCATTTTTGATATACTATTATATTAATATCGAAGATATATCTTCAATATTAATAATCATTAAACAATATCCCTCAATCCTCTATTTACGCACACCTATTAACAATTCTAAGGTATTTTCCTGATTCTATTTTTGGGAAATATTCTATAAATGAGATTGAATTAATTCAATCTTCGTTTACCTGTCTCACGAGTAAAAATTAAACTTGAATGCATATAATTAAATGGTTAGGAATATTGTTTCTTGTGATAACTTGCATCGGTTCTTCCTATGAAGGAGGAGTGATTGAGGAGGAGGAATTAATGGCTTCATGCCCTTGCGATATCCGCTCTGATTCTTTGGAATTAGTTAATTTTTATCAAAAAACTAATGGACAAGATTGGACCAACCAATGGAACCTTAGTCAACCTTTTAGTACTTGGTATGGACTAAAATTAAATTCAAGTGGATGTGTACAATGCATTGATTTGGATGGGGACCCGAGTTGTGGGTGGAAACATAATCGAGGAAATAATTTAATAGGCCAACTTCCCGATCTTAACTTACCTCATGTTGAACATTTGTTTCTTGGGTTTAATACATTATCTGGTCCTGCACCTGCTTTAAAAAATATGACTTTCTTATTAACGCTTCAGTTATCTGGAAATCAATTTAGTGGATCTCTTCCTGATTTTCATTTCCCGAGATTAGTCTCTTTAGAATTAGAATTCAATCAATTTACTGATACTATTCCTGATTTTCAGCATATCCCAAAATTGACAACACTTTATTTAAATTATAATAAACTGTCTGGAAAGATTCCTAATTTTTCCAAACTTCCTGCACTCAAACGATTATATATTTCAAAAAATCAATTAGTCGGATCTGTTCCAAATCTTGTAAATTCTTCCAAATTACAATTTGTCTCTTTTTCAAAAAATAGACTGGTCGGCCCAATCCCAAGTTATCACCATTTAAAAAAATTAAGCCATTTAGATCTTTCTATGAATCAAATAAAAGGAAAATTACCATCCTTTAAAAAAATGAAAGCATTAAAAAATGTCAATTTCTCTTACAATCAATTGGAAGGAAAAATTCCATCTTTTAAAAATGCGAGTCATTTAGAAGCACTCGTGCTTTCTAATAATAGGTTTACAGATTGTCCAAAGTTTTCTAATAAACCTGCTTTAAATAAATTTTTAGTCAACGGTAATTTTTTAGATTTCAATAGCTTAAAGAAAAATAGTTCTCATCTCCAAAAGTTAGAATCATATGATTATCAAAGAGATAATAAAAAAGATTCTTTGATTTATCTTCTAGTTGGAGATACGATTAAATTAGACCTAGAAATTGATGATCTCAAAAACAATTATTATGAATGGTTTTTTGCAGGAGAGAAATTGGAAAATAATAATGAATCTTTTCTTCAAGTAGACCAAATTAATCCAGATCAAACTGGTAAATATTTTTGTGAAATAAGTAATCGGGAATTTCCAGGGTTGACGATAAAAAGTTTTGATTTTATTCTCAAACTGGAGGACTATATGGATTTGGAACAACTGGAACAAATTCAACCTCTTGCTCAAAATGATTTATTTAATCTAAATACAAATACTTCTAACTTTATGTTGGACGTATTGGACAATGATGAATTATTGGGATTAGAAGATTGGGAAATCTCTATCATTGAGGAACCTCAAACAGGTTTACTTTTCAATTTAGAAAATGGAAACTTTAAGTACTCTGTACCTTCAGATTTTGAGGGAGATATCTCTTTCCAATATCAGCTTACTAATGTATTAAATCCAGATAATTTCTCAGTAGCGACTGTTGAGATGAGCATCCAATCTAATGATGTTTTAGCGAATCAAATTCCTAATGCAATTTCTCCAAATGGAGATGGAGTAAATGATTATTTCATCGTTCCAGACTTAGAATCAAATCCAGATCTTAAAAATGAGTTAATCGTATTCGATAGATTTGGACAAGTCGTCTATACAGCCAGTCCTTATCGAAATGACTGGGATGGAATATTTGAAAATACTTTAGGTCCGCTCCCAGAGGGAACCTATTTCTATACTTTGGAAATTGAAAATAACCCAAGAAAACTCTCAGGATTTATTGAACTGAAGAGATAAGAATTAATACACTATGAAGTCTAAAATATTTGTCAAACATTGGTTTTGGAAAGCCCTAATTCTAGGGTTCTTTCTTACCTTTTTTATGTCAGAGATTTTAGAGGCGAGTATGTTCATTGATGGAGTTTGGTATGCGGTAATTTCTAGAAATTTAGCAGAAGGAAATGGTAGTTATTGGTTTCCACAATTTTCTCAAACGATCTTTTCAAATTTTCATGAGCATCCAGGGTTTGTATTTTGGATACAATCTTATTTTTTTAAAATACTAGGAGATAATTTTTGGACAGAAAGAATTTTTAGTGGGATTCAATATTTATTCAATCTTATTTTAATCATTCTAATTTGGAAAAAAATATTCTCGAAATCAAATGTACATTTCCAAAATTATTGGTTCGTTCCGATTCTATTTTGGCAATTTAATATTCTTACCTATCTCTATCAACCAGCTAATTTATTAGATAGTCCTTTATCTCTTTTTTGTTTAGCGGCCATCTATTTTTTAATTGATGAGCAACAGGCAAAAGGGTCAAATTGGAAAATTTTCATTGCTGCTTTTTTTATTGTCCTCGCAGTATTAAGCAAAGGATTAGTTGGATTATTTCCTTTAGGATTTTATTGTTTTTATAAATTAGTTTTCCGTAGTAATATTTCTATACAAGAAGTAGTTCGGAAAACTATTTATCTAGTGGGGGCTATCGTAATTTTTTTCCTAACCATTTTCATGGTATTTCCTCAAGCATTGGATAGTATATATATTTATTTAGACACTCAATTATTAGCTAGTTTAAATGGAGATCGAAGATTATATTATTATCAAAGTAATCGATTTTTTATAGTCGGACAACTATTGATTGTTTTGCTTCCTATGCTAGTTGCTTATTTTGGAGCAATTATTTTAATGCGATTTTTTGATACACCCGTTAATTTCAAAGAAAAAAAATTAGGACTCCTTTTTATTTTACTTGGATTATCTGCATCTATTCCTTTGATTATTTCTCCCCGACAAGCGATGCCTTATTTGATTCCTGCTCTACCTTATTTTAGCATAGGTATAGGAATTCTAGTTATTCCTGCTCTCAAAATTTTATTAGAAAATTTTATTGAAAAATATATTTGGATTCAGCGGATGTTATCGGTTGGAAGTATTTCTATCGTTGCGCTAGGTCTTTTCCTCGTATTTATAAATTTTCAAAAATCAAATCAACGAGATGTAGATACAATCAATGATGCAAAATTAATAGGTGCAATCGTAGGAGATCAACAAACTATATCATCTAATACTTATGATATGTATATCTCTGGATATTTAATGCGATATAATAAAGTAAGTTTAGATACGCTTAATTTTAACAAAAAGTACTTACTAACCGTAGAACCTTTGGAATCCGATAATCAATCATATCAATTACTCTCGATAAAAACTAAAAAATATTTACTGTACGAAAAAAATTAAATTATAATGTCAACTAACAAACAGTCAAAGAAATCTAACACTCAATCACATTTACTTCATGAATCATTTTTCGTGGGAAATATAGAATATAGAAGTTTTTGTAATCTTAATAAAGAAGAGGCTCTGATGGTGTGGGAATGGCGAAATCATCCTGCTATCAGAAAATGGATGTACCATTCAGATTTTATTCCTCAAGAAAATCATTTTCTATTTTTAAAAAATCTACCTAAAAAAACAGATAATTTCTATTGGTTAATTTTAGAAGAGGGAGAATATTTAGGAGTTATTAATTTTTCCAATTTTGAAAATCATCAAAGTGAATGGGGATTTTATTTAAATCCTAATTTGTTCGGAAAAGGAAAGTCTACCAATTTAATTTTTAATGCGCTCAACTTCTTTTTTAAAAAATTAGATTTAACTCAAGTATATGGTTTTGTGCGTTGCGATAATTATATAGCATTAACGTTTCATGATTTTATCGGAATTCAAAAAACAGGAACGCAATTTATTAAAGTCAAGAATGAAGATGTATTATTTGAAAGAAGAGAAATGACGAGAGAAAGGTGGTTGAAAGGAAATTATACGCTTCAATATTGGAAAGATGCACATGCTGAATATAAAGCAAAAATGAAAGCAAAATAAGTTTCTAATATCGAATAGTAAATTCATTTGATCCTACTTTGCTTGGTAAAATCAACGGGCAGAAGAAACGTAGACGAGGTTTTCTAGCGTACGATCAAATGAATTCACATCGAGTCAAATTTTCATTCTCAAAAAGAGAAAATTTTCTCAAATCTAGATGTCCCACATTTAGTAACCTTTCCAATAATCTCCATTTTACAAGGGTTTTAGCCTTGAAATCAAGGATAATCTCTTTGGTTTCTTTTTTGTAAAAATACATGAGGGAACGATAATTAAAAACCGAATTCGTTTCCTCTCATTTTCATGAAAAAGACAATATTAAAAATAACCATCGCATTCTTGATTTTCTCCCTCCATTTTAGTTGCACTAGTCAAGTTGTTTTGAAAAACAAAAAAGAGATTTCATCAAAAGATATGGAGTCGCTTTCTGTTGCTGATAATTTTCAATATCAAAATTTTAAAAAAATCACCTTTGATTTTTTAGTTGAAGATTCAAAAGGGGAACCGATTTCAAGAGCACTCTTTTCGTTCAATGGGATAGAAAACAATGGCGAAGAAAATGTTTTTTATTCAGGAATAACAAAACAAGATGGATTAGTAAAAATAGAATTGAAAGTTCCCCACCATTTCAAAAAGGTTCAAATTAAGATTTCAAAAAATAATATAACCCAAAGTTTTAATTACCCTCTCGATTTATCATCTCCCCGGCAAAAATTAATTTTCAAATAATAACATTACAAAAATTTCGTACATGAAAAATAAGTACCTAATCCTATTATGTTTTATGATCCCATTCATTGGTTGTAAAAAAGACAAAAACATTGATTCCGAAGTTAAGGAATCTGAAACTGGAAAACTCGAAGATGTTAATGTGGGGAATGGTTTTGATTTCGAAACTCATCAAACAGTAAACTTTGAATTGACAACTGTAGATTCAACAGGAGCAGCAAAAGGTCCCGTAAAAATAAAAATTTATGGTTTAGATAATGCTAACCAAAAAGACGAATTATTTTCAGGAAGTTCGAATAGTCAAGCTGAATTAAATTTAACATTGAATGTACCGATACATTTTAATAATGTATTAATTGTAACAGATTCTGAAGGAAGTATCTTTCAATATGAATTTCCTGTGAGTTCAAGTATCACTAAAACATTACGGACGAATGGAAGCTTTACTGGTGGAGATGTCGACACTCGATCTAATAATTGCTATCCATCTGTAAGTTCAACATTTACAGTTGATAATAAAGGGGTGAGTTTGACGAGTGATCAGAAAATGACAAATATAACTGTCTATTATACTGATGGAACTTCTGAAGTGATCCCAATTAATGCAAAATCAATTTCATTTTAAAATCGTCCTTTGGTAAAACAATTATCAAATCAATAAAAAATTCCGATGATACAATTAAACAAAATAAAACAAGTTAAAAAATACCTATCGACAGTCTTAGCCTTAGTAATTACTATTGTAGGATTACATGCACAAGATTGTTCGTTATACGGTATAGATTTTAGTGGTATAGATGTAACCTCAGACTTCACAGATAGAGCACATGCTTTACCTGATGGTAATCTTAATGTAAGTGCAACCTTACTAAATGGAGAACAACCGATGGGAGAAAATAATGGGGATTTTAGATTAAGATACACTGCGGTAGAAGGAGGGTTGAAATATCAAATCAATTTTAGTCGTGCAGTATATGTGGTGGTTTTGGATGAGTTAACTAACGGATTTGGACATAATACAGCAGCAGATCATACTTATTTTTCTGCTTCGAATGGTTCTTGGTCTACTAATGAAGTAGGAATTCAAACTGTAACCGTTAACGGCCCCGAAATAGATTGGCAAGGAGAAGGTTCTGATTTTAGAGTCGTTTCTACAGAGAAAGTTACCAGTATTATAGTGGAGAGTATCAATGGAAATCCATGGACTGCTTTTAATATCTCCGTAGCAGATTGTTTGCAAGAAGAGTGTGGAAATGGATTTGATGATGATGGAGATGGATTAACAGATTGTGAAGATCCAGATTGTGCAGATAGTTGTGATAACTTTAGTGCAGCGGTTCAAGCTACTACAGAGTCTGGTCAAGAGGGAGTTGTTTCATATAATATATTTATAACGAATACAACTTCATTTACAATTTCAAATGTTACAATTACAGATCAGATGCCAACTGGATTTACCCATATGGGAGATACTGTAGTATTAGATGATGGAGGAGTTTATGATGAATCAGTAGTGCCTACTTACGGAAGTACAGGCACATTAACTTGGGGTAATTTCACTTTTAGTCCAGGTGAGACTGTAGCAATTTCCTATGATGCAAGAGTAGACAATTCTGTTTCAAATGGAATTCATTCTAACTTGGTTTCTATGACTGGAGGAAGCTTCGTTCAAGGCACCTTATCTGTAGACGTTGATATTAATTCTCAACTTACCGCTAGTCCTTCTACTTTTGATTGTGAACCAGCATTTTATCAGGTATATAGAAAGAAAGGAAGTAATGAACCAAATGTTTATGGAAAACTAGATCCTGTTTCAGGTGATTATAATCAGATAGCTGTTATCTCTCACCAAGTTAACGGAATTGGATATGACGTTTATAATAATTTAGCATACGGAATGGCGGGGAAAGAATTTGTAAGTTTAGATGCTCAAGGGGTTGTCAAAACACTTGGTTTAACCTTGAGTAATAAATCATATTCTGGAGATATGGATACGTTGGGTAATTGGTATGGGAAGATAGGAAGTGATATTGTAAAAGTAGATGTTGCTGGTCCATCAGTTGTAGCAACTTATTCGGGACAAAGTTTACCTGGATGGGATATGGCATATAATAAAGATGGAAATTTTTATGGTGTTCATAGTGGAACGTTGTATAAATTTAATACTTCGACCAATACAAAGTCAACTATAGGATCGGTTATAGGAGCAAGTATTCCATCGGGAGGTTTTGGAGGACAATGGGCAGGAAAAGATGGATATCATTATATATCTCATAATTCAACTGGAGAAGTATACAGAATAGATGTAAACACTAGAGAAGCTAGATTCGTTTTATCATCTATTGATGGATTACGTTTCAATGATGGTTTCTCTTGTCCTTTAGATATTCCTGCCGTTTATGAGTATGATCATTATGATTTACTTGGATATCCTACTGCTAGTCATCTTACTTATGCACAAGACTTAAATGGTGATGATGTACCTGATTATAAAATGGTATGGTTAGGAACTCGTGTAACAACTGAGATGAATGCACCTGCCAATTCTATCGGAAATGGAGATGGGGGTGATGATGGAATCGTATATCCAACAACTTTTGTAACGGGAGGAACATCTGATATTGGAGTTATCTTGAATACGAATATGACTAATCAGGAAGTATTTTATGGAATGTGGATTGATTGGGATGATGATAAAGTATTTGACGATTTTTATAATGGTTCTTCTACGATCAGTTCACAGACTGAACTTACTCATACTGTTAATGTTCCAGTAGGTTTTACTTCAGGGAATGTTGCTATACGATTACGAGCAGGAGAATCTGCATTTACTAATGCAGATCAAGGAGGAGAAAGATTATTAGGAGAGGTAGAAGATTATATATTTGCAGGAACAGCAATAGCAGTTGGAACAAAAGAAATTTCTTATATCCATATTGATTTCGAATGTGATGCAGCTAAAGATGGATTAGATGTTTTTAATGAAGACTTAAATGAAGATTTAGATGAAGATACTGTTGTTGATAAAGATGATCCAGATCCAAGTGATCCGAATAAAACTTTTGTTCAATATATCCCTTCTGCAAGTTCTTATGGTACACTTGCTTTCGAAGATCTTTGGCCTGTAAAAGGAGATTATGATTTCAATGATTTTATTATAGAAATAAAAGAGAAGATTGTTACTAATGCAGATAATGATATTTATGAAATCACATTCGACCTAAGAATAATGGGAATGGGAGGGCAATACAATAATGACTTTGGGATTTCATTCCAAGATCCACAAGATCAGATTACTGCTGAGGTATTCTCTGCTCATAATGCCACTTATGATGTTACGTATCAGTCTTCCAAAAAGATCATTACCATCAAAAAACCGAAGCAATTATTTTATCCTACTTCAATTACGGATATTATTAATGCGCAAAGTGGAGCCACTTATTATGCTCCAGTCGAATTACAAATAGTCTTATCAGTAAATGGAGCACTCTCCTACCCTAATGATTATGATCCAAGGTTCTTTATTGAGCAACAAGGAATTGATGGGCACGAAGTACATCTTCCAGGGAATTCTCCTTCTCCTAGAATGAACACAGGTTTATTTGGAACAGGGAATGATGATACAAATCCTGGAAATAATAAATACTTTAAATCTTCCAATAATTTGCCTTGGGTACTTTATATTCCTACAACGTGGAATTATCCTTTGGAAGGAGTAGATTTAATTGAAGCTTACAGTCAGTTTACAGAGTATGCTGAAGGAAATCCTAGTTTAGTTTGGTATTTAGAAAACCTTTCTGATCCCACAAAGACTTTTAACGATCATTAATTTTTAATAAAAAAAGGATTAAAGAAGGTCTAACTAGAAATTTATTCTAGTTAGATCTTTTTTAGTTTCTTATCAAGGATAGTGTTAAATATTACGCCAGACAAGTATTATTTTTATTGTTATATGTTGGTTTGGTTATTGTAGTATTAGTATAATAACTAACGTCACGCTAAAATATCGTTATATACCTGAAACGATTGAATGTACTTTTCACCAAAAAAAATAGTTGGTTTTATCTTAATGATATTTACACAACATTAGTTGTTTGTAATGGAACAGAATAAACATGATACAAATAGATCTATCAAAAGTAGACCTGATGGAATTTCTATCGGAAGACTTTTGATGAAAACAAAGGAGTATTTCTTTCTTCTTTGCAAATATTGGTATTTAATATTTATGTTCTCTTTCTGCTATTCTTTCTTCAACCTAATTCAAACACTCAAGGTTATTCCAACCTATCCTTGCAAAGCTTCCTTTTTAATAAAAACTCAAACAGCACTCAAAGAAAATGCTGTCTTCAGTAAAATTTTTGCAAAACTATCTGTCTCTGAACTTACCTTAAGAAGTTCTCTTTTTCAAAAGGCTTCAATAGCTCATAAAGATGACTTATTAATAAACCATTACATAAAAACTTATCAGCAATTCTATCCTGAACAATTCGGTCTTGTCGAAATAAAACCTAATTTTAAATTTATACATACAGATATTGATAGTTTTATTTTAGAAGAAAAAATAGCTTATAACTATATCATTAGTTTATTGTTGAGACAAAATACAACCTTTAGAGATGGTTTTATCAACTTAGCTTTAGATGAAAAAGTGGGTTTCTTAGATATCTATTTTTCATCACCAAGCGAAGATTTATCTATTGCTTTTATGAAAGTCCACACAGCAGTAGGTGAAAAATTATTTTTTGATAGTGCGATTTATCCAGATAAAGAAGCTCTAACTGTTAGGGAAAGTAAAGTAGATGTTTTACGAGAAAAATTTCGAGAATCTTATTATGAGTTAGGAAGAGTTAAAGATAAATATATTCGATATAAGAATAAATTAGAAGATGATTTAGAAAAAAATGAACGAGAAATAACTAAACGAGAATCAAGTAATTTGCATAATTATGTCAATCGAATAAATCGTTTAGATATTGCTACTCAAATTTTCAAATCCGATTTTATGGCTGGATTGGAAAATTTACAATCAGTCGAGATGGATAAAATTTCTTCTCATCCGCTAATTACGCTAACTTCCTTTACATCTTCTCCAATTGATCCAATTCTTCCTTCTTGGAAAAAAGGCTTAATCATCGATATAATCACTAGTGGACTTATGATAAGTATCCTCATTGTGGCTCTAAAAATATTGAAAGATATTATACGAGAATTGAAAGCAGAACAAGAAGCAATCGAACAAGAAAAGATGCAGGAATAATTGATGACTTTTTAGGCTGTTACCTTAGCTTATTCAAAAGTCTTTTATGCATTTTTTATCTACAATGAAAGATTTCATTATTTACATATCCTTCTTATATTAATTTAGGATTCTTCCTTTGTCGTAAATAAGTATTCTTGCAATCACCAATCCACTAAACTTTATCAGCAATAGACCTAGTTAAAATTAATACTGCTCCAATTTAATTTATGGAAATTAGAATCTTCGTGGTTAACTTAAAAAGGAGTTGCAAAATACGAATACAAAAAGGGTTTAGTTAACTTAAAGACCATTTAAAATATCTAATTACCATTTGCTATTGCACTACCAATATAATTTTAATGTATTATTATATGTATCAAGAATTGTAATTAATTGCTTTGGCTCATTTAACGCTTTTACCTATCCAAAAGAAATGAACTAAATCATTCCTTTTGAATAGGATTAGACTCTTAGTATTTATGCTTTTTCTCTAAAATAATTTTATCGATATCCATCAATAATGAATAGTAATATCTCCAGAACTGGCAATCATCTTTCCAGTCAAAGGGCATTTATATTGTAATAAATAGACATAGACTCCTGCACTTAAAGTGATTCCATTATACGTTCCATCCCAAGATTCATCTATGCTTTGAGTTTCAAATATTGTATTACCCCATCTACCATAAACTTGAAATTTATAATCTTCTAGGTATAAAACTGAGTTATAATAGATCTCTAATTGATCATTCATTCCATCGCCATTTGGAGTTAATGCATTGGGTACCGAAATTAATGCATCAGGACAATTGTTAATTAATTCTAACATTGTCATCAATGTGGTATCACACCCATTAGAGATATCTGAAACAGTCACATATAAGTTAGTATCTTCATAAATAGAGTAAGTTGGATTAGGGCAATCATTACAGCTTAATCCCGTCGTAGATTGCCAATTATAAAAATAATTAGTCTTAGTATTTTCAATATTTAAATTAACTGGTTGCCCTAACAAGAGTGGATAATATGGAGGTATATAAACGTTAGGAGAGACTAACATTGTTACTTCAGCTTCAGAAGTTTCGGGAGGACAATGTTCTAACTCCGCAACTAAAGTATAGTTAGTCGTTTCATTTAGCACTACTGTAGGATTAGAAATAAATGGATCTGACAAACCTACAGAAGGATACCATTCATAACTATCTGCATAACCGATAGCATCTAATTGAATCGTATCTCCATAGCAGCCCTCTACTCCTACTGCCTCTACCTGGAAATCAATAGTGACATTAACTACAACAGAATCTGTTATAGTACAAGCATCAAAATTGGCTGTCAATATATATGTTGTATTTTCCACCGGACTAACAATAGTAGCAATGGAATCGGGTTGACTCATCGAAGAAGTAGGTGTCCAAGAGTAATTTCGGTATCCATTTGGAATATCATTTAATAGCTCACCTTGTAAGGTAATTGAACTTCCCAAACATATTGTTAAGTCTTCACCTGCACTAACTTCTGCTGGAGAAATGACCCAAACCATAACAGTATCAAAAATTATACAACCATCCATTGTCGTGACTTCCACTATATATTCCGTATTCTCCTCTGGGCTTGCTATTGGAGTATGACATTCAGAACAACTCAGAGAAGAAGGATTTGACCAGATAGGATTATTCCCTAAGTTAGCTGATAATTGAATAGAATCACCAAGGCAAATTACTCTATCTTCACTCGTAAAAGGTTGACTTTGATTTAATACATTGATCTCAACTATTTCAGAGTTAGTACATCCATCCATTGATGTAACCGTCACCTGATAAGTACTTGACGTAAGTGGGGTTGCTATTGGATTTGGACAGTCGTAACAACTAAGTCCAGGAATATTATTCCATTGGTAAGATGAAATATTACTTCCAGCATCAGCCATTAGTTGGACTTGTTCATTAATACAAATGGTTGTATCGCTATTTAAAAGTATAGTTGGAATTTCATAAAGTCCCGCTTCTATTTCTATTTCAAAAATAGTCTCACATCCAAAATCACTATAGGCCACAAAAGTATAAATAGTATTTTCAAGAGGACTCGCTACTGGATTTAAACAATCCGTGCAACTCAAGGAAGGAGAGTTTTCCCAATAAAAATTAATATTAGAGGCCACTCCTAGTATCGTTGCAAATAGTTGTGTACTATCTCCTAAACAATCAATATCATTTCCTGTGACTTCAACCTCTGGAAGTGGCATAACTGTAATTTCCTGAACTATCGTATCGACACATCCAATGTCTGAAATAACCTCTAACTCAACTAAGTAATTTCCTGCTTGAAAAATATGAGAAGGGTTAGTTAAACTAGAAAATGTAGAATCTCCAAAATCCCAATTCCATTCAGTTATAACACCATTTTCAACAATTGATAGATCTGTAAAATCTATTGATAATGGTTCACATCCGATTATGGTAGAAGTTGCAAAATCGGCTTCGGGAGATTTACCAACTTCAATAAAATTATTTTTTGTAATGGTATCACTACAAAATGCATTACTTGCAATCAATGAAACATCAAACGCTCCATCAACTGAATAATACGTAGAAGGATTTTTGGATGTAGAAGTATTTGGAGCACCTCCATTTATTGTCCATTGATAATCATCAATAAATTCCATTGGATTTGTTTCTGCTAAAAACAACACAGAATCCTGATTGGAACATAAAAGATTGTCAGTTGCAATAATGTCAATATTCAAATCGGTAGCAACAATAGTATCTGATTTTTCAATAACTCTCACACAACCTATTCCATCTGAAATCGCCAGCTTTGGAACAAAATTTCCGACTGTATTATAAGTGTAGGTATAAGCCCCTGTACTATCAAAAGTTATAATTGAATCAAGTGCAGATCCATCTCCAAAATCCCACGTTATAGATATTGCATCAATATTTTCCGTATAGAAAGTTACATCAATAGGGATACAACTTGTATCTATCTCATAGTAAAAATTTCCTTCAGGTCCATTTAATTCTATGGCTTGCTCTATTACAAAAGTGTCTATACAGTTTAATGTTGAATAAGCTACCAATGTAACATCATATACTCCAGGAGTTGCATAAATATGCGTAGGGTTTTCAATATTTGAATAGCCACTACCATCTCCAAAATCCCATTGGTAAAACAAAACATTACTTGATGTATTTTCAAAATTTACAAACATAGGAGGACAAGGTTGAAATACGTTATCCATAATAAAACTAACCGACGGATTAATAATTTCAATTCCGTTAATCATACAATAAGTTTCAGAACATCCGTAAATATCTGTAACCGTTAAACACGGAGAAAATATGCCTTGAGTTAAGTATTGGTGTATTGGATTTTCTAAATTAGAAGTATCCCCATCTCCAAAATCCCAAAAGTAATTTAAATCTTTTCCTGTTGATAAATTTTGAAAAGTAAACGACGATACTGTACATCCTAATGAGTCAACTTCAAATAGTGATTGGACATTTATAATCTCTATTTCATGCGTTATAGTGGATTCACATCCCCAACTATCTTCTACTTGAAGAGTAATCTCATGAACCCCTTCTCCAGAAAAAACATGTGTATATTCTTCTCCAGATCCAGTATATAAATCATTCTCAAAAAACCAATTCCAAGAAACGTTGTCGCTAAATAAATTACTAGTAGAATCAGAAAAAGTAACATCAAATACAGAACAGTCTCCAATAAAGCTGCTTGAATAATTAGCTTGAATTTCATTCACAAATATGGTATCTAAAAATATAGTGGAATCTTTACATCCGTTTATATTTTCAGTTACTAATTTTAAATCTGTATAAAAACCTGGTTCATCAAAAGTTATTTCGGTTGTAGCAGAATGAGAATTAGAAAAATTCATCCCTGTTCCAGACCATGTATAATTTACCGCCTGAAATGCACAATCTGCAGTAGTGGTCATAGGATAACATCCTTGTATTTCTGAAACCGAAAATTCTGAATGTACGTTTTTAACATAAACAGCTCTTCCAAAAACATCTTCACATCCTGTTCCTGTATTAAAAGTGGTTAATTCAACCATATATATCCCTGTATCTGGATATTGGAAAATTGGACTTGCCAAACTACTCGTATCTGTTGACATTCCTTCTACTCCAAAATCCCAAAAAGAGGAATCTGCTCCTGATGACATATTCTTAAATTCAACCAAATATGAATTATTACATTCCTGAAGTACATCAAATTTTGATTTGGGAAATTGGACTTGAACATAAGAACTTGCTAAAGTATCAACCAGACAACCATTATGTCCTACTTCCAAATAAATCGAATAATATCCAACTTGATTAAATGTAGCGTTAGGATTTTGCTCCGTACTTGCAGTTCCATTTCCAAAATGCCAATACCACTCGTTTACATTCTCTGATGACAAATCAGTAAATGAAACTGTTTCTCCAACACATATGAATGTCGGTATTCCTTCAAAATTAATTTCTGGTTCGCTTCCAGCACATATTTTATTTTCAAAGGTATCTATATCTACACATCCTAATGAATTAGTAACAGTTAGAATAAGATCAAAACACCCCGTGTCAGGTATCATAAAGTTGGCAATAGAATCATTTGAAATCAAACTGCCAGAAGGTAAATCTAATTGCCATTTGCGAGATATTATTGGAATAATAGAATACGAATTATCTATTAAATTTACTTCTAATGGAATACATCCTAATATTTCATCATCAGAAATAGAAGCATCGAGTTCTTTTATTTTTACTGTTATATCTGAAATTCTTGTTTCACAACCATTGGTATTTATGACAGTCAAAACAACTGGAAAAACGCCATATGATTCATATACATGAGAAGGAGATTGCAAATCACTTGTAGTACCATCTCCAAAATCCCATAGCCAAGATACAATCGTGGTATCATCACTTATTCCTTCAAATTCTGCTGGATGTGGTAAACTACATCCAATCGTATCAGCGGAAGACATCACAATATCAGACTGAGGAAATACATAAATAGGGAAAGGGGCGTATTTGGTGTTAACACATCCTTGTACATATCTAGTCAAACTGACAAGATATGATCCTGGTTCTACAAAGAGATGACAGGGATCTGTTTCGGTAATCAAAGGTGTCCCATCTCCAAAATCCCAAGCAACAGAATCTGCAGGAAACCCAGAAATGTCAATAAATGATGCATCAAAATCTTCACACCCCTGATAGGGCGAAAATGCAAAGATTACTGGAAACCCTACGGTTATATAATTTTCTAAAATTAAGGTGTCCCTACAGAAAGTGACATTATTATATCCCACAACTGTAACGGTATAATTTCCTTCTTCCTCATAAGTAACAGCAGGAGGTATTGCCCCAAAATAAGTTTCTCCATTCCCAAAATTCCAACTGTATTGCATTTCGGGGGTAATGTTTTCGTTGTTGAAAATTACAGTATGTGGTGCGTCACATGCAAAGGTATCTGGTGTTGAAAATACCACTTGAGTTGTTGCATAACTTTTAATGTAATCTGTCTTATTGATAAAATTAACACAGTTGTTTGAATCCTTTACAGTCAAACTTATGCTATACTCATCAGCAATCGTATAAGTACTTATGGCATCTGGCGAAGCACTTCCATCGGAAGTAAATACTCCAGTTGTACCTCCTAGTCCCCAAAAATATTCTTCAATATCAGGAGTCCCAGTATAAGTAAAAGTACTAGTGAGTGGAACGCATCCAACTGTAGGGGTAGCTTCAAAATCAGGAATGGGTAAAGAGTGGATTGTAATAAAATCTTCTCGACATAATGTTTCGCTATTTCCTTCTGAATCGGTTACAGTCAAACAAATATCGTAGGAACCAGGTGAGTTAAATAGTCTGCCTTGGCACTCAACGGTAGAAGTAATCCCAGCAATATTCCAGGACCAACTAACGATTGAGCCATCTTGAGAAATAGAGTTATCACAAAATTCGACTTGTGCAAATCCGCATCCTTCAGTTTGGTTTGCGGTAAAATCTACAATAATTTGTCCCATTACATTATTGCAGAATAATAGGAAAACTCCTATTTTCAGAAAGCGTAGAAATGTCATTTGGTGTTGTTTTTTATTAGTTTTTCTCTTTAGCACATAGTAGTTAGAACCTCTCCATATAATTATAGAAGAAAATAATATCAGCTAATCAGCTAAAGAATTTTTAAAGGTGGGACAATGTGGTAGTTTTCATAAAACTTTTTGAGGGGCAAAAAGTTTTTATAGTATGCCTAAGTTTTCTATTGAAATATATGTGCGAAATTTTCACAATATGAATAATCACTCAACACAAAAACTTCATTTTTTATTTTCTCATAAAATAGAATAACTTATAATATGTCCAGTTAAAATAGTGCCAAAAATTATTTAATATGTTTTTTTATTTAGAAAATAAGGTATAATTATTGATTTATATATATTGTATCTCGCCTTATGAATTTTAATAAAAATTAGATCTTTTTCTAAACTAAAATACAGAGTGTTTTTAATTTTTTTGGAAATTAAAAACGAAGAAATATTCTCTAGTATTTTTCACAACAAAATCAACATGAAAAATATATTTATTATTACTGGTGGCAATAATAAAACAGGATATGGGCATTTATTTAGATGTGCTTCACTTGCAAAAGTATTGTCTAAAAACTATACATGCTCTTTTCTTCTTTTAGATACTCCTATAGAAAATATTGATGCAGTATATAAAAAGAAACACTTTTCTAACCAAGTTGAGATACTGGATTACTTAAAAACTAATTCATCTAAGAATGACTTTATTGTAATCGATAATTATTTAATCCAAGAGGACTTTATAAGCGCAGTTAAAAATTTAAATTTAAAAACTGTTTCAATTAATGATCTTCCTGAATTAGCTCTTCCTACAGATTTAATTATTAACCACGCTATAAATCTTCAGCCAAGCGACTTCAACGTTTCTTCATCTAAATTTTTACTCGGAAAAGAGTACCTCCTTTTAAGGGGTGAATTCTTTGAGCCTCAAGAAAGTCTTCCTATAGAATCAGCGAAAGAACAAATATTAATTTGTTTCGGCGGGGCAGACCCGCTTGGTTTAAGTTTAAAATATTTAGATTTTTTAAAACCATATCAAGAGAAATATCAGGTTGCGGTGATGACTAATTCTGACCTTTTAAAAAATGACTTAGCAAAATTTAAAAAAGAAAATTCTCTTTTTGATATCTATATTTATAGTAATTTAAATGCCGTTGATGTAGTGCAATTAATTAAAAAATCTAAGATAGCTATAGTCCCTGCAAGTACGATCTCACTTGAATGTATGTGTGTGAATATTGATTTGATCACGGGCCACTTTGTAGATAATCAAGAAGTACTTTCTAAAAGTATTCGTGATTTGGACCTAGCAATCAATGTTGGAGACTTTACAAAATTAGATCAGAAATCATTTCATCAATATTTCCAAAAGGCAGAAACTGGAGGTTATAAAATAAAGCAAAAACTTTTTTTTGATACAGACCCAAGAAAAAATATTTTGCGCGAGTTTAAACAACTAGAATCTAACCAAGATATGAAACTAAGGAAAGTCAATTTTGAAGATTGGGAAACACTCTTAGATTGGAGAAATGATCTCGAGACTAGAACTCGATCTCATTCGATAGAAATGATATCTGAGGAACATCATAAGGATTGGTTGAGAAATGTCATAAGCAATCCTAATAGAATTTTGTTTGTAGCAGAAATTAATGATACACCAGTCGGAACCGTGAGAGCGGATTTTGATTCAACAACAGATTCTTATGAATTGTCTTGGACCATTTCTCCTCATGCCAGAGGACAAGGAATTGGGAAAAAAATAGTCAAACTGTTAGTTGAAAAATTAGATTCAAGGGTTCGTGCTGAGATTAAAGAAGATAATATTCCTTCTATAAAAATTGCAGAATCTGCCAACCTAAAATTTTATAAAAAAGAAAAACAAGTATTACATTATTGTAATTATTAAAGCATAAAAAAAACCGAAATTTCAAAATTGAAACTTCGGTTTTTTTATGCTTTAATTTTTTAATAAATTATATATCCACTTTCTCTTTCGAATCCACCAAGTGTCCCATATGAACTTGAACCTGATCATGAATTAATTTAGCTCCTTTCGCCCATGAATATTTTTCTATAATTATATCTCTTACTTTCTCCAAGTGATCTTCTGAAGGAGGATTATCAATGTTTTCTTGAAGCTTCTCGACAAGACTATTAATATCATTTGGTGAAAAATGGTTTTCTCCAAAAAAATCAAAATCAGCCATCGAGGTGGTGTTAGAACAAATCGTATTAATCCCAACTGCTGCTGCTTCAATCGGAGGAATTCCAAATCCTTCTGCCTTTGATGGATACACAAAGAGTCTACTTGCTCGGTAGAATTCAATAAGATCATTATCATCGACATACTTGATCCAATGAATATTTTTACGACATAGGTCATCTAACTTTCCTAAAGCATTTTCTATTATTTGACTATTGTGAGTATCGTTTCCAATGATCACTAATTGAATTCCTTTTTTATGAAGTGCTAATTTTGCATAAGCTTCAATTAGCATTTTTTGATTTTTCCTTGGCTCAACTCGGCTAACAAAAAGAACAAAATTTTTGATTGAATATTTCTTAAAAATATTCATTTCCGCATCTGTCTTATCATATGGTTTAATAAATTCTTCCGCGATCGCATTGGGAGTAATTAATATTTCAGCAGGATTTATTTGATAACTTTTACCAATCATCTTCCTAGAATACTCTGATACCGTTAACTTTATTTCACTTTGCTGAAGTGATCGTTTAAATAAGTAATTCCTTCTCAAACGATATAGGTAAGAAAACTCCTCTGGGAAATCATTGAATAGTACATCATGTACCGTAACAATATTTTTACATTTTTTCTTAAAAGGTACTACATATTGGAAATGTCCAAAATCAATTTTATAAGCATCAATAATTTTAGGAAATTCCGAAAAGTAAATCTTAAATCGAGACTTGGATTTTATTTGAATAAAATGACTTTCCTCTAAAAAAGGAAATGCTTCTTTTAATGGTTGGTATTCATAACTAGCAAAATATAATTCATATTTATCCTTGTAGTTATTGTACATCGCATTGTACAACCCTTTTATATACGTAGCACTCCCCTGTCCTTCTCCACCTACCACTCTCGCATCAATCAATAATCTAGTTTTTTCCATGTTCAAAAAATTAACTGTTTAAAAAATAATTTAAAGGCTTTATTAAATGGAAATTATCATCACATTTAAAAAAATTAAGGCGGAGGTTTATTCGCTCGATACATCGATACTGCTAAGCAACTAGTAATCCCAAACCATAAAAGTTGGGTATTAATATTTGCATTGAACATGATCAAGATTATACATAGCCAGAAAGGGAGCGGTAAATTATACATTACAAAAAATAAAAAAATCCATAATAGTATAAATCCTATAAAACCATAGTCAATTACAAATGCCGGAATAATTCCTACATCAAGAGACTCCGCATCACCATCATCAATAAGTACTCCAGACAACATGTCTAATAAAAAAATTCCTGCAGCACCAGCACCAGCGCCAGTATAAACATTGAAACTTAAATTATCCCTCTCTGCAATGAGCATAAATGTTGGCCCTATTCTTCCAAATGCACTAGCATCTTTTTCTTGTAGTCTAGCCATTTTCTTTTGATTATCATCAAAGGGATTAAATAGAATTTCACCAACGGTATCAAGTCTCCTTAGTGCTTCAGCATCTGAATTACTGAGAAGATAACTTCCTCCTGAGATTATTATTATTCCCAAAAAAGGATACATCAACCGGATAGATCTATTGAATTTAGGATATAGGTGAATCGCCCAATCGAACATACAAACTCCTATATACAAAATACCAAATGCTGTCTTCATCAGTACGCTTGCTAAAATATAAGCAAAGGTGAGTTTAGCTACATTCTTATTTAATTTATGCTCATTTAAATGATTATAAGCTAAGTAAGCCATCGTCATAATAAATGCAGCATATGAAGGTTCTGTAGACCAACCCATTGGCCTAGTCTCACCAGATAACATATGATAAATTCGAATCACTTGCTCAATTGAAGGAACATGAAATCCGACCAAAGAAAAAACGAAGCCAATCATTACATTTATAAAATATAAAATGATCACTAATTCAAAAGCTCGTTTTATAACTAGTGTACCTGCACTTTTCATAAAGTTATAGAGAATCATCATCTCTAAACAAAAAATTATAGTGTACAGTACCGAGGTTAACTTAATGTTATGAATATTAAATGCATTTACTCCCAACATATATAAAAGTAAAATCAATAGTGATACTACTA
>CALJOK010000104.1 GCA_937981555.1 uncultured Saprospiraceae bacterium
CTACTCAGATAGTAGTAGTCCCTCTCTATCTTGAACTACAAAGTATTGGAAAGAAAAATGCAGAAAAAATTCAAATGTTTAGCCATTGTTTAACCAACTAAAAATAAAAATGCGTAACAAGTTGATTATCAACGAGTTACGCACTATATTCGTGGTCCCACAAGGACTTGAACCTTGGACCTACTGATTATGAGTCAGTTGCTCTAACCAACTGAGCTATAGGACCTAAAAAGGACGCAAATTTAAGCAATAGAATAACGCTATGCAAGACATATTAAAAAAAAGAAGTGGTTTATTTCAAGAAATAAACCACTTCAATTTTCCTATTAATCGAATAATCGTTATTTATTCGATACTACATTGACATCCATCGTTGGATAAGGAATACCAACACCTGCTTTGTCAAATTCTTTCTTCACATTTTCCTGCATATAAAAATAAGCATCCCAGTAATTTTCACTTTTTACAAAAGGTCGAGTAGCAAGGTTTACTGAACTATCTCCTAATTCTGCTACGACTACTCCTTGAGAAGGATTATCTAAAATATGTGGACATCTTTTCCCTACTGCTAAAATGATTTCTCTTGCTTTATCAATATCATCACCGTAACCAATTCCATAAGTCAATTCTACTCCTATTTCTCCTTCTCCTGAAATATTAGTAATTACATTACTTGTCACTACTCCATTAGGAACAATAATTCTTTTGTTATCCAATGTCGCTAGAATTGTATTAAATACTTGTACTGCCTTTACTGTACCCGTTTGTCCTCCTCCAATTTCTACCAAGTCACCTACTCTATATGGTTTGAAAATTAATATCAACACACCACTTGCAAAGTGTCCAAGACTTCCTTGCAATGCCATACCGATTGCAAACGCTAAGGCTCCAAAAATAGCAACAAATGAAGTCGTTTCTATTCCGAACATTCCCGCCACACTTAATAAAAGCATTATTTTAAGCCCTACACTTACTAATGATCCTAAAAATGGTTGAATCGTTTCGTCCACACCATTCTTCTTCATCATCTTTTTGATTGCACCTACAATCATTCCTATAATCCAAAAACCAATAATTAAGGTAAGAATTGCTCCTACTACTCTAGGTGCATAACTAGTTACTAAATCTGAAAATTTTTCAAGGTTAAAAAGGTTGTCCATTGTCTTTGTAAATTTTTTTAATTAAAATAAATAGAGTTAAAAAAAAGTTAATATACGTTCTTCTGACGGAGCTTTATCCAAAAAGCCACACTTAAACGATTAACTTTACTAAAAATTAACATACATAATCATTGTACTTTTCATTTGCCATCGTAATTCCTTCAATACTTCACTTCAATTATAAAAACTTATTATTAATTTTGCATTTACAACTTACCAAATTAAGATCATCTTAAACTTCCAAATATATTTTTTGAAAAACTCTTTTAGCATACCATTATTGTATGTTGCAATTCAATACACTTGAAATTTATTTTCGAAACAAGTCAAACTAGCAAATGATGAAATAAAATGAAACCTTTACTAGACTTAGACTTTTCACCCAATTCTAATTTTAACAATTATGAAAGAAAAACGTAATCGATTTACAAAATTACTCGTTGCTAACCGAGGAGAGATTGCCATTCGAATTCTTCGAGCTGGATCAGAGTTAAAATTAAGAACTGTTGCCATATATACATATGAAGACCGATATTCTTTGCATCGCTATAAAGCTGATGAGGCCTACCAAATTGGAGAACAAGACGACCCACTAAAACCCTACTTGGATATCGAAAAAATTATCCAAGTAGCCAAAAAAAATAATGTAGATGCTATTCATCCTGGTTACGGTTTTTTGTCAGAGAATGTAGGATTTGCTCGCCGATGTCGAGAGGAAGGAATTATTTTTATCGGTCCAACTCCAGAAGTAATGGATAAATTAGGGGATAAGGTTGCAGCAAAAAAAATAGCCCGTGCAGTTAATGTTCCTTTGATTGAAGACAGCAAAAAAAAGCTAACTTCTGATGATATCGTTCTCGAAGAAGCCAACCGAATTGGGTTTCCAATTATGGTTAAGGCTGCCGCAGGTGGTGGTGGTCGTGGGATGCGAGTGGTTAGAAATTCAAAAGCATTATTAAAAGCTTTCAATGAAGCAAAAGGTGAAGCGAAAACGGCTTTTGGAGACGATACTATTTTTTTAGAAAAATTTGTAGAAAACCCAAAACATGTCGAAGTACAAATCCTTGGTGATCAATATGGAAACCTCGTCCACCTATACGAACGAGATTGCTCTGTCCAACGACGTTTTCAAAAAGTCGTCGAAGTCGCTCCTTGCGTCGATCTCAAACAATCAACGAAAGATCAACTCTACGAACACGCACTAAAAATTGCTCGCCAAGTTGGTTATTCCAATGCAGGAACAGTTGAATTTTTAATAGATAAAAAAGAAAACATTTACTTCATCGAAGTGAATCCTCGAATTCAAGTAGAGCACACCATCACCGAAGAAATTACTGGAATTGATATTGTCGCTTCGCAAATTTTTATTGCGATGGGCTATCCACTTTCTCATCGAACTATCGAAATTACCAAACAAGAAGATGTAAAGTGTACTGGCTATGCGATTCAATGTCGAGTCACAACTGAGAATCCTGCCGAAGGTTTCAAACCTGACTATGGAACACTTGTCGCTTATCGAAGTGCCGGTGGATTTGGAATTCGACTAGATGCTGGGAGTGCCTATGCCGGTGCAAAAATTTCTCCTTTCTTTGATTCGATGTTAGTAAAGGTTACTGCCAAGGGGCGTTCACTTAAAGGTGTTTGCGAACGCTTACAAAGAGCATTGGCAGAATTCCGAATTCGAGGAGTAAATACCAATATTGGTTTTTTACAAAACCTATTGCGCAACGAAACTTTTCAGAAAGGTGAAGCACGCGTCAACTTCATTACAGATCATCCAGACTTGATGAATATTCCTCGCTTCATGGATCGAGGAACTAAAATGTTGAGTTATTTATCCGATGTAATTGTCAATGGAAATCAAGATGTAAAATTTGTTGATCCAAATAAAACATTTCGAACACCTATCGTTCCAGCCTTTGATGATAGTATTGCATACCCAAAAGGAACAAAAGATTTACTGGAACAAATTGGTCGAGAGAAATTTGTCAAATGGATAAAAAATCGAAAAGAAATTTTATTCACCGACACCACATTTAGAGATGCACATCAATCACTTTTAGCCACACGAGTTCGAACTAAAGACCTCTTGAATGTTGCTGAAAGTTTTGCTCGTAATCATGCGCAAAGTGTTTTTAGTATGGAAGTTTGGGGTGGTGCTACTTTTGATGTTTGCATGAGATTTCTAAAAGAAGATCCTTGGGTTCGCTTGGCAAAAATTAGAGAAGCTGTTCCAAATATTTTATTACAAATGTTATTGCGAGGTTCGAATGGAGTTGGATACAAAGCTTATCCTGATAATTTAATTGAACAATTTATCATCAAAGCAGCTGACACAGGGATTGATGTCTTCCGAATCTTCGACTCACTCAATTGGTTAGAGAATATGAAATTTTCTATCAAGACTGTTCGAGAAAAAACGAATGCTTTGGCAGAAGCTTGTATTTGTTACACCGGTGATATCACCGATCCAAGTCGAACAAAATACACTTTAGAGTACTATGTTGATTTGGCTAAAAAATTAGAAGCGGCAGGTGCTCACATGCTCTGCATCAAGGATATGGCAGGTTTACTCAAACCTTACGCAGCCCAGTTATTGATTACTAGTTTGAGAAAAGCAGTCAAGATTCCGATTCATTTACATACACATGATACCTCTTCCATTCAATCAACGACTTATCTAAAAGCTATCGAATCGAAGGTTGACATTGTAGATGTTGCATTAAGTTCGGTTGCTGGTTTGACTTCTCAACCAAGTTTTAATTCTATTGTTGCGATGCTAGAAGGTCAGTCAAGAGAAAATATTATTGATCTAAAATCATTACAACAATATTCTGATTACTGGGAAACTGTTCGCGAATATTATTACCCTTTCGAAACGGAACTCAAAGGTGGAACGGCTGATGTTTACGAACATGAAATTCCTGGTGGACAATATTCTAACCTCCGACCGCAAGCTCGTGGACTTGGTTTGGAAGATCAATTTGAAACCATCAAAAAGAATTATAGAATCGTCAATGACTTGTTGGGCGACATCGTAAAAGTGACACCATCTTCAAAAGTAGTCGGCGATATGGCAATGTTTATGACTGCCAATAAATTAACAAAAGAAGATATATTAGAAAGAGGAGAAAGTCTTGCATTTCCAGATAGTTTAAAATCTTTGATGCGTGGTGACCTTGGACAAACCAAAGGTGGTTTTCCAAAAAAATTCCAAAAGATTGTTTTACGAGATGAGAAGCCATTTCGTAATCGACCAAACGCTCACTTGAAACCAGTTAATTTCAAAAAGGAATATGCTGCATTCCAAGCAAAATTTGGCGCGTACATTAATGAATTAGATTTCCTTTCTTACCAATTGTATCCAAAAGTTTTTGAAGATTATCATGCCTTTTCTTTAGAGTATGGAACGGTCAGACATTTACCTACTGTTGCATTTTTTTATGGGTTAAAACAAAATGAAGAAACACTTATCAGCATAGAATCAGGTAAAAATTTGTTGGTTCAATTCCTTAGTAAAAGTGAACCAAACGAAGCTGGAATGCGAGAAGTTGCATTTCGATTAAATGGTCAGACTCGAACGATTTTGGTAAAAGATAAATCTATCACGAGCGAAATTATCATACATCCGAAAGCGCAAAAAGAAAATGAAATCGGAGCGCCACTCCAAGGAAGCCTTTCCAAAATCTTAGTAAAAGAAGGTCAAAAAATCGAAGTGAATACTCCTCTATTTATCATCGAAGCCATGAAGATGGAAAGCACGATTACTTCTCCAATGAAAGGAAAAGTGAGAAAGATATATATCAAAGAGAAGTCGATGCTAGAACAGGACGATATGGTAATCGAGCTAGAATAATGTTTTCAAAAAAACCGCAATAAGTGAATTTGTTGCGGTTTTTTTTTGTAATTATATTTCCCCGCATCACTCCAACAGTAGCTCCATTTTATTCAAAAAACTAACAGGTCAGATTAAGTAGTCTATTTTTTTTTCAACCTAATATGAAACAAAACGAATCTCTTTTAAGATTATTACGTATCAACGAGTGTTATACATCTATAACACCCTTACCTTTAGCATTTAAACAATATATATTTTTTTTACACTTTGACTATAGAAATTGTACGCTTAATTTCTAAGGCCATTATTTTGATTAGGCACTAAAAAATTAATTAGTCTAATCAATTTTAAGACTTTTTATCTCAATCTATCAAAATAAAATACAATATGCCCCCAATATTGAATAGAATTGTATTTATTCTTATTGCTCTTTATTTTTTCCAAACTGCAAATGCTCAACTGAGTACAACCCATTATTTACCTCCTGTTTTTTCATCAACAGAAACGAGTACAGATGGTCTACAAAGGCAATCCATTTATTTATCCACCCCAAGTGCGACTCCCATTGATGTTAACATTCAATCAGCAGATGGAGTAACTCTAAATACCACCATTACCATTTCTAATACTTCCGCAGGTATTTTTGATTTAAATGATTATTACAACGATAATAATCTATCTAATAACAATACTTTTGTCGGAGTCAGAATGGATAAATTAAATACAGCATTAACCAATGAAGGATTATTTCTTACCTCAACAACTCCCTTTCTAGCAAGCTATAGAGTCGTTTCTGGTTCTCAAGGAGATATTCTTACCACGAAAGGAGAATTTGCCAAAGGAACAGAGTTTAAATTAGGAGCACTTCCCCTTTCTGTATTTAATCTGAGTGGCAGTCCAAATAGAAATATTTTTGCCAGTTTCTTAGCAATGGAAGATGACACAGATATAACTATTGATGGATACGATCCTGATCTTTTATTTAAAATGTCTGATGGAACTTACCAGAAAATTCCTCCTCCAATGGAATTCTCATTAGATGCTAGAGAAGCTTATGTATTTGCTGCAGATAGAAATGGCAATGCCATTACTGGACTAAATGCTGGATTAATCAATAGTTTAATCGGTGCAAGTATTACTTCTAATAATCCTATTGTAATTAATAGTGGAAATTTAACATTGTCAGGTAGTGCCGCTAATTCTTCAGGTTCTAGAGATTTTGGATTAGATCAATCCGTACCTGTTCAATATTTAGGAAATAAATATGCTTTTATTAAAGGTAATAGTTCAGGTAATAATATTAATACCTTGGAAAGACCTTTGATAATTGCAACTGCCAATAATACAGACATTTATATTAATGGGATACTTGACACTACACTACAAAGTGGAGAATTTTTAGATATTCCAGGAAGTAATTATTCTGCTGATGGAACAATGTTAATAGAAACAACAAATAGAGTTTACGCTTACCAAGCCCTATCTGGAAACAATGCTGCAAATGGTTTAGGAATGAATTTCATTCCCCCACTAAATTGTTACTTACAAAGAGAAGTCAATTTTATTCCTTCTATAGAAAGGTTACACCCAGATATTACCATGACTCCTTTTATTAATGTTATCACTTATACTGGCTCAACGGTTACCATAACTGAAAATGGAGGAACACCCGATATCATTCCGATCGCTGATGTTAAACCAATACCTGGAACGCTTGATTGGGTAGCCTATTCTATTAGTGGCTATACTGGTAATGTTAAAGTTGAATCAAATGGACCTATGATGGTTAGTCTTTTTGGCCAAAACAATGTTATTGGTGCTGCTGGATATTTTAGTGGTTTTGGTGGTAATCCTCAAATAGAAATTGTTGCCACAACAGGAGGTATTAATGATTGTTATGATCACCTTTCTATGGCTGAGATACCAGAGAATACTACCGATTTTTATTGGGTAAGAAGTTCTGATAATCAAATAGTATCAAAGGATACTGTGTATATACCAACAGAATGTGGTAATTATGAACTTCACGTTTTCAATGGAACTTGTAATGATATTGTCACTATTTCAGTTGATTGTGATCCTAATGAATGCTTCGATGATGATGACGATGATGGTGATGGGATATGGGTAGTATTAGATCAAGATGATGACAATGATGGGATATTAGACAATTTAGAATGTCCAGATATTGATGCAATAAGTAATGGAAACTTTGATAGTAGTTCAGCTTGGTCTACAACAGGAAATTGGAGTATTTCAAGTGGAGAAATAATTAATAATGGTACGAATGAAAACAATACTATATTTGAACAAGGTGTGTCAAATCTAGATGATGCATGCTTTGACCAATTATTAATGTCATTTGATATTAGAGTAAATAGCACTCCTATTATCTCAACGGATACTGCCCTAATGATAATAGAATTAGCAGGAATTCCTTTAATAGAAATTAATAGTCCAAATGGTGATTCTGTTGTTACCCTTAAAAGACTTCAAACTTATATTGTTCTAAGCCGAGCTGCTTTTGTCATAAACCCTACTTCTGATTTAAGTTTTACTAATATTCAAGTCCAAATGGATTGGTCAGGACAACCTAGTTCAGGTAACTTAACATTTAGTTTTTCTAACAATGGTGATCCTATTGTCATGGATAATATTAGCTTAACGCTTCAGGATTGCACCCAAGATTTTGATAGTGATGGTATCCCTAATTGTCAAGATTCAGATAGTGATAATGATGGATGTTTAGATGCTTTGGAAGGCGATGCAAACCTCACTTTTAATAATATTCAAGGTGATACCCTGACTGGTGGAGTTGATTCAGTCGGTATCCCACTTATTGCCTCAGGTGGCCAAGGACCTGGTTCAAGCTTAATTTTTTCAGTTCAAGATTTGGCTTGTAGCGAATGTCATATTGATCATCCAAGTTATGCTGATTTTGATGGAGATGGTATTGCTAATGCTTGTGATTTTGATAATGATAATGATGGCATTAGGGATGATACAGAATGTCCTTTAGGAACAGGTTTAGTTTCCAGTCCGTTTACAAGTCTAGCTGCTGCTTTTTCTGCATCTTCTACTGGAAGATATTATTTTGATTTAGGATCTGGAATATTTCAAGCCAATGTAGATATATCTGAAGGTGGTGGATGGGTACAAGTCTTACAATACCATCATCAAGGCGGAACTAATCCTGATTTATCAATTATAAATACAGGAAGCAATCTTCCAGTCTCCAACAATTCAAGTTTAGGAACTGACCTTTCTGAAGATAGTGATGCATGGGGACATTTAGGAAATGCCGGCATGGCAGACCTGAGTGATATGGATGAAATAAGATGGTATGCAGAAACGTCTAACCATAGTAGAATCATTCACTTTAAATCCTCCGTCGGAGTTAATTATTCTCAAACAGGAGCTGGTTCATTTAATGGTATAGAATCTGGCTTTACTTTACTCTCGGGACATTCTGCAAATCTTCCTACTGCAGTTGCAAATGAATATACTAATCAAGGAGATTTAGCTTTAACCAATTTTCCATTTTGGTTATCTGGTACATACCATTGGGGAATAAAAGGACTCGGAAATAGATGGGAAGTAGATGATTACGACGCGGCAGATTTTAGTCATTCAACCATTCATAAAGTTTGGGTAAGGAATTCTATAGGAAGTACTGCAACATGTGATTCCGACAATGATGGAGTGGAAGATTATCTGGATTTAGATTCTGATAATGATGGGATATTGGATGAATACGAATCTGAACCATGTCCAATAGGAACTAGTGCCAGCAATCCTTTTACCTCCATAGCAGAAGCGATATATGTTACTACTGCTGGAATTTATTATTTTGATATTGCTGGTACAACTTTCTCTACATATATTGATGCTAATGGTTATGTGAAAATTGCCCTTGATTTTGGAAATGGTTCTGGAAATTTACCTCAATTAACTTCATTAGACAATAATTCTACTAGAGGGATATTAACCCCAGCAGCATTAGCCACTCTTACAGATATAACTGAAGTTAAGATTACTCACTCTTCTGGAAATCTAGATATCGTAAGCACTAATTCCACTTTACTTTCTAGAATTACATCTAATACTACACTTCATAATGGTTCAATAGATAATACATTTAACAACAGTTGGGTAGGCATCAATGCAAATTACGTTACAGGGATCGCGTCCTGTAATACCTCATCAGGAGGATCTCTCCACCAAAACATTATACACCTATGCGGCAATTCTTCTGGTTTTCATTGGATTCCTTCAGGAAGTTATCAAAGGTTAATTTGGAGTCAGGGAGATATTTCTAGTATAGAATCATTCAGTCTTTGGGTAAAAGGTGGTGGTGAAATATGTAGAAGTGATGTTGATACTGATAATGATAATATTCCTGACCGAATTGATAGCGATAGTGATAATGATGGATGTAATGATACTCGCGAAGAAGATATTTATGATCCTGATAATGATGGAGTCGCAGGAATAGGAACAGCAGTAGTTGATATTAATGGATTAGTCACCACTATAATCTATACTCTTCCAACTAATAACTTTTGGCAAAATATTAATCTTCTTGGTTCTGTCTGCCAAGAATGTCGAACTGTAAAAACTAATCGACACATATCCACCAAAATTAAATATTAATGTTTATAGAAAACTAAAACCGCAACAGTAATTAACTGTTGCGGTTTTAGTTTCAATTCTTTTTTCTAAACGCTCAGAAGTATTCAAAATTATCTTTTTGATGAAACTGTTGGACATCGAAGTGAACCGAAATAATAAACGATTCCTGCTCCAAAGAAAACATAAGAATCATTCGCTTTACTATTTCCACGTTGTCTTCCTTCTTGACCAATTTTAACTTCAGTCACAGATCGATCTGCCAAAGCAACTGCCACATCTCCACGCAATGCCTCCAAATCCCCAACATCAGTATAAACGCCACTTACATCATCCAAATAATCTGTAAATAATCGTCGAGCAGAAAATTCAACATTGATACTCCACTCATAATTAATATCATATTTCAATCCGATTCCATAAGCTAAACCACCTTGCGTTGCGTAATATTCCTCTCCTCGAAATTGTCCTTCTGTACCCAATGGACGCAAATCTACCATCTCTCCATTGTACTCCGTTTGTGGATTAAAATTAAAAACATTGAAACCTGCAAAAAGATAAGGAGTAAAATTTTCATCTTTACTTCCATGTACGTACGGTAAAAAGTTAAACTCAAATTGCATCGCTCCATCAAAAATTCTCGACTCAAAATTCAAGTTTCGTTCTTGCTCAAATGTATTTTTTGAATTAGCATCATCAGCTGAGATCTTGCCATAATTAGCTGACATCTTTAAACAAAGTCTAGTATTAAAATTATATCTCGCAATTACTCCAGCAGCTAAGCCAGGTTTATCAACTCTAAATTCGGTATTCAAATCTCCATAATAATGAGATGCTCCAACCCAACCTCCTAATTCCCAGCCTTGCTGAGCATTAGCAAAAAAGACACAAATGGTGAGGGTAAGTGTAAATAATAATTTTTTCACGTTAAAAGAATTTTAAGATCGTTCCTGGAATTTCCTTAATGATTAAGGATTTTCTTTTTATAAAAATATATTTGCAATTACAATGCCTTTATATTAAAGCATTCAAATTTTTCGCAAAGTTAATCTAAAACGTGGAATTTCCCTTTTGTGTTATTCAAAAGAATAATATTAAGAAGATACTTGTCAAAAATTAGGCAGGATGATAATCCATACTTTGCTGAATCTTATTTTTTGCAATACTTCCAGCTAGTTTTTCACATAAAAAAAGTCCTAGATCTAAGGACGAAGCAACAGCTCCAGCCGTGATCAATTGACCATCTTCTACTATTCTTTCCTGTACAACTGAATTACAATATTTTTCGAGATTCTTATAATTATCAAAGTGAGTAGTCGCTTTTTTATTTTGTAAAAAACCTACCGCTCCTAGCAGTAAACTCCCTGTGCAAATAGACACTTTATATGGAACATTTTCCGCTGTTTTCAACCAACTTTTAAACACTTCATCTTCTTGCAAACCCTCCGTTCCATAACCTCCAGGAACAATAATCATATCATACTTTTCAAGTGTTTCTTGAACTTTATCCGCTTTTATTTCCAATCCAAAACTATCTTTTATTGAATCAGACATAGCACAAATATCCCAAGTCAAATCTGGTAAAAACCCAAGAGATTGTAACCTTGATATAGGGTCATAGATTCCGATAAAATCCAAAGTTGTAATTCCATCAAAAAGGATATAGGCTATCTTCATTTTTATGTTTTACCCTTGAATTAAAAATATCGCAGGTCGCTTGTGGAAATTCGGCAACTTCGTTTTTCTCCAATCCTTTATTTTTTTGGTTAAAATAAATTCAGTTTCTAAAGAAATATCTGCCGCCACACAAAGTCGAGTTTCAGGCGAAAGTACTTTAAATGCTTCCTCCAACATTCCCATATTTCGATAAGGTGTTTCGATAAAAATTTGAGTCTGTCTATGTTTTCTAGAAAGCTGTTCCAACCGAGTTAGATCCTTTGCCAATTCAGGTTTTTTCGCAGATAAATATCCTTGAAAACTAAAGCCTTGGCCATTCATCCCTGATGCCATCAAGGCCAACAAAATCGAAGATGGTCCAACAAAAGGAATTACTTCTATTCCTTTTTCATGCGCCATTTTTACAATTTCTGCACCAGGATCTGCCACTCCTGGACAACCTGCTTCAGAGAGTAAGCCCATATCTTTTCCACTTTCCGCAGGTTGTAAAAAAGTAGTAATCTCCTCTGGCGTAGTTCTTTTATTTAATTCAAAAAAAGTGAGATCAGCAAATGCTTTTTTAGGCTCAGTTGTTTTGATAAAAGCTCGGGCAGTTTTCGCTCTTTCCGCAATGAAAAAATCCAAATCATGGAGTTTTGCAATAACATATGGAGGAATCGTGTGAACCGCATTTTCGCCCAGCGGAGTGGGAATTAGGTAAAGTTTTCCTTTTGACAAAATTGATAAGTTTTATTTTTTACAAAACTAGGAAAAACCCTAAAACCAACTGGACTTTTCAACACTTTATCCACATTTATTTTTATTTTTTCTTAGTAAAAAAGAATTACTTTTAACTACTCCCTCCCCTTCTAATCGTATCTTTGTGCTTCTAAAAAAGATAAAACTGCAATATGACTGCAACTTCATATACTATTAATCTCCCTCAATTTGTTGGTCCCTTTGACCTGCTCCTTTTCTTCATTGAACGTGACGAATTGGACATCAATGATATTCCCATTTCAACTGTAACGAAAGACTTTTTGGAATACATCAAAGCAATGGAAGCATTGAACATTGATTTGGCAAGCGAGTTTATTTTAGTTGCTGCAACATTAATGCGTATCAAAGCAAAGATGTTAATTCCTCGAAAAGAAATTGATGAAGAAGGAAATGAAATTGATCCAAGGGATGAATTAGTTGCTCGATTGATGGAGTACAAACGATATAAAAGTGTACTCGAAGATTTGCGATTGATGGAGTCAGATCGTTCCGTGAAATTTGATCGTGGGAATGTCGAGAGAGAATTAAAGTCATTAGCAAATATCGCTTTAGTTGATATTGAATTAGAACAATTGTCTCTGTACAGTTTGATGAAAACTTTCCAACGAGTGCTTGATAAGATGGAAGATCGAAAAAAGAAAGTCATTCATCAAGTTTATAACTTCAGTCATTCAATCCAAGGTCAACAGATTTTTATTTTAAAAAATTTAAAGAAAGGTGATCAAACGAGTTTTGAAAGTTTGTTTGGAGGTTGTAAAAACCGAATGCATGCTATTATCACTTTCCTAGCCTTGCTTGAATTATTGAATTTGCAGACTGTAAAAATAGTTAATGGAATCGGAATGAATAATTTCTGGTTGACTCCATACGATGAAGAGGAGTACAATAAATTACCTGATGTAAACAATGATGACGAAGAGGAGTAAATAATTAATATTAACTCTCCTTTTTTGAAAAAAAATAAAACATGGATTTACAAAAAAATATGTTTGGGGAGTTAAAAGACAAAAAAATATTTGACCTCGCCCGTACCTACGCTTTTTCCTACGCAGATAATATTGACAAAATGGATGTCTACCCATCCGATGAAAATCTCAAAAACCTAGCAATTTTTGATGAGTCAATTCCTGAAGATTCTACTTCAGCCGAAAACATTATTTCCCAATTAAATAAATTTGGTTCGCCAGCTACGACTGCTCAAACTGGTGGAAGGTATTTTGGTTTTGTCAACGGAGGCGCAGTTCCTGTTTCTGTTGCCGCAAAATGGTTAGCTGATTTTTGGGATCAAAATGGAGGGCTCTATGTAACGTCTCCAATCAACGCAAAATTAGAAATGATTTGCGAGCAATGGCTCAAAGAACTTTTCAACTTACCAGAAAAAACAGTCGCAGGTTTTGTCAGCGGAACTTCTACCGCTAATTTTTCTAGCATCGTTGCTGCTAGATTTCGATTGCTAAAAAACCTTGGTTGGGATGTCAATCTAAAAGGTTTAAACGGTGCTCCAAAAATTAGAATCATCGCTCACCAACAAGTTCATTCTAGTATCTCAAAAGCATTAGCGCTCGCTGGTTTTGGAAATGAAAATGTGGAATGGATAGAAGCTGATGATCAAGGTAGAATGGTTTTGGAAAAATTACCCGAACTCGATTCTACTTGTCTAGTTTTACTCCAAGCTGGAAATGCGAATACAGGTTCCTTCGATCATTTTTCGGCAATTTGTAAAAAGGCAAATGAGGTTGGAGCATGGGTTCATATCGATGGTGCATTTGGATTGTGGGCAGGTGCTTCAAAAGTTTTATCGCACTTAACTGAAGGAATGGAACTCGCTTCTTCGTGGGCGACAGATGGACATAAAACTTTAAATGCACCGTACGATTCGGCAGTTGTTTTATGCAAAGATTCTGAAGCATTGATTGCTGCCTTGCAAGCAACTGGTGAGTATATTATTTATAGCGAGGAAAAAGATCCAATGCTTTGCACACCTGAAATGTCAAAGCGTTCGAGAGCAATTGAGATGTGGGCGACGATAAAATATTTAGGGAAAAATGGAATTGATGAAATGGTGACTGGTTTTCATTTGCGTGCAAAGCAGTTGGAAGTAGGTCTTCGTAACAATGGTTTTACAATTGTGAACGAGGTGGTTTTTAATCAAGTTTTAGTGAGCTGTGGAAATTCAGATTTGACGAAATCGACTTTATTGAATCTTCAAAAATCTAGAGAGATTTGGTGTGGTGGTTCGACTTGGAAAGGAGAAGCGGTGATTCGAGTGAGTGTTTGTTCTTGGGCGACAACCGAGGATGATATTGAAAGAACAATTGCTGCATTCGTAAAAGCAGGTAACACTTAACACGTGGTTGTCTGCTTTAGCTGACCTAAAAGAAAATATAAGTAATGGAGGAGAAAAAAGGGACTAGCCCACAAAGTGTGTCAAAGTAAATTTTTAAATAATTTCTTAAATTTAAAAAAGCTTAGACATGAAAAAGCAAAAGAACCCAAGATTATCAGATTTGATAAAAGATGAAAAGTTACGAACTCAAATCGAAGA
>CALJOK010000105.1 GCA_937981555.1 uncultured Saprospiraceae bacterium
ATCAGGTGTCGGAAAATCGAGTTTAGTAAAAGGTACTTTGCTCCAAGCAGTTCGACAACAGTTGAGAATAGAAGTAGATACTCCCGCCCAACTATGCAGTCACGAAAACTTGGACGCTATCAACAAACTGATTTTTATCGACCACTCTCCTATCGGAAAAACGCCGCGTAGTAATCCTGCTACCTATTTAGGATTGTCAGATTATATTCGGGACCTCTTTGCGAGTCTTCCCGAATCAAAAACGCAAGGATTTACCAAGTCTCGATTTTCATTTAACAACAAAGGCGGAAGATGCGAGACTTGTCAAGGGGCAGGGAAAACACAAATCGGCATGCACTTTTTGGGAAAAGTAGATTTGGTCTGCGGCACTTGCAACGGTGATCGATTTAATGAAGACACGCTTCAGATAAAATACCATGGATTGTCGATTGCGGAGGTGTATCAATTATCCATCAATGAAGCCATCACTTTTTTTGTAGGTCAGAAAAAGGTATTGGCAGGACTTCATATTTTGCAAGAAATCGGATTGGGGTATTTAAGACTCGGACAGTCTTCCACTACCCTTTCGGGCGGAGAAGCGCAGCGCATTAAGATTGCCAATCAACTCCAGAAAAAAGATACGGGCGATACTTTGTACGTCATCATCGAACCCAGTATTGGATTGCATCACGATGATATTAAAACGCTCCTCCAATTATTTGACCGCATCAAGCAGCAAGGAAATACGATTGCTTGTATCGAACAAAATGAAACGGTGATTGCTTGGAGCGATTGGCATCTGGAACTCGGTCCCAAAAGTGGCGCAGCAGGAGGCGAGATTATTTACCAAGGAATTCCAAAAGCAACGCCCAAAAAGGTCAGCCACGAAATCAAAAAGGAATCGCTCTATCCGCAAGTGCATCAGGAGATTATTTTAAATGGCGTGACGACTCATGGACTTAAAAATATAGATGTTCGGATTCCAAAAAATCAGTTGACGGTAGTGACGGGTATTTCTGGAAGTGGGAAATCTTCTTTGGTATATGATACGTTGTTTGCGGAATCGAATGCTCGATTTACGGAATCCTTATCGACTTATCACCGCAGTTTTTTGCAACAAAATAGTGAAGCGGAAATTGTTTCGTTTTCAGGTTTAGGGCCAGCGATTGGCATCAATCGAAAAGGCGGAACTCCTTCGAAGCGTTCCACGGTGGGAACTTTGTCAGGCGTATATGATGCTTTTCGATTGTTGTATTCTAGGATTGCGCAACAGGAAGGAGAAATTTTTACGGCGCAACATTTTTCTTTTAATCATCATTTGGGCGCTTGTCCAACTTGTGAAGGGCTTGGAGTGAAACGTCAATGCGATTGGGAAAAAGTAATTGTTACTCCCGAGCAATCTATCTTCGAAGGTGCGGTCTCTGCGAATAAAGCAATTGCTTATTATGCCGATGTCAATGGTCAATTTATAGCAACGCTAAAAGCAGCAGCCCAACAAAATAATTGGAATATCAACCGCCCGTGGCAGCAATTAGAAGATAAAATCAAAGAGGCAATTCTCTACGGAACGGGCGATACCATTTGGGAAGTCACTTGGAAATTCAATACCAAATCAAGAACGGGTACGCAAGACTTAAAAGCAAAATGGTTGGGACTCTGTCATTATATTAATGAGGAATACCAACGGAAGCTTCATAATAAAAACATCAAAAATTTAGAAGCATTATTGCACGACGTGAAATGTCCAACGTGCAGCGGAAGTCGCTTGCAATCTGAATTATTAAGTACAACCTTTCTTGGGAAAAATATTTATGAGTTGGCTCAATTAAGCATTGCTTCGAGTCTTGAATTATTGGAACAAACAAATCAGGAACTTGATTCAGTTGTTTTGGCGATTAGTAATGTGGTCTTACCGAGTGTCAAAAAATCATTGCAGACGATGGTTGATTTAGGTTTAGGATATTTGAATTTGGATAGAACGGTGCGCACCCTTTCGGGTGGGGAACGGCAGCGGGTGACGCTCGCAGGTCAACTCTCTACGCACTTGTTTGGCGTGACCTATGTGTTGGATGAACCGACGATTGGTTTGGATGAAGCGCAAGTTGCTGTTTTGTCAAAAGTTTTAAAAAATATTATCGCTAATGGAAATACGGTGGTCGTGGTGGAGCATGATCCTTCGTTTATTCGAAGTGCCGATTACCTCATTGAAATGGGGCCAGGTGCAGGAAGAGCAGGTGGCGAAGTGATTTATCAAGGGAAGGTCAGCGAACTCGCTCAAGCAAAACATTCGTTGACTTATCAGATGTTTCAAGCGCAACAAGTCGCTCCTGTCAAGGTAGAAAAAGTAAAAGGGAAACCTTT
This sequence comes from uncultured Saprospiraceae bacterium, assembly GCA_937981555.1. Lineage (GTDB taxonomy): Bacteria > Bacteroidota > Bacteroidia > Chitinophagales > Saprospiraceae > CAJQQY01. The sequence continues at coordinate 2,341 of CALJOK010000105.1, forward strand.
TGGCGTGAACAGCGCATACGCTAACAATCTAAAAAATATTGAGGTCAACTTTTTTTCCAAACAAATTACCGCCGTCACGGGTGTGTCGGGAAGTGGAAAATCAAGTTTGATCAAAGAGGTGTTGTATCGTTCTTGGTTGCAGCATCGTCCGGTGAATTGTACTGCCATAAATGGACTGGAACAATTTAAGGAAGTGTTGCTGATTGATCAAGAAATATTGACACAAAATAGATTGAGTACGCCCGCAACTTATACTGGAATTATTGAACTGATCAAAACCTTATTTTCAAAAACAGCATTCGCAAAAGAAGCGGGACTAAAGAAAGCGGATTTTTCCTATCAAAGTAAAAATGGAAAGTGCGCTACTTGCGGCGGTCATGGAAAACTAAAAACGAGTATGGATTTTATGAGCGATATCTGGCTGACTTGTGATACATGTAAAGGCATGCGCTACAACTCTACTCTTCTTTCTTGTAAATATAATGGACGTTCGATTGGAGAAGTTTTACGGATGACGGTGCAGGAGGCGATGGCGTTTTTTGAGGAGAAGGTTCTTGTGGAGAAACTGGAACTGTTGCAGCGTGTAGGCGTGGGGCATTTACTGTTGGGGCAATCTGGTAATACTTGGTCTGGTGGTGAAGCGCAACGTTTAAAATTGGCGAAGTCTATGTTAGGAAAACGGAAGGGAGCTACTTTGTATCTGTTTGATGAACCGAGTACGGGGTTGCACTATTTTGATATTTTGCGTTTGATTGCCGTTTTTGAATCATTGGTTGAGGAGGGTGATACGGTGCTTTTTATTGAACATAATCGGACTTTGATTGAGGTGGCTGATGAGGTGATTACGTTAGGTCCAGGGAGTGGAGAGGATGGTGGTGAGGCGATGGTTTGAGGTATTTGATCTTTTTAATAACTAACTCAAGTTATGCACCAAGGTATAATTCCTAGCTTCCCTACTTTTTTTGCTTAATCAAAAAAAGTAGCAAAAAAAATCAAGGCTGTATTCTTTTTTTAACGGAAAATTGAATTCAAAAAGGCTAAACAGTTTAAACTCCCCCAACAAGAAAATCTAATCCCTCCTGCGTCGGGAAGATTTTCTAAGTCGGTCTCAAACAGTAAACTGTTCTTAACGCCTTTTTAAATCCAATTTTCCTAAAAAGAATAAGGCCGACAAGTAAATAGCAACATTCGTTTTCCAATTGAAAGGAAAGAGTTTCGGTTTTAGGATTGACCTTATGTTGTAAGTCGTACAGTTCTTATTTCGGTTTTTCAGAAAGGCTTTAGGGCTAGCAGTCCTGTTTGAGGACACCTTAGAAAATCTTGACGAGGAACGAGTCTTAGATTT
>CALJOK010000106.1 GCA_937981555.1 uncultured Saprospiraceae bacterium
CCCCTTCAAATTAAATATTTTCCCCATCCAACTCCTACCCTAACCTAGGTAATTTTTATATTTTTGACAAATTTAAAATCAAACAATTTGTTTTAAAAATATTTCTTCCCTATATTGTCCCCTCAACTAAATCACACCATACTATTCAACGAAACAAGCTCACACGTAAAAAGGTGGGCTTTTATTATTTATACATATTACAATAAAGTTTAATAAAAAAATAATTTTTTAGATTACTAAAACAAGAAAAACAATGAACATACCATTGGAAAAGATTCAATGGGTAGAGTTTCCTGAACATCCGATCTCTCTATCCAAAAACTTAAAAGTTGAATTGTTTGACATCCACTCGTTAGGATTAAAGCAATCCAAAGAACCCCCCTATCACTTTAACCATCCACTTTATTGTAAACTTATATTGGAGAAAGTCTTGCAATTTAATGCCGTTGTCCTTCCTCGTTTTTTGGCGTATCAATGTGATTTGATGGCTCGACCTTATTCCTGGCTCATTAATTTGGAGTTGCTATTGGAGCATAATGTAGACCTCTTGATTGAGTTAAATTTAGGCTTACCGTTGAATAATTCATTGAACATAGTGAATGAGAAAAGGGAAACGTATGAAAAGGTGCCTCCCTTTTATCGAGCGATAGATTTTGGAAATGGGCATCCCTATCGTTTTGATTCAGTTAAACTTCAATTGGAGGAATTGGACAATTATTGGGAGAAGAAAATTTTTCTACTACGGATGAAAACAGATTATCTTCAATATCGATATAGTTATGATGGAATGAACTTTGGGGAACAGATTGACCTAGAACTTGAGGCGCTTGAAAAGAGGCAACAATCGTGGGAAGAGCCGACTTACTTTTCCAATATGATTTGGAATGGACAAATCAATCAGTTGGTAGATATTTTTTTTCAATGTTTACAAATTAAGGATAGTGAAGGTCATCCGTTGCTAGAGGCTAGTAATGAACGGTTGGTAAAGTTTATCGAAAATACTTTTTGCAAAAAGAATGGAGATCGATTCTCTACCGCGACGATTAGGACGATTCTTAAATCTACTCGACATGATAAAAGACCAAAAGGGCCTAAAAAAATTGAGGTGAGGCATCTCCTAAAAAGTCCCCAAAAAGATAAAAAAAAGTCCCCCTGATGATGGGGGACTCGTGGGGACTTTTTTAGAAATATTATTTCTAGGAGAAGAAACCTAGGGTTTAATTGACTGCAATAAAAAAAATGGTCTCGGGGACTATTTAGGGACTAAAAAGAATTTTAAAATGCCTTTACTTTGCTTCTGATATTTTTGAGTTCTGATCATAGAACAATTTATTTATTCACAATAGACTTTTTAAGAAATGACCAGTCTATTAAAAAAAAATTAGTTTATGGAAGCAGTTATTTTAAGTAAAGAACATTATGAAGCCCTTCAAAAAGAGTTGAAGGAAATCAAAACACAGGTCAAAAAGATTACGGTACCGAACGAATCGTTTGTAGACAACAAACAATTTACGAAGTTGATGGGTGTTACAGCACGGACGGCTCATACCTGGAGGAAGGCGGGGAAAATAGGTTTTAGCCAAGGCGGCAAAAAAATCTATTACCGACTTTCCGACATTGAGCAATTTTTGCAAGACCATCACCAAGAACCATCCGCTATTTTAAAAAAGGTAGCAGCCTTAAGCAGCTGAAGCGAATGAGGGAATTCATTTTTGTATTTTATTTTAGCCCTGCTCTTAAGTAACAGCGGGATCAATTTTTTCAACAGACTATAAATAAATTTTGCTAACCAAATTTTGACTACTGCACTAGCAGCGGTCTGGGAGAGGTATGTATATCCAAGCCCTAAAGGGAATTTTTTTTATCATTTAAACAAACATACTTATGTCAATGGTCACTTTATTCGGATACCCTAAAAGAATCGTTTCCGTCTTACCACTTATCACTTTTATCAGTCAGATCAAGCGAGGAAAATATGAAGATATGGTCGAACGATTTAGGGATATGCATTTGCGAGAATTAGATACGTTGCTCGAGCCTCAAAGCAGAATGATTCCAAAGTTTACGATTGCGGGAAATTTTAAAATAGAGCATCAGCAACTGGAGATGATTACTTATTCCCATTATTTATTTTTTGAAATAAAATATTTACATCCTAGAGAATACGAAAATGCCAAATCATTTTTGGTGCGGAGTCCCTATGTTTTTGCTGTTTTTAGAAACACCTTAGGACATGGTATTTGTTTTATTCTACGATCAGAAAAGGAGATGGAGTTTCATGCTCAAATATTTAGAAGAGCCTATCGATACTTTGAAAAGAAGTTAGGCACCAAAAGACTATCCAAAGAAGGAGGCGACCTGCAACATTTTTGTTTGATGTCTTTTGATTCCAAGGCACATATAAATATCGCCTGTATCCCATTTCCATTACGTGGCAGCATAAAATATTAAACGATGAAAAGGTTAACCATATTTAGAAATTTTACTCAGGTGATCGGCAGTCGAACATTGCCAGAAATTTTAGAAGCGATTCAACAAGGCGTCTATCAAGAGGAAGTCCTCGCCGTGCGTAGAGCGGTGCAACGAGGTGACCGAAAGATAGCAGACGAAACAAAGAAACAGTTGCACGCTTTTACGATTTCTGGACGGTTCGAAGGTGGTCGAACAATGTCGAATTTAAAGGAGTATTATCCTTTTGTGATTTTGGATATTGATAAGTTGAAAGAAGAGGATTTAGAACGAGTAAGTAAGGTGGTTCGAGAACTGCCTTACACTCATGTTTGCTTTTTAAGTCCAAGTGGCAATGGATATAAAATCATTGTAAAGGTGAACTCCAATCAATCTCAACACCTTTCTGCTTACTTGCAAGTTGCGGAATTTTACGAAAGAAAACTTCGAGTGAAAATTGATAAATCAGGAAAGGATATCACTCGACTTTGTTTTTTCTCCTATGATGAGAATTTATTTTCTAATCCAAAAAGCAAAGTGTTTGTGGTAAAAGATACGATTGTAAAAACCTTATCCTTTGAAGCGAAAACTAAGATTGAGAAACCTACCAATGTTTTTCCTTTGCCTAAAAATAACAATACTCTTACAAGTATGGATGATCAATTAAAATCATGTTTAGCTTTTACGAAAAAGAAAGAAAATTATGTGGATGGCAATCGAAATAATTTTGTTTATCTCTTTGCTTCGAATTGTAATCGAGAAGGAATTGGAGAAAGTGAGGTGTTGAATTTTGCCTCGCAAGAATTCAATTTACCTGCCAACGAATTGAAGTCAAGTATCGGAAGTGCCTACCGTCATCATGGAAATGAACATGGAAATAATCAAAGTAAACGACAAGCAAAACAGTATAAACAACTCGATGCGCAAGAGTCATTTTATGAAGCTTTGACACAGACACCTTGCTTTCCCAAAATGGTTTATCAGCAATTGCCAAATCTGTTGAAGCAATGTTGCGAGGTGTTTGATACAGAAAGAGAAAAGGATGTTTTCTTAACAGGTGCGCTTGGTGTTTTAAGTGGTAGTCTGATTAATGTCGAAGGCATTTACGATGGACGGACTGAGTATAGTAATATCTTCACATTTATCATCGCACCTCCTGCCAATGGAAAAGGAGCATTAAAATATGCTGCGATGCTAGGTGATGCTTTCCATCAAAAACTTTCTGAGGAGCGACAAGAAGCAGTCGCAAATTATCGAATGCAAATGACTGAATATCGTTCTGCGATTAGAGATTTTACGAAAGGGAAAAGAAATGAGTTTCCGGAGGAACCTGAAGTGCCAGAACTCAAACTATTTTTTATTCCAGCCAATTCCAGTTCTGCGATGGTCATCAAGCACTTGCAGGAATCGGGTGGAGTAGGAGTGATTTGTGAAACGGAAGCTGACACTTTGGGAAATGTCTTAAAACAGGATTGGGGAGGATTCTCTGACTTGTTGCGAAAGGCATTTCACTTTGAACCAATTTCATATAGTCGAAAATCAAATGACGAATATATTGAAATTCGTGCGCCAAGATTATCGGTTGCATTGAGTGGAACGCCTGGACAAGTTTTTCAATTAATCCCTTCAGCGGAAGATGGCTTGTATAGCCGATTTTGTTTTTATGCTTTTAATACGGGAGTGAGTTGGAGAGATGTAGGTGCATCAAGGAAACTGAATTTGAATTCGTTTTTTGAAGAAAAATCGCAGAAGGTTTTAACGATGATTGAGTTTTGGAAAACGAATCCTGCACAATTTACTTTGAGTCAAAATCAATGGAAGGACTTGAATCAAACGTACGAAAAGTTGCTGCATGAGGCAAGTGTATTTGAGAGATGGGAAGCGATGAGTATTGTCAAACGGATGGCGTTAGTCTTGTTTCGGATTGCGATGTTGTTGACTGCGATTCGGAGATTTGAATCGGATAATTGGGCAGAGGAATTAGTTTGTCAAGAATCGGATTATCAAATTGCGAAAGCCTTGGTAGAAGTGTATCGAGTGCATGGTTTCTTTTTATTTGGAATGTTGGGCAAAGCTAAAGGCGTGAATTATCATCAGCTTCCGAATCGGAAGAAGCAGTTTTTTGAAAACCTTCCAGAGCAATTTCAAAGAAAAGAGGCGGTGGAGATTGGGAAAAATTTAGGGATAAGCCGAGGTTCAATTGATAGATGGTTAAAGCAACTGACCAAAGATTATTTGGAGCAATCAGAATACGGTATGTATCAAAAAACTAAAAATGAGAAAGTTGAGAAAGTTGAGAAACTTAGCTAAAGTAAAGGAGTGAGAAAGTACCTCTTGAAGTTTCTCAACTTTCTCATTTTAAGAAAAAGGATGATTTTAAAATGAGGTCAATTGCTTTCTTTTTCCGAGATGTAATTTTTAAGAGGTAGAAATTAAGTAAAAAAGAAGGAATTATATTCAAAGAATGTATAAAGAAAAGTGGACGGTGAGAAAGTTGAGAAAGTGAGAACATTCTCAACTTTCTCACTTTCTCAACTTTCTCATTGGGTACTTTTTCTTGCCTCCTTATTTCTGTTATTCCAAATATTATTTTTTTAAACTAAATTTTTTATGATGATAATTTCTTGTTTTAGCTGCGGGATGGCTTTTGTAGCTGCTGGAATGCAAGGAAGGAAAGAGCGATTGAATTGACTTGCTGTGAGCGTTGCTGCTAAGTGAAGTTTACGGAACGAAGCTGCAAAAGGATTGGAGCGATTGGAAAAATAGCAGGTCAATTCATGAGCGAAAGACTGACTGAAATGAAGCTGCTACGAGTGGCGGTTGATTAGGAATGTGTTTAGCTTGTGATGTTCAGTCATTTTTTGAGGGTCGTTTTTTTAGCGTCAGGAAAAATGATTGAGCATCACAACGGTTGAGCTATTCCTAATCAGCTGCAAAAGGGGATTTGATTTTTATAGCACAAAAAAAAGCCTCCTGACTAATCAATCAGAAGGCTTTCAAAATTAAATCTGAATCCAAAAACTAATTTGATTCCAGATCATCGGCTCCAATTCCTGCCTCGATATCGTCATTTCCAATACCTCCTTTGATGTGGCGTAATTCATCTCTGGTTAATTGATTCTTAGGATTTTGCAAATCCTTTAATTTTTGATGCTTCATAATTTGAAAAGAGTTTATTGAAGTTGTTTTAAAACTCATCAGACTTTTAAAACAACTTCATGGTTAAAAAAATAAGGAAGCCTTAAATTATGGTTTTTGGAAATGGTAAAAGAGTTGGAGTTGTCAGGGGAAAAGGAACAATGTAAATGTATTGTTATAAAAAAAGGAGGAGTAGATTGCTCTACTCCTCGGCACTTGATGAAAAACGAACTATACCAATTCTGCAGTCTTCGTATTATTTACTTTCGGTTTTGGAGTATTGACCTCGGTTTTAGTTGCTGTTTTGGCAATTGGAGTTTCTTCCAAAACTGGATTTTCCTTTTTAGCTTCTAGTTTCAAATCCTCGTCCGTTGGTTCTACTGGACTGGAATAATGGATTTTATAGGTGCTAGGAATCAATTGAGTATCACCTCTGAAAATGTAGGTGTCCTTCTGTTTGATTTCATTTCGGAGCGTATTCATCGTTTCAATATCTTCTGCCGAAAGCATTTCATATTTAAACGTGGCAATGAAATATTTTTGCTTATCAGCGTTTTGTTTCTCCTCATATCCGATAGTCCACTTCGCATCGGTTGGTGCAATTTCATCATAGTACAAGGCTTTAAATTGCTCTCTAAAATTGTCCAAAGAATAACGATGAAACATAAAACAACAAACGTGTCCTTCTTCATTTAGAAAATAAATTTCGCACCATTTCTTTTCACCTTGTTTAAATAAATCCGCTTCCAAAGTTCTTATCGCCAAAGGGATAACTTGGAATTCTTTTTTGGATTGGGTGACAGGTGTCATTCCGTTGAGATTTAAAAAACCTTTGGACAAATCGAGGTGATAATTTCGTGGACTTCCTGCTAGATATAAGAGTTTTGAAATGTCACCAGTTTCTTGATTGATGAATTTTTGAGGATTGGAATTTGGCATTAAATTTTTCATAATTGTTTGTTTTTAGAAATTAAAAAATGATTTAAAAGATCCTGCTGCTGATTTGAATTTTTTTAATATTCGGAGGGGAATAAAATTGTTGAATAACTTCTATCTCGTTCGGTTATAATCCATATTTTCTTATGGGCTTGATTGGCTTGTAAATCTTTCGGTAAATTGTAAACGGATAAAATTCGTTCTCCTATTTCAAGTGCTTCATTATTGGAATTCCAATCTTCTTCACCACAGTCGCCCCAATCTTTATTTCGATGTCGAATAATAACTTGCATCAGGAAAAGTGCAAAAATGGAATTGGCTTTAGCTGCTTCGTTCACAGTAGCAGTATGTAAAAGTGTTCCTGTTAAAAAGTTAGATTTGGTGATAGTCATTTTCAAAGAGTTTTAAATGATTTGTAAATATGTTGTTATAATTCCCCCGTCACTTAGAAAATTAATTCCAAGTTTAGGGGGGATGGAGATTTAGACCTTGGTTAGTGGTAGGCTGTTTTTTGAATTAAGGTTTTGGTCTCCTTTGTTTTATATTTTGAAGTAATAAAATTGAAGGCTTTCTGTGCCGCACTTGCAGCGGTGATAATCAACTTAGCATCTCCTTTGAGGGCATTAATCCAACCTTGCAAATAGGCGGCTGAATTGTTCGCTAAATCGTTGTTATCAATTCCCATTCCGGCGCATAAAAATGCGCTCGTCATTTCGGCGATGAGTTCTTCTTTGGAGTATTTCTCATCAGCAAAACGTTCTGGGAAATCTCGATTTAGTCTTGACTTTGCGCCCGTCCAATGTCCCAACTCGTGAAATAAAGTAGCGTAGTAAAAATGGGAATTATCGAAGCTGCCAATGAGGGGCATATTGATAAAATCCTTGACAAAATTATAGTAGGGTTGATTGCGGTTGACGTTCTTAATTGTTGCTTTGGTAGAGTATATCAAATGCTCATAATTTGTATATTTTTCATTCGGTTTGAGTTGAACAGGATCGGGATAATCAAACTCAATCCCTTTGATATCAGGCGCATTGAAAACTCGATAATATCTAAGGTTAGGAATCTTCCTAACTGCTTCATTTTCGTTTTTAGTGACCTTTCCATTCGCATCAAAATAAGTCCATAACCAAAAGAAAACGATTTCACTTTTTGTTCCTTTTTTGACGGTTCCGCCTTGTTTAATTATTTGCTTATATGTTAGGAAAAATGGATCATCTAACAGGGACAAGAGAAAGAAGTTAATTCTAGCATAAACCCGTTTAGAGGCATAGTTCATGGGCGATAGAGTAGTGGAGGTACTCCAAGGTTTTCTCCAAGGATTCGTACCTGATTCCAATAGAATGAATTTCAAAAAGGGTTTAATTGAGGCAAAGTGATGACACGGCAGGTAGTGACCCTGCCATCCATGGTTCCTCATAGTATGAATTAAGAATATAACTAAACTACCTGTGCAATAATTGAATAAAAGAAAGACCTAAAAAGGAAGCAGTTTACTACATAGAAAACTGTGGAATTCCCTAATAAAGTCACAATCCGCTTTGGTGAAAATTGCGTTCTTTCTTAATTGCTTACCTCTGATGTGTCGGTGTAAATTTTCGGATTCATCCCCAATTTGTAAAAGGGTAGTGATAGCAATTTTCCTTTCTTCAAATAATTGCGAACGGTCAAAAGATTCAATGTCCGCATTGATGGAATCCAATAATTGGTTGGTACGGGAGGTGGAATTATCCACCCCCGTAATGGTTAGTAAATTGTTCATTGATGCTTAATTTTATGATGAAAAAACAAGGAAGTATATCCTTTGTTTTACTATATAAATATACGAAAAATGGGGGTGAAAATAGCCTATAAATGTATTGTTTTTGACATATTTATTCCGCTAAATTATAGGTAACAATATGTGAAAACAGGAGGCAAAAATCGCTGTAAATACAAGGAAAACTCGTATCTTAAAGTATGAAATTATTGATAACTGGAAGCCGCAATTTTGATGATTATAATGCACTAAAACAAACGATTGAAGCAGTACAAAAAATGCAAGGTGAAAAAATAACAATGCTTTTACATGGTGGTGCGATAGGTGCAGATTCACTCGCTCAAAATTGGGCGAATGAGAATAATATCAGCACTCAAATATTAAAGCCCGACTATAAAACCTATAGCGGAAAAATTGCCCCACTCATGCGAAATAAAGCACTCGTAAAACTGGCAGATTGTACGCTTGCTTTCTATACCAAAAATAGAACTGGCGGAACATGGTACACCAGTCAAAAAACCATAGAATCACAAAAACCACTTTATGAATATTTGACCTCGAAAAAACTAATTTATACGGCTCCAGTTCAAAGCTTATTTTAAGGAATGATAACACCTTTATAAATTATTGTTTCACCCTTCCTGAGCAAAAAAAAGTAGGCAGCAGGACCTCTTTCTTTAGCAGAAAAATGATAACCATATTGACCCTGCGCTTGGCGCGAGCAGCGCGGTACGCTATGAGCAAGAGAGCGACCATACGTGCTGAAGACATAGGGGTTGAGCATTGAGGTAGGTATAGCGGCTCATAGGGGACAGCGCAGGAAGGGTGAGCTGTTTTCGGCTGCTGCCGGGGGCAGAGGCAAGCCACCAATGTGGGATGCTTTTGGTTTGGTGGCGGTTGAAGCTATTGGATTAAAATGATGCTAGTCTTATTATTTTATACAGCTATTTTTGGAAGTGGTAATGGAGGGATGAGAGCGTTTTGCCAGAGGTAGCTGCTGAAGGGGAATTAAGTTAGGCAATTTTAGAACAGCACTTTTGGAGGGTGGAGGGTGTTTTGTAAAAGTGTTGTTATAAGATGAGGTAGTGCAATTTGCCTTTAGTTGCTGCGGTGGGAGGCCTTAGCTTTATGGTTGCGTTTTGAGGGAGGATTGATGCTGAGGCTGATGGATTTGTGGGTTTGGAATGATTAAAATAACGCCTCAATTTTAGGAGTAGAAAATATAAATTGAGAGATAATTATTGTATATTTACTATGCTTAATTTTATGACAAAAGCGGCTTAGTGATATTTCATTAAGTCGCTTTTCTCTTTTGAAAAAAGCTAAGGTGAGATTTCCAATATTTCATTCTTAAAACAAGCATTGAACGATTTATTTTTTAACTCAAGTATTTATATTTATGCGACAAATATTTTTCTTACTGCTTTTAATTACCTCAGCTTGTTATGGGCAAGAGCAAAACAAAGAAGGTGGAAATATGAATGAATTATTTGAATTTAAGGGGGAATGGCAAACCCGAATTATATTGAAAGAATTTGCGAGATTGAATAACCCTAGTTTAAATAGATATGATACAGATTTAGAAAAAGGAGATTTTGGATTATATATTCATGACGTAGAAGATATGAACCCTGATCTATTACCTGAACAAATTAACGCTATTCATTTTCTACAGCAAAATCAGAAAGAGGTTTTAGAAAATGTATATCAGTACATTATAGCTGAAGCTATTCCTTGGTATGAGACCTTTATGTCAAAAGAGGATTATCCTGAAGCTTTTCCTGAAATGAATAGCGTAAATGACCTTTCCTCATTTATTGGAGTTAATGAGATTGTAGTTCAACATTCGGTAAGAGATGGCTATGCTTATATTGTTCTTGGATTTACAAGTATGGCAGATAATGAACACGGTTTGTATATTGTTATGCATAAACTTCGCGCAATTGAGCATGGAACAATGAGCGGTTTAGATATGGAAAAGACAGCCGCAGATATGAGAAAAGGCCAATCTAATATCAATGTTAATAGACTTGAAGTAGTAGAAATAAATTCAATTATAAAGCCCCATCCTAAATACGGAAAACTAAAACCCTGGCAAGAGTCTACGAATCGTTATTTTCCAAATCGATTTGTAAGGAATGATGATTTTGAACAATTAAAAGAATTTTTAGAAACACATCCAAAAGAAGATTCAATTTATCATTATACTTCTAACTTATTAGCGATAGTTGTAAGAATGAAAAAGCAGCAATTTATTGATTATTTAATTGAAAGAAAACCACCAAGAGTCATGCAAGCTTTTGAGGTGGCTTTAAGGCAATTAGATTTCCGTTTGATGCATAGATTGTTGGATATCGCTCCTGATATTAAGGAACGAAGAGGATATGATTCTTTTTTGTACAAAGTACTGATGGCATATTACAAACATCATGATGATACTACTTTAAGGAACGATTTTGAGGCAATAGTCAACAGTATATTTGATAAAGGATGTGATCCTTTCTTGGAAGCTAAGTACAGCCGGAATGCTTTATTTGGGTATAAATATTTTGAAAATAAAATTGTAAAAAATGAAATTCATGCTTTAGTAAAAATGAATTGTAAAAAGCATGGAATTGAGATTCCAAAGAAATATGATTGGTAAAATGTGAATGGGATCAAGATTCCCATCATAAAAAAATCCATACAAATCATATGCCAAAAATAACATATACATAAGTAGCTCGTAAACTTTAACACTTTTTTTATTTTTTAGCACGATTTTTTAAAAAGAAATGCCTTCAACTAATTTGCGATACGACAAACTAAATTGTTTTGCGACAAAGTAAATTACTTTAAGACAAACTAAATTGTTTTGCGACAAAGTAAATTACTTTAAGACAAACTAAATTGTTTTGCGACAAAGTAAATTACTTTAAGACAAACTAAATTGTTTTGCGATAAAGTAAATTACTTTATGACAAACTAAATTGTTTTGCGACAAAGTAAATTACTTTAAGACAAACTAATTTGTTTTGCGACAAAGTAAATTACTTTAAGACAAACTAATTTGTTTTACGGCATAGCAAATTGGTTGAAAGCATAGCAAAAAGAAATAAAGCTACTTTTTAGGGAAAATCACCTATTTATAAGGGTTGTTGCGCTGGAGATGGAAAAATAGGGTATAGATAGGGGAGTTTTTGGGATTGTTTTATTATTTTTGAGAAATAAACATATAATTACTCGCTCAATCCAAACAATAAATGCAACGCCCTCAGACTATCCAAATCTTCTTACCTAATGGTTCCCCGCCTTGGAGAACTTTTCAAGACCCATTTATTGGGCAGCTCTTTAAGTTTCTTTATCTTTCTATTTTTAAAAAAACTATTAGGTAGCTAATACCTAATACAGATCCCTAATACAATTAACATGAGTTTATTTCAAAATTCAGTTCTCCAAAAACATCTAAAAGGCTTAGACCAAGCCAAAGTCGATGAGGCATGGCAAAGCTTTACCACTCATTTTCATGATCCTGTCATTCAAGAGAACATTCGCAACTCTAAAGAAGAACAATACCAAGAAGGATTTTTGCGGGATTTGTTTGTTAAAGTCTTTGGCTATGTCTTGAATCCTGCTACAGATTTTAATTTGACCACCGAACTCAAAAACGTCAAAGGAGCAAAGAAAACCGACGGCGCTATTTTGCAAAATGGAAATGCCTTAGCAGTCATCGAACTCAAAGGCATGAATACCACCGACCTTGGAAAAGTAGAAGGTCAAGCATTTGGCTATAAAAACAATCAACCCGAATGTGTGTATGTCATCACTTCCAATTTTCAAAAACTCCGCTTCTATATTGATAATGCCGTGGAGTTTGAAGAGTTTAATTTATTCCAACTGACTAGACCACAATTCGAAACTTTATACCTCTGTGTGGCGGCGGAATATCTTTTGCTCAATACGGCCAAGCAGATAAAAGATGAATCTTTAACCCAAGAAGAGAACGTCACCAAACAACTTTACAAAGATTATTCACTCTTCCGTAATGAGATATTCCAAAGTATCCAACAAAATAATCCCGACTATGATAAACTGACCTTATTCAAAAAGACACAAAAACTCTTAGACCGTTTTCTCTTTATTTTCTTTGCAGAAGATAGAGGATTATTGCCGCCTAACGCTATTCGAGAGATCATTGACCAATGGGTGGAGCTCCGCGATAAGTATGATGCTTATACCCCTTTATATGCTCGATTCCAAAAATACTTTGAGTATATGAATACGGGACACCAAGGAAAGAAGCATGATATATTCGCCTACAATGGTGGATTATTTGCGCCTGACGAAATCCTCGACCATATCAAGATAGATGACACCTTACTATATAAGCATACTCAAAAACTAAGCGGTTACGACTTCGAAACAGAAGTTAGTGTCAATATCCTCGGACATATCTTTGAGCATTCCTTAAATGAAATTGAAGAAATACAAAATGAACTAGCGGGCATTCCGTCGGACAAAAGTAAAAGCAAACGAAAAAAAGATGGTGTTTTTTATACGCCAAAATATATCACCAAATACATTGTAGATAATACGGTCGGCAAACTTTGTGAGGAAAAGAAAACCGAAATCGACCTACAAGAAACCGAATATGAAAAGGAACGCAAAGGCAGAAAGAAAGCCACGCTAAAAGCATTGGTCAAAAAACTAGAAGACTATCGCAAGTGGTTATTGGAAATTACCATCTGCGACCCTGCCTGTGGTAGTGGTGCTTTTCTCAATCAATCCTTAGAGTTCCTGATTAGTGAACATCGCTATATCGACGAACTTCAAGCCAAGCTATTTGGCGATGCGATGGTATTGAGTGATATTGAAAATTCTATTTTGGAAAACAATCTCTTTGGCGTGGACATCAACAATGAGTCGGTAGAGATTGCGAAACTTTCTCTTTGGTTGCGTACTGCCCAAAAAGGTAGAAAATTGACTTCGCTTAATAATAATATTAAATGTGGGAATTCTCTGATTGATGATGTAGCTGTGGCAGGGGATAAGGCTTTTGGTTGGGAAAAGGAATTTCCACAGGTTTTTAAGAAGGGTGGGTTTGATGTGGTGATTGGGAATCCGCCTTATGGTGCAGTATTGACAGCTTCTGAAGTAAATTTTATTGAAAAGAACTATTCTACATTTGAATATCAAGTTAATACTTATGTAGTTTTTTATGAAAAAGGAATTTTATTAAATAAGGAGGGTGGCTTACTTGGATATATTACACCTGCTACATTTACTTATCAACACTACTTCCAAAAAATTAGAAGTTTGTTTTCGAATTATCGAATAATTGCAATTAGTAAATATTATTATGAAGTGTTTGAAGATGCAGAAATAGGCGATTCTGTTTCTTGGATTATAGAAAAAAGTGAAAATGATAACTCAGATATTCTAATTCAAATTTGTCTTAATAAAGAAGATTCAAATTTATTTCCTGTGGCAGAGTCTGTTAATAAAATTGTCCAAGAAGATAATACTTATAATTTATCAAAATCAGGAGTTGACTTTTCAAAACTTTATGAAAATTCTGAGCTTCTTTCTGATATTGCAAATGTTATTGTAGGGATTAAACCTTATCAAAAAGGAAAAGGTAAACCAAAACAAAATGCTGAAATAGTTAAGCAAAAAATATTTACAAATATAACAAGAATAGACGATAGTTATATTCAATGTATCATAGGTAAAGATTTTCAGAAATATAGATTCTTACAAGAACCAAAGATGTTTCTTAGTTATGGACTTTGGTTAGCAGAACCAAGAAGGAGTGCACCCTTTTTTGATGATGAAAAAATAATTTTAAGGCAAACTGCCGATTCTATCATTGGTCATATTGATAATGAAAAACGAATAAACCTAAACAATGTTTATAATATTGGACGAACAAATCAAGATTATAATCTAAAATATATGCTAGGGATATTGAACAGTAAACTTTTTAATTTGCTTTATCAAAATATTTCTCAAGAAAAAGGAAGAACTTTTGCTGAAGTGAAAAAGGTTTATCTTTCTAAACTTCCAATTAAAAAAATAATACCTGCTAATCAGAAACCTTTAGTGGAAAAAGTATTAGTAATGATAAGTGAAAATAAAATTTTATCAAAAATAACAACAAATTTTGTTCACTTTGTTACTAGAAAATATTCTATAGAAAAACTATCAACAAAACTCCAAAACTGGCACACCCTTACCTTTACCGAATTTATCAAAGAACTCAAAAAGAAAAAAGTCAAATTGGGTCTAGCGGAAGAAGCGGAATGGGCAGAATATTTTGATGCAGAAAAAGCCAAGGCACAAGCGATACAACTGGAGATCGATAAAACGGATAGGGAAATAGATGGGATGGTGTATGAGTTGTATGGGCTGACGGAGGAGGAGATAGCGATCGTGGAGGGGAGTTAAAAATTTTAATAAACGAAAAATAATAAACTATGAAAAATCAAGAAACGGTATTTATGGAAATTAATCTTACTACAGGAGTAGGGCATACTGCTTTTGTTGAATTTGGAAAGGATGCTGCCCAACCACAATGGAAATCATTAGGA
>CALJOK010000107.1 GCA_937981555.1 uncultured Saprospiraceae bacterium
AAACTTGAAAAACTAAAGTTTTCTAGCAAGTTGAATCACTTTGCTATGAAATCTAAAATTTACCTTGCTGCTAATAAAGCAGCTTTCAATGAACTTAAATTACTCAAGACTAATTTCTTGAGTGCGTAACATGAGTTACTAATTATCTCAAATCATTTTATGTTCAAGTAAAGAGTCAAATATATAGCCAACAAATATTATTAATTCATCCGTTTCAAATTATCATCCACATCCCGATTTTGATACTTCGATTTAAACTCTTTCCCAAATGAATATCGCATCGAAATCATAAATGCTTTTCGATCTGAAAATCGAGTTTCATTTGTAATGATACCATTAAATTCAGTAAGCGACGTAAATTCAAATCCTCGATACACATCATTAAAATTAAGTGTCACCGAAAATTTATTTTTAAAAGTCTTCGAAACGAAAAAGTCTAAATTGGAAAATCCTTTCGCTTCCGTCACGCCTGTTTTCCGTTTGGTCATTCCATAAAATGTTGCGCCAACCGAAAATCTTTTTGGCAATTGAATTTGCTGTCGAGTGTAAAAATAAACCGAAGGAGTTACCCCCTGCACCACCGCTGTCGGATCTTTCATTTCGGAAAATGAAAAACGAACGAAATTTGTGGTACTCCATTTTTTATAGCCAAATGGGTTTAGGATAGAAAAATTAAAAGAACGTTCTTGTTCTAAATTCACCGGCGAACTAATCAACCTGCCCGTATCTTCATCCACAATTATGCTGACAAAAGTTGGATTCTTTCGACGACTATAACTCAACTCAAACGAACTTTTTTTGTACTGAAAATTAGCAGAAACTTCTTCGTTAATACTTGGTCGCAAATTGACGTTTCGACTATATTCCAAAAATGGTGTAATGTAAGTGGAAATTGAACTTGAATTTAAATAGTTTGGTCGAGCAACCGTTTTCGCATAATTAAGTGTCAAGTTCCAACTTGAATCTATTGGAATATTTACCATGACTTTTGGAAATAAAATAGTCTGATCTATATCCAACGTCAAATCATCAGCTGATCTAAACCCACCTTCCACATCATTTTTTTCAGTTCGAACACCAAGCGAAAAATCCATTTTTTTTATGGTTCCAGAAAGTTGAACATAAGCCGCAAGGTTTTCTTCCGAGTAATCATAAAAAGCTGAAACATAATCCGTTGGCATCAAAACTTCAAATTCAGAAAATGCTTCCGCCTTAGCTCCTGCGTAATTCATCCCCATTTCAAATTTCTCATTATCAAATATTTTTTTCTCGAAATCAACTCTCACAGCATATGCATCAATCATAAAATCTTGGTTCCGATTTTCAAATATTTCAAAACTATTCCCATTGACGCTATTGGTTATTTCACTATCCAAATTTCGAATATAGTTGGAGTACTGAATTCCGAAAAACAAATTGGATTTGCTTTTTGTAAGTTGTTTGTTATAATTCAAATTTGAGGTAAAAAAACTGCGGTCTTCTAATTCATTGACAAGTGTTTCAAATTTATTGTCAAGCGTATCATTTTCAAAAGTATTCGAAATCGAAGAAATTGGGCCAACAGAAGTATGTGTTCGAAGATTAACATTTCCTGAAAAATAATCGCCATCATTGAGTTGATAATAAAATCCACCTCCAGCAATAAATTGAGGGCGATAGACCAAGGAAAAACCACTATTATCTGCATTCACATTAAGTCCTCCTATTTCGTAGGCTGAATCAGATCCTTCCCAAGGTTGTAATTGATTGTAAGAAAAATTAGTTCGTAACTCCAATCTATTTTTTTTGAGCGAAGCATTCAATCCAAGGAAATTATTAAATTTTCGATTCCATGAAGCCACTTCTGACAACGAAATATTCACGCCATCCCCTACTCCTTTTTTCCTTCGAATCAAAATTACCGCTCGTCCATCAGCCTCATATTTTGCAGAAGGATTATTGATTAATTCGATGTCTTGAATACTGTTGACGGGAATGGAATTTAGTTCTTCCATCGAAATTCTTTGATTGCCTAAATAGATCAACGGACTCCCTTTTCCAATTACACTCACACTTCCTCCATCAGAACTGACGAGGATTTTTGGAAATAAAGAAAGCAAAGAAGTGGTGGTTGGTTGACTCGCAAAATTAGTGTTAGCAATGTTCATTTTGAGGTTGCCATTTTTGTTGACGATCGCATCTCGTTCAGCAACGACTTGGACTTCTTCGATAAGATTGGAATTTTCTTTTAAAGAAAAATTAAGCTTTATGTTTTCAGTTAAATTTATTTCTTGTTCGATCTTTTCAAAACCCAAACAACTAATTTCGAGAAGATACTTTTGAGAAGGTAGAGGATCAAATTCAAATTTACCGTCTTCAACATAAGTGATTTTTACTGGCTCATTTTTGGAAACATCTTTTAAGATAACATTCCCAAAAAGCATCGGTTTCTTTTCGTGATCGATGATATTTCCAGACAAAACAAATTCGTCTTGACTAAAACTAAAACCTGCTTGCAATAACAAAATGACTAGGCAAATATTTTTCATAAATCTATCATTAGTTTTAAAAATGTGATTCACAAAAAAAGAAAAAAATTATCAAGAAGTCATTTTTATTAGGTCTGAAAAAGGGACTAGCACCTAGCCAAACCTAACAAACACAATCATTTTTCTATTAATATTTCTTTTCTACCTGACACCCCTAATTTTTTGTAAAGACTTGTAATATGAGTTTTCACCGTACTCAGACTGATAAATAATTCGCTCGCTATCTCTTTATTACTCTTTCCTTCTAAGATTAAACTTTTAATTAATTCCTCTCGTTCACTCAAACTTGGAGCTAAAATTGGAAGTTGATTTTTTGCTTTTTTTCTCATTTGAAAAACACTAAAAAATAAGCCTAAAATTAAGAAAACAGAAATGCCATTCCACCACAAACTCATTTGATATTTTTCATTTACTTCCGTCAATTCGACCATTGCTATTTCATTTTCCAAATGAGCATAGTCGGTTGGATTTAAATCACTCGATTGGAAATCTTCCAGCAAGTTGAGATAGTAATTTGGATTTTCTTGAATATCTTTTTCCAATAATTTTTTATCCTTCAATTGCTTAATCCCAATTAATTTTACCATCAAAATCTGCAACGAATCTTTGACAAAGGGTTTGTATTTTTTTCGAAAAATAGCCTCATCATTTAAACTGCGATTGGATTCAAATTGATTGAACTTTTGCCATTCTAAATCTGCCAAATTCGTATTCGTATAACTCCCAAAAAGTTGATTGCTTTTTTGAAAATACAGCGAATCCGTATTACTTAAAATAAAAACATGATAGGTAGGAAATTTAATAAAACTATTTTCATCCTGAGGATCAAGTTCTACTTTGTAAAATTTATTTTCACTTCCAAAAAAGTCAGCGCTAAATTCAAAATACCCTTTTTCATCAACCATTACCTTTGCCAAAAAATCATTAGTCACTTTTAGTTGACTACCATTCATATCAACCTCATAAAGAGAAATTTCTGATTTCAAATTCTCGACATTTTCAAGATTAAGGTAACCTGAAATTCCATTTTGAGCTTGGAGAAAAATACAGTTGAGGAGAAGGAGAATTAGAATTTTAGCTTTTTTCATTTCATTATTTTTTTAGTGAAAGATGAAACGAAATTACGAAAAATGGAAATAAAAAATGAATCTACTTTTTACAAGTAGATTCATTTTTAGGTATATCATTATACTTTATGCTATTTTTTCGATGTCATATCATCTACTTTATTTTCGATATTAGTCACCAATTTAGTTTTAATCACCGTCCAATTTTCAATCTTTGTTTTCAATTCTTCCTTTTGAGTATCTTCGGTTGCTGCTTTTAATTCTTCATTCAGTTGTTTTAATTTTACATCTACCTCTGCCAATTTCTCTTTTCTTTTTTCGATAGTTTCCGCTTCCTCTGCCTTGTCAAATATTTTATCTTCCGGAGCATCTGTTACAAGTATTTCATCTCGTTTTTTAACTTTTTTAGGTATAAAAACAGTTTCTCCTACTGGTCGTTGATTCATAAATGTAGGTGAAACTATTTCAATATTGGCATCATGTAAAGCATCCAACATCATGGCATTTAATCGAGATTGCGCACTTAGAACTGTTTTGATATTTTCTACCAAACCAGTTACGGTATAAATTACAGAATAATCTCCTAACTCTTTTACCCTCACAAAAGCATCCTTTAGATCTGCTCTTTGTGCAGCATCCAATAATGCTTTTTCTATTTTTTGTCGGTTGACATCATAGCCTAACGAGCAGACCCCTGTGATAAATGTTCCAGACAATCGAATCACTTTGACAGGATTGGTGGTCAAATATAAATTGGGCAAAGTTGTAAGGTCACGTGATTCCGTTTGCATTTCTGTATGAAAAAGTCCTCGCTCTGTGATCCTTCCAAAAAACTCATTCACCTGAATAAAATCTCCAGGTTTAAAATTATTGATCGCCCGCAGCATGACTCCTGCTAATCCATTTCCAATAAAAGTAGCGGAACTCAATGCTAAAACGGCCGAGATGACTATCCCTATTAAATTGGTAATTTGCCCTCTTGATTCTCCTGTCCATGGCAATAAAAGAATGACTACAATAATTCCAATGAGCATGATACAAAATAAAATCATGGATCGAATAATCCCCCAATCTGTTTTTCCTTTTGCCTGTCGATCGATAATAAATTTTATTCCATGATAAACTCCGATGACAGCTAAAATGGCACAGAAGAAAGGTAAAAATTTACTCAGGTCTTTTAATGATTCAATTGGTTCAAACATAATCTTACAGTTTAATCAATTTAAGTTCAAGCGATTACAAAAAACAAATATAATAATTTTCAATCAAGTGATTAAGTAAGTTATGGCTGATCTTTATTCCATTGCTTATTCAAAAAGTCTTTTCTAAATCTTACCCCCAACAACATCCTTTTAGAAACACTAAAAAAAATCCGTAGCCTGGTAATTACCAAACTACGGATCAATTTTATTTTTTACTTTTTTTTATTTCAAAAGTGCAATGAATTCCTTTCGTTTGTATTTGACTGCATATTCCATTGCCGTCTTTCCTTCAGGCGTTTCTATAGTTTTGTCCGCACCTGCGATCACGAGTTTTTTAAAAAAACGTTCTCGCCGATATTTTATCGCATAGATAAGTGGTGTTTTTTCGGTACAACTTTTATTCAGGTCAGCTTCTAACTCTAGACATTTTTTAAAAATCTTTCTGCAATTAAATTTAATACTCAATGCCAAAAGAGAATATTCAGATTCTCTGATTTCATAACAATCATCGAGATCATTTCCCTCTTCTAAAAATTCTAAGAATGCCCCCAAGTCATCGGTGCTAATAAATTTTTTAATTTGCTCAGCCTCTGTTTGACCAAAAGTAATTAATGGAAAAATAAATAGGAATAGAAAGGTAGTGGATTTCATAATGTGTGATTTGTTTTTAATAAATATGATTTCTGATTTAGACCAAACTGATTTATAGCAATTTTTATTTTAATAATTGCTTACCTAAATCTTGTACCCAATAATCTCCAACTTTGCCAAAGCCCATTTCTTTAAAATCTTTACTCATCATATTTTTACAATGACTTGGACTATCTTTCCACCCTTGAAAAACTTCTTGAATGCCTACTTTTCCCCAAAAGATATTTTCACCTACCGCTTGCCAATCGTATCCAGTTTTAGAAATTCGTTGACTGATCTCGCTTCCATTTGAACCTCGATGGTCAAAGAAATTTTTCGAATCCATATCCTTCGCATGGGCGAGGGCAGCTTGATTTAATAGATTATTTACTTTTAAGATTGGAGCAGGTTTCATTCTTTTTCTGCCGCAGCGACATCCTTTCTTTCGAAGTTGATTGACGAGTTTTAATAATTCCTTAGTATCCTTATCTTCGACAACTTCTTCAATTTTAGACTCCGTAAATGTATCAGCATCAACATTAGTAATTTCGCCAGATTCAACTTGTACAGCCTTAGTGGAATTGTTGGTACAAAATGAAGTGGTCGCAAGAATGGAAAATAGGATCAGATATTTAAACATCGTTTTTCTTTTTTTGGGAAAATTGAGATAGAAATTAAACGATGAAAATTATTTTTATGATACCTCATTTGTGATAAAATTTTTGAAATATTTTTTACCCTGTACCAAATAATTTTATTCTTAGAATCTTACACCTGTCTGAATTCCGAAATTGAACAATCTACTTTTATACGTTTCTTCAAGAAAAGTTGGAATATCAATCACATTACTAAAAGCATATTCAATATTTGGTTCTATATATATTTTTCTCTCTTCATTAAAATTAAATTCAAACCCTACTCCCAAATTGACTTGTCCAAAAAACCTTTTTGCATCAAAAGTAAAACCATTAAAGTCACGAGGATTTTCTCCACATTCATGAAGCAAGGATCTACTATCTCCAAAAAGATAAAATAAATTATCTATCCCTCCTTTTAGATAAACTCTCTTCTCTCCATTTGTCAAATTAAACTGAAGCTCAATTGGAATATTTATATAAAACCAATCCATCGTGGATCTTGCATATGATTGATTTCGATTGAATCCACTCGATGTAATATCGCAAGGAAAAATAAAAGAATAGTCTTTCGTATTTGAATTTAAATAACTGAGTTCAAGTCCTGTTCTGAGAATCCAACGTTCATCAATTTTATAATAATAACCTGCTTGCAAATCGATTCCAAAACTTAAATTGAGATCGTCATAACTTTCATTATTTGATTGAAAATCAACATACTTTAAATTTAACGAAAGACTTTTTGAAAATTTATTTTCCACATTATTACCCTGAGAAAAAAGAGATACATGTACGAAGAATAGGAAGACTGCAAAAATTAACTTTTTCATATTTTATTTTTTTAGGTTGGCTAAGGTAAAAAACACAATACGATTTTAAAATACGCCAAACAGAGGTAATTAAAATTGACTTTTCACCGTTTTCAATTTTTCCAACAGCCATTCTCGTTCTGCTAATCTATTCGTGGATTTAATTTCTTCTCTCATTTGTTTCCACGTTTTTTTATCATCTACTTTTGCATGAATTATTTTTTTGACAAAACGGATCAGGTTTAAATAATTCTCTCGGTGATAACCCATTTCTTTTTGTCGTTGAATATATCTCGAAAAACTATCCAACAAAGAATCCAAAGCATTGTACTCCCCTAACTCAAAATAACTTTTAAGCAACATTCTTCTTGCATCCAAATTATTAAGTACATCTTTAAATTCTACTCGCAAAAGTAACTGCATCGCATCTTTATATTTCTCCTGTTGAAAATAAAAAAACGCAAAATTATATCGCCAAGTATTTTCTCTCTCGCGAGGGTGAAGGTATTTTTTATACTCTTCTAAAAATTGTTCGACCCATTTATTTTCGTTCAAAGCCATTCCCAGTCGAGTAATATTTTTGTAGGAAAAAGAAGATAAAACACCTTCTTCCAAAAGTGTTTCATTTTTCAAACCTGAACGAAATAATTCAAATGCCTCTCTGATAAAATGACGTTCACCAGAGTTCAATCGCTTGATACAATAATTGATTGCATATAAATAAATATCTCTAATTTCATTCGGAGGAATAATTTTCCAATATTGTTGAATCAGTTTTTTTAGTTCCTGGAAATGTTTTTCCGATTTTGTAATAGTATTGTTTTTTAAATTCTCGTTGGCACCATAACAATGAAAATACAAATCAACAATAGGTACTTTTTCAAACTTACCAGACTCCATCAAATCCAAAATATCAGGTAATAATTTCAAATCATAAACTTCTTCCGACATCGTTTGATGAGACTGGATTTCACAACCTAATTTCAACATGCTCGCTACAAATGAAATACTCAAATTATCTGCGGTGAATTGAAAATTTTTATTTTCCTTTCTCAAGTGAGCAGCCGTGAATCCTGCTTCTTCCATTCCTAATTCGTAATTTTTAAAATAGAATTTACTATCTCGATAATTTTCTTTTTCTAAGATCACGCGATTTTGAATAAGTTCTTTTTCAAAAAAAAATTCCATTCCTTTTTTCCGAAATGACTTGCAAAGATATTGTTGAGTTTGCACTTGGTCATTTTCAAATTCTGCTTGTGTCAGATATTTTTTTAGAATTTTTAATAAAAAAGAAGTGGTGTGTCGTAGTTTTTTTTCATCAAAACCTTCCTGGTAGACTTTATTATAAACCTTCTCTCTATGTATTGCCATTGGCGGCAAAAAATGAATTGCCTCATCCAAATAATCGAATAATCGAACGACATCCTCTCGTTGATTGAAATAAGGAGATCGCACAAATTTTCTAAATTCTCGCCAATCTCTTTTTGAAAGTCGCTTTAAAATGGCAACTAGACTACTTTTTTGCATAACATTTTTTTAATTATGATTGACAAAAATAAATATAACCAACTGATTATCAGTAATAACTTAAATTAAAAGATTGATTTATTATGAATTCTGTTTTTGAAAAAAGGAAAATATTTATTGACTTTTGAACTGTGCACGAGAAAAGTATTACTTCAGAAAATATCAAGCTTGTTTTTTCAACTAACAAATCCTATTTCAATCAAAGGCATCAAAAAATAAACATTATGAAAAATATAAATT
Source organism: uncultured Saprospiraceae bacterium (assembly GCA_937981555.1). Lineage (GTDB taxonomy): Bacteria > Bacteroidota > Bacteroidia > Chitinophagales > Saprospiraceae > CAJQQY01. The sequence continues at coordinate 8,639 of CALJOK010000107.1, forward strand.
TAATCCTCCTTCTTTTGGTCTGCGTAATACCTTTCCTTTCTTCTGCTCAGGGTTGGGAGAAAAGTTATGATGCTTATGTTGGTACTGTCTCCACTTCTTCTGACAAGACTCTTGATGGGAATATTATTATTGCGACTAAGCAAAAAGATACCATCACCGACCTACAAACTTTATTTTTATTTGAGACGGATAGTATAGGGAATGTAGTTGCGGAATATCTTTATCCTACACTTACTGATACTCTTGTAAGAATAAAGGATATTCATAGTACTAGTGATGGCAATTACTTGGTGAGTTTTACAAGTGGTCCAAGTCCTGATGATCCATCTTTAGTTGTAAAAGTTTCTCCTAATGGTGACGTTTTATGGCAAACACCTTTTCCATATGAGCAAGTTTGGGATGTAGGATATATTGAAGAAAATAGTGATGGAGAATATATTCTGGTTGGTTATTCTGATTATACACCTTTTGGAAATGGGACGGGGATTGCTAAACTGAGTAATGATGGGAATATCATTTGGGATACCGCATTTGTCCCAGTAATTAATGGAAACACTTCATTAAGCACTCCGAAAGATTTAATAATTTCCTCAAATAATGATATTAGAATCTTAATTTATTCATCTGACCCAACCCTCATAAAATTAAATAATGATGGAGAATTAATTTGGGAAAAAACTTATGATAATGTTGATTACCCTGAATTTCCATCTTCTATTATAGAGTTAGCTTCAGGTGATTTTGTTATTCTAGCTACAAGGTCTAATGTTGTAGCTAATCCAGGCCAAGGATACTCTAACTCAGACAAACCAAGTTTGATAAAAATAGATGAAGAAGGGAATCAATTGTCATATCATTTTTATCCTCAAGGTGAAAAGAAATCATACTTTCATTCTTCACTAGTAGAAACAGAGGATGGAGGGTTAGCATTTGCTGCAGCTACATTTTTTGGCGTTCCTTTTACAGATCCTGATTTCCATTTAACAAAAGTTGATTCAGTTGGAAATTTTTTATGGGAAAAAACTTATGGAAGAAGCAAAACAGAATATAAGAATAAATTATTTTTAGCAGACGACCAAGGCTTTTATATAACTGGTACTTCTAGGAATTTAAATAATCAAAGTCACCCATATATTGTCAAAACAGATAGTCAAGGAAACCTTTACTCAAATTCGTTGGAAGGAGTTTTATTTAATGATGAAGACTTTGATTGCATTGAAACCAATGAAGATAAATTGAGTCAATGGTTAATTCAAGCCACCAAAGGAGATAATCATTATTCTAGCATTACCTCTGAATTCGGAGAATATAATTTCACGCTAGACACCGGTACTTATCAAATAGAAGTTAGTCCTGTTTCTCCCTACTGGGGACTTTGTGATACTACTTTTGAAGTCACTTATACTACCTTTTTAGATACCATACTTCAAGATGTTCCTGCTCAACCTGAGTATGATTGTCCGCTTTTGGATGTGTCGATCGGTACTCCCTTTCTTAGACGATGTTCCACTAATGTCTATTCTGTTCAGTATTGTAACAATGGTACTGCCATGGCAGAGGATGCTTATATCGAAATAACTTTGGATCCTGATATGACGCTAAATTCTTCCAGCATTCCAACTTCCAGTATTGTTGGTGATGTTTTGACATTTGATTTAGGAGATATAGCTTATGATACTTGTGGCACTTTTAATTTTAAAATTTCGCTTGGTGATTCTACTAATTGTGATTCCATTCTATTAGGAGCTACCCATTGTGTGGAAGCACATATCTATCCAGATTCAATTTGTTTGCCAGGAGGAATGTGGTTAGGTGGTAGTATTGAAGTGGATGCTAATTGTTCTGGAGATTCGATTATTTTCTACATCCAAAATGTGGGAACTGCTGCTACTCAACCCAATCTGCAATATATCGTTGTGGAAGATGATGTGATTTTATTTGATGGAAATTTTAGTTTAAATCCAAATGAAGTTGAAACGATTACGATTCTTGCCAATGGTTCCACTTTCCGATTGGAAGCAGAACAAGAGCCGAATCATCCAGGTATGAGTATGCCGAGCGTTAGTGTAGAAAACTGTGGTTTACCAAATTCCACTTTCTCCTTCGGCTTTGTAAATATTTTCTCAATGGATGATGGAGATCCATTTGTAGATATTGATTGCCAAGATAATGTTGGAGCATTTGATCCGAATGATAAACAAGGTTATCCTCTTGGCTATGCTGACGAAAATTATATTGATCGAGGACAAGACTTAGAATATATGATTCGCTTCCAAAACACAGGAACTGATACTGCTTTCCTTGTTGTGATAAAAGATCAATTAAGTGCGTTTTTAGATATTGCTACTGTTCGTCCGGGAGCTTCCAGTCATCCTTATGAGTATTCAGTTTCGGGAAATGGATTGATGAGTTTTACATTTAATAATATCATGTTACCTGATAGCAATGTGAATGAACCTGCTTCGAATGGTTTTGTCAAATTCAAGGTTTCGCAAAAATCTAATTTGGATTTGGAAACTCAAATTCAGAATGAAGCAGCCATTTATTTTGATTTTAATGCACCGATTATTACCAATGAGACTTTGCATACGATTGGAGAAGATTTCGTTATCGTAAGTATTGAGAATCCTTTGGAAAAATCATTGGCACAAGTAAAAGTGCATCCAAATCCATTTACTCAATTCGTAAATTTTGATGTAGAAGGATTAGAAATAAGAAATGGAACCTTCAAATTATATGATGTAACAGGCAGATTATTGAGGCTTCAGAATTTCGATAACAATACATTTACATTTCAAAAAAATGACTTACAAGCTGGAATGTATTTCTTCACTATCGAAGAAAGTGGACAATTGATTTCCAATGGAAAATTAATTGCGCAGTAAAAAATATCGCTAAAAACTAAAACTATTTTTCTTTTTTAAAAACATAAAAGCCTTGCTATCATTATGATAACAAGGCTTTTACATTTATTATAAAACTATATCCTAAGTCTTCTTCTTTTTCTTCTTTGCCGCTGGAAATAAAACATTATTCAATATCAATCTATACCCAGGAGAATTTGGATGTAAGTTCAAATCCGTTTCAGGGTCTTCTACATAGTGTCGATAATCTTCTGGATCATGTCCACCGTAAAAACTCCAAGTTCCTTTTCCATAAGTTCCGTGAATATATCGCACTTCGCTGGCAGGTTTATTTTCTCCTAAAATAAGTACATCGGATTTGATATATTTTTTTCGGTAAGCAGTTGTTTGTCCCATAAAACCTTTAACTGTTCGAGTATGATTTTGTGTCAACATGGTTGGAACAGGATCCCATTTTGCAGAAAAATCAAACAAGTTAAAATAGTCTTGCTTTGCCGTAACCGTTCGACCTTTGTAATTATCAATTTGAGAATATTCATATTCAAATGGATCTTTAACCAATTTGAAATCTTTAAAGGCAAACGTTTTAGAATAATCCAACTTGCTTTGCGCATTCGGATCTGGCCCATCACCATCATACATGTAATCACAAATATCAATTCCTTCCGCCGCCAATGCAATATCATAAGTATCGGTCGCTGAGCACATCGCAAACATAAATCCACCACCACCAACAAATTCTTTCACTTGCTTGGCGACAGCTAATTTCATTTGCGACACTTTTGAGTGTCCCAAACTTTTGGCCATTTCTTCCATTGCTTTCACATTTTCTTTATACCAAGGATAGCTATGATACATCCGATAAAATTTCCCATATTGCCCCGTAAAATCTTCGTGGTGCAAATGCAGCCAATCGTATTCTGCTAATTTATTATCCAAAACTTGTGGATCATAAATTGTCTCGTAAGGAATTTCTGCATAGGCCAAAACTAAGGTCACCGCATCATCCCAAGGTTGCAATCGTTCACCTCTCGCATTAAACTCAGGTGTATAAACTGCAATTTTTGGAGCAACTTCCAATTTGATTACATCTTGATTAACTTCTGGATTAGAAATTTCTCTTTGGATTTTTGCAAAAGCTGCATCTGGAATTACTTCAAATGAAACGTTCCGCGTTTTACATTCTTTTTCAAAAATAACATTGTGTCGAAAAGCAAAACTTCCTCCTCGATAATTCAATAACCAAAATGCCTCAGCACCATTATCGATCACCCAATAAGTGATTCCGTAGGCTTTAAGATGATTTTTCTGTTTTTCATCCATTGGCAAAATCATGTAGGCTGCTTGGACTTGTAGTGCGATAAAGAAGAAAATGCTTAGAGTGAGTAATTTTTTCATATAAAATATTTATTTTTTTTAGGTGTCAGTCTTTTGAAGATCCAATTTCGAAGTTCGACGAAACTTCACATTGAAAATGCAAATTAATATCGTCAAACTTCGAAATTGGATATTCCTTGTTCGGGGTTCGATATTCCCAACGACCTCATATAAACGTCCTTTTTACTTCAAAGGTTATTCAATAATGCGTTAAAAATAATTAAACTTTGCATCTTTATTTTCGTAATGTATCTTTGACCGATTTTTTAATAAAGACAATTAAAAAAGTAAAAGGTAATCAGTAGTGCAAAATTATTACTTTTGCAAATATAATGAACTGATAATCAAAACGTTAAGCTAATAATTAAGATCACCATTAACTATAAAATAACTTGGAAGATTTAACTTTTCAATATCCCACTTGGTACATTTTATTTTGCGCAATTTTAGGATTAAGTGTAGCCACTCTTTTATATTTTCGAGATAAGACATTCAAAGAGACTTCTGATAGACTCAAATGGATTTTAGGAATCATTCGATTTTTGAGTGTGACTTTGATTAGTATGTTGCTCTTATCTCCGCTATTGAAGTCCTTAATTTCGGAAACAAAAAAACCCGTCATCGTTCTGGCACAAGACCAATCTGAATCGGTTTTGGCTGATATGGATGAAGCACAAGCGAGAACTTATCAACAATCATTCAAAGATTTAAGTACAAAATTGAGTGAAAATTACGACGTCAAAGAATATGCTTTTGGCGAGACGGTTCGAGAAGGAGTTGATTTTCAATTCACCGATAAAGTGAGTAATATTTCCGATTTTTTGAAAAACATGTATGACCTGTACAGTAATCAAAACTTGGGAGCTGTGGTCTTGGCTACTGATGGAATTTATAACCAAGGAAGTAATCCAATTTATGCTGGAACAAAATTAACTGCTCCAATTTATTCGATTGCGCTAGGTGATACAACTGCCAAAAAAGACTTAATTCTCAAACGAGTTTTTCATAATAAAATCGCTTATCTCGGTGATAAATTTAGTGTGCAAATTGATATTGCTGCCAAAAATTGTGTGGGTAGTAATACAAATTTGACCATTTCAAAAATCGTAGATGGGGCAAGTTCTCGAATCAAACAAATTCCAATTTCGATCAATAAAAATGATTTTTTCAATACCCAAGAAATCATTTTGGATGCCAACTCAAGCGGTGTTCAACGATACCGAATCAGCGTCAATGCGGTGGCAGGTGAAGTAACAACGGTCAATAATTCGAAAGATATTTTTATCGATGTTTTGGATGCTCGACAAAAAATCCTGATAGTGGCTAATTCTCCACATCCAGATTTGACGGCGATCAAACAATCCATTTCCAAAAATAAAAATTACGAAATTACTACCTCTTACATCTATGATATGAAGGTAAATGTGGCGAGTTATGATTTTGTCATCATGCACCAATTACCAAGTAAAACGAATGATGCTTCAGCGTTATTAGCAACGATGAACAGCAAATCAATTCCACGTTTATATATTGTTGGAAGTCAAACTAATTTGAGTAAATTCAGTCAAGTTCAACCGATCCTCAACGTCTCAGGTGATGGTCGAAATACGGATGATGTGCAAGCTACTATTTCACCTGTCTTTGGATTATTTACGATAAGTGATGAAGTCAAAAATGAGTTATCCACCTTTGCTCCGCTGCTTGCTCCTTTTGGAGACTTTAAAGATAATGCTAATACACATGTGTTGCTTTATCAACGAATTGGGAAGATTGATACTAAAAAACCATTGCTTCTTTTTGGAGAACAAAACAATATAAAAACAGGAGTTTTGGCAGCTGAAGGAATTTGGAAATGGCGTTTGTTTGATTTTTTACAACATGAAAATCATGACATTTTTGAAGAGGTCTTGGGAAAAAGTATTCAGTATTTGACCCTCAAAGAAGACAAGCGGAAATTCCGAATTAGTTTGGACAAAAATATTTTTAGTGAAAATGAAGGAGTCAATTTTGATGCAGAATTATACAATCAAAGTTACGAACTCATTAACGATCCTGACGCGACTGTGACCATTACCAATAGCGAGGGAAAAGACTTTAATTTCACCTTTAGCAAGTCTGGTAAATCCTATACTTTGCGTGATAAAGTTTTTCCTGTTGGAAATTATAAATTCAGAGGAACTGTAAATAATACAGGCGAGCAATTAGTTTATAATGGAAAATTTAGCGTTCAACCGATTCAACTCGAAAGCTTCGAGACAACTGCTGACCATGGTGTTTTAAAATTATTAAGTGAAAAATATGGTGGCACACTCGTCTATCCAAATAACATCGCTTCTATCGGAACAACTTTGACAGAAAATCCAATCAAACCTGTAGTGTACACCACTACCAAAACCAGATCTGTGATTAATTTAAAATGGATATTCTTCACTTTACTCGGTTTATTAATCTTGGAATGGTTCATTCGTCGATACTTTGGAGCATACTAATTGTATTTAAGATTATGGATTTTACCTAATAATAAAATCTATAATCTTAAATCAACTATGATAAATCATAACTTTTGGAATGATTTATGAATCTCATATATCAGTTTTATCTATTATAAAAAAAACTGAATATGATAACTGCTGAAGCTTTTTGGTCATGGTTCGATGAAAATAGAACTAGATTCTATGCCATTGAAGAAGTCTATGATAAAAATTTATACATGGAACTTCAAACCAAACTAAGAGAATACCACCCACAACTTGCCTTTCAAATCGGCGGCAAACTAGATAGCCCAATCCGATCATTAACTATCTCTGCTAACGGAATTATTTCCAATTTTGGAAAGGTAGAAGAGTTGGTTAATCAATCTCTAGCATTCCAAAACTGGGAAGTAATTGCCTTCAAACCTGCAGATGGTTTTGGAATAAAAGTCAATGTAGGAGGTATCATCTTTGATCCTAAAAAATTAAAATTCATTCCAATCGAATTAGTAGAATTTCCAGATCTGAGTGCCATTCGGATTTATATGCCAGAGTATGAAGAGGAACGAGAAGAACTTTTTCAAATCGGTTTAAATGCACTTTTAGAGGCTTGCTTAGGAGAAAAAATTGCAGCAACTCAAATCAATTATATTGATATCAAATCTTACCCAGAATCACCTGAAGAATATCAAATGTCTGAAGATTTTGTTTTGTTGGAAGATTATATTGAATATCGAAAGAATCAAATAAAGTATAACTAACAGAAAGAGATTATTGAAAGAAAATTTGTTTTAAAAACTACTTGATGAATACATCAAGTAGTTTTTTTTTTATTTTGCGATCAAAAATAATTTAAATGGAAAAAACTTTTGACTTAGCAGATTTAGAGGCTTTTGAAAGATTTTATAAAGTCAATTTTATTACGAAATTATGTGGCATCCGCAACGCCAATCTTATTGGAACTGTTGACGAAAACGGGATTTCTAACCTAGCCATTTTTAATTCCGTCGCGCATATTGGAGCCAATCCACCTTACATGGGGTTTATCCAAAGACCGCTTACCGTTCCTCGACAGACTTATGATAATATCAAACGTTCTGGATTTTTTACGATTAATCAAGTCAATAATTCTTTTTTCAAAAAAGCACACCAGACTTCTGCGAAATATGAAAAAGGAGTTTCAGAATTTGAAGCTTGTGAATTGTCGGAACAAATTGTGGATGATTTTCCAGTTCCATTTGTTCAAGAAAGTTTAATCAAAATTGGGTTAAGTTTCGAAGAAGAACACTTGATCAAATGCAATCAAAATATCTTAGTCATTGGGAAAATTCAGAAAGTAATTCTCTCTGAATCCCTTATCAACGAAGACGGAAGTATATTGTTAGAAAAAGCAAATACGACAGGTGTGTCAGGATTAGAGACATACTTTGAGATCAAGCAAATTGGGAAAATGAAGTTTGCGAGACCGTAAGCAGTTGATAGTAAAATAGTCAAAACAATACATAAATGAAATACCAAATCCAAAACATCCACGAAATCGACTCCCCTGCCCTAGTCGTTTATCCGCATTTAATTCAAAAAAATATCGACCGCATGAAAGAAATTGTAGGCGATGTCAATCGATTGCGACCTCATGTCAAAACTCATAAAATGGCTGAAGTCGTAAAAATGCAAATGGACAATGGTATCAAAAAATTCAAATGTGCAACTATTGCTGAGGCTGAAATGCTAGGACAAGTTGGCGCCGTAAATGTATTGTTATCCTATCAACCTGTTGGGCCAAAAGTTAATCGTCTAACAGCAATTGTCGAGCAATTTCCGCAAACAAGTTTTGCTTGCTTAGTTGATGATGCTAGTGCCGCTGAAAACATTTCAACTACTTTTTTAGCTAAAAGTAAAACGATTGAAGTCTGGTTAGATTTAGATGTGGGACAACATCGAACGGGTATTTTTGCTGACCAGCGGGCGCTTGATTTATTTCTTTTTTGCAAAAAACTAGCAGGAGTTACTCCAGTTGGATTCCATGTTTATGATGGACATATTCGAGATGATGATTTTGAAAAAAGAAAAAAAAGAAGTGATGAGTGTTTTTTATTAGTAGAAAAATTATTGACTCAACTTGAAGAATTAGGTCATCAAAAACCTAAAGTTGTAGCTGGAGGATCTCCTACTTTTAATGTTCATGCTTTAAGAGATAATGTGGATTGTAGCCCTGGAACTTGTTTATTTTGGGACTATGGTTATCAAAAAATGTTACCTGAACAAAAATTCAATTGGGCAGCCCTCGTCATCAGTCGAATCATTTCTAAACCAAGTCATAACTTGCTTTGTGTCGATTTAGGACATAAAAGTATCGCTGCTGAAAATCCATTTCCACGAGTTCATTTTTTAAACTTACCTGATGCCAAACAAATTTCTCAAAGTGAAGAACATTTAGTTTTGGAGGTGGGAGACAATTCAAAATTCAAGGTAGGTGAAGTATTATACGGAGTGCCGATTCATATTTGTCCGACTTGTGCCTTGTACGAAAAAGCGATTATAGTTGATGAAGGTGGTTGGGCAAAAAAAGAATGGAAAGTAATTGCGAGAGATCGAAGGATAACTATTTAAAAATTAATTTTCTGAGAACCGATAACCAACATTGATATTGAAAATTACATCAGTATCAATATCACCGATTACGATATTCGTTGGATTAGGATATAGATAAACCTTGTCTCCAAATAATTTACCTAATCCCATATTGACTTCAAAACTCACTCTTTCTCCTGCCCATTTTCTACCAATAATAAGTCCTGTAGCCAATCCTGATTTTCGGTTAGCATTATCAAAATTATCTTCTTCATAATTTTTAATAATTAACATTTGCGGTCTCAAATAGAATCCTATAACATAACGATCTATCCCCCAGCGAGTATTAAAATAATATTTCCCTGCCAATAACAGATTAGTTCCTGATTGAGGACGACCATTAATTGTTTTCCCAAAAATACCTCCTACGCCTAATTCCAAACTAAGATCTTCGGTAAAACTATACTCCACCCCAAAATACGGACGATCCAAAAATGCTCCAAGCACATTGGCCTTCAATTCAACTTGAGCCATTGAATAAAACTGTAACAATATATTTACAAAAAACAATAGAAGAATCTTTTTCATGCTTATCATTCTCTAAATATAAAAAAAAGATCGTCCACAAAGTGAACGATCTTTTTTTTTAATATGCTGTTAACAATTCTTAGTTGTCACCTCCGAATCGGTATCCTACAGCTAATCTTCCAAATCCATCAATACCTAATGAAGGAATTTCATAAGTATTTGAATTGTCGTTATAAGTATTTTTAGCTCCGAATGCTCGTCCTAATCCGAATCCAATTTCAAATATGATACCTCTTGCTCCTACCCATTTGTAGCCAGTCATCAGACCTACTCCAAAAGCAGATTGCTTATATCCATAATCAAAATTATCAGATGTATCATTGTCCTTGTATGTAAGTGTTCTAGGTCTTAAATAAGCACCTGCATAAAATTTATCACATCCGTCATCTGGACTAAAGTAGTATTTTCCTGCTACTAAAAAACTAAAACCTGATCGTTTTAAATCTTCTCCAAAGTCAATAGCAGAACTTCCATAAACAAAACCAAGTCCTACTTCGATACCGATATCTTCATTCACTAAATATTCTCCCACAATATCAGGATTGTTAAATAATGCTCCAACTGGATTAATTTTTAATTCAATCTGAGCAATTGAAGTACTTGAAACTGCAAATGCGAAAAATGCTAGTACAATAAGTTTTTTCATAAAATGATTTTTTTGAGAATTAATAAATATCTTTTGTCGGTGTAAATAAAGTACTAAAAATTGGATATGAAAAGTTTTAGCAACTAAAATAACGTTAAATTTTATCCACATTGTTAATACTTTAATTCCGGTTTTCTCATCATAAATTTCATTCCATTTTTACTGTATTTTTCACACTAAGTTCAAAAACCATTGGTAATTCAACGTTTTCCCTCAAAAAATAACTTTTAAATAACAAATTTATTAGTTTCTATTTTCGTTTTAAAAAGTCATAATAAGTAGTTGAGAATATTTTCCTAAATTTGGGAATTACACCTTTGCCTTGAGCAATTTTTTAACTAATGCGTTATAATAAAGCTCCTATTTCTAACAGATAAAATATTATACAAAAATGAAAAAGAGTAACATCATTTGGACAAAAACATTTTTTCTAACCCTTGCCATTCTGATTATTTCAGCTTGTTCTCGAAATCCAATTACTGGAAAAAAAGAAGCATTCGTTATGTCAGAATCCAAAGAGCAATCCTTGGGCGATCAATCTGATCCAAGTATTGTAGCAAGTTTTGGTTTATATCCAGATCAAACTTTGCAAAAATTTATCGATTCCAAAGGTCAACAAATGGCTAGAATTTCTCATCGAAGTCATTTGAAATATGAATTCAAGATTTTGGATTCTCCGGTTGTCAATGCCTTCGCACTTCCTGGTGGCTACGTTTACTTTACCCGTGGAATTATGGCTCACTTTAATAATGAGGCAGAATTTGCAGGAGTACTTGGTCATGAGATTGGACACATCTCAGGACGACACTCTGCTAAGCAACAACGGAACGCCATCCTTGGTCAAGTTGGTTTGATTGCAGGTGTAGTACTTTCTAAACAGTTTGCCAACTACGCTGAATCTGCGGGCCAAAGTATGCAATTATTAATGTTAAAGAATGGCCGTGACCATGAAACTCAATCCGACCAAATGGGGGTAGAGTATTCTACTAAAATTGGCTACGATGCAAAACATATGGCTGAATTTTTCAAAACTTTAAATCGATTGTCAGGTGGTGACGAAGGACAACGAATTCCTACTTTTATGTCTACTCATCCTGATCCATTAAACAGATATTCCAAAGTTGGACAATGGGCAAAAGAGGAACAATCAAAATATCCGAGCAAAACTTTTAAAGAAAATCGTAATCAATATCTACGAATGTTGGAAGGGTTAATTTATGGGGAGGATCCTCGACAAGGATACAAAGAAGGAAATACCTTTTATCACCCTGAGTTGAAATTTCAATTTCCTGTTCCAACAAATTGGCAATTGGCGAACTCTCCTCAGCAAGTTCAGATGGCACCAAAGGATGGAAAAGCGATGATGATTTTCACATTGGCTCCTGAAAAAACATTGAACGAAGCGGCTAATAATTTTGTCACAAAAAATAAATTGCAAAAGAAAGAAGATAATAATTTGACAATCAATGGATTCCCTGCAAAAGCAATTGTTACAGAACAAGTTAACGAGCAAGGAGTTGCGGCATTAAGAATTGTCACCTACTTCATCCAAGATGCCAGCACGATTTATATGTTCCATGGAATGGCGGAACCTGCGAGTTTTATGGCTTACAAAAATCTTTTCCGAAATACGATGGAAGGATTTGCAAGGTTAACTGACCAAGCTAAAATTAACGTACAACCAGATCGTATCCATATAGAATCAATTAATTCCCCAACAACACTTTCTGCTGCTTTGCGAAATGCAGGTATTAAATCTGACCGTTTTAAAGAGATGGCAATTGTCAATGGAATGGAATTATCTGATAAATTACAAAGAGGTCAATTGATCAAAGTTTTGAAAAAATAATCACCTCCGTCAGCCGTGCCATGGTTCATACCGTGACACGGCTAATTTTTCACAACCAAAAATAGGCATCTATGAAACACCTTCCCATCCTCCTACTCTTTTTATTTTTTGGAAAAAACACTTTCGCTCAAGACACGATCTCACTAAAAAATGCTTCCTTCGAATGGAGTTCCGCTCTTGCCAATTCAATTCCTTCAGGTTGGGAAATTTGTAGTAGACCAAACGAAACACCTCCTGATGTTCACTCAAAAAATACGCGACATTACAAAGTAAATCATACTCCTAAAACAGGAAAAAATTTTATCGGCTTAGTCGTTCGATCAAATTTCACTTACGAAAGTATTCATCAAAAACTCAAGACAAATTTACAAAAAGGCAAATCCTACAAAATGCAAATGTATGTTGCCATGTCTGATACTTTTAAAAGTCATGATTCCAAAACTGCTCAACTAGCCTCTTTTACTACTCCTGCGATTGTTAGAATTTGGGGAGTAAAAAACAAATGTGAAACCCTCGAACTACTCTACGAAAGTCAACCCATCAATCATATAGAATGGAAAAAATTAGACATTGAATTCATTCCTCAAATGGATCATGATCGAATTTTGATTGAAGCATTCTATGATAAAATGATAACTGATCCTTATAATGGAAATATATTGATAGATGGATTTTCAGAAATTATTGAGCAATAGTTTCTATGTTTGTAAAAACATAAAAAATGGCTCAAAAGAAGAAAGTTCAATCTAACACAAAACCGAAATTACATCCTCGAAATCCTCATCGAAAACGATACGATTTCGAAAAACTAATTGAGAGTTGTCAAGAGCTTGCTCCTTTTGTGATCAAAAATGATTACGGCCAAGAGTCAATTAATTTCTTCGACCCTGAAGCAGTAAAAATGTTGAACACCGCTTTGCTCAAACATTTTTACGAATTAGATTTTTGGGAAATCCCTCCTCAATTTTTATGTCCTCCTATTCCAGGACGAGCAGATTATATTCACCACATTGCAGACCTTTTGAGTGCTTCGAATGATGGGAAAATTCCAACTGGGGAACAAGTAAAATGTCTCGACATTGGAGTAGGTGCAAATTGTGTTTATCCAATTATTGGAAATAAATCTTATGGTTGGAAATTCGTTGGAAGTGACATCGACCCAAAATCTGCCAATGCTGCCAACAAAATTATCGACTCCAATCCTAGTCTAAAAGATCAAATCGAAATCCGTTTTCAAAAAAATAAAAGAAATATTTTTAGTGGGATTATTCAAAAAGGAGAACACTTTGATTTGACGATTTGTAATCCTCCTTTCCATGCCTCTGCTGAAGAAGCAGCCAGAGGAACCAACCGAAAATTGAAAAATCTGACTGATGAAAAACCAACCGAAACAGTTTTAAATTTTGGAGGAAAAAATAATGAATTATGGACAAAGGGAGGAGAAAGACAATTTATCAAAAACATGATTCAAGAAAGTAAGGACTTCGCCAAGTCAGTTAAATGGTTTTCCACTTTAGTTTCTAAAAAAGCCAACCTCAATGCGATTTATGATGCGCTACAAAAAGTAAAAGCCAAAGAAGTCAAAACCATCCCAATGGGCCAAGGTCAAAAAATCAGTCGTATTGTAGCATGGACTTTTTCCCAACAAAACACTCCTAATCCTCCACCAAAATCAAAGAAGAAACGAAACGCAAAAAGTCCTTCCACAGAATAAAAATTTTATCAAAATAAAACCTAATTTTGCGCCACAATTCACTTTTGAAATCTTAATTAAAATATGAAAATTGCCATCATTGGAGGAGGCGCAGCAGGTTTTTTTGCAGCCTTTTCTGCCAAGGAAAATTACCCAGACTCGCAAGTTGCTATTTTTGAAAAATCAAGAAATTTTCTCTCCAAAGTAAAAATATCTGGTGGCGGTAGATGTAATGTGACCAATGGTTGCACCGACATCAAAACCCTCTCGAAGGCATATCCTCGTGGCGGCAATGTACTCAAAAAAGCCTTCCATGCTTTTAGTACGCAAGACACGATAGACTGGTTTGAATTGCGTGGTGTTCCATTGATGACGCAAGAGGACAATTGTGTATTTCCAGTTTCTCAGGACTCCCAAAGTGTGATAGATTGTTTTCTGAAACAAACTAAAATGCTGAATATTAAAATTCATTTAGGACGAGGAGTTAAGTCTATCCATCCAGCCAAAGGACAAATAAAATTAGCTTTTAACAAAGATGAATTTCCAGATGAAACTTTTCATAAAGTGATCGTTGCCACAGGAGGTTCTCCCAAACGAAGTGGATTGGAATGGTTGGAAAAATTAGGTCATAAAATTGCAGATCCTGTTCCTTCTCTTTTTACTTTTAATATGCCTTCCGACCCCATTCGCGAATTGATGGGCATCGTGGTTGAAGAAGCTTTAGTCAATATTCAAGGCACCAAATTAAAATCAGATGGTCCGTTGCTCATCACACATTGGGGCATGAGTGGCCCAGCTATCTTAAAGCTTTCTGCCTTCGGTGCAAGGCTATTGAGTGAAATGAATTATGAATGTAAAGCTCAAGTAAATTGGGTCAACGAAGTGAATGTTGAAATCGTTAGAGAAGAATTGCAAAAAATTATAACAAAACATTCCCAAAAACTATTAACCAATTATCGACCTTATCTTTTACCCGAAAGACTCTGGCATTACTTGCTCAAGAAATGTGATTTTCCAGAAAACAAAAGATGGAATGAGTTAGGAAAAAAAGGATTGAATAAACTCATCACTATTTTGACCAACGATATTTATCAAGTAAAAGGTAAGACTACTTTCAAAGAAGAATTTGTGACTTGTGGTGGTGTCAGTTTGGAAAGTATTAATACGAAAACGTTCGAAAGTAAAGTTTGTAAAAATTTATATTTCGCAGGTGAGGTGATGGATTTGGATGGAATTACAGGGGGTTATAATTTTCAGTCAGCTTGGACGACGGGTTTTATTGCAGGGAAATTTTTATAAATCTAATAGACTAAAATAATTTACGTTGGAATCTTTTTTAGCAAAATGAGGTTGAACCTTTTTTTAATCTAAAACATTTTCATCATGAATTATTGGGAAGGAAAAAAAGTCAGGTTACGAAGTCTTGAACGGGAAGATCACGAGTTCTTTTATAATTGGAATTTAGATACCTCCACTCAAAAAAACTTAGCTTGGATTTGGTTTCCAACTTCAAGCACTTCTATAAAAAATTGGATCAAGACCGAAGAGGAAAAAGATCCAATGAATGAAGAACACTATTTTGTCATTGAAACTTTGGAGGGAAAAACGGTCGGCTCAATTACTGCTAATTCCATCAACAAAAATGATGGGACCTTTAGATATGGTCTCGGGATTATTGCATCGGAACGAAAAAAAGGATACGCTTCTGAAGCGATTAAAATTTTCGTCAATTATTATTTCAATGAATTAAGATTTAATAAAGTGAATGCAGGAGTGTTTGAGTTTAATGAAGGATCAATCAAACTACATGAACGATTTGGAATGATTCAAGAAGGAAGACTTCGCCAAAATAAATTTACGAATGGAAAATTTTGGGATCTTTTACTTTTTGGAATGACTAAGGATGAATTTAATTCAAAGTATAAATAAAAATATTTCGTAACTATTCAGCAAGGAGCATCGCTATGCGCTGCCATCCTTTTTATTGCTTTTTACTACCAATGGAAATGGCGCTATGCGCCGATTACAATAAAATAAAAAGGGAGCAAAATAGTTTACGGCGCATAGCGCTATTCCCATTGGTAGTAAATATAAAATTTACAATCTTGCAGCGCATAACGATGCTCCTTGCTGAATAGTTAAAATATTTCTATCAAAAGCTGGAAGATAGTTTCTCTAAATTGTCCTCCAGTTTTTTTGGTACAAACCCAAATGTAAATGTATTGTTAGAATCCAATGAAACATCTGCAGGACGTTTCGCTGGCATGTTCACATCTTTTTGCAAAGACGGAATAATTAAGTTTTTATCCAATCCAAAATGTTCCGCCATCTGCGTTGCAAATTCAAAACGAGACATTCTTTCTAGCCCACCTAAATGAAAAATGCCCTTGGCTTTATTGTTGAGCAAAGCAAAAATTCCTTGCGCTGCGTCACCTCCAAAAGTGGCAGTTCGGTATTCATCAGTAAAGCAATAAACATTTTTCCCTGCCTGCAAATTTCGCAACCAAGCATTCATAAAACCTAATCCATTTTTAGGCAAACCATACATCAAAGGCATGCGAGCAATAATTGCTTTTGGAAAAACTTTCAAAACTTTTTGCTCTGCTTCTAGTTTTTGTTTTCCATAAACCATAATTGGATTCGGTGAACCAGTTGTGGTATACGGCGCATTTTTTCCATCAAAAACTAGGTCGGTGGAAGTGAATAGGAATGAAATATTTTGCTCAGCGCAATTACTAGCCAAGTGTTCTGTTACTTTGACATTGATGATTTCTGAAAGAGGATTTTGTTCGCAGTAATTTGGATTTGAGTTAGCTGCTAAATGTAAAATGGCATCAGGTTGATGTTTTTTTAGAAAATTAGAAACGGCGGATTGATTGGTCAAGTCAAGTTGTTCGAGTTGGATATTTTTTAGCTCAAGTTTAGTTTTGTTATAAATTCCTATAAGTTGAAAATCACTTTGCGCATGTTCAGCGATGTGCCAACCGAGGAAACCTGAGATACCTGTAACGAGTAGTTTTTTCATGTGTTTTTACTTTTCGATTAAATGGTCAAATGGGTCTGCTAATTTTTCTTCCGTTGGTTCGAATTCTTGTGATTTATTTATTCTTAAGGTTTCTTCTAGTTCTTTTCGATATTTTAAAATGGAAGGAATAATTAATAAAATTATAGAAATCATTATTAAAGTAAAATACTGATAAGATTCTATATTAATATTGGATATGAAAAAATATCGCCCTAAATAAATAGATCCAAAAAATCCACCTAGGACTATTCCTTTTGCTCGCTCTAAATAATTATGAGTTAAAATAGTCAAAAGAATAGGAATAAATAAAACCTCATAATTGAGAAATGAAATAGTTGTAGTAAAAGTGATAACGGATTGATAACCAAATTTTAAGGCAACAAAATCCACAAAGTAAAGCAACATTAATATCGACAACCCCCAAATTAGTGCTTTAATTATATCAATTTCTCTATCATTATTTTTTCCGAAAACCCAATTGGCCACTCCTCCAAAAACAATAAAAGATAAAATAAAAAAGAATAATAGAAGGGAAATACCTTGATCATCTTCAGGCTCTAAAATTTGAAAAACTTCCGCATTAACAGAACCTAAAATTGATATAAAGATTACTCCGATTAAAACAAAAATGAACTTCTCATTTTTTTGTCCATTAATTGGTTTTGGAATTTTGGATGGTTTTAATTTTAAAATTAAATATACGACTGCAATTACTCCAGTAATTAAAAGAATGTATGTCCCTTCAATGAAATCTATTCCTGTAAAGATCATTCTGACTAAAAAAAATCCCATTAATGGTACACCAAGTAAAAATGAACTAAGTAAGAATGACTTTATTTTTAAAGCATTAACTGAATTAACATATTCTCCCACCCGAATAAATATGGTAATAAAAAAGGTGCAACTAGCCATCTGAAAAATAATAACACCTAACATACTTCCAAATATATTATTGGTAAAAACTAATACTCCTCCTCCAACAATTACAACCATTGCATTCCTTAGAGTCAAGCGAAAGTCGGTGTAGTTATTTGCTAAAAAACCTCCAACAAAAAGAGTAATGCCATTGATCAAAAAATATTTTTCATCAAACCATTCAAGTATTTCTAATGATTTTGCATAGTCTTCCACAGTACTATAAATGTGCTGTTGCAGTATTAAGATACAAAGAACTACCCCAAACTCCTTCGGATATTTTTCAAGAAATTTATACATCTTTTTTAATTTTCCATTTTTTCTAAAACCCTTGGCGCTGAAATATTTTGCGTCAATCTCGACACCACAATAATTGTCACCAACCCACTCACCATCGCCAAAGTCCGAAATGGAAACAAGACCGTCTCTCCTTCCATCATCGGATAAGGAATCATATTTGGAATATTTAAAGTGGGTTCGCCTCCTCCAAATCGTAAAATAAAACTAACTGCAAAACCTGAAATCGCTCCAATCGAATTTGCCTTTTTATCAAACAATGCACAAACCAACGCAGGAAACAAGAGACAATAAACGAAGTCGCTACATAGCACCCAAAGATCATAAACACTTTGCACATTGATCGCCAAAAGTGTTGCGGCAATTCCGATAATCCAAATGCAACGCTTAATGACTTTATCTAAATTAGATGGAGAAATATCTGGTTTGACCAATGGACGAAATACATTCCAACCTGCCATCGATGAAGCAGACAGGATGGAAGAATCCACCGACGACATCACCGCTGCTGCTACAGCTCCCAAGCCAATCGTAGCTATCCAAGGATTTGTCAAATATCGAATGACATGTGGCAAAATGGAACTATCACTTCCGGGGATTGCTCCGATCGTTTCCCAATCTGCCACTCCTCCGATAATCCCAATCAAGACTGCTGGAATCGCTGCAATGATGCAAACAACTCCTGCAAATATAGATAATCGAACAGCTGTATTTTCATCCTTCGAAGAGAGCACTCGCTGAAAATATACTTGCCATGGAATTCCTCCAAACATCAAAAGCAATGCATAATCCCACCACATCCAATAGTAACTTCCTAAATTCTCATGACTTGGAATAAACGTAGCTGTTGCTCCATTTTTTTCAACATAAGCTGCCCAAGCAACATCCCATCCACCTACTGAATTCATCGCAACGGGAACAACTAATGCTAGTCCTCCCAATAGTAAAATCATCTGCACGACATCTGTCAAGGCTACTGCCCACAAACCTCCAATAGCCGTGTAGGCGATAGCAATAATAGCTGAAAGTATAATCGCAGGTTGTGTATCCAAACCAAGGACAGTTCCAAACGTCGTTCCCAATGCTGTAAGAATTGCCGCTGTCCAAAATATTTCTCCTGACAATGCGGGGATGAATAATAGAGCTGCCATGCGTTTTCCAAAACGTTGTGAAAGTGGATCAAGCATAGTTCTGAATTGATGACGTCGCATGATTCTGGCAAAAAATAATCCACCGATAATTAAACTAATCGCATAGCCCCAAGGTGCTTGTACCCATACCAAACCCGTTTTGGCAGACTCGGCAGTTCCATTGATATAACCTCCTCCGACCCATGTTGCGCTCATCGTAAATATTCCAATAAAAAGTGGAATAGATCTTCCAGCGAGCATGGTGTCGTTTTTATCTTTTGCTTTTTGTTTGCCTGCGACATAGGAGCCGAAGTAAAATATTAAAGCATAAAAAAACATCATGGCAATGAATCCTGACCACAAAACTGGAGCACCCGTTGCGTATAAATAAAGTCCGCAAACGGCTAAAAATATTAATAGTAAAATGGTGGGGAGTAACTTTGAGCGGTTTTGTAAATTCATTGTTATAAATTGTAGTATGACTTTCTAAATCAATTCTTTTCGTTTTTAAAAATCGAATATAAGAAATCAAATTTTAATCTTAATTTTGATATTATTATTTCACAAAAAAAATAAAAATATGAAAACGTTATTATCTATAATTATTTTCTTGTTTAGCTTTGGAAATCTTCAAAGTCAACATCAAGATAACATGGAACAAAGAGTTATTCACCTACTTGATATTTCAGGTTCGAAGGAATCATTTGATGTCGTACTCAATCAAATGATTGACTTACAAAAAGAAATTTACACGGATGAATTAAGTGATGAATTTTTTAGAACGTTTAGAGAAGAAGTGATAAGCATGGGTCGTGAGGATTTATACAAACTGATTATTCCTATTTATGTCAAACATTTTACGCTAGAAGAAATTGAAGGTATCATTGCCTTCCAAGAATCCGAAATTGGAAAAAAGATGACTGAAAAGATGCCAATAATTTTAAACGAGTCCATGCAAAAAGGAGCAATTTGGGGAGAAGAATTAGGTGAAAAAATTGCTGATAAAATTTTAGCATCAGACGAATATAAAATGAACTCTGAACCATTAGGATGCGACAAAGTTAAAAACGGGAAGTGGAAAATCAAGATGCCTGGCTCCGACCTTCATGCCATTGTAAATAGAAAAGAGGATCGTCAAATGGAAAGTTTGGATGGAAGTGATATTTGCAGTTTTAAAGTTGAATGGTTGAGTCCCTGTACATATTCAATGACTGTAATTAAATGCGAAGACGACACAATTGAAAAGGAAATGAAGAAACATGTTTTGATTACTAATATTTACGAAGTGACGGAAAATGGGTATAAATTTATCACTAAGTTTGAAGATGAGGAAAACGATATGATGAAAGGAGAAGCCATCAATGTTGGAAAATCAAATTCTAAAATGTAAAAATCTTTATTAAAAAAATAAAAGCCTCTAAGTCTAAAAATGATTTAGAGGCTTTTACTTTTTTTAGAACACCTCCAAAATTTTTATCGGCTTATCATTAAAAGAGATCGTCTCGCCTTTTTCTTTTCCCATCATTTCCTTAGCTAATGGAGCTTGGGGAGAAATCGCGAAGTATTTTTTTTCATCAACCAAAATTCTACCCGCAGCGATGGAGATAAAATAATTTCCAAAATCAGTTTG
The DNA here is from genome assembly GCA_937981555.1 of uncultured Saprospiraceae bacterium. GTDB lineage: Bacteria > Bacteroidota > Bacteroidia > Chitinophagales > Saprospiraceae > CAJQQY01. The sequence goes on from CALJOK010000107.1 coordinate 29,695, forward strand.
CACCACACTTCCGAAAGCAACTCGATCAAAAATTTTGTCGGCTTTTATTTGACTTAAAAACAATTCTAGTTTTCGAGCCTCTGAAAGTTGTTGGGCATTTTTGTCTCGTTCCATATGCATCATGGCGCGACCAGTTTCAAATTTATCTCCAGCGCTACTTTTGGTTTCATTATTAGCGCTGTCTTGAGCATCGTCCATCATTTTTTGAAAGACTGATATTTTTTGATAAATCAATTCTTCGACTTCATCGAGGAGGGCTTCTTTGATTTCGTATTTGTCCATTTCTAATCGTTATTTTTTAAAGCTGATCCAGCTTCTAGATGTACTTCAAGTAAATTTTCTTCGAGATAAATTAGATCTTGAATCACAAAAAGAAAAATATCTTTATCTGCTTGATCCGCACTTTTAATATTTTTAAAAATAAAATCTGAAAGTCTTTTCACTTGTTCGTTGTATGCTATTTTAAACTCATCTATATTGGATAAGTTTTTAATCAGATCAAAATCGGTCATTTTAAAATCATTGCTAATAAATGATTTCCAAGAAGTATTTCCAATCAACGCTACTTTAAATCCATTTGTCATTCCTAAAAAATCACCAATGACTAACTCATCATCATCCATGTAAAACCTAATCGAGTCAGCCAATCTATTATGAACAGGAATTATTTTTTTTAATTCCATAATATTCTCTTCATGTTCTTTTTGAATAGATTGAATAACATGACTTAAAAAAACATTATCTTCTTTATCTTTTTGCCAATTATTAATCCACAAAGCAATCATAATTCCTAAAATAACTGGAATCATTTCTTTGGTAATTTGTAAGAGACTCTTTTTTATTTTGGAAAAATCCATGAATAAATTCAATATTTATATAATTTCAAATAATTTCGCAAGTTCGTTTTAATAAAACGAATCGTAAAAATATAAAAATCGCTACGTCAAAACAGATAAACATATGAATACTTTTTCTCCTTTGGAAAAAACGTTGGCTTGGAGTGTCCACTTATTCACAGCTTCAGGGTTGGTGGCTGGCTTTATGGCCATACTTGCGATCAATGAACAAGAGTGGCGAGTGGCTATGTTGTGGTTAGTGGCTTGTTTAATTATTGATGGAGTGGATGGTACATTTGCCCGTCTTTTTAATGTAAAAGAAGTGCTGCCGGAGATAGATGGAAAAACGATCGATTATGTGATTGATTTTGCGACCTATGCCATTATTCCTGCTTACTTTTTCCATGAAGCACACTTGGTCAATGACGAATGGAATCTATTTTGTACTTCGGTAATTCTACTCGTTTCTGCGGTTTATTATGGAAAAACAGGAATGGTGACCGATGATATGTACTTTCTAGGATTTCCAGTTTTATGGAATATGGTGGTATTCTTTTTATTCTTTGTTTTTGACTTTTCCTCGACTTGGAATATAGTTTTTATTCTTATCTTTGCAGCATTACATTTTGCTCCAATAAAATTTGTTTACCCCAGTCAAGCGAGCAGATTCAAAAAGCTTACATTATTTAATACCGTTGTTTTTATTGGCTCTTGTATTGCTATTTTATGGCTCTATCCTGAACGAAATAATTGGTGGATAGGCAGCATAATTATATCAACGGGGTACTATGCCATGATGGCAATTTATAATACTTGGATAGAAGAATAAGGTTGAGAATATCGAGCATAGAGCAAGAATTTATGATTTGAAAAGTCTGACGATATGTCTCATAGTTTGAACAAATAATATCGACAAACTTCGAAATTGGATATTTCTTGTCTGATATTTTATATTAAAATCCTTCTACGTTTACATCTGTTTTTATTCATATATATAAACTACCCTGTTTGTTGTATTTTTTCATAAAAATTATATATACCATTACCCAAAAATACATAAACTACTGACTATCAACTTATTATTAAAAATAAACAAAAACTAAGGAAGCTAATTCCAGACACTTTAACCCTTTGTTTTAATTGCATCGAATTATAAAAACTAATAACTTTGTGTATCTCCTTAAGGTAAGCTAGTTCTCTTGTTTACCATTATATCTACCCACCGATATTATTTAAATAATTCTTGCTTTTTTAAGTGAATCCCATGAACAACATGCTAAGGAAATGTTTGTATTCTTTTCTTTTGCTATTAGCTTCTCTAATAGTTAGCCATTCTGCTTTTGGTCAAGATTTGACGATTCATCCTACTTTCAATAATATGTATGGAGGTGGAGGTGTTGAAGAATTATACTCGGCATTCGAGACATTAGATGGCGGTTTTATGATTGGGGGAAAATCTCAACAAAATATGGTACTCGGCAATATTAATGATCCATCTTGTGGTGGTTCAGACTATTGGGCGATTAAAACAGACATAGATGGTAATACTGTTTGGGATAGTATTTATGGTGGAATCTCTAATGAAGATTTTCAAGATATGATACAAACCGCAGATGGTGGTTTCGCTATGGTTGGACGAACAAATTCTGCTGCAGGTTGTGACGTTCCTGCTGGTAATCCTTTTGTCCAGGATGGCTGGGTAGTAAGAACTGATTTAAATGGAAATATTTTATGGACAACAAGAATAGGAGGAACTCAAGGAGATATATTAAGATCGGTTATTGAAACAACAGATGGTAATATTTTAGTCGGAGGTGAACTCAATGTATTTCAAACTACTGCTGATTATTGGATTACAAAATTAGATGGTGTTACAGGTGCTGTCATATGGCAAAATACAATTGGTGGAACAGCTCTAGAATCCCTTTCAGAAGTGAGAGAAACCTCTGATGGATATTTTTTAGGAGGTTATTCTTTTGATGACCTAGATGATGTTGCAGGTGATAAAAGTGACATAAACTATGGAAGTTTTGACTATTGGGTCGTAAAGGTAGATTTGAATGGAAACTATGTTTGGGATAAGTCTTATGGTGGGACTAATAATGATCAACTATGGGCAATGGAAGTTACTGCCGATGGAGGTTTAATTTTAGGTGGGTTTTCTAGCTCTACCAATTCAACTCTTCCCAATAATAAAACAGGCGCAGCGCTGGGTTCAAATGACTACTGGTTAGTCAAAACTGATTTAAATGGGAACAAATTATGGGATAAAACTTTTGGAGCAAGTGGTGATGATCAACTATTAAGTTTAGATGTAATTAATATAAGTTCTTGTAATACTAATTATCTTTTAGCAGGAAACTCAAGTTCTAGTAATGAAGGAGATTTTTCAAATACAAACAAAGGAGGAAGTGATTACTGGTTAGTATTTGTTGATAACTTAGGTAATCTCATTTGGGAAAAAAATTACGGTGGCGATCAATTTGACGGTGCCTGGGATTTCAGAAGAAATTCTGATGGAAGTTATATTGTAGGTGGTTACACTATTTCAGATAATAATGGAGACGTTCCTTCTAACTTTGGAATCCTTGATAACTGGGCATTTAAACTTTCTTGTAACTTCAGTATTCCTGATTTGCCAGATGAAGAAGTTTGTGAAGGTGAATCAATTACCCTAACTGCAGTTACTGGAACTTGTGATAATTGTACTTATCAATGGGATGCTAATGGAGGAAATGCTTCGACGAATTCAATCACCGTTACTCCTACCGCAACAACGACCTATACAGTTATCGTTACTAATGCAACTTGTTGTCCCGATACAACTTCAGTAACAGTCGAGTGGCATCCCTCTCCTACTGTTGACTTAGGACCTGATACTGAGATCTGTCCTGGTGAATCAATTCCATTGGATGCGACGACTCCAACTTGTACTTATGCTTGGTCAACTGGGGCAACTACCCCAACTATTGATCCGACGATGGCTGGTACTTATTCCGTTACGATTACTTGTGAATTTGGATGTACTAGTACTGATGAAATTATTATTAGTCCAGGAATTGTTCCAACCGTTGATTTAGGAAATAATACGACTTTGTGCGCAGGAGATAGTCTTTTATTGGATGCTGGAGCTGGAGGAATGAATTATAATTGGTCAACTGGGGCAACAGCTCAAATGATTTACGGAAATGACGAAACTAACTATTGTGTTACCGTTACATCTGTAGATGGATGTACAACTGTTGATTGTATTTCAATAAATTACGATACGATTCAGGTTCTTCTACCAAATGATACGATGCTTTGTCCGGCAGAGACCTTAGTTGTCTCAGCAGAAAATAATGGATGTACTTATAATTGGTCAAATGGACCAACGAGTCAATCAATTACTATTTCAACTGCAGGAACTTATACGGTTACAGTTACTTGTGGACCAGCTTCATGTACTTCTGTCGATGAAATTACAGTAGGTTATTTTTCTGTAAATTCTCCACAAAACGTCTCTGTGGAAATCTGCCAAGGGGACTCACTTTTTGTAAATGGTGTTTGGCAATTTGTAGCTGGAAATTATTCAGATACATACATGACTGCTGATGGTTGTGATTCGATTGTAAATACAAATTTGGTGATTCATCCGATTTTTTCTACGAATGTGCCAATGGAAATTTGTCAAGGGGATTCACTTTTTGTTGGTGGAAATTGGCAATTTAGTAATGGTAGTTATCCTGATACTTTGATGACGATTGATGGGTGTGATTCTGTCATCATTACTGACTTAATTGTTAATCCGATTTTTTCTCAAAATGTGCCGATTGAAATTTGCCAAGGCGAAACTTACTTTGCTCAAGGCGCTGCACAAAATATAACAGGGATTTATTTTGATACTTTGATGACGGTGAATAGTTGTGATTCTGTGATCATTACTGACTTGATTATCAATCCAACTTTTTCTCAAAATGTACCTGTCCAAATCTGTCAAGGGGAAACTTTCTTTGCTGGTGGGGCAATTCAATCTACCTCTGGAAGTTATCCTGATACTTTAATGACCGTCGAAGGATGTGATTCAATTATCATTACCGACTTAGTCGTCAATCCTGTTTTCTCGCAAAATATTCCGATGGAAATTTGTCAAGGGGATTCGCTTTTTGTTAGTGGGGATTGGCAATTTAGTAATGGTAGTTATCCTGATACTTTGATGACGATTGATGGATGTGATTCAATTATTATTACTGACTTAATTGTCAATCCGATTTTCTCGCAAAATATTCCTGCCGAAATCTGTCAAGGGGATTCGCTTTTTATTAGTGGGGATTGGCAATTTACTGATGGTAGTTATCCTGATACTTTGATGACGATTGATGGGTGTGATTCTGTCATCATTACTGACTTAATTGTTAATCCGATTTTTTCTCAAAATGTGCCGATTGAAATTTGCCAAGGAGAAACTTACTTTGCTCAAGGCGCT
>CALJOK010000108.1 GCA_937981555.1 uncultured Saprospiraceae bacterium
TTAAAGGCATTATTTCACGCAATCGCCAAGCATGATTTTAGAAACAAAAAATACAAATCAGAGTTCCAAAATCTCAGTTATAGAATTTGATTCTGATAAACTCGCCACTCAATTTTTGAATTCTCATTTCTGGAGAAACTATCTTCGCTCAGATTCTTTTAAAGAATCCGTGAGACTTTTTTTCCAAGTGAATTATAAATTGAATTTGAATTCTGAGGAACAAGAACAAGTTCGTAGGATTATCATGAATGCAGTTGCAAAAGCTTTTGAAAACGGTTTTCAAAAAAAAATTGGTTGACATTTCGTAGCTACCTTTTTGGCGAAGGTGGTTACAAAAGATTAGGCGTATCATCGGCTCTCGGTTAGTTAATTTTTAATTCAGAGTGTTATTTAAGTTAGACAAAAGAAGAGGTGAGAGTCGATGGTTTTTTTCAACTTTAAAACTATAAACATGGAATTCAAAAAAACGGTTCGCCTGAACCAAGAGGAGCAAAAACTCTTAGAATCAATTTGTCAGAAATTAGAAATCAAGACAGAGAATAAAGTTTTCAAGCATCTTGTTTCAAATTTCGAATATCAAACTCAGCGAATCAAAAATCTAGAATTTCAAGTTGAGAAACTAGAAGACGAGGTTTTGATCAAAGATGAAAAATTGCAAGGAATCCAAGATGCCATGAAACTGATGATTCGTTTCTCTAAACAAAAACTCTGACGGCAATTTTTTGTCTGCAGAAACTTTGACGGAGCAGAGCCAAAAACTATTTGACGGCAAAACGATCACCGGATCTTTTCACTCGATGCAAAATTTGACGTCATTTAATCCTCATTTGCAGCTTTCCCAGGAACAAATTTGCCGTCATTCTAAATACTATTTTTTCACATTCATTAACCTTTAAACTCAACCGCCAATGAGAAATTTATTTTTTCTATTTCTAGTCCTTCTTTTTGCTTCCTGCAATAAAGAACCAGAATCTTTAAATTCTGGTAATCAAGAATTTCATGTGATTTTTGAAATCACAGAAAACCAAAACATTCTAAATTATTCTGTTGGAAAAAAGATGTATCAAACATCTGGACTTATTGACCCGTTCGTTTCCAATACTTATGAAACAGACCATTTCAATTTTTACATCGACTGGGAAGACAACCTCGTACAAGTTGTAAAAAATGGAAATGTAGAATTCATCAATTCAAATGCTAGTATAGCAATTATGGATTTTGAAACGGGAGAATTTGATGATACTACGATCATTCCTTTTTCGATTGTTTGGAAACCTGGGTTAGATTTCTTCAATGCAATTGAGGATACAGAAAAAAGAATTTTTGGTTCTTTTGATTTTAAAAAAGTTGGGCCGAATCAGTAATCATTTTCAAGGTTCTTCTTTTGGGGAACCTTGATTTTTTTAATAGGATTAAATTTCTTTAAACCTCACCACGTATAAACTAATAGGAAAAACTAGGACATCTGAATGACCATAGGGCTCTAAGAATAGGTTTGTAAGACTCATTCCAAGATCAGATTAGTAGAAGAGTAGTTATTCCTAATAACACATATTTAACCAGTTTTTGTAACCTTTGGCATATATATTGAAGGGAGTATTTTCGTAAAATACTCTCTTCTTTTAATTAACAACAATTAAAGTTTAAAGCACTAGAACACCAATCACTTCTTAACATTTCCTCCGTTTACGATTTATTAAATTTTTTTATTACCGAATGATCAGAGCAATGATGTTCTGTCAAAAACAATTTATTAACTGATTTGTCAAGCGACAAATCAATAACCGCACATACGTCTATGAAAATTAATTCAACTTACCTAAGTTGTCTAGCAACTTTATTATTCCTAATAATCAATTTACAAGTTTTTGCAACTGTCACCATCGAATTAGATGGTGTAGATGTTTATGTCAGTACTACAGAAATAGGAGTACAAGGCTATCAAGGCTGCGACCCTAATAATTCAGAAACAGTAGATGCCTATGTATATACATTATACAAACGAATACAGCAAAGAGGCGGTGGTAAAGGGAGTGACACACAAACATGCAGTAACGGAAGTAAATGGGTACAAGTGGCAAAATCATCAAGTAACTCTTCCACGGAGTCTTTTCCTAAGATGGGAGTTGGTGAGTACAAAGCAACAGTATATGCTGGACAACCAATTGGTTGTACCATCGAAGGAGATTCAAAAAATTATCCTTCTAAATCTATTGTTTATAAACAAGAGAAATCAAATCCAATCAACTTAGATTCCAACTCTGAGGTGTTTTCTGGTTTGAATTCTAATGGTGTTCTAAATAATGATGCGTTAAAAATCTTTCCAAATCCTACTTCAGGAGATCTTCATATCCAAATTAAAGATCACATACTTCAATCAGAGGCTAGTATTGTTTTCTATGATTTATTAGGCAAAGAAGCGATGAAAATTAATCGATCTATTGATGATCAAAATTTTCAAGAATGGCAGGTGGATGTGAGTGATTTTTCAGAGGGAGCTTATATTCTAAGAATATTTGATGGAGAGGGAAATAGCTATGAGAAGAAGGTTATCGTGACGGATAACAAATAATTAGAACAACAAAATTTATTAAAACTTAAATTTTTTCAAATGAAAAATAAAAAAATACATTATATATATTCCCTCATACTTTCGTTTTGTTTTTTGTCATTAAATCTTATTGCCCAACCAGAAAATAGTTTAGTTGGTGATGTAGTATTACCTAATCCTACCGCATCTTCTCTCGGGAAGTATACTGATGTTCCTATTAGCTATTTTAGTGGAACTCCCAATATAGGAATACCAATTGGAACTGTAGTTGATGGAAAACTAAGTACTAATATTAATATAAGTTATCACGCTTCAGGAATCAAAGTTAATGAATTAGCTAGTTGGGTTGGTATAGGCTGGGCATTGAATGCAGGAGGAGTTATTACCAGAACAACATTAGGGATTCCAGATGAACTAAATGAAACCTACAGAAAAGGATGGCTTCAAACTGGACCAACTGTCAGTAGTCTAAATGGTGTTCAAGGGTATGAGGCAAATTTAGGTCGATTTGATATTGAACCGGATATATTTTCCTTTAATTTCGATGGTTATTCTGGTAAATTTTATTTTGACAAAAATGGAAACCCTGTATTGACTCAGTCAGAAGATATTAAGGTTGAATTAGTTATTACATCTAGTCCTAATAAGATTGAAAGTTTCACGTTGACTAATCCAAATGGGACAAAATACCATTTTGGTAAATATGAAAATCGATCTGCGTATGATTATCAATGGTCCACAACAACAGCGGAACCTAATCTAATATTAGGTGAAAAATATATTAGTAATTGGCATTTAGTAGCCATAGAAAGTCATGATGATAAAGATAGAATTGATTTTTATTATCAAAATGAGCGGTATCAATATGAACAACCTCCAAGTTGTTCATACTCTTCAAGTATATTAATAAGTAATAATTGTGGAATGAGTGAGAGTACAGAGATAGGATGCTCAACGGGTGATCCGTCTATTAACATTATTAATTATGTAGAAGGAGAAAGGTTAGTGAATATTAAATCTACCACTCAAAATGTCCAGTTTAATGCCAATACAGAAAGAGAAGATTTAGATTTATTTTCTTTTGATGGTTTTGGAGGAAGTGGGGCAAATAGATTAGATGAAATTAAAATTAGTACTGGAACTTTTTCAAAATATTTTGATTTTAGATATTCCTATTTTATAGACAATACTCAAACAGAAGACAAAAGTCATTTAAAAAGATTGCGTTTAGATCAAGTTCAAGAGCGATCTAGTAATGGAGATTTAATCCCACCATACAGCTTTGATTATCAAGGAAGTTTTTTACCCAATAGATTTAGTAAAGCAATAGATCATTGGGGATTTTATAATGGGAAGGAGAATCCAAATAATTACTTAACTGTTTTAGCACCTCCTACTACTATAGAGGCACTTAATGGTGCTAATTTTACTTACGGAGAGGCCAACCGAGATGCTAACCCAGCAACAGTAAATGTTGGAATGTTAGAAAAAATTACTTACCCTACAGGAGGGCATACTCAGTTTGATTATGAATGTAATGAGGCTTATAACGAGGAAGGAATCTTTAAAGAGTTAATCTTCTTTAAAGATTGTGGGGATGACATAGGACAATTCTTTGGTGTAGGTAATGATCTAGAGGATAATATAATTTGTATTAATGAGAATTCATCAGGTACTTTTTCTTTTTCATCTGAGGAAGAATTAGAAAAAAGCAGAATGGTTCTTGATTTATATTCTTATCATCCAAGTAACGACCCACCACCGCCAGGAGGGTCGCTTAATCCTTATGTACTTTATTTTACGGTTACCTTTACGAACCCAATAACCAATCAGCCAGATTTTATTACTCAAGCTGTCCTTCAAATAGATTACCCTTGGCAAAGTAAACATCTTGATCCCTCGATAGTCATTGATTTTGATGACTATCCTAATCTTCAATCAAATATTGATTATAATGTTACAACTGAAGTTACTGCATCTAATACTGCCGTTAATTCAAATAATGGAGTAGGGAGAATTTCAATCCAAACTTTAGTTCCAGTAAACGAATTGATTGGAGGAGTTAGAATTGCATCAACTATCCAACATGATGGAAATACTGCAAATGATATAATTAAAACTTATGAATATACTTCTGAAGAGGATCCACTTAAATCAAGTGGAAAAATTAGAGTTAAACCAGTTTATGGAAGTTATTATGAAAGTATTGTAGAAGAAACAGATACCTCTGGTGGAGGTACTCTTATTCTAAAGTATTTTCATGCTAATACAATAGTTCCTTTAGGTGGTTATGATGGAAGGCATATTGGTTACAGTAGAGTAATCGAACATCATAATGAGTTGGGTTCTATTGAGTATAATTATTTTTTGGATAATACTATTCTTCCTCAAGGTATACTCAATCCTCCTTTAGCACCTCCTGCTCATCATAGTAATATGCAATCTAGTGAAACCAAAAATAATAATGAAGATATCGTTGCCTTCAGTAATAATGCATATGAACCTTTACCAACTTTGCAAAGTAATCCAAGCACAGAAGTATTTAACCCATATAAGCAAAAAAGCTATACCTTTTTTGGATGTTCAAATCCTACGACTTTTAGGGTAACAAAGCCATATAGTCTAGAGAGTTCAAGAATCCGAGTGCTCCAAACGATTTCTTCACTAGACGGTGTTTCAACTGTTACGAAGTACGAGTATAATCAAGATTTAAAACATAATTTCCCTACTGCCACTTCTGTCACTAACTCAGATGGAAAAGTACATCGAACAGAAACTAAATATGCTCATGAAACCACTCAAAGTAACCAAGTTGATTTGTTAAATAAACATATGATAGGTATTCCATTGGAACAAAGAAAATATGTTGATGGAGTTTTACAAGGAGGACACCGAATTAGATACATAAATTTTGCTACAGGTACCTATCCAAAATATTTCTATGAAATTTTAAATGATAATTCCGAACGATTAAAACATACTATAATTAATTATAATAGTAACGGATTACCTACTGGTTCTACTTCACTAGGATTTCCAGAAGTGAGCTATACATATGAAACTAATGATTTAGTAGAAACAAAGATATGGGATAATAATTTCACAACAACCTACAAATATTATGACAATACTAGATTATTAAAAACAGTTACCAATTCTGATGGTACTTCATCATTATTTAAATATGATGATTTATTACGGTTTGAAAAATCAATTGTTTACGGCGTTTCTTCTGGCGGAAATAGTTCATTAAAATCAGAAACGACAACTGATTATCAAATAGGTGGTGGAAATAATATGATTACAAGTACGACCACATTTGATGATGCCCCAACACAAACATCAAATCAATCCTTTGATGGACTCGGTCGCCCTACTTCATCTAGTGTAAACGGTATTTCTACAGAATCATATACTTATGATAATTATGGTCGTATTGCCCAACAGCAATATTTACCAGGTAGTTATACTACACTAGAGTATGAAGAATCTCCACTTAATCGTTCTATTAAATCAACCTTCCCTGATGGATCTGATGTAGAAACTGTTTATGGTTCTTCAGGAAATTATTATTTAGTAGAATCTATTGATGAAAATGATAACCCATCAAAAGTTATAACTGATATATTAGGACGAACAGCTAAAACAATAGATGCTTTAGATAATATTACAGAATTTGTTTACGATGATAGAGGTAATATAAGTTCTGTTTCTCCTCCCAATTCAGCCGAAACTCAAGAAATTTATGATTACACCTATGACCAATACAATCGACTAACTACTAAAATAATCCCTTCTGGAGGAACCCATGAGTTTCGCTATAATGACAAAGATCAACTCGTAGCCTCCCAAACGGGAAATGAATGGATAGGTACAATATATGACTCCTATGGACGTCCTGATGAAACGGGAACCATTGCTGGAACAGCTCCTGACGGAAACATTTCCATTGCTAAGATATATACAAAAACATATTATGATGATTATGGAGAATTAGATGCAGATATGGAATTTGCTCCATATTTAAGCTCAGGAGGAAATACAACTACAGTCAAAGGAAAAGTAGTAGGCACAAAAGTAAGAGTCTTAGGTACAGATGATTTCATTTATACTACTACTGCATACGATGAATTTGGGCGATCTTTTAAAACCAATTCCTCTAATTTATTAGAAGGTAATGATTCAATTACTATTGATTTAAATTTGGCGGACTTGCCAACAAAGATTACTAGATCTCATAACACCTCACTACTAGATGAGCCTCAAGATATTATCGAGGATTTTACCTATGATAATTTCTTAAGAACATATACACATCATCATGATATAGATGGAGCAGATCGAGTTCTTTTATCTCGTTCAAACTATAACGGTATCGGGCAGTTGACCAGCAAGAAAATAGGTCAAGCAGATGGGATCAACGGTTTCATTCAAAATATTGATTATAAATATAACACCCGAGGTTGGTTGACTCATATTAATGATATAAATATGATAGGTGCCAATACTTCTATTTGTGGAGATCCTCCTCCTCCATGTGGCGAAAAGTGCGATTTTTCAGTAGAGTTTTCATTTGAAGGAGATGATGCAATCATTGATATTATTTATGGTGTACTAGATCCTGCAACGAATACTTATAACCCGATGTCGGCAGCATTGAATTATCCTTATACACCAACTTATAATAATGATTTTACACATCTAGAAAATGATTTAATTGCTTGGATGTTTTCAGAGAATATTCCAAATGATGGAGTAACTATTACATATGCAGACGGAATATATAAATTAAGTATTTTCCAAACTGATGCTAAATTTCAGATTTTTAAAACTTTTGCTAATGGATCTAAACCATTTGCAAATAGTTGTAGCCCAAGAGAATTAGAGATATGTGACTATACCGTTTCCCTTGAAATAAAAGGAAGAGATGCGATTACTCAAATACTTGTATATGATAGGCCCGCTGATTTAAATTATCCTTATGATTTAAATCTAACAGGGGTTAGTCAATTAGAAATAGATTTATTGAATTGGTTACAACTTGAAAATATTGCTAACAACGGTGTATTTATTAATTTACAAAATACTACTACCATAACGATCTATCAGACTGATGCAAACTTTCAAAGTGTTACTACTAATTATCTTGGAGGAGTTCCATTTGTCAAAGAGAACTGTGGAGGAAACGCTACACCATCAACTTGCGACTATTCGGTATATGTCCCTGCTTCAATAAATGACCATGTAACGAATATTACTTATGACAATTTGACGATCCCTTTAAACTATCCGTATAATAGTGCACCCTCAACAGGATTATCAGCCCTTGTTGCAGATTTGACCGCATGGTTGAATGCAGAAAATATTCCTCATCAAGGAGTTTCTATTTTTAATAGTGGAGATGTTCTCACTCTTTCTATTTATCAAACGAATATTGAATTCCAAACAATTACTACTAATGCAATAGGAGTAAGGGCATTTAATCAAGTAAATTGTTCTACTCAAAGTACTCCAACAGACGATGATATTTGTATCAGATGTATCGATGAAGGCTATGAGTGTGATCGTTGTCCATATACTCAATCTCCAGATAAATGTACTCAATGTTTTGATGCAGGATATGATGATTGTGAACAATGTCCTTTTATGGTAAAGCTTATACGACCTACAAGTATCAAAGTAGAATACAACCATCCAGCATTAACTAGTAGTGACCTTTTATCAAATGCAACACTAGTAAGAGTCACGGAAAGAAGTTATAGAACATTATATAATGACCAAGTTTTACCAACTCATAAAACATTGAATACGGTAGTTGGAGATGGGATTATTTCTAGTGCTCCATTAACTCATGTCATGGAAATCAACTTAGGTGACCAATGGGTTAATGAGGTAACCTTAGATGCGGTCAAAGGAAATATCCATACCTTGTTGATTAACCAATTAGCAAATGCGGGGATCAACTCAACAGAAATGCAAACAGCTTTTGCCACGGCAGTTGTTGAAATAGCAGCCAATGATTGGGGAGGAACTTCTGCCAAATTAGATGATGACGGAGGAGGACAAATTCCAACTTCAGGTCCTCCAAATATTCAAAACCCTGATATGTTTTCTCTGCAATTAACTTATGCAGATGGACATGCGATGGTTAATTCACCGATCCAAAGAAATGGAAATATTTCAGGAATGATTTGGCAAACGCCTGGTCGAAATACGCAAAGCTATAGTTTGGAATATGATGAAATCAATCGATTAAAGGATGCCTATCACCAAGATGTAATAAGTGGCGGACAATTATCTACGGATAATAAATACGGTGTAGAAATTACTTATGATAAAGTAGGAAATATCAACACCTTAAATAGAAGAGGAGTTATTGATATTTGTCCTACACCAACACCTACTTTTGAGTACGGCCCAATGGATGCATTATCCTATAATTATATTAAAGATGATGGAAGTAAAACCAATAGATTACAATCCATTGAAGAGTTTGCAAATATAGATCATGGTTTTAAATCAGAAGGAGGGAAATACGAATATGATGGTTTTGGAAATATGACAACTGATGCAAAAACTGGTGCATCGATTGATTATAATCATCTTAATTTACCAAAAAGAATTACTGTTAGTGGAGAAGGATCTATCGAATTCACTTATGATGCAGCAGGTATCAAATTGAAAAAAGAAGTGTCTGGTTCAGATGGTTATATCATAAACTATATAGGAGGCATAGAATATAGAGATGATAAAATGGAATCAATCCAACATGCCGAAGGGAGAATAACCTTCCATGAAGAGACAGATACAGAAGAAGTAAAACCTTTATATGAATACTTTCTAAAAGACCATCTTGGAAATGTTCGAGTAACGCTTGCAGATAAGGATGGAGATGGCTATATTGAGCCTTTCAATGTTAATCCTGGTGAACCTAATTCAGGTGGAACTGGTGATGATCTACCTGTTGATTTGACCAATACAGATGTACTTCAGGAGACTCATTATTATCCATTTGGAATGACGATGGAAGGGGAGTGGCAGAATATTGTAAATGGGCCGGAGAATAAGTATCTGTATAATGGGAAGGAATTAAATAGCGACTTCGGACTTGACTGGCATGACTACGGAGCAAGATATTACGACCCAGCGATAGCGAGATGGGGACAAGTTGACCCAATGGCAGAAGAGAGAAACTCTTTATCTCCATACAACTATGTACAAAATAATCCACTTCTTAGAATAGACCCAACAGGAGCGTTAGACGATATTTATTTAGATAAAGATGGAAATTATTTAGGGTCAGATGGAGCAGAGACAAATAACGTTAGAGTTATTGATGCTAGTGCATGGGGAGATGATAGTGAGGCTGGAGATGCAATGAGGCAAAGTGAAGAAGGAACTGAAATGCTGCAAAGTAATTCAGATTTATTGACAGAGTACGAAGATGGGATAGCTATTTCAGAGGGAACATGGGAAAAAGTAGAAAAGGCAGGAGGCAAGGAAATTTTGGCAACAGTCGAAAATGCATCAGGTGGTCAAGTAGTAGTGCTACCTGAGTCCCATACAAAACCTTTAGTTACTTTGGAAAATGGCGAATCCTATTACCCTGAAGCAGACGGACTCAAAGATACTAGTCATAAGTCAGACCAAGTTTATAAAATTGGAAGAGGAGGAAAAGTTATAGTTACTTCATCTCGATGTTGTAATGTAGCTACAACAAAATATACTAGAGGGCATTCTATCTATAACCCTGGTGAAAAAGGACCAGAGTATTTACAAAGTATAAGAGATAACCCAGAATATAACATAAATCATGTTAATAATTGGAAACGGCTTTATGATGCAAAACCGCAATAAAAAATAAAATTAATTTAAAATGGAGTATTCAAATAAGTTAAGGATAACAAACTTTAATTTTGTTCTATATTCATATTTTTTTCTTTCCATTATTTTATGGATTTCAAACTTTGTATGTTATTATTTCTGGTTTTTAGCAAGTAAGCAAATTGGTAAGATTGCTAAATATGATGTGATTAATGACCCCGATTCATTGAATTGGTCTTCTAGTCAATATTTTTATGCTGATAATGCCCTAAATTTTGGAATTTTATCATCAATTATTATTCTTTTTCTAACAATTTATATGATTGTTAAAAAAACAGTTAGTAGAAAAAAATTGATTGTTGGAATTCTTGGAATTATTTTTTTTCTAATTATATGTTTTGGAGGATTTCTTTCTTGGATGAACGATTAGAAAAAGTAATTTTTTCCCGCTGGGACCACCCGCTGGCCCTTCCCCTGCGGAGGAATAAAAAATAATCGTCGCTAGCGCCCTTGCTCCGCAAGGTGTCTATGCAGCACGAACCAAACAACAAATGCACTTACGTCGGAAGATGTAAGTGCATTGTTTTTATACCCGCTGGCACTTCCCCGCTGGCCCCACCTCTAAAAAACAGAAGTAACTAAAAAGCACGGACGCTGGAATTGTCACTCTGTGGCAGTTCCAAGCATTCAAGAAGGCTCCGCCTTCCATAGCCAAGAATAAAGAAAGCTACCTCCCACGAGGTAGCTTTTTCTTTTTCAATAG
>CALJOK010000109.1 GCA_937981555.1 uncultured Saprospiraceae bacterium
CGGTATTACCATTGCCACCATTTACTGTATTTTCTAAAGTCGTTAAATCAAATGTAGCTGTGCCACTTCCATCATCACATTGTGAATCTGTTGTTGAAAATGCTGTTAAACTATTATCAACTGTCAAGGTGATTTCTACTAATTGAGAAGTGCAACTTCCGTCTGTTACGATCGCATAAACCGACGTATTGCCTGACGTAATTGTTGTTGCACTTGGTATTGTTGCGCCTGCATCAGAATACCAAGTGACAGCATTACCATTGCCGCCATTAACTGTACTTTCTAAAGTCGTTAAATCAAATGTAGCTGTGCCACTTCCATCATCACATTGTGAATCTGTTGTTGGAAATGCCGTTAGATTATTATCAACTGTCAAAGTGATTTCTACTATTTGCGAAGCGCAACTTCCATCCGTGACGATTGCATAAACTGAAGTATTGCCTGAGATAATTGTTGTTGCACTTGGCGTTGTTGCACCTGCATCAGAATACCATGTGACGGTATTACCATTGCCACCGTTAACTGTATTTTCTAAAGTAGTCAAATCAAATGTTGCTGTACCACTTCCATCATCACATTGTGAATCTGTCGTTGGAAATGCTGTTAAATCATTTTCTACTGTCAAAGTGATTTCTACTATTTGTGAAGCGCAACTTCCATCTGTTACAATCGCATAAACCGACGTATTGCCTGACGTAATTGTTGTTGCACTTGGCGTTGTTGCGCCTGCATCAGAGTACCATGTGACGGTATTACCATTACCACCGTTAACTGTATTTTCTAAAGTCGTTAAATCAAAGGTTGCTGTACCACTTCCATCATCACATTGAGAATCTGTCGTTGGAAATGCGGCTAGGTTATTAGATATAATTAATTCTACTTCTACAATTTCGGAGAAACAAACGCCATCCGTCACTACTGCATAAATTGTTGTTGCAGCAGAAACATAAGGTGAAGTAATTGGAATGGTCAAATTTTGATCTGCAGACCAAAATACTTGATTGCCATTACCAGTATTAACTACCTCTATCTGACTATCTAAATCAAATGAAGCCATTCCATTTCCATCATCACAATTAGATATGGAAAAATTATTAGCAACAGGAACCTCGGGTGATAAAACCAAAGAAATCTCAACTGGAACAGATGAACAATTTCCACTCACCACAATCGCATAAATTGAAGTCGGTGCAGTTTCAAATGCATTAAAAGGAGGAGAAAGTGGATTCGTCACAGCAGCATCTACAAACCATGAAATACTATTTCCATTTCCACCGGTAATATTATTTTGAAAATTTAAATCTGTCAAATCAAAAGTTCCCGTCCCTGTTCCATCATCGCAGGCTGCAAAGGAAGTTGAGTTAGCTGTAATATCATTAGTTATTTCAAGTGTTACTTCAACGGGTGCTGCAGTACAAATTACGTCATTAACTACTGCATAAATTATTGTGCCAGCTGAGTTAAATGGAGATAAAATTGAAGTAGTTAAATTTATATCTGAATACCAAGTGACTGGATTTCCATTTCCACCATTGACCGTATTTGCAATCGCGTTAAGATCAAAATCTGCTGTTCCATTTCCACCATCACAATTAGCGATAGTTGCTGGATTGGCTTCGGGAAGATTTGCAACAGTTAAATCAATTCCTTCGAGTGGAGAAGTACAATTACCATCAGAGACAATGGCATAAATTGTCGTAGTAGCAGAATTAAATGGTGAAGCAATAGGATTAGTTCCATTGGCATTTAAAAACCAAGAAACTGGATTTCCACTTGCTCCATTAATCGTATTTTCTAACGTAGTTAAATCAAAAATTGCCATTCCACTTCCTTCATCACAAAGCGTTGCCGAAGCAGTTACAATTGAAGGAGCAGCAGTTACATTTAAATCGACGGCAACTGTATTTGACAAACAACTTCCATTGTCAACTATTGCATAAATAGTTGTCGCAGCAGTTAAAAACGGTGACGTAATAATCGTCGTTGCATTAACATCTGAATACCATAAAACCGTATTTCCACTTGCTCCATTAACCGTATTTTCTAAAGTAGTCAAATCGAAAGTTGCTGTACCAGTTCCATCATCACAAAGGGAAGTTGTCGTTGCTGTCGCTACTGGTGAATTTTCCACAATCAAATCAACGGCAACTGGATCAGAAGCACAATTCACATCTCCTACAACTGCATAAATAGTTGTTGTTGCAGTTAGATACGGAGAACTAATGTTATTTGTAGCAGCTATATCTGAATACCACGTGACAATATTTCCTGAGCCAACTGTATTTTCCAATACTGTCAAATTAAAAGTAGCCTCTCCACTTCCTTCATCACAAAGAGAAGTAGTAGCAGTATTTGCAGTTGGAGAATTACCAACTGTCAAATTAATTGCAACAGGTTCTGATGGACAAAACCCAACGGTAACTGTCGCATAAACTATTGTAGTAGCGGTATTAAAAGGCGAAGAAATCACCATCGTTCCAGCTGCATCAGAAAAGAAATAAACGGGATCTAAAGTTCCTCCACTAATCGTATTTTCTAAAGCAGTCAAATCAAAAGTAGCTGTTCCATTTCCACTATCACAAAGTTGTGCGGAAGCTGTATTTGCCGTAGGTTGATCTCCAACCATCAAATCAACTGGTACTGCTACAGAAGGACAGCTACCAACTGTAACCGTAACATAAACTGTTGTTGTACCTGTATTATACGGAGAAAAAATTTGGTTCGTAGTTCCGATATCTGAATACCATAAAACGGGGTCACCAGAACCTCCATTTACAATGTTTTCTAAATTCATTAAATCAAAAATTGCCATTCCACTTCCATCATTAATACAAGCCGCAGCATCCGTTGGATTTCCAACTGGAGTTGAGTTAACTGTTAAATCAACTGCAACCGGTTGTGAGTTACAAAGTGTTCCGTTGACAACTGCGTAAACTATAGTCGATCCAGAATTATAAGGTGATGAGATTGAATTAATTGCTGCTAGATCTGAATACCAAGAAACCGTATTTGAAGAACCTCCGTTAACCGTACTTTCCAAAGAAGTCAAATCAAAATCAGCCGTTCCATTTGCAGTTTCACATTCTACTGTACTTGTTACATTTGCCACAGGCGTAGCAATTACATTCAAGTCAACTTGAGTTGGAACTGATTCACAACCTGCTCCATTTGAAACAACTGCATAAACAAACGTTGTTGATGTATTAAAAGGAGAAATTAAAATTGGATTTGTTCCATTGGCATATAAAAACCAATTGACGGTATAAGCTGGATTAGTATTTACAATCAATGCCAAAGCATTTAAATCAAAATTAGCCGTTCCATCGCCAAGGTCACAATCATCAATACTAGTCGAATTAGCAACTGGTGCATCTCCAACTGTCAAAATAATTTCAGCAATATTGGAAATACAACTTCCATTGGAAACAACTGCATAAATTATTGTCGAAGCAGTATTATATGGCGAAGAAATTAGAAGAGTTGCTCCTGCATCTGAATACCAGTTGATGGTATTTCCGGCAGTACCATTGACATCATTTTCAATAAGGGTCAAATCAAAATCCCCTGTGCCATTTCCTAAGTCACAAACTGCAGCAACTGCATTATTTGCTATAGGCGCAGTTGCTATATTTAATGAAACTGGAACAATAGGAGAAGTACAATTCCCATTGGTTACCTCTGCATAAATTGTTGTCGATCCAGTATTATAAGGTGATGAAATTGGGAAATTTCCATTCGCATCCGAAAACCAATTAACAGTATTTCCAGGTGCACTATTTACATCAAGCGCTATAATATTGAGATCAAAATCTGCTGTTCCATTCCCTGAATCACAAGCTGTAGCTGAGGTTATATTTGCTGTAGGCGCAATATCAATTGACAAACCAATCGTAACAATTTGCGACTCACAAACACCATTCGTCACTTGTGCATAAACATTGGTAGATGCTGTTATATATGGAGTTGGAATAGGAATAGTCGCATTCGAATCAAAATACCAATTAACAGTATTCCCTGGCTCATTATTTACATTAAGACCAATCAAGTTGAGATCAAATGTAGCTGTTCCATTTCCTTCATCACATGCTGTAGCTGCAGTCAAATTTGCCGTAATCCCTGGTGTTACAATCAACTCTACTGGCTGAATTGGAGATCCACAAGTTCCATTAAAAGTTTGTGCATAAACAAATGTT
Source organism: uncultured Saprospiraceae bacterium (assembly GCA_937981555.1). Lineage (GTDB taxonomy): Bacteria > Bacteroidota > Bacteroidia > Chitinophagales > Saprospiraceae > CAJQQY01. The sequence goes on from CALJOK010000109.1 coordinate 4,194, forward strand.
GATGAAGAAGGAAAACTACTAGCGAGCAGTATTTGATTGGTGCCATTAGCATTTTCAAACCACGAAACTGGTGCTCCACTTCCGGCATTTATTATATTGTCCACAGAGGTTAAATCAAAAACTGCTTGATTACCCAATGTTGCACATTCTTGTAAGAGTGTAGAAACTGCTGGTGGAAAAGGAGTTACGAAAAGTGTAACTGGAGTTGCCGTTGAAGTACAAGGTGCCGTTCCAACTACTGCATATACGGTCGTATTATTTTGAGCAGTTATAAATGAACCTGGAATTGGAGTAGTTGCAGATGCATCTGTAAACCAAGCTACAGGTGAACCTGTTCCTCCATTGACTGTAGAATTCTCCAAAGTCAAATCAAAATCACCAAACGTGGGAATAGCAATAGATTCACAAACGGTCATCGAAGTAGGCGTTCCTGTAGGTGCTATATTAACCGTTAAGGTAACCGCGACTGGAATTGAAGGACAACCATTACTAGTAACAGTAGCATACACTATTGTTGAATTTGTGGTATAACTTGCTGGATTTAAAATTGGGTTTGTTCCGGTACTATTTGTAAACCAACTTACCATCGCACTTGTTCCTCCATTTACTATAGAATTTTCCAAAGTCAAATCAAATGTTGCAATCCCTGTTGAGGTACATTCCGTCATACTCGAAGGGTTTGCCGTAGGCGAAGGATCAACCGTCAACTGAACCGCAACTGGTTCTGATTCACAATTTGTTGTACTAGAAGTAGCATAGACTGTAGTTGAACCAGTAGAGAAATTTGAAGCGTTATTAATCGTCGTAGTTAGCGCCATGTCTTCGTACCAAGTTACGGTATTAGAAGAACTAGCACCATTAACAGTACCATCCAAACTTGTCAGATCAAATGTTGCCGTATTTCCACCTTCATCGCAAGCACTCAAAGGACCAGCAGCATTTGCAGTTGGTGTTTCCTCCACATTCAAAAAGAAGGGAGTTGGGTCAACCGTTCCTGCACATCCTGCATTATCTGTTATTCCAGTCAACGTAAAGATTACATTTCCAATTATAAAATTGGGTAAAGAAAGCGTAGCCGTATTAATATCATAAATTGGAATTAATCCTTGCGAACAAACATTTAAATCAAAGTTAGTGGAGGTCACTTGAACGGTTACTGGGAAATTATTTAGAAGTGGGGGGAAATCTATCGCCCCAGTCAAAGTGTAAGGTGGTGCAGTTGGTCCTGCGATCGTAATTGTTACAACTGTACAATTATCACTACATAATATTCCTCCTCCTGACAAAGATGCAGTTGGACCTCCTCCTGTTCCTGAGAAAGTAATCTCTGCCTCTCCTGCAAAATTAGAATACGTTGGACATCCATCAGAAGCAGTAACTGAAACCAAAGAAAAAGTAGTATTAGATGAAACTGAAACTATTTCCGTATGTCCATCTGAAATATTTGTTAATGTAAACTGACTTGTTCCATCTGTATAAATTACTGTAAATGGTCCATTTATCGCCGGTAAATTGAAGGTTAAAGTTTCATTATATGCACTACACCCACCTGTACAAATAGAGCAATCAATTGACATTTCACTTGGTGCAATTGGGAAATTAACCACACCAGTATAATCAGGAGAAGCTGAATTATAAGCTGAACAAGATGGATAGGAAGTCCAGTTACTTGCATTACTAATTAATTTAATCCATTCTACTTGTGTAGTAGCGGTCATTGGCCCTGTATATTTCTGATAATCGGATTGCCCACTTGAAGGCTCCATGTGGAAACAAGGAACTACATCTGGATGCAATCCTGAATCATTAGAATCATTTGCAAAAGCACTCCAATTTGGTTTTGTATTAAACCCAAAAAGAACCTTTCCATTATAAGTGGCGTCATGTGTTCCGGAACTTGGATTACCCCAATCCCAAGTACCTCCTTGCATAAAAAATAATTGATCTCCGTTCGCGTTCAAATTCAAACTTGTAAATAACCCAGGAGGATTATTCAAACTTGTAAAAGTCCAACCTACATGAGTAATCACAGAATAAGACCCTGAATTATTAGCTACAAAAGTAATCACCTGTCCAGCTGGAATTGTTCCACCGCTATAGGTCGCTCTTATCGTTCCTTCTGAATCTCCAAACTGCCCTGCATTCAAACGCTCCCAACCATTATCAGTCAAGTCTATTGTTGTTCCTGCTGTAATATCTTTAAAACAAACTATACTAATAATATCCTCTCCATTCTGTCCAGAGCAGGCAAAGTTATTTGCATTAACACCGACAACGGCCAAATCACCACCTTCTAGGTTTGTCTGAGCATTAAGATTTTTGGAAAAAAAGAAGAGAACAACTAGAAATAAATAGTTGATACTTTTAAGTGACTGCATCGTTCAATGTGTTTTTGTTATATTTCAAAGATACAAAAAAACACTCGTGTGATGCTTGAGATAAGCTAAGTTATAGTGAAGTTATTCAGAAATGTCTTTATTTATCTTTTTTGATAAAAGAGTCACGAGTTGAGTCTAAAATTTAGCCCCTTAAAGTGTGGATTTTTTGATACATTTGAATTAACTACAACTTAGGTTAATTACTAGAATCAAATATCTTTTTCACTAAAAAAATCATTTTGCCATTACTAATTTTGAGGTACTAAAATGCTTTCCATTACGCAAATGAATAACATAAATACCATTTTTTAATCCACTTAAATCCACCTTTTGATAATGACTTCTTGATGCAATTAATTTTTCAAAAACCAATTGCCCACTTGTGGAATATACTTGCAATTCGGTCTCCCCTGATTCAAAAATTAAACTTTTGATTTCTATTTCACCAAATGTGGGATTAGGCGAAAGCGTAATGTCTAAATTTTGCTCAAAATCAAAACAGTCATTTTTTCCTTCATAAAAATATAAAAAACGTGATACAGGATTCGAATCTCCTACTACACTATAAGTTTCCTTGGAAACTAATCCATCACAATAATATTCATAATCGTATCGACGCTCCAATTGAAATTCAGATACATTAAAAGGAGGAGTAAAAATATGAAGAATATTAGAAAAATATTTTTGGAATTTAGACTTCAATTGTCCCGTTAAAAGATCTTCATGGTAAGTGTATTCGTACTCTCGTACAGAGAAAAATGCAGTATCATCAGGAGGTGAAAAATCATTTCGAAAAAATCTTACTCTTCTAGTTAGATCTCCTCTTTCATTCATAATCCATTCATTTCGCCAAACCTCCTTCCACTCATTTTGATACAATTCGTTTCTAGAAATAATCAAAGAATTATTTTCATCAGGATAAATATAAGAATTGTATAATTCATATGAGTTCCCTAAATCCGTTTTCCGTGCCTCTTTCTTTTGACAATTTTCATCTGTAATAAAATACCATGATCCTTGAAATCCACCCACATTATAGAATAAATCTTCTCGTTCAATACATCCATTCTCATCATAAAAAAACTCTACCCAAAGATTAGAAATCCACAAATCTACCTCCCAGTTATATCTTTTATTAATCTTTCTAAATAATCTATTTTCATTATCATAAGAGAAAAAATCTCCTGTCCATGATAATAACACTCCATCATAATCATATTTTTTTTTAATCACCGATAAGGTATCTCCCCTCTCTCGATAAGTAATAATTTTATGAGAATGTTTCCAATATTCATTTTGATTATACTTTTCCTGAATTACTTCAGTCAATCTTGGTTCAATTTGTCCAAACGTTTTTTTTGAAAAAATAAAAACCGCCATCAATGAAAGAAGGTATATCTTTTTCATATCGTAATATTTTAATATATTTACTTTATTTCTCTTTAATGCTAAAATAATAAAATTTCAATTGACTACTTTCAATCATTTACATTATGTAAACTATTTCTCCTTATAATTCGTTATATTTAAGTATCTCGGCAGAGATTTTGACGTAAAAGATATTATGCCTATTCTACTTCCTAACAATATCCTAACTTCTAGTACTTTTACTAGGTTTTTCCAAACAAAAGTCGTAATTACGGCTTTCTTTAAAAAAATTTGTGAGAAAACTACTCTCAATTATGAAAGATACCGCATTATATGAACGTGCCATTACATGGGCAAAAAAGCATGGTTTTTCTAATCTGAAAGCCAATACCGATGATTATGAAATACCAGCTGGATTTACCCGAAAGGGAGAAACTGAGGCTTACATTCCTGATATTTCAGGAAGTAAATTAGGTGGAAAAAGCTATGTAGAAATAGCTATGAAGACAGAAGATAACGATGATCAAGTTTCTAAATACAAGCTGTTGAGTACAATGGCTAGTATCAAATCTGGAAAACTATATTTGCTTGCTCCTAAAGGACACAAAGCTTATGTTGACAAAATGGTAAAACAATATAATATCAGCGCTGAAGTAATCAGTATCTAAATCAAAGGATTTAGATTCGATGGTGTTATTTAATTACGTGAAAAATAAATTCGACTTCGGAGTTGGAAAATATTATTTCAACATCAGAAACGGACAACAAAATATCACGCTAAGCAGAGCTAAAAAAAGTGATGCAGTACACGCTTTTCTTAATTATGTCCAACTCGGAAAGAATTGCGAATGGTTAGGAAAAAATTTAGTGAGAATACTGCTCCAAATAATAAAATAGCTTAATCAGCTGCAAAAAGCTAGAAGGTTTTCCTTCTAGCTTTTTTTATATTTGAATAGCTAATACTTAACAAGGAATAACCAAGCTACAATTGCTATTAAATATTTTCCATTTGCTACAAATTGGTCATTGGTTATTCAAAAGAAATCATGGACTAATGAGCAAAATGGATAAGGGCCTCCAAATCGCCTTCTCCCCGATTTACAAATATCAACTCCCTGATAAACATCGCTTCCCGATGATTAAATATGAATTGATTCCAGAACAATTAATTTATGAAGGAACCATTTCTGAAAGTCAACTTTTCCATCCTAAAAAACTTTCAGAAGAAATACTCTTACTCACTCACGATTTAACCTATTGGGAAAAATTAAAAAACTTAACTCTTTCTGAAAAAGAAATTCGTCGCATTGGATTTCCACTCTCAGCCAATCTTATCGAGCGAGGAAGACATATCACTCAAGGCACTATTGATTGCGCTTATTTTGCTTTGCAGAATGGATGTGCTATGAATGTGGCTGGAGGAACTCATCACTCATTCGCCGATCATGGTGAAGGATTTTGTGTGCTCAATGATTTTGCCATTGCCGCCAATCATTTATTAAAAGAAAAAATTGTTGAAAAAATCCTAATCATTGACCTAGATGTTCATCAAGGAAATGGTACAGCTAAATTATTTGAAAACAATCATAAGGTTTTCACTTTCAGTATGCATGGCGCCATGAATTATCCTAGCAGAAAAGAGAAATCTGATCTCGATATTGGACTTCCTGACAAGACTAAAGATTATTATTATTTAAAAACTTTACAAAAAACACTTCCTCCTTTAATTGACCTAGTTGAGCCAGATTTGATTTTCTATCTTTCTGGAGTAGATGTTTTAGAGACTGACAAATTAGGACGATTGAGCATGAGTATTGAAGGGACAAAAAATCGAGACCGTTACGTTTTAGAACTCTGCAAAAAAAATAATATCCCCGTAGCCATTAGCATGGGTGGTGGATACTCTGAAAGAATTGCACTCATTATCGAGGCTCATGCGAATACTTTCCGATTAGCACAAGAGATTTTCTTTTAGTGACATCATTAATAATGTACTGATAATCAAGGCGTTATCACATTAAGAAAAAACAACATCTCTTTTTTCCTTCCAAAAATAAATAAAGCCATCTAATTAGACAAAATGTGACTGTTTAATTTTTTTGGAACGCTGTTTGCTTTTAGCTTAATATCCCGCCTAAATTTTCCCTCCACATTAATTTAATTTTCCAACTTTTTCAAAAACCGCAACAACATGCTATCTACATCTAAACACATCTTCTCTCTTTTATTATTTTCAGGAATTCTATTTATTTCATTTTCCACATTTGCTCAGTCTAAAAAAAGTCCTTGCAATGAATCAGTTGCTTACTGCGAAGGTCAAGTTACTTTTGACAATGGAAATATATACAATGGTGAATTTGTATATGGAGTTCCAAGTGGAAAAGGCTTAATGAAATTCCAAGGAGGAAGTGAATATCTTGGAGATTTTAAAAACGGAAAAATGGAAGGTCAAGGAACTATCCTTTTAGCTTCTGGAGATTCATATCTTGGAGATTGGAAAGATGGAGAAGCTGATGGAAATGGAACTTATAAAAAAAATGATGGAAGCAGTTTCAAAGGAACATTCAAAAATGGAATGCGTCAAGGAAAAGGAATTGTTACTTGGAAAACAGGTGATACACTTAGAGGAGAATGGCAAGAAGATAAATTAAATGGAAAAGCTATTTTCGAATTTGCCAATGGTGATATTTTAGATACTAAGTGGCAAGCTGGAAATATGAAAGTGAAATCAACTTATACTAAAGAAAGTGGTCAAAAAATTCAAGGAAGTATGAATACCATTTATATGGTAGTAGATATGGAAAATGATTTTGCAGAAACAAAAGAAACAATGGTTGCTAACTTGCAATTAGCTTGGATGTCTGCGGCAATGGAATTCAAAGCAAATCAAAATTATGATTTAGCTGTTGACTTTTTGATGGCTGCTCAAAAATATGGCCCAATGAATCCTGAAAGTCAAGCAGTTATTGCTCAACAAATGAAAGCTATTGATACTCAAAAAAATAATAGTGGTTGGGCTCAACTACCTAAAAAATAAATTAACCCGATTAACTAAAATTCAAAAAAGGTTTCCAATTAATTTTGGGAGCCTTTTTTTATTGTTGAAATAATTAATAACAATACATATACAAAAAAGAAGCTACTCACTTTTAGACGAGTAGCTTCTTTTATAATTTTACAGGTTAGTTGATTTATTTCCGCTTTCCTACTCGATTAATATAATACAAATTCACCTCCTTAGAATTCGCTTCCACCACATCCATAAATCCATCTTTATTCAAATCCACAAAACGAATATCGTATGTGTCAAACTCTTGCGAACTCATCAACATCATTTTAAATGATTTCCCATCTCCTAAATTTTGATAAATTCGATTAGGCTCACCGCTATTACCAACCAAAATATCTACATCACCATCCTGGTCATAATCTGCTATGTCTAAAGAAAACGAAGCATATTGAACCGTATCCAATTCTATTCTATTTTTAAAAGACATCGAAGCATCTCCGAAACAAATCGAATTAGGTTCACCTATATTTGCCAAAATAAGATCACTCCACCCATCATTATTAACATCTGCAATTGCAACACTTCTTGTTTCGTCTTTACCAGTTCCGAAAGGAATTTTTTTCTTGAAATTCATTTGTTCATTTAGGTAAATATAATTTTGTTGACCATCACGATTTGCTAATATCAAATCTTCATCACCATCTTTATCTATGTCAAAAATTTCCACATCAATTGTGGAATCATCCGATTCACCAAAGCTTCTGACTTCTTCAAAATTCCCTTTTCCATCATTGATACATATTTCATTAAGCTCTTTTCGGTTGGTAATAAAAATATCTAAATCTCCATCTTGATCCAAATCAGCTAAAGCAATATTTCGAGTGTTAGAATATAATTTCCCAAAGGTTTTTCCTTCTATAAATTTTCCTTTCCCATCATTAAAAAAAAGTCGATTGGGTGCTTTGTCATTTCCGACCACAATATCCAAATCTCCATCTCCATCCAAGTCTCCAACTTCTGATGCATAACTCGTCGACTGATAAAATCCTAAATCATAGGAAACTGTAAATTGTCCTTTTCCATTATTTAAAAATATTTCATTGGTAGCTGTCCAATGTCTTCCATTTGCAATGATGATATCTGCATCTCCATCAGCATCAATATCACCCGAAGCGATAGAAGCAGTTCGCATTTTTTCTACGCCAAATGAAAAGCGCGTACCACTCTGGGGATTTCGGAAATCTGGATTCTGGGCAAAAAGAGAAATGGGTAGAATAAAAAAAAGGAAAGTGAATTTTGAAGGCATTGTTTATAAATTTTATTAATTCGTTTTTAGAGAGGAGACTAAATATTTATTTAAACAAACTCCAGCGAATCATTTATAAAATCAATTACCTCCGATGGATTTTCTACTTCGATGATCATTTTTTTATAATTCTCATCTTCTAAATCAATAATTATTGTATTGTCTTTATTCACAACATCCCAAAATATTTTTTCCCCTGATTGATAAAAAGTACCTGCTGTGATTAATCCAGGAACATGTGTTCCAGGCATTCTGATTCCTTTCCACCAGCCATTCAATGCTTCTCTATCTTGGTAAGCTCGAACAACATTATGAATAGGAATGGTTAATTGACTTTTCAATGCCCATAATTTGTGTAAACCTTCCACATTAAAATGAAAATTATTCTCTTCTTTTGAGATTGTAACCATTGGATGCTTTTTTAACGATGACTAAATAATTCCTTCATCAATCCTTTAAGAGTTGATGTCTTTAAAGTTAAAATATTTAAAGATAAATTAGCTTAATAAATACCAAAAATTAATTTTCATTTTAATTCATACTTAGTTCAAATTTCACAAAGTCCTTTCCATTATATTTAAATACCCCTGCGTTATCCGTTCCTAACCAAAGTACTCCTTGATTATCCTTATAAATCGAAATCAATAAAACTTCCTTCTCTCCATCTTTGACAGGGAAATTAGATAATTCTTCTCCGTCATATTTCCAAACTCCTCCTGTATATGTAGTCATCCATAAGTTATCATTATTATCAATTACTCCTGAATTAAAATATGGGAGTCGACCTTGAAATGCTGCATGAGATGAATCAATACCTTTTAACTTTTCATATTTAAGCGTCCCACCTTGATCGATAACTTTATATTTACTGATAAAATTACTTAACCAAAAATATCCATTTTTATCCTCAAGCATCGAACGAACACCGGGCACTCGACCATCAGGAAGGGTGGTTAATTCTTTTTCAGGAAACCATAAAAATGATTCCCCATCATATCGGAAAGCGCCTGCCACCACAGTTCCAATCCACAGATTTCCTGCTCTATCTTTATCTATTCCATAAACGGAATAAGGGCTGTGATTCATATCTTTAAAACTTAACCCTTGCACTTCAGTTTCAAACGCTGCATTTAAATTCTTTCTTGGCATGATTAATTCAAAAAGAGATGTTCCATCATATCGATATATATCATTGGGGTTTCCAGTACTAAAGTTAAACCATAAATCATTTGGCTCTAACTTCCATTCGTTAGTGGTAGAAACAATTGGCTGTAAGGTGGTAAAAAATTTCCCATCATATTTACTAACACCTTTCTGTGTATGGATAAAAACATTACCTAAGTGATCTTCTTGAATACCTCGAATAGTATTATCAACTAAGCCATCTTGATGAGTATACTTTTTTAGTTTTTTGCCATCATAATGAAATATCCCATTTCCATTACTCCCAAACCAATAATTATTTTTTTGGTCTTGGTAAACACTCCAAATACTTTTATCTAATTTCACTATTGAACTGGTGTCACTTTGAGTGGTTGTATTTTCTGTTTTGATTTGTCCTTTGCAAGATAAAAAGGTGATCAAGACACTTAGTCGTAGAATTAATTTTATGGTATTTAATGACATTTCTTTTTGTTGATTTTGATAAAACTATTTAGGAATGTCAAAAGTATTGATAAAATTAAATGAAAGGTGTGAACAAGTTGTTATTTTCAAAGCTTCATTCTAATCCTATAACAATACATTTACAAATAAACCCGGACTAAATAGATTCAGAATTTTCGCTTTTTTTATATGCTATCAGAAAATATTTTTATCCTGACAAATTAGATTGCTCCGCTTTTTTTATTCCTTTTTTAAACCGATTAATAAAACTACAATGCTGACAAAGTTTTTCCACCAAAACGCCATTTAAAAATCCTGAACGCATGGTTTGAAATCGATCACTATTTATTATTTCGGTTAAGGACTGCTGTTTTGCATTTCCCAAATTAATGACCGCATTTTTATCCAAACAACAAGGAACTACGGAACCATCGGCGTGGATACCAATATGATCTACCATCCCATTACAACGACCTTGCACTCCTTGGAAGGGAAGCAACAGGGAAGGCCATTCAAATCGAGAATCAAAATGAAGGTATAATCTGTTCCAAATATTTTTGGATTTTATCGCTCCTACTTCGACATTTCTGTTGATAACTACATTGAAGTATTTTTCAATATGGATAAATATCTCCTCATTATCGGAATCGTTACTCTCTTGATTCCACAATCTTAAATTGGTATAAAGCGCAGGTTTTACCTCATGTCCCATCGTAATAAATTCGAAAATTGGGCGAAGATATGGGGCTATATCTCGATTAGGAAAATTATCTTTAAAAGCTTGCAAGGAAAAATTTACTTGTCTCACACATTTGGAATGAATGATGGCATCTGTGTATTTTTTTATTAAAATTCCGTTGGTTGTTAAATCGATTTGAGTATTATATTTTTCACAAATCTCTAGAATCTGCAAAAACTTAGGATGTGCCAATGGTTCTCCCATTAAATGCAAACAAACTATTTTAGTCAACGGAGCTACTTGCTCTAAAATGTATTCAAATTCAACTAAGTCCATTAGTTTTTTATCCTTTTCGACAACAGGACAAAAAGAACATTGGACATTACAAATATTTGAGATCTCTAAATAGATTCTTTTAAACATTAGTTTTTAATTTTTAGGTCTCAAATCTAAAACTTTTTGTCCAATAAAGATTTATTAATAAAATTAAAACTGTCGAGATAAGGTATAGACGAGTTGTTATTTTATTCATTGATTCTCCTTGAGCTTGTAACAATACATTTACAAACCAAAGAAGTTGCTAACTTTCAGTTAACATTTTCTTCTATTTATCAACTCACAAATTCTAATTCAAGAGATCTTTCATCATTTCACTTTCCCAAACATTTTTTCATTTTCAATCAAAAAAAATCACTATATAGCGCTGCTTATAATTTTACAAGATTGAGGCGAGTTGGAAAAACTATACTTAGTTAAAAATTCAAAAAAACTATTTATTAAGAACACCTTTTCTTTTTGGAAAAAACAAAAAATAAACATCGGACTTAAAACCCAACTCCAATTCAAAATTGCTCTTCTCATTTCTTCTAAAAACCAAAACCCTGTTTCAAAAACAACCTCCGCATCTCCGCAAAATAGATCAATCAAAATTTCAACTATGACAACAAAGACTCCTTGATTAAATAGATTTTCTAAACTTCTTTTTTTTCCAAATGAAAAAATCAAAATTGCCATAATCTCAAATCCAATCCCCAAAATACCATCCACCCAAATACCCAATACTTGGAGGAGAATATAAAAAATAGGATGACAAGTTTGATTCTTCATAATAGCATTTTGCATTTGCTATTATGTATGCCAAAGGAAAGCCAATATCATTAAGCATTGATAATCAGCTAGTTATAAAATTATCACTTTGTAAAATTGTTCAGACATGAACACATGATGTTCGAAAACGAACATTCTCGCGAGGAGTAGACCTGAGCTAGCAGATTCCTTCATGCAAATAATGGAGTTTTACCCTGGCAGATTTGATCCAATATTATTTGAATTCGATATCTGCTTCGCTCCCTGCTTAATTCAACTAAATATTAAAGTTCCAAATATATTGCTGGCGAGAATCTTTCGAGTTCTCGCCAGCTTAAAAAGATTATTGATACGAATTTGTATTTGACCTTAAAATCTATTCACAGAGAAATAAAAACAATCTTTAAATCCTGACTGCTCCAATTGCGAACCAACTTTATAAAATTGATTTTTTTGATCATCATTATAAATAAGATATACTGGATATTGCTCATTATTCATTTCCAAAAGAACTGGAATTCTAGCTTTTTGAGTATTATGTAACTTCACTTCTTCCATCACTTTATAGGCCAACGGAATTCCTTTCTCTTGACATGCCTTAACCAAGGATCCTACAATCATCATCACATCTAATTTTACATCGCCATATACTTTAAGGTCTTCTTGATCCAAACCTAACTTATTGATATTGGTAAAAAACGTATCGCCTTCATTTGGTGAAACTTTCACATTACTGTAATCAAACCACAATCCATTATCCACTTGCGTTTTTACTTTTTTATTAAAAAGAAATTTTCGAATCAATACGATAGGCACGATAACGAAAAAAACCAAGACTGCTAATACAAATCCAATTATAGAACTGATGATTGCTCTGCCATTCACACTACTTTTAAACCAGGCGCTCCAATATTGATTTAGGGTATTAGTTTGAATGCAATACATGGAAATTTTTGAAATATTTCCAAGGTTAATCATAAAATTAATGAGAATGATTATGATACCTGCGATGAATAAAATGATACTTAATCCTTGCATGATTGTTCTATTTAAAGTTGAAGAAAAAGTCTTAATCGACTCGTTTTTATTACCTATGCTGGATTAAGGAGAAAAGTAAATGGGTGGGTTATATTTCTTTTTGAAAAATTCGAAGTAGTGCCTGTCTTACAAAAATATCGTTGCTAGTGCTGGCTCTCCCGAACCATCTTTACTTTTTAGAAATTTTATAATTATTGGTATAATTGCTTAAGAGTAAACACAGCTCGGGAGGACTAACTTAATCTATTACTTTTTCTCTCCTTCTTTTTTGAATGCTTTTCTTTTTATATTTTTTAATTCCAAATTCATAAGTTGTTTTCATCTCCAAAATTTTAAGAAAAGAAAATCGAGGTGAAATTTCTAGGCCATGAGGTTCTCCCATTCTATTAATAGTTTCAGCTGAATTTAATATTCGTTCCTCCATTTGAATTTCATTATTCCGCTTTACATTTTTTATGATATTATCGCATTCTCCATTAAATGCTCTTAACATTAATTTCTTTTGCATATTAATCATAACCCTACTTTTCCGATTGACTCTCAAGCCCTCCTCTCCTACTACTGCTAGGTTCTTTGTTATCATCCATTTTTGTTTCTCCCGAACTTCATTGATTTTTAATTGAAAATTTGCGGAAGTATTTTTACTAAATTGAGGTTTATAAATTCCAAATTCAGTCATATATAGATCATCCTTTAGCAGGTTACTTTCATAAACTAATTTTTCATGAATTTCTTTTTCGGAGTGATATTTTGATCTCAATTCATCGCGAGATTTTTCTACTGCATCAACTTCATTTTTCCTTTTATTTAATTCATCCTCCACATTTATTATTCCTTGATATTTTGAATTTAAAACTTCATTTTCTATTTCTATTCTTTTGTTTCTCAACAATAATTTAAAACTCCTATAACCTAATATGCAAATAAAAAAGCCACCAACAAAAATAATTTTGTAAAGCCCTCCTATAGAATTACTGGAAAATTCATTATCTGTGATACTCTTTTTATTTTCCAAGGAAGAGGTAAAAGTCGTATCCTTTAAAGTACTTTCAGTATTCTCGTCTTTTTGTAATTGTGTTTCTAAGGAAGCGAACTTATCTATTAATCGTTTTTTCACCCAACCTATTTTTCCATTTAATTCAACCTTACAATAATAATAATTACAATCATTTAGGAAAAGAACCTTGTCATTAGGAAGTAATCTGGATATGGTTTTTGAAGTATAATCTCCTTCTGATTTAAAACTAGTCTCTTTTGTTATTATTACCTCAGTAGAAGTAGCTTGGATTTGAAGTAGGTAAAGTAGGAATAGAAAAGTGAAGAATAATTTAAGGATGTTCATGACATGAATTTTAAATAAAAAATCCTAAGAGTATTCTCTAAATTTTAATTACCTAGAATTAGGTCATCAGGGTACTCGATTTTTCCAACCAAGAGGTATCGGAAATGGGATTTTTTAAGATTAAAGGTGTTACTTTCAAATCATCTTTTATTGCACTTGATGCAAGGAATAGGTGATTTTTTAGATTAAACGGGAGAGGATGGGATTAGTTACTTAGGATAGAAGAATTACTATATACTATTCAAATGGAGCCTTAGGATTTGGAATATTTGATAGGTCGCTTTCAAGGAGTACCTTGGTTCATGTGTACTATTCAAAAAATTTAAAATCCATAAAAAACAAATTGAAACGATAAACCAACTGAACTACGACGACCTACTCTCAGCTAGTGCAAGTCACCTCCAATCTACGGGAGGTCTTTAGCTAATCTTGTTTTGCTGAATCGTGGTTTCTTTTTAGTGATTTCCTAAGCGTAAACACAGCTTAAAATATAAACTATATCAATACACGCAAACACTAAAACAAGCGATTTTTGGGAACGATTTTTGAATGCTAGATTGGAACGGAATAAGGTAATGATACATTATTTAACTTTTGTGTTATCCTCCTTAGAAAATCCGAGGCATAGTCTTATACATTCTACCAACCACACCCACTTCATATCTTAGATACTTTTATCTAGTTCTTAAGATAAAATTTAATTTTTTAATCCAATCTTGATTTCATCATGCAAACAAAAAATAGTACACTAAAAAGCCTACTTCTTAAATCTGATCTACCTCAGAACCTAAAAGAACAATTATTAAATGAGTGTCAGGCGGCTGAAAAAAAGGCAGCTATAGCTGAACTGGAATTGAAAAATAAAGCAGAAGAAATAATTGCTTTAAATCAAATTATAGAAACGCTTAAAAAGGATAGTAATATTTCTTGGGAAAATATTCAGGAATTGGATAGCAAATTCAGAAAGAAAAAATTACAAGATAGTCATGAGTTAAAAACTCTTGTAGATGTTATATTGAGAATGAGTTGTTTTTTGAAAAATAGCAACTTAGATGACAATCAAAAAAAATATGTCAACACCATTCAGCGTTCCACCGGAGATATTTTGACTAATTTAAATTTTGGCCATAGCAATACTAAAGAAATAGAGGTTTTCGACAATGTTAATATCTCCTCTAATAAACAGATCGCTCAATCCGTCACAAATATTCAAAAAGAAGATGCCTTTCCTGACCATTGGAAAACATTCAAATTCTTGATGATTGAAGACAACCGTGCCGATATCATTTTATTTAAATGCATATTTAAATTATGGGGCTTACATTTGGATGTCGTTACTTCTCTTAGTGAGGCTAAGGAAAAATTGAAAGAAAAGTATGACTGTATTTTATCTGACGTAGTATTACCTGATGGAAATGGGTTGGGTCATATATATGAATTGAGGATTGACGAAAAAGCAGTAAATAAGAATACTCCTGTAATAATCCTTACTGCAAATGCTAGTAAGAGTGGTGCAAAAATGGCACAGGAAGCAAATGTCCAATACTATTTTAGCAAACCTTTTTCTCTAAAACTCTTGAGAGATGGACTACAACAAATTTTTAATACTAAAGAATTTTCCAAAAAATCATCTATTAAAGTCGTCCTTGATTCAAGAAATACTTGGACTTGGTATGAAGTATTAAGCTTTCATCTTAATGGTCGTGATCATTTTATCAAAGAATTTATGGGAATATTTCTAATTCAAGCTAAAAATATAAATGCTTTATTTAGTCATCCTATAAAAGTCGAAAATGTAGACGCTCTTCAGTACGAAATGTATAAATTTAAATCCACCGTTCATACTATTGGATTAAGAGATACTTATAATTATCTAACAAAAATTAGCCAAGAGGTTAAAATCGGTGTTAATACAGAAAATTTGAATAAGCTAATTTCTGATTTTAGATCTCAATTGAAACAAGATATTGAGAATGTAGAATCAAAAGTGGAGGAACATACCAATGAACTTTCAGTTAGTGCGTAATTATTCTAAATAATCAATTGATCGTGCTATCTAAATATTGAGTAGACTTAATTCTAAATGAATATTGTTGTCCCAACAATCGGGATAAATGAGTCGAAAGCCTCGCTAATGCTGGTTCTTTATAGTTTTATAGCATTGAGGTGAGCGGATACAAAAACTTCAAATAAATTAAGTGTACCTTTGCGCGGAATTAATTAAGTTCTTAGGTTAATCGTTGATTATTATATGATTTTCTCTTACCCTTCCTTAGTTTTTCATTAAACTTTATTTGAGTATAAATTTATACTCTTTTTTTTCATCCGTTTTTTAACGGAACTAAATTTTTATTATGAATATTTTTGTTGCTAAGTTGAACTTCGACACACGTGAGTCGGATTTACAAAGTGCTTTTGAAGCATACGGAGCTGTTAATTCCGCAAAAATCATTATGGACAAATTCACTTCAAAATCTAAAGGTTTTGGATTTGTGGAAATGGCTAACGATGAGGAAGGACAAGCTGCTATTGATGGATTGAACGACCAAGAATTGGACGGACGAACTATCGTAGTAAAAGTTGCTGAAGACCGTGGAGGTCGCGGTGGCGGCGGTGGTGGAAGAGATAACCGCGGAGGCGGTGGTGGATATGGCGGCGGCGGCGGTTACGGCGGCGGCGGTGGTGGAAGATATTAATATTTATGAGCTTTTAAAGCTTCATAAATTATAGATATTTTGATGGAAAAGCCCTGAGCAATCAGGGCTTTTTCTATTGGTGGGATGGTTTAATTTTTATGGGTTTATAGAGTTTCGGCAATCGGTAAAAATTTTATGTATTCATTACATTCTTCAAATTAATTATTTTTAAGACTTAATTATTTGAATGTCCATTTTATCTTTTTTAACTTTCAAAAAAAAAAGTTGAAATTATTTTACAACAAAAATATCTATTCCATGAAAAACTTAACACTACTTTTTTTATTTCTTTATTCTTTCCAATTAGTTTCCCAAGTTCCTTATACTTCATTTGATATAGAAAATAGCATTTGGGAAGAATCCGATGGAGCCCTTTGGTTTTTACAAACATTTCGAGAGGTATATGCAGATGGAGATACGATCATCGGAGGTAAAACTTTTCAAAAACTCCGTGAAGAAGGGATTACATATTTCTATGATTACCCCATGCAAACTACTATATCAGATTCTATATTGTTTGATAATTACTATGGAGCTATCAGAGAAAATGATCAAAAGCAAATTGAAATCGGATTCAATGATACCTCTTTGATACTGTATGATTTTAATCTTGCTGTAGGTGACTCTATTGAAATATTAGCTCCTGGTCCTGGATTTTTACCTGCCCATGTATATGATATGGATACTGTCGAAGTTTGCGGAACATTAAGGAATCGATATCATATTAAAGTAATACAGGACTCACTTGAATATGGCTACACGACACTTACCGAAGGAGTTGGTAGTTCTAATGGAATTATTCCAGAGTATCCACTATTTGAATCAGGGGCTTATTTAACTTGTTTTTCTCAAGTCAATTGTACTTGTGGAGAGTTTATGACAAATAGTAAAAATACACTAAAAGCAAAAAAATTCTCTTCTATCTTTCCCAATCCAACTAATCATAACTTCAACATAACAATACATTCACAAAATGAAAAAGCTACGCTAAACATCTTCAATAATATGGGACAACAAGTCCTCTCATCAGAAATTAATCAATCAGAAAATAAAATTAATTGCCAAAATTGGAGTGATGGTTTATATCTCATTATCATCAATGGGAATGGATGGCAGAATATGCACAAAATTATGATTACTAATGATTATTAAAATCAATGGAGTTTGATTGGGGAATTTGATGATAAAAATTTCACTTGTGGTCAAAACATATTGGTAATATTATCGCTAGCTGTGCTTACAATTGAAACCTCCACTAACGATTATAAAAAGAATATTTAATTACGACATAAAAATTTTCGTCAAAATATCCATCCCATATTCTCTTTTTGATTAAGCCTTTTGAATTGAATTTATTTTTGATTTTGTATTCATATTGTCCTTCCTTGAAATGCTTCTCCAATTTGACTTGTTCTCTTCTATTGTATTTATATCTCTTTTCTTTGAGTTGTTTACTTTGCCTTCGTTCTTTAATTAGTCGGTTTCTTTTATCCCAAGTGTACTCATTGGTTTCATTAATATTGATTTTATCTTTCCTAGAGTCTTTTATAAGGTTTCCTAGATCATCATATTCATAAGTATGCTTTAAGACATAACAATTATTGACATAGCTAATTTCTTTTTCCTTTAACCGCTTTTCATTATCATATAAAAATACTTCCATTCGATCCTTATATACACATGCTCTTTTGTTGGCAATTAAATCATGTTTGTATTTAATTACGTTTGTATTGTCATCATATTCAAAGCTTTCAATTATATAAGGCTTCTCATTCAAGCTACCTTTATATACTTTAATTTTTTGAAGAAGGTTGTTATCGTAATATTCATGAACCATATGCTCTTTCGGATAATCTCGGAATTGTTTTGTTGTTATATTTAATCTATTATTTTTATATGTATGCTCTTTTACTCTCCAAGATCCGCTATCAAAAATACTATAATTCTTGTCTAAAGTAAGATTTCCATTTTCATCAAATTCACGAATAGTTATAACTGTTCCATTATCCTCATTAGTTTTATTCTTTGAATAATACTTAGCTTCAATCTTTTTTATTCGATTTTCTTTTATTACTTCTTTATCTTTTTCTAAGTTCAAATAAAGTTGACTAAAAGATTCATTCGACATCAATAAAAGTATGCTAGAAATTAGTACTGATGTGTATAGATGATTTCTTTTCATTCCTTTTGCTATTTCTTTTAAATTTTGATACGTTGATTTTTTCTGGCGGTAATTGAATTGCTTAAGAGTAAACACGGCCTAGAGGAATAGTGCAGGCAACGATGTCTTTATACTTACAGACTAGCAAATCTCAATCATCACTAGATTGAACCTTAAGAGTTATCTAGCCAGTTTGGATCGTGAACAACTTGAAATAATATTTATATTATTGTAAACATAATCATTTTTAGATAAAAAGTTCATCACCTTATACTTAGTGAATTTACCGAAAAAAAGTTGATTAAAAATTAGAAAAAATGAAAACGGGTCGCTTCTTTTGACAGAAAACAGTCCACAAAATATTTCTTTACAAAAAGATAAAAAAGCGTTGATATCTGCCTATGGCAATCCCCAAGGAAATACACCCGCTCGCGAGCCTCCCTGCTCGTGTGTAGCATTCAAGAAACTTCTAGTTTCTGCAAAATAATATCCTCCCTCTTCTCATATCTCTTTTTAAATTTTCATTTCAATTCCCTATCTTCCCTATTCATAAAAAACAAAACAAATTGAAACGAAAAAACCAACTCAACCACAACCTACTCCTCGCAATCCTCATCCTCTTTTCCCTAGCGAGTTGCACCTCAGAACAACAGGTAGCATCACACAACCTACCAATTTCCAAAAAACAACACATCGCATTAATCGGAAATAACCTCTGCTCTCGTATGCTCAATTTTGGGCATTTCGAAACAGAACTCCACCTGCGATATCCCGATCACGAATTGTTTATACGCAACATGTGTGATGGTGGAAACACGCCAGGATTTCGTCCACACTCAGGAAGATTTTCTCCATGGGCATTTTTAGGTGCTGAAAAATTCCAAGATGAGTTAGCTAATTTTTCTCACAGCCAAGGACATTTCGAAACACCTGATCAATGGCTGACTCGATTAGAGACAGATATGATTTTTGCTTTTTTTGGCTACAATGAATCGTTCGAAGGACAGGAAGGTTTAGCTAATTTCGAAGGCGAGTTGGAGGCATTTATCCAACATACTTTTGCTCAAGAATACAATGGAACATCTGCGCCACAATTAGTTTTAGTGTCACCCATCGCCTTTCAAGATTTGTCTGACAAATATGATTTGCCTGATGGAAAGAAGGAAAATGTCAACTTAAAAATGTACGCAGATGCTATCCAAAAAATAGCAGATAAAAATAAAATCCCTTTCCTCGATGTTTTTGCTCCTACGCAAAAATGGTTTGCAAGTGGCGAACAATTAACCATTGACGGTTTTCAACTCAACGATTTAGGCTATCAGAAATTCGCCAAATTATTGGTCGATCAAACTTTCGGAAATGCGAAACCCAAAGCGGAATCACATCGAGAATTAGTCTTAGAATCTGTTTTAGAAAAAAACTGGTTTTGGCATGACGACTTTAAAAGTCCCAATGGCGTTCATGTTTTTGGTCGACGCTACAATCCATTCGGCCCTGATAATTATCCAGATGAAATTAAGAAAAAAAGAGAAATGACTGCCTTGCGAGATCAAGCGATTTGGCAATCTGCTCATGGCAAAAAAATGGACCTCGCTACCGCCGATGCAAAAACGCATCAACTCCCCGAAGTTCCTACCAACTACAAAGTGGGCGACTACGGACGTGGCAAAAATGAATATTTATATGGCGACGATGCTTTAAAAACTTTAGCAACGCCCGAAGGTTATCAAATCGAATTATTTGCTTCGGAAAAAGAATTTCCAGATTTAGCCAATCCTGTTCAACTGTCTTTTGACAACAAAGGAAGACTTTGGGTGGCAGTCATGCCGACCTATCCTCACTACAAACCGGGCGATCCAAAACCGAATGATAAGTTGTTAATCTTGGAAGATACTGATGGCGACAACAAAGCAGACAAGCAAACTGTTTTTGCGGACAACTTACACATTCCTGTGGGTTTTGAATTTGCACCCGAAGGTGTTTACATTTCGCAAGGCACTAACTTTAAATTATATACTGATACCGATGGTGATGATAAAGCAGACAAAGTAGAAATTATTTTAAGTGGTTTCGATGACCATGATACGCATCATGTGATTAGTGCTTTTTGTGCTGATCCGTCAGGCGCTCTTTTTATGGGGGAAGGCGTTTTTTTACATACCAATGTGGAAACTCCTTACGGGCCAGTTCGAGCAACCAATGGTGGATTTTATCGCTACAGTCCACAACGAAAACATTTGGAACGTACCGCTCAAATTCCAATTCCAAATCCTTGGGGCATTGCTTTCGATGATTGGGGACAAAATATTTTTGCCGAAACTTCTGGCCCTGAAATTAGATGGATGCTACCAAGTACGATCAAACCTCGCTATGGACAAGGAAATGACAAAGCGCTTTCAATGTTGAATGATGATGAAAAGGTACGACCGACCTCTGGTTTAGAATTTGTTTCAAGTAGACATTTCCCAGAGGAGATTCAAGGTGATTTATTGATAAACAATGCGATTGGTTTTTTAGGGATGCGACAATATAAAGTATCTCAAAATGGAACTGGTTTTCATTTAGATTTGCGACATGATTTGGTGGATGGGAGTGATCAAAACTTCCGTCCTGTCGATATGGAATTTGCGCCAGATGGTTCATTGTATTTTTTAGATTGGCACAATGTCTTGATTGGTCATATGCAACACAATGCGCGTGACCCGTTGCGAGATCATGTGCATGGGCGAGTGTATCGAATCACTTATCCTTCTCGTCCTTTGGTGAAACCTGCGGAAGTTGCGGATGCTCCGATTTCGACACTTTTGGGGAATTTAAAACTGCACGAATATCGTACACGCTACCGTTCTCGTCGAGAGTTGCGTGGCAGAAACACGAAAAAAGTTTTAACTGCTGTAAATACTTGGGCAGAGAATTTAGATAAAAAAAATGAGCGTTACGAACATCATTTATTGGAAGCACTTTGGGTGACTTGGGGCTTAAATAAAGTTGATGTAAATATATTGTTACAACTTTTGGAAGCGAAGGATTTCCGAGCACGAGCAGCAGCTGTTCAAGTGTTGCGCTACTCTGGTCATCAAGTGGAGAATCAAGCTGATTTATTATTTAAAGCTGCTAGTGATGAAAATGGCCGAGTACGTTTGGAAGCAATTACAGCAGCAACTTGGTTGGATGCAACCGATGGATTGAAGATCTTGGAAGAGGCTGAAAAGCACCCTTTGGATGAATGGATGAAACCTGCCCACACTAGAGGAATCGCACATTTGAATGGAGAAAATTTAAAAGTCAAAGAAGTTGAAATTCGGACGCATCTCGAAGGTGCTGATCGAGAATTATTTATCAAAGGAAAAGAATTGTATGAGCGAGAAGCATATTGTGGCACCTGTCATCAAGCGCAAGGTCAAGGTCTTGCAGCGGCAGGTTATCCCCCACTCCGCCAATCGAAATGGGTGACGGAAAATGAAGATCGTTTGATTAAATTAACCTTGAAAGGGGTCTATGGTCCGATGACTGTTTTGAATCGAGAGTATAAAGGCTTAGTTCCAATGACACCTTTTGAAGGTTTGATGAATGATGATGAGGTGGCGGCGGTTTTGACTTATGTGAGGAATAGATTTGGGAATCGAGGGTCCGTGATTTCTGCTGAGAAGGTGAAGGAAGTACGGGCTGCGATTGCTAAGCAAGATGGATTTTATACGGCGGAGGAATTGTTGAAATTACATCCGCATAAAGGTAAGGAGGGAGAAGATTTAGTCAATTAAAAAAATAACTTTTGATGGAACGCGGATGAGGCGGATCGGCCGAATGTAAGCGGATTTGACGATTAGAAGTGCTATGGATTTTTGCTCAATAGTAATTATATAGTAATCGTTACATCCGCGTTCCATCCTATCAAAAACGAAAATCAAAATAAACATGAGACTTATAACTTTTATCTTTCTACTTTCTTTTTTTAGTTGCGAAAATCAAACGACCAAACCAGAAGAAACCAAAATTGCAACTGAACCAATTCAATGGGTAACCTACCAAGCAAAAAATAATCCCAAAGGCAAACACGTCGTCTTAATTTCAGGTGACGAAGAATACCGTTCCGAAGAATCACTTCCTCAATTAGCAAAAATTTTAACCGAACATCATGGATTTGATTGTACCGTTTTATTTGCTCAAGATCCTGAGAAACCTGGAATGATCGATCCAAATTATAGTTTTAATATTCCAGGTATGGAGCAATTGAAGGAAGCAGATTTGATGATTATGTTGACTCGGTTTCGAGCATTACCAGAGGAACAAATGCAACATTTCGAGAATTACCTTTTAGAAGGAAAACCTTTATTAGCGATTCGGACTTCAACTCACGCCTTTAATTTTAAAGATAAAAATCATCCCTTTGCCCACTACGACTGGAATTATAGTGGAGAAAAAACCGATTGGCATTTAGGTTTTGGAAAACAAATTTTAGGCGAAACTTGGTACTCGCACCATGGTCATCACCAACAGCAAAGTGCTCGTGGCATCATTGCTCCAAATGCAGAAAATCATCCTTTGGTCAATGGAATTGAAAGTGGTGCAATGTGGGGACCTTCTGATGTTTATGGAATTAGAATGCCGATGGCTGGCGATGCGCAAGCTATTATTTTGGGGCAGACGATTGATCGAACTGATCCTCATGATGAAACCGATCCTTTTTATGGATTAAAAGAATCTGATCAAAAAATTGCAACGGAGAG
Source organism: uncultured Saprospiraceae bacterium (assembly GCA_937981555.1). Lineage (GTDB taxonomy): Bacteria > Bacteroidota > Bacteroidia > Chitinophagales > Saprospiraceae > CAJQQY01. Next base: position 27,590 of record CALJOK010000109.1, read on the forward strand.
TCAGTCAAAAAAATACAATCCAAATGAACCAATGCCTCCAATCGTTTGGACAAAATCTTATCAAATTGCAAAAGGCAAAAAAGGTCAATCTGTCACTTCTACAATTGGTGCGGCGACTGATATGGTAGATGAAGAAGTGCGACGACTTCTTGTGAATGCTAGTTATCATCTTTTAAACTTAGAGGTACCACAAAAAGCTAAGGTAGATTTTGTGGGAAAATATTCGCCGTCGGCTTTTGCATTTCATACGGATGAATATTGGGAAGAGAAAGGATTGAAAGTTTCAGACCATGTGATGAATTAGACTTAAACCTACAAGTTATCGAATCCCTTTAAGGGCTTCGATAACTAATCTCCATCAACAACATTAAAAAAAAGAAAAAGCATTTTCCCCTTTTTCAAAAACATCTTCCATTTTTTATTTTACATTTGTTGATGATCTCCAAAGGAATTGTTTTTATTCTCATCGCTACTTTTGCATTTGCTATCATGAATGCAACAGCCAAAGAATTGAGTGATTTTCATCCGATGCAAGTCGTCTTCTTTCGAGCAGTAGGAACATTCATTTTTATTTTTCCAACAATGCTCTTCCGTAAAATTCCTATCATCGGAAACAATCCAAAATTTTTATTTCTTCGAGGACTTGTTGGAGTGATTTCATTATCCACTTTTTTTATGGCATTGCAAAGAATCCCTTTGGGTTCTGCTATCTCGATTCGATATTTAGGCCCTATTTTCGGAGTAGTGATGGCTGCTTATTTTTTAAAAGAAAAAGTAAAAGGGCTTCAATGGTTAAGTTTACTTATTGCTTTTTCAGGAGTAATCGTTTTGAAAGGATTTGATCCTAGAATTGATTCTGTAAGTTTAGGATTGCTTTTGATTTCAGCACTTTTTGTCGGAATGGTTTTCGTTTTGATTCGGTACTTAACAGACAAAGAACACTACTTGACAATCATTAATTATTTTATGGTCGTGACGATTATCGTGAGTTTATTTTTTATTAATCATTGGCGAATGCCTTTGGGAAATGAATGGTATCCAGTTATGGGTATTGGAATTTTGGGATTGATTGGTCAAGTATTTATGACGCGTGCATTTCAAACTGAAAACACAAGTGTACTCGCTCCTTTTAAATATATGGAATTAGTCTGGGCATTAATTATGGGATATTTTTTATTTGGAGAAACGTACTCTTGGATCGCATTTTCTGGAATAATTTTCATCATCATTGGAATGCTCCTGAATGTTTATTCGAAAAACAAAAAACAGGTTACTCAAAGTTGAACAACCTGTTTCTTTTATTTTCTAAAAATCAATTTGATAACTCAAGACAGGTGTCAATGTTGATTGTTTTCTAAAAACCCATTCTCCTAAATCAGGGTCAAACGTCCGATTGATCGCATCGATATTTTTTCTTGCAATCGCATTTTGAATATCTAAAGATAAACTCCACGCATATTTTTCTTTGTCTTTCCGATAAGCAATTCTGACATCAGGACGGAAGTAAGGGTCA
>CALJOK010000110.1 GCA_937981555.1 uncultured Saprospiraceae bacterium
CACAGGCACGACTTCGATAGTTAGTTGTGATGATGGAGATCCAAATACCGTTGATGATGAACAAACGATCTTAGATTGCGATGGCAGTATTTGTCTTCCATGTCAAGGGACGTCAGTAGATTGTTCAACTGGAACGACATCAGTAGTTAGTTGCGATGATGGCGATGCCTGTACGGTAAATGATGAACAAACAGTCTTAGATTCTGACGGAACTATTTGTGTACCATGTCAAGGGACGTCAGTAGATTGTTCGACTGGAACAACTTCAGTAGTAACTTGTGATGATGGCGATCCAAATACGATTGATGATGAACAAACGATCTTAGATTGCGATGGTAGTATTTGTCTTCCATGTCAAGGGACGTCAGTAGATTGTTCAACTGGAACGACATCTGTAGTTAGTTGCGATGATGGCGATGCCTGTACAGTAAATGATGAACAAACAGTCTTAGATTCTGACGGAACTATTTGTGTACCGTGTCAAGGAACAACAATCGATTGTTCCACAGGAACGACTTCGATAGTTAGTTGTGATGATGGTGATCCAAATACAGTTGATGATGAACAAACGATCTTAGATTGCGATGGTAGTATTTGTCTTCCATGTCAAGGGACGTCAGTAGATTGTTCAACTGGAACGACATCAGTAGTTAGTTGCGATGATGGCGATGCCTGTACAGTAAATGATGAACAAACAGTCTTAGATTCTGACGGAACTATTTGTGTACCGTGTCAAGGAACAACAATCGATTGTTCCACAGGAACGACTTCGGTAGTTAGTTGTGATGATGGCGATCCAAATACCGTTGACGACGAACAAACGGTCTTAGATTGCGATGGCAGTATTTGTATACCGTGTCAAGGGACGTCAGTAGATTGTTCAACTGGAACGACATCCGTAGTTAGTTGCGATGATGGTGATGCATGTACGATAAATGACGAACAAACAGTATTAGATAGTGATGGCACAATCTGTATTCCTTGTCAAGGAACAGTAACAGATTGTTCTTTTGGAACAATTTCAATTATGGCTTGTGATGATGGTGATCCAAATACGATTGATGATTTTCAAACCATATTAGATTGCGACGGAAGTATTTGTGTTCCATGTCAAGGTACTTCACTAGATTGTTCAACTGGAACAACTTCAGTAGTTAGTTGCGATGATGGAGATGCATGTACGATAAATGATGAACAAACAGTTCTTGATTCTGATGGCAGTATTTGTGTTCCTTGTCAAGGAATTGTAATTGATTGTTCAACTGGAACAACTTCAATTGTAGCTTGCGATGATGGTGATTCAAATACTATAAATGATGAGCAAACAATCTTGGATTGTGATGGCAGTATTTGTGTTCCGTGTTTGGGAATTCCAGTAGATTGTTCAACTGGCTCAACTTCAGTTGTCAGTTGTGATGATGGCGATGCTTGTACTATCAATGATGAACAAACAGTTCTTGATTCTGATGGAACCATTTGTATCCCATGTCAAGGAATACTTTCTGATTGTACGACAGGGATGACGTCTAATCTACCTTGTGATGATGGAAATCCAAATACCTTTAATGATATAGAAAATATACTTGTTTGTGATGGAAGCATTTGTGTTCCTTGTTCAGGAATACTTTGTAATGTAGTCGCTTTCATTCAAGATCCGATTGCTTCCTTAAATTGCCAAAGCTTAAATAGTGGAGTAGTCCTTGAAAGTATAGGTTCTTCAACAGGTGCAAACTTAAGTTACCAATGGATATTTTCCAATGCTATTGTTGGAACAAGTGCAATGATCGAAATTTTCGAAGAAGGAACTTATATGTTGCTGATAACTGATAATACCAATGGATGCTTTAATTCATTCGAAATTGATATCACCATTCCAGTAGTTAATCTTAATCCGATCTTCCAAATTAATCCTGAATCTTGTCAAGACGAAGAAGATGGGAGTATAATAATTGAAACAGTTGTTGGAGGTCAACCACCATATTTATATAGTTTGAATTCAAGTCCATTTGTTTCCAATACTCAATATCAAAATCTTACTCCTGGGACTTATGATTTGATTGTTCAAGATGCAGATGGTTGTGAAACATTTGTAGAGTTAAATGTTCCTGCTGCTAATACGCTATTGTTGGATATCGGGCAAGACGATGAAATAAATTTAGGAGATAGTCTTCAACTCTCTGTTTTCACTAACTTAATTATTGATTCGATTATTTGGGAATTTGATGAAAGTTTAAATTGCTTAGATTGCTTAGAACCAATTGTAAATCCTACTTACCAAACTCAATATTCAGTTACTTTAATTGATGTAAATGGATGTGAAATTAGTGATCAAATTGTAATTTTTGTAAATAAAACTGAAAGGGTATTTATACCAAATGGTTTTTCTCCAGATGGAGATGGTGCAAATGATTACTTTATGATTTATGCAGGTTCTGATGTTCGAATCATTCGAAACTTTAGAGTCTTTGATAGATGGGGCGCAAATTTATTTTCTCGAAGTAATTTTAATCCAAACGATCCGCAATATGGTTGGGATGGAATTTATAATGGAAAAGTAGTAGCTTCTGGTGTATATATTTATTATGCAGAAATTGAATTTGAAGATGGAAGAGTAGAAGTAATGAGCGGTGATATTACGGTTGTAAAATAATGAAACTTAACCTGATCAGTTATCGGATATTTTAAAGTATCTGATAACTGAATACGATAAAACTAATCCCGATTTTAAAATTTTTTAAAAATAATAATATGAAACAATTTTACCTTTTTGCATTTCTATTTGTTTTTTCAAATGGATTTTCTCAATCCTTACCGATCGATTTCGAAACTACAATTACAACTTCTGACTTCGTAGATTTTGATGGAGGAGTAGCGGCCGTAATTGCTAATCCACAATCTAATGGAATAAATACTAGTACCATGGTAGCTCAAATTGTCAGAGATGGCGGTGCTGTTTGGGCAGGTAGTAAAATCATTTTAGCAGGAAATGTAGATTTTTCTACGAACTCAACTTTATCCATGAAAGTATTTATGACCGCTCCAATTGGAACGACCGTAAAATTTAAATTAGAAGGTGGTACGCCTGTTGAGAGGGATGCTATCACAACTACCACTAATGAATGGGAAACCTTGACGTGGGATTTTACAGGAGCACCTACTGATAATAATCAAGTAGTTTTTATGTTTGACTTTGGGAATACTGGAAATGGTTCTGCTACTTCGATTTTCCTTTTTGATGATGTCGAACAACTTTTTGCAGGTGAGCAAATTGACTTACCCGTTAGCTTTGAAGGATCGTCGATCAATTATACTTTGACACCTTTTGAAGGAAATAGTGCTGCCTTGGTGGAAGATCCAACCAACAGTAGCAATACGGTAGCTAGTTCCACAAAAATGCCTGGTTCTTCTCCTTCTGCTGGAACGACTATCGGTACAAACGGTGGATTTGCGACTAACATTCCTTTGACATTAACTGATGCAATAATGACAGTTAAAGTTTGGTCACCTGATGCAGGAACTCCGGTTCGATTAAAAGTTGAAAAGGCCAATGACCCAACTCAGACTTGTGAAACACAAGTAAATACGACAGTAGGTGGAGAATGGGAAATTTTAGAATTTGATTTTACTAATGAAGCTACAGGAACGGCAGCTTTAGAATTTGGTTTAAATAATGGCTGGATTTATAATAAAGCTTCCATCTTTTTTAACTTCGGAACTGCTGGTGCAGCAACTGATGAAAAAACTTACTACTTTGATAATGTTGCTTTTGGAGATTTTGTTTTAAGCAATGACAATTTGTTTTTGGAAAAAATAAAAGTATTCCCAAATCCAGCGAGTGATTCATGGAATATTTCTTCAGAAGATGCAATGATTCAAAAAGTGGAAATTTATAATTTACATGGACAACTTATTTTGACGTCTCAACCTAATTCTAATTTTGGAAAAATAAATATCGCTGGTTTCTCCGCAGGTATGTACCTTTCAAAAGTGACAACTGAAAATGGAAGTAAGACTTTTAAGTTATTTAAAAATTAAATTCTAAAAATATTTCCTTTTAAAATAAAAAAGCCTTTCCAATTTATGGAAGGGCTTTTTTATTTGTTAGAAGATTGATCATGTTATTTTTTTTAATTTTGTTTCTGTCCTTCAATTTAAAGTAAAGACCTCACCAATTTGAATATTTAAAATATAGTCTAATGTTTTTTCTTATTAAATTAACAAACCAATTGTTCTATGTCTCAATTGAAAATTTACAACTACTGAGTTTTCACTTCTAATACCTCTCTTTTAATTTTTCCCCAAAATATTATTAGATCAGATTTCTAGTAATAGATGGATTAAAACTTAGCTGTTAAACTAAACTTATTCATCATTATTTATCTCGGAAAACACTCCTCAAAAGCATAGTATTACAATTTACAATAGCATAGTTGTTATGCTATGAAAAACTCTTTAATTGTATTGATAACATGTGAATTATATATTCGATTTATTAATTATAGGTACTGATGTATATAAGTAAACATCATTGGTATTGAATTTGCCTTATATCAATGAAATACTGTATCAATTAATTATCGAAAACTTAAGTATTAATTCTGTTTCTATTGAATTAATGATTACTCTACCCGATGGTTTTGATTAGATTTTGAAAAAACGAGAAAAAGTTGTGTTTTTGTTAAGCACAACCAAAACAAAAAACAACTTATTCTCGATGGAACAAGATAGAACTTGCCCAATGGGTGCAAATTACGAATTGATTCGGTCACTAGGCATAGTGAAACATAAAAAACGCCAAGAATTTTTGGATAAAATGATAAGCGGCATTATAAAAAGTCGTTCTGTTTTATTTCCTGAAATTGCAGACAAAATGGATGTATCGATTAAAGTAGAATCTGTAGAGAGACGCATCCAAGACTTTTTCCAGAAAGTGGAAATTGATTTTGAGAAATTATTACTCTACTTTTTATGCTTTGTACATCACGACAGACTCCAATTAAGTATTGACCGTACGGAGTGGGATTTTGGAAAGACACAGGTCAATATTTTATGTGTGCTTGTCAGTATTGGAAAAATGGGAGTACCTCTTTATTTTGAAATGCTAGACAATAATAGTGGTAATAGTAATGCAGACCAACGTATCGAATTGTTTAAAACCATCATTGAATCCATAGGCATTCATCGCATAGAGGTAGTAATTATGGACAGAGAATTTATTGGAAATAAATGGCTCAAATGGTTGAAAACAAAGGAGGTTAAATTTTGTGTTCGAGTGCCAAAGCATCACAAAATCCTTTTACCTAACGGTCAATACATTCGAGCCGAACAGTATTGGAAAGAGCATGGTTACGGATTATTTGAAAATGTGGTGATAGATGGAGTGATTGTAAATTGTAGTATTTCAACTGATGCTAATGGGGAATTACTCTTTCTTATAGGAACAATTGATGCAAAGAATTTGAAGAAAACTTACAAGAAACGGTGGACTATAGAGGTATTTTTTCAAGCCTTAAAAGGAAGAGGTTTTCATATCGAAACCTCTAGATTAAAATGTCTGAAAAAGTATAAAAAACTTTTCGCCATCGTATCAATGGCTTATACCTTATGCTGGGCAGTAGGTATTGAAAATGGAAAACAAAATCCAGTTAAAACTAAAAATCATGGGTATCCTCAGTTTAGTGTTTTTAGAAGAGGATTAAATATGATTAGAAAATTTTACAAACAACAAATTGTAAAACCTATTTTGAATATATTCTACCTCGCTCGATTAAGGTTGAGTATGTTGTACAAAACCATCGGGTAGAGTAATTAATGATTTAATCCTATGCAAATATTTTTACAAAAAGGATTGCTTTTTATCTCTTTTTTTATTGTTTCAACCCAAGTATCTGCTCAGACTCTTCAAGGAGAATGTATTAAAGCAGGTTTCGGTATAGATGGTTACGTCTATGCGAATGGAACAGAATGGGTAGGTGCAGCAACTGCAATCAATGGAAATAATGCAGATGATTGGTTTTATGATCCAACTATTTATGATGGAATTGGGCGGAATGTGATTGACACTACTGATGCTTCTTATCTAAGAGATTTATTAGCAAATGGCTCTAATGTTTATTTTGCAAAAAAAATGAGTGTCCCACCTAATTCAATTATTAATGGAAGAAGATGGCAAGATGCTACATATATTAAAGATTATTTTGGTGGAAGTGGCGGTGCTGATTCAACGTCTTACATAACGGCAAGTAAAAATGGAGAACCACTCGAAGATTGGGATACAGGCATCCAGAATGTAGTACCAAAAAATGATTTAATTGATTGTTTTGCTCACCTACGAAGAGATGGAACTGCTGCTGAAAATCCACTTTGGATTTATTTAGGATTTTCAAGAATTGCTACTTCTGGAAGTAGTTATTTTGATGCGGAGTTATTTGCTAATGAAGTAAGTTATGACCCTGCTACTGGTTTTGCACCAGTAGGAACGGATGAAGGGCATACTGCTTGGCAGTTTGATGCAGCTGGAAATATTACTAAAATAGGGGATATGATTGTAACTGTGGTTATGAATACGAGTAATATCCCAGAGTTTGAACTTCGGATTTGGGTTCGTCGGTTTGATTTTAATAATGTAGATCCTACGACGTTTACTTTTGGAAATGATATTGATGGAGCTTCAAACGGTTCACAATATGGATATGCTGATATCCTTCCTCCTATGGGAAATGAATTTGGATGTGGTGTGACTAATCAAAAAACATGGGCAGGCCCACCATGGGGGACATTAGACGATAAAGGTGATCATACCTTTTATTATGCACCGGGGCAATTTGTAGAGATAGGTTTGAACCTTTATGATTTCGGGATTGACCCACAATTGATAACTGGTTTTGATGCATGTGATCTTCCATTTAGTAATCTTATTTTTAAAGCAAGAGCCTCGGCTTCTTTTACAGCTCAACTAAAAGATTTTAGTGGGCCTTTCTATTTTGTAGCATTAGATAAATTAGAATCTAATGCAGTTGGAGATTCTTTGACTTGCCTTAATCCAATTATTCCTTTAAGCGTGGATAGTGTTTACACAGATGCCTTTTATGAATGGTCAACGATTGATGGAAATATTTTAACAGATATGGGTAGTGTTTTTGATACGGTAATTTATGTTGACCAACCTGGAACGTATATTCTTGCCTCAGCTTTTATGAATGATTGTGAATTAAGTTATGATACAATTCTGGTAAATGATTATACACAATCTCCAAATGTTATCATTGAGAGTGATCCAATAAATGATTGTAACAATGTAATTGCGGATTTATATGCATCGGAAGCAGGGCATACTTATAATTGGACTGGTCCTAATGGAGGAACTTTTACAGGTCAGTTTATTAGTGTGAGTGACCCTGGGATTTATTATTTGGAATTGACTAATGAATTTGGATGTGTGGGATTCGATTCTATTTATGTATTAGAGTTTGCTTGCCAAGAAGTAGATCCTCCAACTATCCAAACAACTAATATTATTGATACGCTTCCACCATTTTTTACTGTTCCACCTGATATTTCTGTTGAATGTTTTGATGATATTCTGGATTTGGGGATAACGGGAAATGTTACGGATGAACAAGATAACTGTGATCCAGATATTGTAGAAGCAATATTTACAGATGAATATGATGATACTGGTTTTTGTATAGGTACAGGGCAATTGAATCGTATATGGAGTTTGACAGATGACTGTGGTAATTTTTATACTGCTACTCAACAGATTATTTTAATTGATACGACGCCACCTGTTTTTACTATTCCAAATGATATTACAATTACTTGTGAGGAAGATTATATGGATTTGAATTTGACTGGGGAAACTCCTGTTGCAATGGATATTTGTGATACTACATCTGTAAATGTTTCATTTACAGATGTAGTTGAAAATGATTTTAGTTGTAATGGTCAAACTAGAATTCAAAGAATTTGGTTAGCAATAGATGATTGTGGAAATACTTCCTTAGATACTCAAATCATAATAATGGCGGATACTATTGGCCCTGAGATAGTTGGGGTGCAGTTGATTCCTTTTGTAGCTTGTGATAGTATACCAGCCCCACCAACAGTTACAGCTGTAGATAATTGTGACCCAAATCCTACTATTGTTTTTACAGAAACGACTGAGGCGGCAACTTGTCCTAATTCATATGTTTTAGTAAGAACTTGGACTGCTACAGATAATTGTGGAAACGAAACAGTTATCACTCAAGAGATGAATGTTGAAGATGCGGTCAATCCTGTTATATTAGTTTTTCCATTTGATATTACCGTTTCTTGTGATGATGTCCCTGTTCCATTTGAACCAGAGGTGGCAGATAATTGTGATAGTGATATTGATATTGATTTTAACGAACAACAAGTCGGAGGAACTTGCGAGGGTGATTATACCTTGATTAGAAGTTGGACTTGGGTGGATGATTGTGATAATGAAGTTACTTCTTCCCAAACCATAGTGGTACAAGATATTACTCCTCCTACATTTACCATTCCTGTCGATATTACCTTGAGTTGTGTCTCAGATATTAATGATTTAAATGTAACAGGTGATGTAATTGATGAAACAGATAATTGTACATCCAATATTGGGGAAGCCATATTTTCTGATACAGCCAATTTTGATTGTGTAGGATCAGGTGTGATTGAAAGAACTTGGAGCTTGGTAGATAATTGTGGGAATGTTACGGAAGAAATTCAGACCATTTCGATCATTGATACCGTTCCACCAGTATTTGATATGCCAATTGATATTACAATAAATTGCGATATTGATCCATTGGACTTAACCATTACAGGAAATGCAATCAATGAATTCGATGATTGTGATTCTACCTTAGGTCAAGTAACTTATGAAGATGTAATAATCGTTAATCCAAGTTGTTCAGCTGAACAAACTATAAATCGAAGCTGGAGTTTGTCTGATGATTGCGGAAATGTAACAATACATTTACAAGTAATTAGTATTATTGATACGATACCACCAGTCTTTGAAATGCCGACTGATGTAACGATAGATTGTCATTTAGATAATGAGGATTTTACAATAGTTGGAGAAGCTGTAAATGCAATTGATAATTGTGATGAAAACCTAGGGGCCATTACCTATCAAGATACTTTTAACGCTGATGATAATTGCATCGGAACAGGAGTAATGGAAAGAGTTTGGAGCATCTCAGATGAATGTGGAAATACTACTTCATATACTCAGACTATTGATTTGATTGATACTATTCCACCAGTATTTACCGTACCTGTTGACGTTTCATTAAGTTGTGAACAAGATCCTAATGATTTAGGATTGACAGGAGATGTGGTGGATGAATTTGATAATTGTTTTACTGCATTAGGAGAAGCAATTTATTCAGATAGTATTATTATTGATTCTCCTTGTGAAGGGTCAACGCTGATCTATCGAACCTGGACTTTGGAAGATGGTTGTGGGAATATAACAACGTATTTACAAATTATCTCAGTTGAAGATACTACGCCTCCTGTCATTTCTATACCTGATGATATTACCTTAGATTGTTTTTCTGAATTAAGTGATTCTGCCATAGTTGGAGTAGCGGAAGTTATTAGTGATAATTGTTCGATCAACTTTTGGGGAGTTTCATATATTGATAGTGTACTAGTTAATGACTCATGTAATTATTCTATTCAAAGAGCATGGTTAGGAACTGATGCCTGTGGTAATGTGGCTGTAGATACGCAATTGATTTTTATCATTGATGATGTGCCTCCTGTTTTTAATACGATACCAACAGATACTATTATCAATTGTGATGTAGTACCAACAGCACCAACTTTAATAGCTACAGATAATTGTGGAGGTTTAGTTGATATTGTTTTTAATGAAAATATTACGGCAGGAAGTTGTACGGAAGATTATACGATTATAAGAACTTGGGAGGCCGCGGATAGATGTGGTAATATGTTTTCTTTTTCCCAAAGTATAATAGTTCAGGATACGATAGCACCAGTTATTTCAAATACTCCAGCAGATACCATTGTGGCCTGTGGAGCACTTCCAAATGTAGTTGATCCAACTGTATCAGATAATTGTGATACGGATGTAACGATGACATTTGATGAAAATGCAGTAGCTGGAACTTGTGGTGGTTCCTCTATAGTAACTCGTACATGGACTTGGGAAGATAATTGTAACAATATAAATACATATGTGCAAACGATCACCTTAGTCGATACTATTGTACCTCAATTTACTACTCCAAATGATATTACAGTAAATTGTTTGATTGATATAAATGATTTAAATTTTACTGGAAATGTTATAGACGAATCAGATAATTGTGATCCTTTAATCGGTGAGGCAATTTACTCAGATAGTTTGATTACGGAAGGTTTATGTAATGGGAATAGTACTATTTATCGAACTTGGATACTTTCAGATGATTGTGGAAATACAATGTCAGATGTCCAAGTCATATCTGTAATTGATACTATTCCTCCTTCATTTACGACTCCTGCTGATGTTACTTTAGATTGTACAGAAGATCCAAATGACTTGATTTTTTCTGGTGGTGTAATGGATGAATCTGACTTATGTGCTTCTATTATTGGAGAGGCTATATATACGGATAGTATACTTGTCAATACGCCTTGTGAAGGCTCTTCTATTATTTATCGAACTTGGAGTTTGACAGATGATTGTGGAAATGAAATTATTGGAGAACAAATTATTACGATTATAGATACCACACCACCTGTAATTGCAGCACCTAATGATGTAGGTTTAAATTGCTTTGGCGAACTTTCAGATACTAGTTTGATAGGAGAGGTGTTGGTGGTAAGTGAGGATTGTTCTTCTAATACCGCTACAGCAACTTATATTGATAATATTTTACAAAACGATTCTTGCAATTATTTAATTCAAAGAATTTGGCAAGTTGATGATGCTTGTGGAAATACCGCTTTAGATACTCAATTGATTTCTATCATTGATACTATCGCACCAGTATTTAATGAAAGTTTAGACACTTTGATTGTAGGTTGTGACTCTATTCCTCCTGCACCAACTTTGACTGCAATTGATAATTGTGATAGTACCGTAATTGTATTGTTTGAAGAAACTATTGTTCCTGGAGTTTGTATTAATAATTATACTTTAGTTAGAACGTGGACGGCAACTGATCGCTGCGGAAATGAGACTATTGCTTCTCAAGAAATAGAAGTCCAAGATTTCGCTGAACCAATCATTTTAGCTTTTCCACCTGATATGGTGGTGAGTTGTGATTCTGTTCCAACAGTAGAATCGCAAAATGTGGAAGATAATTGCGATGTCGATATAACATTGGATTTTCAAGAAACTATAATTGAAGGAAGTTGTCTATCTGATTATATTATTTCGAGAACATGGAGTTGGACAGACAATTGTAGTAACGTCAGTTCTCATACTCAAACGATTACTGTCATAGATAATTCAGCTCCAATTTTTACAGCACCAGATGATATCACGGTGGATTGTACGATAGATATAAATGATTTAAATTTTACTGGAAATGTATCAGGAGAATTAGATAATTGTACTGATGTAATTGGAAATGCCATATATCAAGATAGTATTTTTACAGAAGGAATTTGTAATGGTAGTTTGTTGGTAAAACGGACTTGGACTCTTTCCGATTCTTGTGGGAATTCCTCTTTTGATATTCAAATTATAATGGTTTCTGATACCTTAGTTCCAAATTTTACTGTTCCAGAAAATGTAATAATAAGCTGTAATCAAGATCCAATGGATTTAAATCTAACAGGAGATGTTACAGATGAATCAGATCTTTGTGATAGTTCAATTGGCGAAGCTACTTTTACGGATAGTACTTTTGTTGATGTAATTTGTGAAGGAGCTTCTGTAATTTATCGGACATGGATATTGATAGATGATTGCGGAAATGAATTTACGGCCATTCAATCTATTATGGTTCAAGATACTCAAGCACCTACTTTTTCCCTTGTTCCAGCAGATACTATTGTTACTTGTGATTCGATTCCAACTGTAATTAATCCAGTTGTTATTGATAGCTGTGGATCATCTTTTACTGTTGATTTTAGTGAAGATAATATTTCTGTTAATTGCGGAAATGATTTTACGATAAAAAGAACTTGGGTTGCAACAGATAATTGCGGCAATCAAGATTCAGTCATTCAATTGATTACTGTCCGAGATACAGTTGCGCCATTGTTAGTGATTGCACCCATTGATACTACCTTAAATTGCGAAGATTTACCAGCGGTTCCAAATTTAGATTTTACAGATAATTGTAGTGATACTGTTTATGTGAATTTTTCAGAAACAACAACTGAAGGTGCTTGTATTGATATTCAAATTGTTACCCGTACTTGGGTAGCAACAGATGATTGTGGAAATGAAACTACAGTAACTCAACAGATTACTTTAAATCATTGTAGTCCTGAAGCGACGGTTTCCTTACCAGTTGACACCAGTTTATGTGTCAATGAAAGTATTGATTTTGAAGCGACGCTGACAGGAGGTTATACCAACCCTGTTTATCAATGGCAGTTTACAACAGACACTACGCAGACATGGAATGATATTTCTGGAGCAACCAATTCTACTTTTATTATTAGCTCAATAGAATTTGGAGATGCAGGATATTATCAAGTTTTGATTTCAAATGACATCAATGATATTTATGATACGTTGTGTAGTGTAATTTCCGATAAAGTTTTGTTACAAGTTTTACCACATGCTCCGCCAACTAATTTATTGGATGAAATATGTGATGGTGATTCCGTTTTGTTTATTGCGGAATATGTTACCGTTGCAGGTCAATATGTTGATACCTTAGTGGCTGCTAATGGTTGTGATAGTGTAGTGGTTTTGGACTTGACGGTACATCCAATTTATGAAATGACGATAGCAGATACGATCTGTTTTGAAGATACTTATACACATGGCGATTCTACTTATAATGAAACTGGAACGTATAATTATATTTTCCAAACTATAGAAGGTTGTGATAGTTTAGTCCATTTAAATTTATTGGTTAAAGAAAAAATATTAACGGAAAGGGTAGAGGAAATGTGTGATGGAGATTCGGTTTTATTTACAACCGATTATATTTTTATTGCCGGTCAATATGCAGATACATTAACAGCAGCAGATGGTTGTGACAGTATTGTAAATTTAGATTTGACGGTGCATCCAATTTTCGAATTGACGATAGCAGATACGATCTGTTTTGAAGATACTTATACGCATGGCGACATGACTTATAATACAAGTGGAAGTTATGATTTTGTTTTCCAAACAATAGAAGGTTGT
>CALJOK010000111.1 GCA_937981555.1 uncultured Saprospiraceae bacterium
CCGTTAGCAACAATTTGAAAAGAAAAAAAACAACGCAAAGACAAAAGAACAATCAAACAAGTACCTGACAAAAAAGGTAAATCCCTCAATTCGAGAAAGTTCAAAGTCGAAAAATTGTTTTTCTTTTTTAATAAATACTATCGGCAATTGTGCCAAACCGTTTGAACAAAAAATTCAAACGTTCATCTCTTAATTTCTTAAATATGAAGATTCTAAAATTAAAATTCCTTTTCCTCATTTTAGCTTCTATCGCTCTAATTTATTCCTGTAAAAAGGATAATCTTACAAGCCAAATTGAAGAAGCACCAAATGAAATTATCAAATCAAGCCATCCAGTAATTTTTAATGTAGGTGACCAAGAAGTTACTTTACGTGACGGTGGAAGTGGAACAACCGATGCATATTCCAAAACTCAACTTGGAAATGTTAAACAAAATCCATATGCTTTAGCTAATATGAAGCAAGCCTTTGAAAATATTAAAGGTTCGACTATTTCTAATGTAACTCCAACACATTTACAAGTCAAATTTACACCTTCTAATTTTGAAGAGTTAGATACATTACTTCAAACGGATGCTTTTTTCTTTGATTTCCCAATAGATCATGAAGTCACTCAGATGGGTGATTATTATCAAGAACTTGAAGCTGATGAATACCCTGTTTTGTATTCTACTGTCAAATCCGATTTCAATTTCCCTAATGTTAATTATGAAGTTTTACAAGAGCTTTTTGTAAGTCCATACGAATCAATGTTAACAGCGGAAGCTTTTCGCCTGACTGGAAATATTTATATTTCTCCATTTGATGATATTGATGATGAAACTGAATTAAATGGATTTTCAGGTGATTGTCAGCCTGGGTGTCCTAGTTTTCCATGTTGTTTAGGAGGCGAAGTAGATTGCAATGATGATTGGCTTCCAAATCCAAATGATTGCCCATTCTATGATGCTAATTGTTTTGAAAACTCAAATACATTAGCAGAATATTTAGCATGTGTTGAAGCAGTAATTATTGCAGCAAATAATAATTCACTATACGAAATAAATGATTGTGGATGTGAAGTTTATAAAGACATTAGAAAACCAGGTGGCTGCATAAATGTAGAAGATACTCAATTGGGTATGCAACCAGTAAGAAGAGTCAAAGTTATCATGTGGGATGCATGGTTTACTGGCCACTATAATACGTGGACGGATGATAATGGGTGTTGGAAGATAAACAGTAGATTTCATGGTAATTCATGGATGTGGGTAAAGTTTACAAATTCTAGAGGCTCAATCAGAGGAACTCAAGGTAAAAATTTCAACTCCGCTTGGCTTTGGAAGAGAGTAGTAAAAGATTATGTAGGCAATATTTGGGGGCCATATTACAACAACATTGAAGTCAATTATATGGATGTATTAGATAATTCTTCTACAAATCATCGTTATTGGGCTGCTGCTACAGTAAATAATTCGTTACATGAATTTTATGATAATGCATATCTTGATGGAATTGCACCTCCTTTACTAGATTTAGATATTTATATCGCAAGAAATCAAACTTCTGGATTTGCATTAATGGCTCATTATATTGGTGCAGCTGGAGTTGGAATATTAATCGGGGATGGACTACTAAATTCTACTTTTTTTGAAGACCCTACCACCCAAATAATGGCTTCAATCGGGGCAGGTGCAAGTGCTGCATTATTTGAAAAAGCACTTCCAGACATAATGATTGGAACTAATTTTACTACGTCAGACAGATTAAAAGCGCTCGCTTTTCACGAAATCGCTCATGCATCACAGTATATCAAAGTAGGATCAGGGTTTTGGGTAACCTTAGGAAGTCAGGAAATTGCGGCTGACGGTTGGGGAACTGGAGCAGAGATAGATGCAGGGGTAGTCCAAATAGCAGAAAGTTGGGCGGAACATATTGGAGATACTTATGTAGATAGAACATATTTATTGAACCATAGTAATACAACAAATCCTGCATTAATAAATTCAAGAAGGTGGATTAATTTACTTGAAAGAGATAGACTAGATAATGGACATGTCCCAGTTGCCATTTTCCATGATTTAATAGATGATAATTCCAATGCCATTACAGGAAGTTCTGAAAATAGTTTAGTTACCAATGATGGTAATACTAGCGGAGGTGGAGTAACTGGTTATTCCAATAATACTTTATTTAATGAATTTGACCCTTCTACTATAAATCCAGTAGTTTATAGAGAAAAGTTGAAAAGCATCCTTCCTTCTGGAATAACAACAGCAAATATTGATTCCTTATTTTCGGATTATGGATTTTAAATGATATTTTCCAGAGAGTTTAACACCTCTCTGGATTTTTTTTAACTGGAAAATAAAATGAAATGAAGAATTTTATAATACCATTATTATTCCTTGGTGCTTTCTTTATCACAATTAATTGCAATTGTAATAAAGATGAAGATTGTATCAAAGATTACAAATTTCAAATACCATTTAATTTAACTCCCCAAATTGATACGTTTAAAATTGGTGATACAATTTGGGTAAGTAGTGACTTTTCAAATGAAATTAAAGAATTGAATTATAGCGAACCGATAACTTTAAAAGATTTTGATTTTCGGTCAGAACTAACTATTGAAAAAATTAGTGTCGATCCTTTTCAAAATGCAAACTTAGAATTCGATATAATTGAGAAACAAGGTAACTTAAATCTAATTCCTTTAATTGGGACTTCAACATTTTTAGTTGAATACGATTATGTTGATGATACGTACAAAGTAGATTTTGGGTTTGTTCCTCAAGGAAAGGGATTATATACGTTAGTATTATCTTCTTTGATAACCGAAGATTCAGAATCATTAAGTACAAGACCTGATTGTAAGGAAGAAATTAAATCAATCGAATACTTACTTAATGGAGGAGAAAACAATAATTATGAATTTATTTCTCAAAGTGCAGATTCATTAATCAGAACAACTACTAAAGATATTTATGATGAATATGGGCAATACTCATTTTATGTAATAGAGTAAAAACTGTTGCTAACAAAGTATACACGGCAAGTGGGGCTATGCGCCCCACCTGCGTGTATACAAAACCGTTAGCACCAATTAGAAAAAAAACAAAAAACTCACTCCTAAAACTTATGAATAAATACATCCCATTCAAAACTACTTATGAAAGAGTTAATCAAATAGAAAATTTATCTTTTTGGTGTTCTATAATAGCCGCTCTTTTCATATTTGCCAATTGGTGTATTGATTTATATGATTTCAATAAATTAGAAGGATATAGCATTGATTTTGAAAAAGTTAAAGAATCCCTTAAAGTTGCCAGTTATGTGCTTGTAACTCTATTCTTATTATTTGAACTCATTGGCAAAATACTCTTTAATGAAGCTGAAAGAATAAAAAGAGAAGATTTAATAGACAATTCATTCGGAACAAAATATTCCGATGAAAAATCCCAAAATTATTACAATAATGATGACGTAGAATATGGAATACTAAAATTTGCTTTAAATACATATGAAAGTGCATTTCACACTCAACAAGTTTTGAAGGGAATGCTTTTAAAGTCATCAGTAAAATTATTGATTTTATCTATTCCATTCATAGTCTCGATTTACACTAATGGAGGTACAAGTTTCATAAGATTATTATTTGAGATAAGCATTCCAATTGCTTATTTATCCAAAGTGATAATTCAAATAATTTACTTCACAAGAGTAAGGGGAATAAATACAAGATTTAAAACTGAGTTACTCTCGATAAAGGACGATGATAATTTAGAATTAACACAAGGGAAATTGCTTAATCCAATCATGGATTATTACAATACCAAGGCATGGGCAAATATGAATTTAGACGAGAAAGTCTTTAATAAAATCAATGAAACCACTTCTGCTAAATGGCAGAACAGAAAGAAATCTCTTGGGTATTAAATCAATTGGAACAACAAATAGAATATGTCAGTTTTAACACATTTACAAAGTACAGTAACAGCAATCAAAATTGCAGATTGGGAAAGGACCACAATTAATACTTCAATAGGTTCTTTGTCTACTAAACTTGGGAATCATTTTAATAATTTGCACTCAGAATTTGTTTTTGGCTCTTACGATAGACGGACAATTTTGAGAAGAAGTAAAGACCCAAATTCTGATGTCGATTATATGGTTGTATTTGATGACGGAAGTTCATTTAGACCGCAAACATTAATGACTCGATTGAGGACTTTTGCGGAGAGTAACTATTCAAGAAATGAAATCCATCAATCTTCACCAACAATTGTTTTAGAGTTAAGCCATATAAAATTTGAACTCGCACCTGCTTACGTTAGCTGGGGAACATATTATATTCCAGCACCTGCTTCATCATATTCTGATTGGATTTCAACAGACCCAAACGGTATAAAGTCAGATTTAGAGTCGAAACATCGAAATAACAATTATCTAATTCGGGATTTAATTTTATTGATGAAGTATTGGAATGTAAATAACGGCAAGGTGTATAGTTCATATGAATTAGAGAGATTTATCATTGATAGGTGGTACTTCTATTGCTACAATCTGAAAGACTATTTTTATTCAGTTGTAAGTGGGTTGTCCACGTATAATCTACCTGATTACAAAGTAACTAAAGTAAATCGCTTGAAAAGTGTTGTTGAAAAGACCAAAGAATATGAAGATGATGATATGCCATATTCAGCGGAAACAGAAATTAAAAAAGAAATATAAAAACTGGTGCTAACAATGGCTAAAACGGCAATATGGGCTATGCGCCCATACTGCGTTTAGCCGAGACCGTTAGCGGCAACCAAAGAAAAAGAAAAAAGTGCTCGTAAAAAGCAAAATTTTAAAAACGGGAATTCATCTTTTAAAGAAAAATGTAAAAAGGTTTTCATAAATTGGAAATCTGTATTTCGGCAAAGAAATTTTTTAAAGAAGAATATCAAAAACGGTTTTGAAAAAAGAATTCGGCAAACACGGAAATGGTATTTCGAAAAGCGGAATTTAAAAAAGTCGATTTTTTTTGGCTTTTACCAAAGATTATAACAAAACATTTACAAAAGCTAAAAACTGAATTTAAAGAACAATTTGACGCTCCCTTCTCAGAGAAAAAAGTACTCTCCGAAAAAGGCAATTCAAAAGTTTAATTTATTTTCAGTTGATTACAAAAAGCGAATTTAATTTTTTCAAGAGAGCAAAAGGTTTTTATTTTGAAGTTTTACTTCGGCTAAAAAAAAAATCCTTTCAGCGACAAATGACGATTACGATTTTGAAAAAAAAGAAGGCAGCCGCTAATCGAGTAGACGGCTCCGCCCAAAGTAAACTTTGAGCGGAGTGCGCCTCTCACACCACCGAGCGTACGGATCTCGTACTCGGCGGTTTCCTAAACATGACTTCAAATGCTCTTTACACCAAATGAAGTTTGTTGTTTTCC
>CALJOK010000112.1 GCA_937981555.1 uncultured Saprospiraceae bacterium
TTGCGAAATATTATTAGCAAAAATTTCAAAGCTATTTGAAATGCCAGGATTGTTTGCAGAGGCTTGAATATTTATTTCATAAAAATCATCAGTAGGATCGGTGATGGAACCATTGTCATTACAAACGACATCAACTAAATCAAAATTAATTACACATGGATCAGAGCAAGTCGCAGGAGCATTTACCAAAATCGAAGTTGTACAAGTCAACGTCGTCAAGTCTTGCAAATCAAAATTCAAATTACCATTGAAAATATTAAATGGCCCAAAATTTTGAGCAGTTCCATAACTTCCAGAAATGGTTCCGTCAGTTGATTGCCAACTCACTCCAATATTTTGTCCACTCACCAGAAGATCAAAAGTAAAAGTATCATCAGTATCATCATTGCCTGTTCCATTGTCATCGCAAACGATATTTGAAACTGTTGCATTGATCGAACAATCTTCGTTGCAAGGTTCGAGTGTACCAATATTTTGTTGAGCGGAGCAAAGAGGTTCGTCTGCATCTTGAATTAAAATCTCAACAGAAGATCCATCAGCAGGTAGATTAAATATTCCGCCCGTTGCATAATCAAAAATACCTTGCGAAATATTATTAGCAAAAATTTCAAAGCTATTTGAAATGCCAGGATTGTTTGCAGATGCCTGAATATTTATTTCATAAAAATCATCAGTAGGATCGGTGATGGTACCATTGTCATTACAAACGACATCAACTAAATCAAAATTAATTACACAAGGATCAGAGCATGGAACAAGTGGGCCAATCGTTTGTGTCGCTTGGCATTGTGGATCTTGATTATCTACGACAGCAATAATTGGTGAGCTTCCATCGGCGGGGATAGTAAAAGTAGAAGCATTGTTATAAGTGTAGTTGAAATTTAATATACCATCGATTAAAACATTGTAAGAATTATTCGCAGCACCGTTTATTGCCGAAGCATTAATGGTAATAGTATAAAAATCATCAGTTAAATCATTGCTTGTTCCATTATCTGAGCACGTAATATCTAATTGGTCAATTGAAATAGAGCAATCAGTCGAGCAAGAATTCAATGGGCCAACTGCTTGAGTAATCAAACAATTGGTCAATTCATCTGTAAAAGTCAACGTCAAAGATTGACCTTGAGCAGGAAGAGAAATGGTGTTGGATTGATTATAGTTTAAAGAAGTAATATTTAAACTTCCATCAAATACTGAAAATGTACCAGTATTTCCATTGTTATTATTTAACGTAAATGTAATGTTATAAAAATCGTCAGTTGCATCACTTGCTGTTCCATTATCATTACAAGTAATTTCAAAGCTACTTAAAGTAATTTCTAAACCAGGGTTTATGTCAAAATTTTGCGAAGCGAAACAACCATTCCCATCTTCAACATAAGCGGTGTAATTTCCCGGGATTAAATTATCAAAAAGATTATTGGTCGTCCAAGTTGAATTGTCTAAACTATAGTTTACTCCAGTTGGAGCATCAATCGTAACTGAACCATTTTCATCTCCAAGACAAATTTCATTATTTATCTGAATCGTAATTGTAGGAGGAGGGTTTACGATTAAAAGTAACTCCACAATAGAACTACAATTAGCAGAATTAGAAACGACAACAAATAAAATTTGAGAAGGTGAATCCGTATTGGTATAAAGATTTGATAATGAATTACTGCCATTTTGGGCGTCAGTAAACGTTTCATAATAAGTATAGGAGTAAGTCAAATTTGAACTGATCAAAATATTCGCTTCTGTCAAATCAAATTCTGTAAACCCATCTCCATCCAAATCACACTCTTCTAATTGTGCATTATTTCCCATAGGGTTTTCAGAAATTTCAAATTGGATGGGTGTAAGAATGGAACTCAAACAACCATTCGTTAAATTTTCAGATTCCACATAATAGGTGTAAACTCCCACCGCTGTTTCAGTAGGCGTAAATGTGGTACTCCCACTTTGTAACAATGTTCCTCCGGATGGAGCATCATACCAGTTGGCTGTTTCATCCATTCCAACAGCAACAGATAATTGAGGCGCTGGATCACCTTCACAAATAATTGCATCCCCATTGCTCACAGGAGGATCAACATTAGGACAATCACAATCTGGTGGTGAAATATTTAATGTGAATGTACAGAGTAGATTAGAAGGATTTGTTGCGATGATAATCAAAGATTGACTAATTGGAATATCTGTAACTATCCCCATATTATTTCCCAAATCAACATAAGTTCCAGCCAAAGCAATAATGTCAAAACCATAGTTATTGATGGAGACTTCGTAAAAGTTCGGATCGGCAGCGCACAAAATATCAAAAACTGTAATAAAAACTTCAGGTAAATATTCCAATGTAACCGACGCTACATCATCTGGGCAGACTCCTCCTGAAGCAACAAAATAATCGAAAGTATAACTCCCAGCAGGAAGTCCAACTAGACTCACATTATTTGGATTAGAAAGATTGACTCCATGTCCATAAGTGTCAACCCATGTTCCTGTTGGAGTATATGATCCTGTTAGGTAACTGAATAAACTGATATTGTTAGGAGAGTCAAAACAAATTTCTCCCATTCCATCAAAACCTGCAAATGGAGGTTCTTCTACCACTACATCAAAATTAGTTTCGTCTGAACAACCAAAACTGTTGGAGGCTAAAATGTAATAAGTCGTAGAAATGAGTGGACTCACCATTGACGAAGACAACTGGTTAGCAATAGTTGCTGGGGTGCCTGAATGAAAAGTAATATTAGGATTGGTATTATTTAAATCAGTAACAGTAATCGTCGATAAATCAAATACTTCTCCTTCACAAAAAATCACTTGAGTTGGATTAATAGTAATGTCAGGCGAAGGTGTTTGATCAATTACTTGAGTGTGAGTGATCGTAAAATTATTACAAGGATTAGTAAATGTCCAAGTATATTCCATTCCTCCATTTCCATTGCTGGTTACAGTTGCAGGCACAGTTCCAGTAATTGCACAATTGCCAGATTCATTGTTGGTATAAGGAAGATTGATTGGAGTAGGAAATAGTTCACCACAATTGATCGTCATGTCAGCAGGCATACTTGTAAACATTGGATCACTCGCAGGGGTAATTACCATATTTTGAGAATGAGAAATACTTCGATTACAAGCATCTGTAAATGTCCAAGTATAAATAATATTCCCTCCACAAGCATCATAAAAACCAGATTGAATGGCTGTTACAAACCCATCTATCGAGCAAGCTCCATTTTGGTTATTAGTATAATTTAAGGTTGGTAAAACAATTGGAACAGAAGAACAATCTAAAGTTGTAGCACTAGGCGGATTTAAAAATGCTGCAGGTGGTGCAGGATCAACGGTAACATTTTGAGTATGTGAAATTGTTCTTCCACAAGCATCTGTAAATTGCCAAAGGAAAACAATCAATCCTCCACATTCACTATAACTTCCTGATTGACTAACTTGAGCAAATCCATCTATAGCACAGACTCCATTCTCATTATTGTTGTATGGTAATGGACCAGGAAGACTTGGGATGTTATCACAATCAACGGTTAAATCTTGCGGTAGATTTCCAACAAAAGTTGCAGGTGGCGCAGGATCAACTGTGTAGTTTTGCACATGCGTAATTGTATTGTTACAAATGTCTGTAAAAGTCCAAGTGAAAGAAATCGTTCCGCCACATTCATCTGCACTTCCTGATTGAACTGGGGAAATAGTCCCAGAGATAAGGCAACTCCCATTCTCATTATTGGTATAATCTAAATCAGGAGCACCTGTTGGAATATTAGAACAAGAAACTGTTTGATCAGCTGGTGGATTAATAAAAGTAGGAGGTGCAGCAGGAGTCACGGTAATATTCTGCGTATGCGAAATATTGTTACCACATACATCCGTAAAATCCCAAGTGAAAGAAAATGAACCACCACAAATATCCGCACTTCCCGATTGAGTTGGAGAAATAGTACCCATGATGAGACAAGTTCCATTTTCATTATTAGTGTAATCTAAGTCAGGAGCACCTGTAGGAATATTATCACAAGTAACGACTAAGTTAGCAGGTGGATTTATAAAAGCGGGCGGTGCCGGAGGGGTAACCGTAATGTTTTGCGTATGCGAAATATTGTTACCACATACATCCGTAAAATCCCAAGTGAAAGAAAATGAACCACCACAAATATCCGCACTTCCCGATTGAGTTGGAGAAATAGTACCCATGATGAGACA
>CALJOK010000113.1 GCA_937981555.1 uncultured Saprospiraceae bacterium
AACTTGAAAAACTAAAGTTTTCTAGCAAGTTGAATCACTTTGCTATGAAATCTAAAATTTACCTTGCTGCTAATAAAGCAGCTTTCAATGAACTTAAATTACTCAAGACTAATTTCTTGAGTGCGTAACATGAGTTATTAAACTAAACGAGGAAAGTCAGTCAAGTCTGTGTTAGTCTGTGGCCAATCTTAAAAATCACCCCTTCAATATCCCGCACCCAATCGAACACTCTAAGCACCTCACCTTCTCACAATACTCATTTTTCAATTGCAACAACGCCTGCGTTTCATAAGCCGATTTCGGTATCATGCCCAACTCTTCCCATCTTGTAATTATATTGTTTTTTTCCGCAGGTACTTCTTCCAATAATTGAAACGCACGATCTTTATAATCCTCCTCACTCTTCCTATTTCCATACAAAAAAAGAAAAGGCGTAATCGTATTTATAATAAAAAGGTGAATAGCATTTTTGCCCAAAGACTTATTTCGCTTCACAGATGCTTTATCAAAAACATAATGCGTTTGCCAATAATTCGACAGCTTCAGTTCAAACATATTTTGGATTTCCCTTACATTTCTGGCTACTAAAATTTTACTAAACAAGTGAACCGATTGAAAAATCAATTGTGCAAATTGAGCAATCCGAATCGTTGGAAAATTAGCTGGACGCATTCTTAAAAATCGCCAATTCGTTTTTTCCATTGGAGTGAGTTGATATTTCTTTTGCAAAAATTGATACTCCTTTTTAAGGCGATTAGGATAGTCATCTTCAAAGGTATCTTCGAGCAATCCTGACTGCCCAAAAAGCAATGCTTCAATTTGAAAAAGATCATTTTTATGCTTTGCTAAAATACTCAAGGGCAAAGTTCTTGCTAATCGTTCGAAAGGTTCTGCATTCACTTTTACACCAAAATTCCTCGCTAGCATTTGATAAAAAGTAGCTTCCCAATTATTCGTATTTCCTTGAAGTATTTTTTCGATAACAATAGTTTTACATTCCAACCTTTCTACTAATAGACGATCCAACCAAAGTACTTTAGTCATATTTCCAACTTCGTAAAAATGATGTTGGCAAGGAATCCAATTTTCGTTGTGCAGGAATTTTTGATAAACTTTTGAGAGCTTAGAAGAAATGCGTTTTTTTAATTCAAGGCAAGGAATTCGAGAACCATTTTGTCGACTTATTTTTTCATCTTCATCGAGTACGACATGCAATATTACATTATCATAAGCTGGATCAGATTGATGTTGATGCATTCTCCAGTCTGAAGCGTTGAGATGCATTTCTACATTTCCAGCCCATAGTGTTTTCCCAATTTCTATACGTGCATTGGTGAAGTCTGGGCCAGAATGGTGATTATGTTCACCAATCATTTGAATTCGGATAGGTTGCCCTTCGGTGGTTTGAAGGTCGACAGAATCAAACCTCTGCAACCTCCAAACGTAGTGGAGTAGGTCTTCTTTCATAGTATGTAAGTTGTTTGTTTTCAACTAAACTTACATAATTTCTATGAAATGTAAATATATTGTTATTGCTAAATTATTTTCGGAAATAGATATTGTTATTGTTAAATTATTCAACTAAAAACATATTGTCATTTACAATTTGAATCTACATTTTCATCACTTCGCTTCTTTCTTTCCCTGATCAACTAAAGCAGATTGCTAGCTGTTGGGTGTTAAACTTGTTTGGTGAATTTATTGTTTAAAAAACTTTTTGGTGGATAATGTATTTTCTTTTTTATCCAAAAATTGAATAAAGTAAGTTCCTTTTGAAAGCTCCGAAATATTGATTTGACTAGAAATTATTTCTTCATTTTTCACCAATTGTCCAAGGACATTAAAAATATTAATTTGATCGATCTCATCGTTTCCATTTCCTTCAAAAAACAATTCATCTTGTGTCGGATTTGGAAAAATACTTATCTCCTCATTTAAAACATTTTCAGTCGCACTTGTCTCATCACAAATAATATTTTTCAAAATCCCCCATAGTTCATTATCAAAAGAGGATAAAGCAAAAAGACTATTTCCAGAAGCCTCCCCCATCCGAACGATAGCAATTTTCTGACTTGGGATGATGTATAACTTTTGATCATTTTTCCCTAAAGCCGCATACATTTCATCAGGAGCATTCGGAGTCAAATTTGTATTAAAAACGATTTGTGATTGTGGTAAAATATACGAGCCTTTTCCATTAAGCCACCACAAATATCCATAGGACTGATTAAAATTTTGACCAGCATTTACCATCTCCATTTGATAATTTTGATCCGCCAATACTGTTGTCCCATCCCATTCTCCTTGATTCAAAATCAATGAACCAAAACGAGCCATACTCCGAGCCTTACTAAAAAAAACATAGTCTATCCATACTCCTGTCAACCCAGTTTTTACCATTATTTTTTGCAGCGTATAATTTTGAAAAGTTTGCCCACTCGCATCTTCTACTACATTTTGCAAAAGTCGATAAGGAGCATTATAATAACTCCATCTATCACCTGCATCGGTCAAATAATTTAAACAAGAAGGATCTAAACAATTCAAATCAGAAGTGTTATCATCTAATCCTGTTGCCATCGAAAGTTGATGTCGAATAGTAATTAAATCTTCTTTGTCAGATGGCGCACTCGTCCAACCTGTACCCAAATAATCAGAAGTTTTATCATCCAACTCGAGCAATCCTTCCTCCTGCGCAACACCTACTAAATACCCTGTCAAAGTCTTAGCTGCTGATGCCCAATACCAAACACTATCTTGTCCAAAACCATCATAGTATTCTTCGAAAGCGATTTTACCATTTTTTAAAATGATAAATGCTTTGGTATTTTTTTCTGCCAAAAATGTGGAAAGAGAATCTAAGTCGTCGATGCAAAAACCTGCATCAGTTGGGGAAATCGTTTCCCATTCATTTCCCAAAAGAGGTGGGAAATAATAGTCTTGAGCCGTTAATATAAATGGGAATAAAAAAACTAGAAAGAGGAGTTTAGATTTTTTCATAAGTATAAAATTTGATTTTATACTTAGACGAAAATATTTTACAAAGGTTTAAAATAGATTTTTATTTAGAATGTTACTTGGAAAAAAATTCGCTTCGCTCATTTTTCAGGTCAGCTAAAGCAGACCACCACGTGTTATCTTTTTTGGAAAATTTTAAACGTATAATTGTGTTCATTTTTTTCATCAGCTTGGTGCGCTTCTTCGCTGAGTAATTCCCACTCGTCCATGTTTAATTTTGGAAAAATGATATCACCTTCCACTTCCAAATCTACTTCAGTCAAATATAATTTATCTGAATATTTCATTCCCAACTCATAGATTTGTGCACCTCCGATGATGAACGCTTCTTCTTCTCCATTCTCTTCTGCAATTTGCAATGCCTCTTCTAAAGAATGTAAAACATAACAATTGGAAACAAGGTAAAATGGATTCCGCGTCAAAACCATATTCGTTCTTTTTGGCAAAGGTTTGCCGATGGACTCGTAGCAATTCCGTCCCATGATGATATGATGATTTAAAGTCGTTTTTTTAAAATACTTTAAATCTGCAGGCAAGTACCAAGGTATATCATTATCCTTTCCGATGACATTATTTTTTGCAGTTGCGACTATTGTTGAAACGATCATTTTTTTACAGATAAATTATGAATAACTAAAAATGTATTGAATTCTAATTTTGAACTTTAACTTTTTTTGTTGCCTTTGTTTTTTTGGTTTCTTTCTTTACAAGTTCTAATTTAGGAACATCACCTAGTTCTTTGATGGTAATCATTCTTTCGGAACTATTAGAATCTTTTAAATGCTTCCTGGTCTTTTTGCCAAAAGCATCTAAGGCCTTTTGATTTTCTTCGTCCATACCAATCCATGTTCCATTTCCATTTTCAAATGGAGAAATTGGAAGTGCAAAGTAAATACTTTTTTTCTTAGATTCCTGATAAACATATCTCCAAACTGGAATGTAATGATGTTCACCTAAAGTAACCTTATTTGTTTTTTTATCCTTTTCCAAAGTGATTTCAAACATAAATCCCCCCTCTGTATTTGGAGTGGTCTGCCCTGAAATAAAATTACCGAGCGAATAGGTAACCAACGTTTTTTTGAACGTAGAATCTTCTTGCAAAACCTCCATTTCTCGAATCGGTTGAACCACATGTGGATGCATACCGATAACCAAATCAGCTCCCCAGTTAAATATTTTTTTAGCTAGTTTTCGTTGTTTTTCATTTTCAATATATTTGTATTCTTTGCCCCAATGCGTGATGACAACGATAGCATCAGGTTTAAGTTGATGCGCTAATTTCATATCTGCTTCAATCAATTTTTCATCGATGTAATTGACGATAACTGGTGGTCTAGTTTTGATTCCATTAGTTCCGTAAGTGTAATTGAGGAAAGCGATTTTGAAATCATTTTTATACACAATCAAGGGATAGTGCAAATCTCGATCTTCTTGATTTTTAAAAGTTCCTGTTTGATAAAACCCATAATCTTTAACTGTCGAAATGGTATTGATAACTCCTTTTTTGCCTGCATCATTGGAATGATTATTAGCGGTGACGAGCATGTCAAATCCTGCTAGTCGGAGCGCTAGTGCTAATTCATTGGGAGATCGAAATTGAGGATAGCCTCGATAAGGAGCTTGGCCTGGAAGAGTGACTTCAAGATTAGCAATCGCCAAATCTGCTTTTTCAATAATTGGTTTTACATATTGAAAACAAGGTTCGTAATTATATGATTCATTCTTGATAATTTCAGCTGATTCGATTTGGGGATCGTGTCCCATAATGTCGCCTACAAAGAGTAGATTAATTTTTGAAATACTATCTGGTTTGATTTGCGCTGAAATATTTTTTTTAAAAAAAAATAAGAAGAAAGGTATTAAAAGGAGATATGGTTTCATTTCTTGGCGAGTTATTTTTTTCGTTGAACGCTTTACGAGCAGATACAATTTCACAATGCTAACCGTTCAGAATTAACTATAAAAGAATCATGGATTAATCTTGATCAAATCAGCATCCAACATCCTAGCTTCCCAAAACTTTTTAGTCGGAGAAATTTCTCCCGTCAAATATTTTTCAATCATAAGACTTGCTATAGGCGCAGCATATCTAGTTCCCCATACGCCATGTTCTACATAGACGGCAATGGCAATAGTTGGATTATCTTTTGGTGCAAAAGCAAAGAAAACTGAGTGGTCGGCACCAAGTGGATTTTGGGAAGTTCCTGTTTTTCCACAAATTGCAATTCCAGGAATAGCAGCATTGGTTGCCGTTCCGCTGATGGTAACCTTTTCCATTCCATCAATGATTGGCTGAAAATATTTTTCGCTCACTCTGACTTTTTTAGGATCAGCTTTTTCGAAAAGCATTTCTCTTTCATTTTCTCTATACCCTTTAATTAAATGTGGTTTGTGGTACCAACCTTTATTAGCAATAATTGCAGCGAGGTTAGCCATTTGCAAAGTAGTTAATTCAATTTCTCCTTGCCCAATTCCAATAGAAGTAATGGTAGGTGATCGCCAACTTCCTTTTTCACGAGGATACATGAAATCGTAAGTTTTTGCAGTAGGGATATTTCCTTCTGACTCGTGTGGATAATCTATCCCCAACGTTTGACCTAGACCAAAATCTGCCCAATAACTTGCTAAGGTATCCAATCCAGCATAGGGATTAGTATACCCAAATTTATCAACTGCATTTCTTAATAAATTAAAAAAGTAGGTATTGCAAGAGTGTTGAATCGCAGTTTCAATATTAGGAACTGGCCCACTATGGTGACACCCTTGACGCCGTCCATTATTATTAAAATATCCTGGACAATTCATATATCGATTGGGAGTAGTGACTCCCATTTCCATGGCTGCCAATCCCATAACTGTTTTGAAAATAGAGCCTGGAGGATATTTTGCTTGGACTGCACGATCAAAAAATGGTTTCAATGTATCTGACTGTAATTGCTCAAAAGCTTTGCCTCTTTTTCGATTGATCGTTAAAATATTTGGGTCGTAAGTTGGCATACTTGCCATCGTCAGAATCTCTCCTGTTCGAGGCTCGATAGCTACGATACTTCCTGTTTTATTGACCATTAATTGCTCGGCATAGGCTTGCAATTCAATATCAATTGAAGAGATCAAATTCTTTCCAGAGATGGCTGGTTGGTTATCTCTTCCTCCTCGATAAGCACCTACTTCACGACCTCGATTATCTTTCAAAATTAGTTCTCTCCCTTTCTCTCCTCGAAGACTTTCTTCGTATTCAAATTCTAATCCACTTGCTCCGATATAATCTCCGCTTTTATATTGTCCCTCAGATTTATCAATTTGAAATGAATTTACCTCACTAATATATCCTAACAAATGGGCTGCATTGGGATAAGGGTAGGATCGAACATTTCGAACTTGAACAAAAAATCCTGGGTACTCAAAAAGGTGCTCTTGAAATCGAGCAAAAGTTTCGGTTGATATTTTTTTGAGGAAAGTGGTAGGCTGCCGTTTATCGTACCTATTACTTCGCCAATTCTTATTGGTGTTTTTTATGAAATCTTCTTTTGTGATATTGAGTAATTCACAAAATTCAAGTGTATCCATTTTGGGATCGATCTGACTGTAAGTAAACATCAAATCAAACATTGCATTATTGTTGACTAATAATTTATCATTGCGATCAAAAATTAACCCTCTCGAAGGATATAAAATATTAGTTCCAAAAGTAGCAGCTTCAGCATATTTACTGGAACTTTTATCCCATACTTGAATATAAAATGCTTTTCCTAACAATACAATTGCGGAAAGGAAAAATATGAATTGAATCACTCGCTGCCGATATAATAAAGTATCCTTCATTGAAAATTAAATACTTAGTAACATGAATTTAATCTCTTGGATTAAAAATTCTCACATACAATAATATTATAACGTAAGAAACTATAAAGCTTGATATAGTTCTTAACACAATTTCTAACCAATACACATGGGTAAAAACACTTACGATAAAATAAAACACAAAATGGAAAAATAATAAAGAACTAGAATAAATCAAAAACCAAACAAATCCATAATTTTTAATATTAGGACTATGGTTTATATTATATCCTCCCCTTGGGGTCAAAATTTTTAAAACAACAGGACGAAGAAATGCTAAAAAAACTGTAGCACTTGCATGAACACCATAAGATGTATAAAAAATATCTATAGCCATTCCGATCAAGAATCCTAGAAAAATTAAAAGTGGATCAGGAATCCGAATAGGTAATAGTAAAATAAATAATGGATAGACCATCACATGGACATAATTAAACTCACCCCACCCAACAGTCATTTGTCTAAATACCAAGACTTGAATAAATACTAAGAATATGAATCGTAAAGAATGTGTAATTGTAGTGTTATTCATTTTCGTTACCCTCCTCTATTTCTTTAAAATCGTCTTTGAATAAATTATTGACAATATACACGTATTGAGTTGTACTCAAATCATTAAATAATTCTACTTTAATCGAATGAAAGTTTCCACCTTGGGGATCCTCTTCTATCTCTTTTATTTTTCCAATCGGAAGTCCTCCTGGAAAATAAGAAGAAGCACCGCTGGTCTGAATGATGTCGCCAATTTTTGGATTTAAGTGTTTTGGAATATATTTCAACTCCATCAGTTTTGGATTTCCAACACTTGTCCAAACCAAAGTTCCAAAGGCATTCAACCTTGAAACTTTTGCACTAATTTTTGAGTCTCTATGCAAAATTGACATTACTTGAGAGTACCGATCATTAGACCTAATCACAATTCCTATAATCCCCCTGTTATCAAAAACTCCCATTCGAGTATTGATTCCATCTCTGATTCCTCTATCTAATGTAAGAAAATTATTGGGTAGGTTGATCGTATTACTAACGACCTTTGCAGAAGTGTAAGTGTATTGTTGTTCGTAATCTTCGCCTGAATATTTGGCTGAATCTTGTTTAATCGTTTTTAAAAACTTAGCCTCGTCTTGTTGTTGTTTTAATTCTGCAATAACTCCTGACAAACTATCATTGACTGCCGACAAATTCCAATACTGGGTAATTTCTCCCCAACCATGCGTCATACTATCGGATATGATACTCCTAGAATTATGGTAAATTTCTCTTTGATCTTTATTGAAAGTCACCACTAGCGAAAGACAGATGACTTCCAAAATTAAGAAAACCAAAATTCCTCCACTTCTCGTAAATATTGCAACTATTTGTCTCATGACGAAGGTGGGTAAATAATGGTGAGTGGTTAATGATGAATAGTTAGTGCTGTTTGCGAAATTAACTATTCATTATCCATCGTTCACCATTAGTTATTAAACGCTTTTTCTATCTATCAAAAAGGAAAATCGATCTGAATTTTTCAAAGCAATCCCTGTTCCTCTAACTACTGCTCGTAATGGATCATCTGCCACATGAACTGGAAGTTTTGTTTTTGCCTCGATTCGTTTATCTAAACCTCGTAACAATGCTCCTCCGCCAGTCAAATGTAAACCTGTTTTATATATATCTGATGCTAACTCAGGTGGCGTAGTTTCCAATGCTCGCAAAACAGCATCTTCAATCTTACTAATAGATTTATCTAGTGCGTGAGCGATTTCAGTATAAGCTACATAAATTTGTTTTGGAATACCTGTCATCAAATCTCTCCCATTCACCGCATAATCTTCAGGTGGATTTTCCAATTCATGTAATGCAGAACCTACATGGATTTTAATTTGCTCGGCAGTTCTCTCTCCAATTAAGATATTATGCTGACGCTTCATGTAGTTCATGATGTCATTCGTAAATTCATCTCCAGCAATTCGAATAGATTGGTCGCATACGATTCCCGACAACGCAATAACTGCAATCTCCGTCGTTCCACCTCCTATATCAATAATCATATTTCCAATTGGCTCTTCCACATCTAAACCTATTCCAAGTGCCGCCGCCATCGGTTCATGAATCAAATAAGTTTCCTTTGAATCCACATGATCCGCAGAGTCAAACACCGCTCTCTTTTCTACTTCGGTAATTCCAGAAGGAATACAAATAACCATTTTCAAATGAGTAAAAAACTTACGTCTATTTCCAGCCATATTAATCATCCCCTCAATCATACTTTCTGCTGCCTGAAAATCTGCAATCACTCCATCCTTCAAAGGTCTGATTGTTTTTATATTATCATGTGTTTTTTCATGCATCTGCATCGCCTTCCTACCTACGGCAATCGTTTCCCCAGTTGATCTATTCAAAGCTACGATTGAAGGTTCGTCTATCACTATATTTCCATCTTGGATAATCAGCGTGTTAGCTGTTCCCAAGTCAATTGCTAATTCTTGAGTAAAAAAATTAAATAATTTCATTTATTATTTCTCTATTTTTAAGTCTGTTTTTTTGATTGAAAAAAACTTTTAAAACGGTAAAGAACGCTTTTAAAAATTTGGGGTGAAGATAGCAAAAAATATTTGAAGTTCTTAGTTGATTTTTGAGTGCTGAATATTCAAAAAATTTATACTCCAACCACCACTTCCCACATCTTTTCCTCATTTAAATACTTTTGAGAAAGCATCATCAATTCCTCTGCTGTAATCGATTGTACTCGGTTGACCATATTCTTAAAAAAATCTTTTGGCAAATCTTCAGTCTTCGATATTTTCACTAATTCTGCGACATTAAATGCTCCATCCAAATTCGTCAAAAAGAATCCCATCAAATAATTCTGAACCATTTTCAATTCTTCTTTCTTAATCGGTTCTTTTTTCAGCTTATCAAACTCCCCATAAATAGCTTCTAATGTTGGTTTGACAAATTCATTTCCCACTTCAGTCCCCACATAAAAATATCCATCAAAATGCATCGGATCTAAAGCCGAAAAAATATTATACGTATAGCCTTTTTCCTCTCTAATAGTTGACATCAATCTTGATCCAAAGTATCCACCAAGAAGCGTATTTAAAATATAAAAATCATTATAATCTTCATGATGTCGATTGAACAATTTACATCCTAATCTAATCGCAGTTTGAAGCGTATCGGGCAAATGAATTTTCACTTTTTCCGCAGTAGGGAACATTTCAATGACTTGGCTTTTTACTGCCTCTTTTTTAACTAACGTTTTTCCAATATATTCATTGAGTAAGTTGATAACTTTAGGACTTGTTTTTCCGCTAATTACAATTTTACAATTTCCTGCATGAAAGTTTCGGTCAAAATGATGTAATAACTCTTTGCGCGATAAATCATCATAAGTTCCTGCATGACTATTGTAACCATAAGGATGTGCTGACGAAAAGATATTTTCCGTAACTGCTCGATAGGCCACCACATCATTTTTAGTCAAATCAACTTGTAGTCGCTGCTTGTTATT
This sequence comes from uncultured Saprospiraceae bacterium, assembly GCA_937981555.1. GTDB lineage: Bacteria > Bacteroidota > Bacteroidia > Chitinophagales > Saprospiraceae > CAJQQY01. The sequence goes on from CALJOK010000113.1 coordinate 10,358, forward strand.
TTTCTTAAAAATTTCTAACTCTTCTTCTGGAAAAGCAGGTTCCAATAAGATTTCAGATAATACCCCCAATAACTTTTCAAAGTGTTTTGTCAAACTATACAAAACAATATTTGAAGTATCTAAATTAACTGGTACACTCAACGTTCCTCCATAAAAATCTACCATCTCATGAATCTCCGACCCTTTCCTTTTTTTTGTCCCTTCTCGTAGCAAAGCTGAAGTGGTTCGAGCCACCAACTTCTGATGTTCAAACGGGCGACCTGCATGGAAAATAATCTCCATTTTCAATATCTCTTGAGTCCCCATGTTTACTTCGTAAACGGGAATACCATTATCCAACTGATGTTCCTGAAAATCAGGAATATGAATATTCGATATATCCTTTATTTCAGGTTGAATTGATCTATCTGCCATCCTCTATTTTTATTAAAAAAAGTCTCCTAAAAAAGTGCGCAAATTTACTCTTTTTTTCTAATAATTTCCTTCAGAAAAACGAACTCCGGACGCTGCGCTTGATGAACCACGAACCACGGGTACACACAAACTGAATCCGTGGTTCGTAGTTCATCAAGCGCAGCGTCCGGAGTTCGTTTTTTCACAAAAAAGTTATTAACATTATGTTGATGATTTATTGGAAAAATATGATTACTAACACGTATTTTTGCAGACTGATATTAACGGACTTAAAAACAGTCCATCCTTAAAATTGAAAAAAAATAGACCCACTATGAAGTTCAGCGTATCCTCATCTGATTTATTGAAGCATCTCCAAATAGCGAGCGGAGCCATTGGATCCAATCCTGTCTTACCTATCCTCGAAGATTTTTTATTTACAATAGAAGGTAGAAATTTGACCATTTCAGCAACTGATTTGGAAACATCTATCATTACTACTGTTGATGTAAATTCTGATGGAAATGGTCGAGTAGCGGTGCCTGCAAGAATATTGTTAGATACATTAAAAGAGTTACCTGGACAACCAGTTACATTCAATGTTAATGAAGAGAATTATGGTATCGAGATTACTTCTGCTTATGGAAAGTATAAGTTGGCAGGTGAGAATGGCGATGAATTTCCAAACATTCCTCAAGCTGAAGAAGTGGATACCGTAACCTTGAATTCAAGTTTATTAGGAAAAGCAATTTCCAAAACTTTGTTCGCTACGAGTAATGATGATTTGCGACCTGCGATGACTGGCGTTTACTTACAAGTGGATTTTAATAAATTGACATTCGTAGCGACTGATGCCCACAAGTTGGTAAAATATACTTTCTCTAATGTTAACAGTCAAGTTTCTACTTCTTTTATCATTCCTAAAAAAGCGTTGAATCTTTTAAAAGGTTCTTTGCCAAGTGATGAAGATTTGAAATTGTCATTCAACAATGCTAATGCATTTTTTAGTGCTGGAAATATTCACTTAGTTTGTCGATTGATTGATGCTCGTTACCCAGATTACAATGCAGTAATTCCTACTGACAATCCAAATACTTTATCTGTCCCGAGAAGTGATTTTCAAAACTCACTTAAACGTATCGCGATCTACGCGAACAAAACGACAAATCAAGTTATCTTAAATATCACAGAAAGCAGCTTAACTGTTTCTGCGCAAGATTTAGATTTCTCAAACGAAGCTACAGAGCAATTACCATGTAGCTATAATGGTGATCCATTGACGATCGGTTTCAATGCAAAGTTTTTGATCGAAATGTTAAACGTTTTGGATACCGAAGAAATCAAAATGGAACTCTCTACTTCTACTCGTGCAGGAATTCTTCACCCAACTAAAAAAGAAGAAGGGGAAGATATTTTAATGCTTGTAATGCCGGTGATGTTGAGTAACTAGTTTAGTTATTGATTAATAAGTTATTGGTTATTTCTATATTATAATAACCAATAACTTATTATCCAATAACCAAAATACTATGAACAAAGAATTCTCCCTCAATATTCTTTTTCTCATTTCTATTAATCTCCTGATTAAACCATTCTTTATTTTTGGTATCGACCGTACTGTTCAAAATGTGGTCGGAACTGAGACTTATGGAATCTATTTTACGCTTTTAAGTTTGACCTATCTTTTTGGAATCATCAATGATTTTGGAATTCAGAATTTTAATAATCGTTCCATTTCTCAAAATCCGAGTTTGCTCCAACAGTACTTTCCTAATATTTTAGCGATAAAAACTTTGTTAGGTGGCGCATATTTAATCGTCATTTTTTTAATGGCTTGGGTGTGGGAATATGATTTTGAAGTCTGGCATATTTTACTTTTCCTTTCTATCAATATGATTTTAGCGCAATTCATTTATTATTTCCGTAGCAATATTTCGGGCTTGGGAATGTATCGAATTGATAGTGTGATTTCCGCTATGGATAAACTACTCATGATTTTCATTTGTGGTGCATTACTTTGGCGGCCTATCTTTCCTGGGGAATTTCAAATCGAATGGTTTGTCTACGCACAGACTATTTCGTTTTTCCTCACCGCACTCATTGCTTTTTTTATTGTAAAAAATAAACTCCCGACACCTACTTATAACATTGACTTTACATTTATAAAAAGTATTTTGAAAAAAAGTGCACCATACGCTTTGGTCATTTTCTTAATGTCTATTTACACTCGAATTGATGTTGTGATGGTGGAGCGAATCCTAGAAAATGGTGAAGAAGAATCTGGTATCTATGGTGCTGGTTATCGATTGTTGGATGCAAGTAATATGATCGGATTTTTATTTGCAGGATTATTGTTACCGATGTTTGCAAAAATGTTGAAAGAAAAAACTTCGGTTTTACCTTTAGTAAAAATGAGTGCGCTGATGATTTGGTCAGGTGCAATTACATTGAGTGTAGCGACTTTTTTTTTCCAAAACGAAATTGTCGAACTTTTATACATCGAAGCAACGCCTTATTGGGGAGAAGTTTTAGGTATTTTAATGTTGAGTTTTATTGCGGTAAGTGGGACTTATATTTTTGGAACATTGCTGACTGCCAATGGTAGTTTGAAAAAGATGAATTACATTTTAGTTTTCGCAGTTATTTTAAATATTGTTTTCAATTATATTTTAATTCCAAAATATGGTGCATTGGGAGCAGCTTGGACAACCTTAGTGACTCAGTTTTTTTCCATGTTTGCGCAAGTACTTTTGGCAAAAAAAGAGTTTGGTTGGCAAAATAATTTTAGAGAAATCATCCGCATTTTAAGTTTTTGTATTTGTATTGTTATAATTATTTATTCTTGTTATCACTTTTTATATCTTAATTGGGTGATTCGATTTGGTTTGAGTTTGTTGGCTGGAATCGGTTTAGCATTTTTACTAGGTTTACTAAATTTGAAATTTGCTTTTGATTTTTTGAAATCTAAATTTTGATCTTCAGCAAAATATTTCTTAGCCTCTTCAGTTTTAAATTAAAAAAATTGCTATGAAAAATTTCAAATCCCCTACCATTCGATTTTCCATTTTAGTAATCCTTCTTTTATTTTTTTCCCAAATCAGTTTTTCCCAAATCGAAAAAGGAAAACGAATTATCGGTTCCACTACAGGAATTTTAAAAGATCTAAGCGGTGGAAATAGTTTCGTCTTTATTGAAGATGTAAAATTCAGTTTGACTTTGACTCCCAATTTTGGATATATGACTTCTGATAAAATGATGGTGGGAACCCAAACTTCCTTCAGTATTGAGAATGGAGATGGAAGTACTTTTTTGACTTTGGGATTGATGCCATTTATTAGAGTGTATTTATATTCTAAAAAATCAACTCATCTTTTTGCTGAACAAATGATTGGCGCAGCAGGAATTCACACGACGGGAAGAGAATTTGATTTAGGGTTTTTAGCTGGAGCTGGATTTGGAGTAAATTATTTTTTAACTAAAAATATTGCTTTAGAAAGTACCGTTCGTGGAACTTTTGCTCAGTTTAATATTAATCGAAATTTGGATTACGGAATTCGATTTGGTGCTCAGTTATTTTTTAATCGCAAAAATAAAAACTAACTGCACACAGCATTATCTAAGTAAAAAGAGTTATTATTATAAGTGATTTAATCGCCTTACGCTTAATTTACAATAACAATAATTTAACTACCAGTCTCCAATCATTCTATTCTCAGAATTGGTAACTTTGGTTTCGTTTTAATTTTTAACTAAATATAATTATTATGAAAAAAATAAATTTCCTGCTCATTTTTTCTCTCTTTATAGGACTCTCCGCTTCTGCTCAATTGGCAAGTAGTGATTATGGAAAGAGTTACGCTAACTTAATGAATACCAAAAAGAAAGCAGAAGAAACACAAGGTTCTCCATATGTGTTTGATGAATGGGAAAGTGGAATTGTGGTTTTCAAAGGAGAAGAGGGAGGAGAATTCAAGAATATAAAAATTGATTTGATGAATAATCAATTGGAAGTACTTTATATGAATACAGAAAAAGTTTTGCCTGCTGCTGATTTCAGAATGGTTAAACTTAATCGTCCAGATTTAAATGCAAATACTTTTTTCCAAAAAGCCTCTGATTTTAAATATGGAGGTAAAACTTTAGAAGGTTTTGCTCAAGTAACTCCAATCGGAGAAGATTTCAAAATCGTAACCATACATTCAGTTCGCGTTATTCAGTCAAGTATGAATGCCAAAATCGTTGGAGCTAATCATAAAAAAAGATTGGCAAGAGAAAAGAAAACTTTCCTTCTAAAAAAAGGAAAATTGTACCGAGTCAAAAAGAAGAAAGATGTATTTAAAATATTGACTAAGAAGCAAAAGAAATTAAAAGCATATATTTCTGATCATGATTTAAGTGTAAAAAAAGAAGCTGACTTAGTTAAGATTCTTGAATATTACGAAACAATGTAGTCTTGACTTTTTTATAAAAAACCGCAAAAGAGAATTTTTCTTTTGCGGTTTTTTATTTTAAGATTCCCCATCTACATAATCTCTCAAGTATTCGAAGTGTTTTCCAAGATCTTCATTTTCTGTAACACTTGCTCTCTCAATAACACCACCTTCTTTTTGTTCTAACAATTCTTGAAAAATATGTTCAATAAATTGTTCACCAAATGCTTTCGAAGCATCTCGTGGTAATTCATTTGGCAAATTATCAATCGTCATCATGTCAATTACATTTGCTTGATGAGGAACTGTCTCTGCTTCAGCAATTGGATCATACCCAAATACTGGGTTCGCAATAGTCGATGCTCGAAGGGTTGAAGGAATCGAAGCAACAGGTGCAATATCGCAAGTCACATCAGCGATAACCTTAATTCGAAAATCGCTCTTCTTCATTTCTTCTTTAGTAAAGAAAGCAGGTGCTCTATTATCCCAAAAAATTCCATTTATCATCAAATCACTCTCTTGTATATAAGGTGTAAAAATGGACTCGTAGTTTTGAGGATTTTGGAAAAAGTCTTGGAGGTTAAAAGTATCTCCATTTTTATGAGCTGCATAATCGACACAATCTAGTTGAGTAAAAACAGCATGTTGAAATTCATTTTCCAAAAAATCTGCTGGTGAAACCTTTTCGATATCCATATCCATCAAAACTTGTGCGGCGCCATTAGCTACTCTTCCTGTCCCGGTCAGCACAATCTTCATTGGCGGCAAATCCAGCTTTTTATAAATGGTTTTCGCTTCAGCGTAATCATGGCAATCTTTCATCCGCTTTAAGTTAAACTCTCCAGTTCGATTACCATAAGTCATCACTCCATTGTGCGCACCAACCATCCCTGCAAATTTTCCAAAAGCAATAAGTCGTTGCCCTTTTTCATTAGTCAAAACTTCATAATCTAGTAATCGGATATTTCTTTCCAAGATTGCCAATAGTAAATCTCGATTATACGATTGCTTCTTTATCGTGTGGGAAAAGAAGAAATAGGTTTTATTAGGAACCAATTGTTCAATCGGTACTTCTTTTACCCCCATCAAAATATCACAATCTGTGAGGTCTTCTCGGAGAGAAATTCCAGCTTTTTGATAAGATTCATCATTAAAGCATCGATTTGGGGATGGTTGTACAACGATTTGTACTTTTCCTGACTTGTTTAAAAAAGCACATTGTTCAGGAGTCAAAGGAACTCTTGAATCTGGCGGTACTTTTCCTTCTCTAATTATTCCAATCTTCATATGTCACAATTTATTTCATTTAAAACAACTAAAAATTACAAATATAAAATATAAAATATATTTTTACCCGTCACAGCAAGTCCATTTTCTGGAATTTTACTAAAAAAAATCAACTTTTTTCACAAAAAAAGAAACCGTGACAGCAAAAAAGTGGACTTTGGCATAGGAATTGCATCTTTTTTATCAAACATACAAAAGTAGGTTTTCTTAAAAGAAGGAACCTATACAAACATACTTTTTACAATTTGAGAAAACGAAATCCTAACTACCTCCCTATTACTTTTCCCTAACTAGTACCTGGATATTCGTGATAATTAACCAAAATTGCTTGACAGCTTAATGCAGTCAAAGCACACCAAATTTAGACATAATCATGAAAATGCTGACGTTTTGTTTTATCGTTATTTTGCTATCTATTTTTGCTAGCATACTAAATAGTAAACCGGTAATAAATCTTAGACACCTTGGAATTTTATCGGCAAAACACTTCGCCCACATTTTTTATCTTAATGAGCTTGGCAATATATTACTGATTGATTTTGACATTTTAGCTGATCGGGTTCAAACAGTAAAAATAACCAAAAATGGAGAATTCGTAAGAGCAGAAGATGTTTCAGAATTGCCCGAAGATAGCATTTATGAATTGGATTTAAACTTATTAAGTAAAGGAAAATATACCGTTGAATTGATTACTAACACACAACAATCAATTACCAATGAGTTAAAGATAAATTAGTTTTAGTTAGTTTTTTGGATTCTCTTTGCAATCGCTCTGACCTTGGTCGGAGCGATTTTTTTTTGTGGGAAAATGAATTCGTTTTCCTATTTTTAGAAATGAAACCTATCAAACTTACTCTTCTTCTTCTTTGCCTGCTCTTTTTTCGAAAATCAAATGGACAGAATTATCAATTTTTAATCGATCCAAATTTTTCGAGTCTCAGTTCTGCGGAATCTTTGTTGAGTTTTCATCAATTATTGAGTACCACCGAAACCTTACTTTTCCCAAACAAAATTGGAAAAAATATTAAATCTAAATTCGGCAGAAAAGTAGCCAACTTGGGTTATCGTTTTGGAAAACTAATGGTACTTGAAGTTCCAATTGATGGGTTAATTATGATGAACCAGTATGTTGTTTTTGGTTACGGTTATCGGTATCGAATTCATGGATATACTCAAAATAGATTTGTTATTGACGCTCCTCTTCCTTACGGAAATGGAGGAGGCTCTGCTCGACAAGGTACTTTAGAAACGCCTCGTACAAGAAGTACGCACGAACTAATCACCTTTTACTCAGGTGGTATTGAGTCTACAAAAATTTTAAACAATGCGATTTCTAAAAAGTGGATTTTGTCTGACTCTATTCATTTTAGAGAAGCGATGCTTTGCGTTCGAACTTTTAACAAAACTCATTATTCTTTACTTTTCTTAAAAGACTTTAGCTCACTTACTTCGCCTTCCTTTGATGTTCAAAACTATATCAACAATGTCAATAATTTTTACGGCTTTCCTGAAGTAGAAGATTGGAAACTTACTCCTAAGCGCTTTAGAAAAATTTCCTTGCTCAATTTTTTAAATCCATTTGTTGGTTTTGCCTTTTTGACTTCTGCCTGGGATTATGGCTGGCATGGAAAAACTTATGGAAAACTCTATTGGCTAAGGTTTGGGGAAATTCATTATCTCCCATCTTTTAGAGTCGGTCTAACTCCATTTGGAGACGAGGTTTATTTTGAATCTTTTTTGAAGAAAGGAAATAAAGCATTTCGGTTTTATTACCGACATGGAAACCCTGTCTTTGAAAAATCAAATGGGTTTGGTTTTGAAACATTTAATGCTTTTAATTTTTCAGGAAAAATTAAGTTGGATTTTCAAGTGGATATTTGGAGTCAACCTGAATTGCAATTAGGCGGAGAAACGATTCGATCATCGACAAAAGGATTGGGCAATCTAATGAAAGTAAATTTTCAAATTCAACTTTTTAATGTGTCTCAACCAGTTTATTTATCTGGTCAAATTGGATATAAGACAGATGGATTTATCGAAGGCGAGCCATTGAGTAGAGGGATAATTCTACGTGGTGGATTCGCTTATATTTTTGTAAAAGATTAAACATTGAAATATTTTTTTATCCTTTTTTAATTCTTTGGAACTTTTTCATCCTCATTCTAGTTCTGATACATCAACTTTTTTTGAACCTAAAAATTATTATTAAAATGAGTAATCTATTTTTTACCTCTGACCACCATTTTGGTCACAAAAACATTATTAAATTTTCCAATCGGCCTTTCGAAGATGTTGATGAAATGGATGAAATTATGATTCAACGTTGGAATGAAAAAGTAAAACCTGAAGATGAAGTTTACCACCTCGGCGACTTAGCTTTTCGATCACAAGGGAGTATTAAAAAAATATTGGATCGACTAAATGGAAAGATTTATCTCATCAAAGGGAATCATGAAAAATTAGCTTTGACTTACAAATTTCGCTTCGAATGGATTAAAGATTATTTTGAACTCGTCGTGGATGATCCAGAACTTAAGCGAGGTTCTCAGATGATTGTTTTATTTCATTATGCGATTAAGCAATGGAATAAAAAACACCATGGGAGTTATCATTTATATGGTCATTCCCATGGTTCGTTGCCTGATGATATTCATGCACAGGCGTTTGATGTAGGTGTGGATTGTCATGACTTTTATCCGTTGTCGTATGCTGAGGTGAAGGAGATTATGACGAAGAAGGAGTGGGTGCCGCCATTTGCGAGGGAGAATCGGTAGGTTTTTACTATTTTTGAAAAATGAAAATTCATCCTTTTTTTAAGTCTCTCTTCTTAATCCTTTTAAGTTTTATTTTCTTAATTGTAAATAAAGACAATTTTATTACTGATGGTATGAAAATAAATTCAGAAGGACAACCTCATTTTACAGAATCTGTAACTCTACTATTTTATTTGGGAGTTCCTTTTATTATAAGTCTTGCGTACTCCTCACCATTTTTATTTTTACAAAAAATAAAAGTTATTGGTTTTTTCAAACTAGGAAGTATCATTTTTATTTTCCTTACTAGTTTCATGTATATTTTAGAACCTAATGATAAAATGACATCTGACATCATAGATAATTTTAATGAAATAGTTTATATTTTTCATCCTGATATCAACTTCTCGTTACTACTTATCTTAATTGCTTTACCATTAAGTGTATTCTTTATTACATCATTTTTTTTCTCTTCAAATTATAAATTACTTCTTTTCCTTTTTGCAGCATTTCCTTTTGCATTATTATTTTCGTTTTTTTCAATCGAGAATTTGGGATTAATTTTGTTACCTATGATTCCTAATTTAGTTTCAAATCTTTATCTCATTAAATATGCAAATGAAAACTTTGTCTTAGATGATGAAAATATACTTGATACTCCTAACCTTTAAAACAAAAAACGGCTCATCCATCTCTGAATAAGCCGTTTTCTTTATCTTAAAATGATCGAAGATTATCCTCCGAAATCATCAAATGCTACATTCTCTTCAGGGATTCCCCAATCGTCTGCCATTTTGATAACAGACTGATTCATCATTGGAGGTCCGCAGAAGTATAATTCTAATTCTTCTGGTTCTGGATGTTTACTCAAGAATTCATCAATTACAACATTGTGAACATACCCCTTGAATCCATCACCTTCTGGATCATCTAAATCTTTTTTCAATACCCAGTTATCTTCTGGTAGTGGGCCATCCAAAGCAATCGCAAATGTGAAATTAGGGAACTCTTTTTCTATTTGTCTAAATTCTTCGACATAGAATAACTCTTGTCGAGTTCTACCACCATAGAAGAAAGTTACCTTTCGACCTGTTTTTAAGGTATGGAACAAATGGTATAAGTGAGAACGCATTGGTGCCATTCCTGCTCCACCACCAACATACAACATTTCTGCTTTTGTAGGCTTGATGAAAAATTCACCATAGGGTCCAGAGATAGTTACCTTATCACCTGGTTTACAACCAAAGACATACGAAGAACAAATACCTGGGTTAACTGGTAGATACCCTTCCCATTTACGTTTTCCTGCACTATCTACACCCCATTTGAGTGGAGGAGTTGCAATACGAATTGTCAAAGATACAATATCTCCTTCCGCAGGATGATTTGACATAGAATACGCTCGAAAAACTTCCTCGTCATTCTTCATGGTCAAGCCCCACATTTTAAAATTATCCCAATCCTTTTGGAATTTATCTGGTGTATCATGATATTTTGGATGTGCCGTAATATCCATTTCCTTAAATGGCACTTCTATTTTAGGTACATCTACTTGAATATAACCTCCTGCTTCAAAATCAAGATTCTCTCCTTCTGGAAGTTTTACAATAAACTCCTTGATAAATGTTGCCACGTTATAGTTAGAGATAACTTCACATTCCCATTTTTTAATTCCAAAAATTTCTTCTGGAATTCTGATTTCCATGTCTTCCCGAACTTTCACTTGACATGCTATTCGCATATTTTCCGCTACTTCTTTTCTCGACAAGTGATTTAATTCTGTAGGTAAAACATCTCCACCACCGCTGTCGATATGACATTCGCACATCGCACAAGTTCCACCACCACCACATGCTGATGGAAGGAAAATATTTTGTCCAGAAAGTACGGTCAATAATGACGAACCAGGTTGTACCAAAAGTGGATTTTCTGTATCTCCATTTACGACAATGGAGACATTTCCTTGAGGTACTAATTTCTTTCTTGCTTGAATTAACATCATTGATAACAATAATATTACGGATACGAATACCATCCAAGCAAAAGCTAATGTTGTAATACTAAATAAAAGCATATTACCTATTTGAGTTTTACAAAAAATTCATTTTTTATGTCAATCAAAAATATCACTTCCTTTGGTCGTTCTTATTCTTGATTTTAAGTTGACAATGAATTTTTCTATAAAACAGTTAAACTAATTAATTAATTTCCTACGGAATAAACAGTTGGATCAATTCCCATCAAACTCATAAATGCCATTCCCATCAATCCAGTTAAAATAAACGCCATTCCTAATCCACGCAATGCTGGTGGAACATTTGAATATCTTAATTTTTCTCGAATAGCTGCCAAAGCAATAATCGCCAAGAACCATCCAAATCCTCCTCCTAAACCAAACGCAACAGATTCTGAAAGGTTGTACTCTCGCGAAACCATGAATAATGAACCTCCCAAAATCGCACAATTTACTGTGATCAATGGAAGAAAAATACCCAATGAATTATATAATGATGGAGAAACTTTTTCAATAACCATCTCTACCAGTTGAACCATTGAGGCAATTACGGCAATGAATAAGATAAACCGTAAAAAGGTTAAATCTGTTCCAAAAACTCCCGTTTCACCTAATAAATATTCGTTGATCATCCAGTTGATTGGCATGGTTACGGCCAATACAAAGATTACTGCTAGTCCTAATCCAAATGCTGTTTTCACAGTTTTAGAAACGGCAAGGAAAGAACACATTCCAAGGAAATAGGCCAATACCATATTTTCAATGAATGCAGATTTTATAAAAACATTAAAAAATTCCATAATGAATTTTATTTATTTTTTTGTAAAAATAGAAACGAAAACTGCTTAAGAAATATCAACCAATTTTGGATTTCTACTTCTTTGCCACCAGATGAAAATTCCGATGATAAACATTGCTGCTGCTGGTAAAACCATCAAGTTGTTATTTGCATACCAACTAAAGTAACTTCCAAAACCACTTTCTGCTGCAGTATTAATCCAGTAAGAAGTAGTTGCATTATTTGCTCCAATGATAAATATTTCCGCAGGGCTTCCTACGAATAAAGTCCCTTTTCCAAATAACTCTCTGAAAAAAGCAACGATCAATAATATCAATCCGTAACCTAATCCATTTCCAATTCCGTCTAAGAAAGATTTCCATGGTCTGTTTGCCATGGCGAATGCTTCCAAACGTCCCATTACGATACAGTTAGTAATGATCAATCCGATGAATACAGAAAGTTGTTTGTACACTTCAAAACTAAATGCTTTCAAGACTAATTCTACCACCGTTACCAAAGTTGCAATGATCACCAATTGGACAATCATACGAACTTGCGTTGGAATATTATTTCGAAGTAAAGAAGTTATTAAACTTGAAAATGCACACACAAAAACTACTGCAATTGAGATCACAAACGAAGGAAAAACCTGCGTCGTAACAGCCAATGCTGAACAAATTCCCAAGACCTGGATGGTTACTGGATTATTGTCCATCAATGGATCAGTAATTAATTGCTTTTCTTTTTTTCCAAAAGGAAAACTAGGCTCTTTAACTTCTACAACACCTGGAGTTGCTGTCTCTGCCATATTTTAATTATTTTGTTCTTTCTAAAAAAAGAACGAATTATTTAAAAGTTTTTAAAATTGAAAATGCGATTGCAAAACTTCAATTTCTATTACTACATTTTTTTAGCTGCTTCCAAGACTGGTTTATAATTAGCCAATCCTTCTACAAACATATCAGTTACACCATCACCTGTGATCGTTGCTCCTGAGATAGAATCTACTTCGTGAGTTTTATCTTTAGCACCACCTTTCCGGACGATGATAGATTTGTACTCTCCAGCTGCATTATAAATTTTTCTACCTTCAAATTGTGATTTAAAAGCAGGACTATCTTTAATCTCCGCTCCCAACCCAGGCGTTTCTCCTTTATGGTCAAAGCTTACTCCAACGATAGTATTGAGATCGCTTTTCAAAGCAACTGTTCCCCAAATTTTATCCCAAAGTCCTTTTCCATAAACGGTAACAACGTAGAATTTTTCTCCTCCTTTTTCATAAACCCAAACTGGGAAAGCTCGTTCTTCGACGTCTAGTTTATTATTTTTATCTCGATTTTTTTCTAAGTCGATAGCAACCATGTCTTGGATAGGATTTCCTTTATAATCAAAAACATATCCTTTTACTTTAGCGAACTCAGTTTCTACTTGTACGTTATCCCAATTTTTTGGATCTTCTCCAATTTGAGATTTCACAGCTGCTAATACTCCTTTTTTATTAAAAATAGCTTCGTTAGCATCTGCCATTGGTTTCGTCGCTTCTCGCAATCCAGTCAACCCTACGGCAACTATGGTAGTCATTACGAAAACAAACATTAAGACTTGATTTGTACTATGCACGTTTTAATCTTTTTGTCATGTTAGATTCTAACACGTAGTGATCAATAAGAGGAGCGAAAACATTCATGAATAATATCGCCAACATCCATCCTTCCGGATAAGCTGGGTTCATTACTCGAATGATTAATCCAACTGCCCCAATAAAAAATCCATATATCCATTTTCCTCTATTTGTAGAAGCTGCTGTTACTGGATCTGTAGCCATAAATGCCATAGCAAAAAAGAAACTTCCCATATAGAAATGGTAAAACCATGGAATTTGCAAATAAGCTAAACTTGGATCTTCATAACCTGCAGTAAATCCGTTCATCAACATACCAGTCAAAGCACATCCTAAAATCATTCCTACCATTACTCTCCAACTTGCTACTTTCATGGCAACTAATGCTGCTGCACCAACTAAGATAAATGGTTTACATGTTTCACCAATTGAGCCTGGTAATCCTCCCCACCACATTTGTGTTGGAGTATATACTTCAGCTACAGCTGCCCATCCACCAGTTTTTGCTAAACCAAGTGGCGTTGCTCCTGTGAAACTATCAACTACAGGTAAACCACCTTCACCAAATGTTCTCCATCCGAATGTTTCAAATATGCTATCAAAAACTCCATGCGACCACCAATGGTAGTAGGAGACTTGTTGTTTCACTCCTTCCGCTAATTGCGCTGCATCAAATTCTAAACCTGACACCCAAACTTCTTTTCCACTCATCATGGTATCTCCTGCCATTTCTGTAGGATAAGCAAAGAAGATAAATGCTCTTGATAATAATGCTACGTTGAAAATATTCATTCCTGTTCCACCGAATGCTTCTTTTCCAATAATTACTGCGAATGCTACTGCCAAAACTAACCAAACCAATGGCACATCTGGCGGCATAATCAATGGAATCAATGCTCCTGAAACTAAAAACCCTTCTTCAATCGCGTGTCCTTTTTTAGCTGCGTACCAAAACTCGATACCCAAACCAACTAAATGTGCAACAACGAAAATCGGAATGAGTTGAATCAAACCGTAAGTGATTTTCAAATGAAAAGCATCTAGAAAATCTGGATACATTCCAAGTGCAGCAAAGTGCTGATGTCCAATATTTAATGAACCAAAAACATAGCATAATTGCAATACTAAAACCACATGCACCATCAATCTTTTCAAATCCATACCATCTTTGATATGAACACCACCTTTAGTTACAGTATCTGGCGAATAGGCAAACGTGAAGAATCCATCAAACAATGTATGCATGAATGGAGACGACTTTTTGTCTGGTTCAATTTTCTTTAAAAAATTTAATAAACCCATGTTATTAATTTAATTTAATTTAACATCCTGATAATCAGGTGGTTAATATTTATTATTGATCGCGCATCGCGTCCAATCCTTGTTTTAAAATACTTTGCAATGGTTGTTTAGAGGTACATGCGAATTCACACAATGCTACATCTTCTTCTGCTAATTCTAATAAACCTAAACCTTCCATTCTTTCGAAATCATTAGTGATGATCGCTTTCATCAAATGTTGTGGATAAATATCCATTGGTAAAACACTTTCGTATTGTCCCGTTACAACAAATGCACGTTCCTCACCATGCGTATTTGTATTCGCTTGGAATTTCAAATCTGGATATAAAGCATTAGGGAAAGTTCCAGAAATAGTTGGACGTGGTGCAATTGGCAACAACCAACCAAACATTTCATATTCATCTCCTTCTTCTAAAACAGTAATTTGATCATCGTAATATCCAAGGTAACTTTCCGTTGAAGTTTGTTTTCCAGAAAGAACATCACCTGATACAAATCGGATAGATTTTCCTTCTTCTACAGTTTTTAAATTACCTTTTACTAAACCTTCGATACTTGCTCCAAGGTAAGTTTTTACATATTGAGGCGTTTCCACTTCAGCACCAGTAATTGCTACCATTCGAGATGCATCAAATTTTCCTTCAGTAAATAATTTACCAATAGTGATCACATCTTGAACACCTGCTACCCACACTTTTGATGAAGAGGTAATTGGAGCAGTATGGTGAATTTGGATACCTACATTTCCAGCAGGATGTTTTCCATGGAACCAATTTTTAGTAACACCTTCTACTTGAGTAAAAGCATGATTTGGCGCTTCGCTACCTTTTGCATTTAAACCTAAATGAACAGGAGCAAATTTTCCTAAAACTTCTAATCCTTTTTGGAAAGCAGCTTCATTACCATCTACTATATAATTTAAGTCTGGAGCCAATGGCGCAGAGTCAAATGTTGAAACAAAAATATTTCGAGGAGCATCTATCGGATCAGCTACCATATTATATGGTCTTTGTCTGATAAAACTCCATGCACCACTACTCATCAAGAAATTCACTAAATCTTCTCGACTACAATCTGCCAAATTAGGCACATCATGTGAACGATACTTCATTTCTTTATCTGCCAAAATCACTACTTCAGCAATCGAACGTTTTGCACCTCGATTGATCGCAATGACTTCTCCACTAACTGGAGCGACATATTGAATCTCTGGTCTTTTTTTATCAAAAAAGATTGGATCACCTGCTTTGACTTCATTTCCAACTTCCACCACTACTTTCGGAATAGGTGACATGCCTGTGAAATTAGGCGGCTGGACTGCAAAGGTTGTTACACCTGCGCCGTCGTTAGTTGATTTTGCTGCTTCACCTTGTAATAAGATGTCGTGTCCTTTCTTCAAAAATGTAACTGGACCATCAACGTAGTCAGGCGCACTAGAGCCAAACATTTCGCTGAACTTAGGAAAAATCGAATAGTTAGTGCCACTCTTGTCAGCACCACTTTGTCTAGCTTCGATTTTTAAAAGATTGTCCGATACCATGATAACTGCGCCTAAAATAATAAATACTGCTATCGCAGCCATCGCTGTTAGTAGGTAATTTGATCCTCCACCTGAAGATTGTGCCGAAGCTACGGAGGCAAAATTTAAGAAGAGAAAAAGGAGAAAAAACCGATTGATTTTGCTTCTCAAAATTCTAATATTTTATGGTAAAAAATAAGTTTAAAAATACGATAAACGTTAATAGATTTAACGCTTTTATGAAATATCCCGCAAAGATATAAACCTTTTGAAATTTTTAAATATGTAGGGATGTGTTTATAATGGTAAATATCTATTTAGATTAACTCTAAATAATTTAACAAAACAGGTTTAAATGGTGCTACCCGCTGAGTTGATTTAGTTTAATGTTTTACTGGTTTTTGTATTTTTTGTTTTCATTTAGTTATATTTAACCAAAGATTGTAGGTAAAACAAGATCTAGTTACCACGTAACTATGCAATAAAATCTTCTGAACATTCAAAATTTTACCTGCTCTATTAATGATCCTCCTTTGAATTATCATGTTATCCGAAAATTGGATTTTGTTACTATCTCATTCGATAATCGTCCAAAGTTTCATATTCGCCTTTATTCCTTTAATTAGAACAAACTCTATTATTTGAGCGATTAACATAAAAAGAACCTCTCCTGAATATCAATAATTATTTTTCAATTTTATACTCTATCAATAAGTTTTTACTTAGCGCACTAAACATAAAAGATCATATTCTCAGACTCATTACTTTAAGGATATTTAATTTGAACAACCTACTAAAAAATACAAATCACAACATAAGATTACCCCAACATCAATAGAATCTCATATTTCATACATTTTGAATGTATAGACCAAACATTTTATTAACAAACAAAACTTTAAAAAAATGAAAAAGTATCTTGTTGAATTTATTGGGACTTTCTTTTTTGTATTAACAATTGTAATGTCCGTCAATTCTGGAGTAGGTAATGTTGCACCTATTGCAATCGGTTCTGCCTTGATGGTTATGATTTTTGCTGGAGGCCACATTTCTGGAGGGCACTTCAATCCTGCCGTAACGCTTGCTGTATTTTTAAGAGGAAAATGCGATGCTTCGGATGTTCCGGGCTATATGATTGCTCAAATTTTGGGTGGTGCGATTGCCGCATTAACAGCAGGTTTCTTGTTAGGAAGTTTTCCTGAAGGAGCTGTAAATATTACAACTGCTGATCTATCAGACAAAGTTGGCCCTGCCTTGCTTGCTGAATTTTTAGGAACATTTGCACTTTGTTATGTTGTTTTACAAACTGCTACTGCCAAAGGAACTGCGGGCAATTCTTTTTATGGTCTCGCAATTGGTTTTACAGTAACAGCTATGGCTTATGCTTTGGGTGGTGTTTCAGGTGGAGCATTTAATCCAGCCGTTGCTGTTGGTGTTTCAGTTGCTGAAATGGTTTCTTGGAATAATATCTGGATTTTCCTTGTAGGAAATTTTGCAGCAGGAGCTGCTGCTGCTTTTGCTTTTAAATTTGTTAATGATCCTACTGATAATTAATATTTTTGAATTGAACTGCTTTATAATACAGCGTATTATAATAATGAAAACCGCTTCAAAATATATTTTGAAGCGGTTTTTTTATAAAGGACTTGGACAATTAATTCGCTTGTTTCTCCTATTTATTAATTGCCAGTTACTCTTATATTCTTCTTATAAAGCAACTATACTTTTTGTAAAACCAGCAGAATTATTTTTTGCTCCAGCTACTTTCAATCTTACAGCCACTTGTACGTAACAAAGCTAAGATTGGACAACGAGCATCAACCTTTTCTCCCATTTCTTTTACTTGTTCATCAGTTACTTCTCCTAATACTACAGCATCAAGTCTTACACTTTTGTAACTGCCATTTGAATGATCTGACGTTCCCATAAAACCGGAAAGGTCCAAATCAATTTCAATGTTAATATTAATTTGTTCGATTTTCAAACTGAGTTCATCAGCAACAACTTGGGCTTGTTCATTTTGACAGCCTGCTAGAGAAGCAGTAAAATATTGCATTGGATTAGCTCCCGTATTTAATCCGCCATCCTCAACCGGTTCGTCTAATTGAAGCTTCCATTCTGTACCTGTAATGTCTACTTTCGTTGGCCAACCACTCCCTTGCGCTTGTACTTTAAATGTTTCTACATGCAAATTTTCCATTTGTAACTCAAGTTACGCACTTTTGAAAAAAAGTAATGAAAGCCTAGCTTTGTGAGATGCAAGATAAATTAGATTTATACACAGATTATTTACTATCAAGTTTTGGACAAACATCAGCAACAGGATTATCACGACTAGTAGAT
>CALJOK010000114.1 GCA_937981555.1 uncultured Saprospiraceae bacterium
CGATAGTACGATTACCTTAGACTTAACGACATTAGGAGAAAATGAAAACTCTATAGTTGCATCAATCTGTGAAGGTTCAACATATGAGGTTGGTGATTCAACCTATACGACGAGTGGGGTTTATACAACAGTATTGACATCAATAGGAGGTTGTGATAGTACGGTGATATTAGATTTATCAGTAGATAATGTAATAGAAAATACTATTATAGCAGAAATCTGTTTTGGCGAAAATTACGTATTAGGTGATTCGACATATACATCAAGTGGAACGTATGTACAAACGTACACCACCGCAAGCGGCTGCGATAGTACGATTACCTTAGACTTAACGACATTAGGAGAAAATGAAAACTCTATAGTTGCATCAATCTGCGAAGGTTCAACATATGAGGTTGGTGATTCAACCTATACGACGAGTGGGATTTATACCACAGTCTTGACATCATCAATAGGAGGTTGTGATAGTACGGTGATATTAGATTTATCAGTAGATCCAAATACGGAAATAACTATCCCTGTTTCAATTTGTGAAGGAGAGAATTATTTTGCTGCAGGTATCAATCAAACGACTACAGGAATTTATATCGATACTTTAATTACGATTTCAGGATGTGATAGTATAGTCATAACGGAATTAATCGTTTCACCAAATACAACTAATGTCATAGCCGTAGAAATTTGCGAAGGCGATGAATATTTTGCAGGTGGAGCGATGCAATCAATGACTGGAATTTATCAAGATACTTTAATCTCTACATTTGGTTGCGATAGTATTTTGACGACGACATTAACAGTTGTAAATAGTTTCGTAATAAATAATACTGCTTCAATTTGTGAAGGTGATTCTATCTTGCTAGGTGGGAACTACCAAACTTTAGCAGGTGAATATATTGATTCATTAATTAGTAATACTGGTTGTGATAGTATCATTACCACGATTTTGACAATAGGCTCAGGGTTTGAATTTGAAAATGCCGTTTCGATTTGCGAAGGCGATTCGATTATGTTAGGAGGTGAATATCAAATGATTGGAGGTGTCTTCCAAGATTCATTACAATCAATTTCAGGATGTGATAGTAATGTAATAACGACCTTGACGGTGAATCCAAATACTGAAATAAACATTCCAGTTTTGATTTGTGAAGGAGATAGTTATTTTACAGCAGGTGCTAACCAAACGATCACAGGAATTTACTTTGATACTTTAACCACCATTTTAGGATGCGATAGTATCATAATAACGGACTTGACTGTTTTACCAAATTCTATCACTAATTTACAAGAGGAAATATGTGAAAATGATTTCTACCTTTTCGCAGGAATTGAATTAACAGCAAGTGGAATATATACTGATTCACTTACTGCTGCCAACGGCTGTGATAGCATTGTTATTTTAGAATTAAATGTTTTACCAGAGTCTGTTGAAAATATCCAAGCTACCATTTGTGAAGGAATTGGTTATGAATTTGGGAATGAAATTTATTTCGAAACAGGTATCTACGAAGAAAGTTTCACGGCATCAAATGGTTGTGATAGTTCAGTTACCCTAGTTTTAACGGTAACAGATATTATTGTTGAAGATCAAGTTGTGACGATTTGCTCTTACGAATCATATGAATTTGGAAATGAAATTTTGACAGAGTCAGGATTATATATTGATACCTTGACTTCATCAGGAGGCTGTGATAGCATTGTTAATTTAGATTTGACAGTTCTATTCCCTGCAGAGGAAATAATAAATGCAACGATTTGTACAGGAGGTTCATATATACTTGGAGATACAAGTTATCAAGCTCCAGGGATTTATGAACAAAACTTTACCGCAACTTCAGGCTGTGATAGTTTGGTTACTTTAAATCTTTCAGTTGTACCAAATTTCCAATTGCCAATTTCAGCGACACTTTGTGCCAACGATTATTTTCAAGTAGGAGATTCATTATACAATCAATCAGGACTTTATATTGATACCTTATTATCTATTACAGGATGTGATAGTATCATAATGTTGAATTTGAATATCCTTCCATTTGAAGAAGAGACGATTGAAGCAATTATTTGTGCAGGTGAAATATATCAAATAGGTAACAATGCTTATAACACTTCTGGAATTTATTCTGACACACTTACGTCTATCAATGGATGTGATAGTATCACGAATTTATTATTAGAAGTTATGGATGTACAACCAACTGTTGTTTATCAAAATCTTTGTGAAGGTGATAGTATTGTCTTAGCAGGAGCTTATCAAACTACGGGAGGAATTTTCACAGATGTTTTACAATCTACCAATGGATGTGATAGTTTGGTTCATACTTATGTAAGCTTATTAGATAAAGCCACCACTTATATGCAAGAAGTGATTTGTGAAGGAGATAGTATTTTTATTGCAGGAGCATATCAATTTGAGGCCGGAGAATTTACTGAAAATCTAAATACTGTAGAAGGTTGTGATAGTATCATCATTACAGAGTTAATGATTGATCCGCCGACTGATTTATATGTGGAAGGATTAGACCTATGTTTAGGTGAAGAAGGACAATTATTTGTCGAAGGAGCAGATGTTGTTACGTGGTCTCCGACGGTAGGATTGAGTTGTGATAATTGTCCTAATCCGATAGTTTCACCTTCATCTACTACTACGTATAAAGTAAGTGCAGCAAGTTGTTTAGGAACAACGGTGGAAACAAGTGTTACTGTTTATGTCAATACTCCTGCTGAGTTAGTGGTATCTGATGACGAAACAATTTTGCTTGGTGAATCTGTATTCTTGATGGCATCGACTGATGATATGCAAGATGTAATTACTTGGTCAGATGGGATTCAAACGATTTGTGAGAATTGTAGAGAAATTACGGTTACACCTGAAGAAACAACTACTTATTACATTTCAGTTGTAGATGAATTTGGTTGTGCCGCATTGGAAGAAATTACAGTTAATGTAAATGAAGCATGTCAATATTCAAGATTACAAATTCCAAATATGATTTCTCCAAATGGAGATGGATACAATGATCGGTTTGAAATAAGACATGAAGGGTTTGGTCAAATCTCATTGCTCAAAGTCTATAACCGATGGGGAGAAGTTATTTATGAAACGAATGATATTGATCAATCTTGGGATGGAACGTTTAAAGGAGAAGTGCTTAATCCAGGAGTTTATATTTATTACTTAGAAGGTTTCTGTTTGAATGATGAGACATTTATTAGAACAGGAAATGTTACGATAATTAAATAGAATTTAAGAATAGATTATGCTGAAGTAGCTGATTATCAGTTACTTGTAGGTATTAATCTAAGTTCAATAAAGAGTTAAGAACCTAATTTTGTCAAAAGGCATTTGCTACTCAGCGAATGCCTTTTCTTTTTTTTATCTAAAATCTCTTAGGGCTTCATTAGTAGTTATTAAAAAAAAACGAATTAAATAATTTCCTCAATTATCAAAAACTGCTGTCACACTCTCTTTCAGTTTTTAGAAATAAATACCCCCTTGGCATAAAAATTGACTTTTATAAAGTAGGAGATTATATGAAAAAAAAGCGTTTTCCCACCAGACTATTTTTCCCTTCTTTCACTTTATCCTTCTAGAGTATTCTTATCATTTATTTTTCTAACCAAGAAATAAATGATAAGCATGCTGATACATAACACACGATACTAACCATTTTAATACATTACCATGAAAAAATTTTACACAGTAGTAATGCTGTTGATGACGCTTGGATTGCATGCTCAAGATGTTCATTTTTCTCACATCCATGCTTCACCTACTATCATGAATCCAGCGATGACTGGACTATTTGATGGAGACCTAAGATTGGTTTTAAATTATCGATCTCAATGGAACAATTTCACCAACGGTTATAAAACTTTTGCAGCTTCGGCAGATACAAAATTGATTAAAATTGGAAAAGACGATTTTATTGGAGCAGGTATACAATTGTACAAAGATGTAGCAGGTGATTTAGCATTTACGACTAGCTATGGAGGATTGTCTTTTTCTCTACTAAAATCATTAGATGGAAAAGGAAAAAATTATATCTCTTTTGGATTGCAAAGTTCATACATGAGTAATAGTGTTAATTATGCGAATATAATTGCTCACGATAAGGAACCATTAATTGAAGGTGGCTCTCCTGACCAAATTAATTTTTGGGATATCTCAGCTGGCCTCGGCTGGTTTTATGCTTTCGATAATGGGAACATGGTGTACACAGGATTATCCCTTTCTCATATTAATGAACCACGAGTTTCGTTTTTTGAAGATGGAACAGGAAGTACAGATGTTTTAAAATATAGAAACTTAACTATTCATGGAGGTGCAGATATTAGATTGAATGATGACATGTCTCTAAAACCAAATTTTGTATTTAAAGATCAAGGGCCGCATCGAGAAATAATGATTGGATCTTTTTGGAAATATAAAAAATTGAGGAGTAAGTTACGACAGCCAGCATCATTATATTTTGGAGGATGGGTGAGATGGTATTTAGATCAGAAGCAAGATGTAAGAGGAACAGATGCTTTTATTTTTGCGATCCGATTTGATTATAAAAAAATGTTTATCACTTTTTCTTTCGATGCAAATGTATCATCACTTAGAAGTGTGAGTGCAGGAAATGGAGGGCCAGAACTTTCAATTATTAAGCTTTTTGGCTATGACAAGAAACGAAGAAGAAGCGAAAAAGTAATCTGTCCAGCATTTAGATATTGATAAAGCTTATTTAATCTTAATAGTTTTACTTGTTTCGATAACAAGAGAAGTTAAAATCGATAGCTCCAACTTTATAAGTTGGGGCTATGAATTTTTTACGATTTTCCTTCCGTTTTCTATAAAGTATTTTAATACGACAATCTTATCTTTTTTCTAAAAATATAAATAACTGATAATCAACTGGTTGTTAAGTGTTAAGAGGGTATAGAATTCCTTTAATGGTATAAAATTTGAATTAGACCTATGAGAATCCTCAATGTTTTGACTTTATCTAAAAAAAACTAAAAAATAAAATGGTCAATAAAAATTATCGTAAAACCCTCCCCGCAGTAATATTTTGCCTCCTCTCCCTAGCGATGAGTGCACAATTAAAGTATGAAAACTTTGTTTACAATGGTTCCGGAGGTGGAGCTTTAATGGATCAAGCAAGTGCTGTTGCAGTTAGTCCTGATGGAGACTACGTATATGTGACGAGTGCAGGGTCTAATGCGATTAATGTCTTTAACAAAAGTATCTCGAGTCCTGATGGGCAATTGACATTTGTGGAAGTAATTAAAACTGGATTGAATGGAGTTCAGGGATTGACATCAGCTCAATCTGTTGCTGTTAGTCCTGATGGAAATAATGTTTATGCAGTTGGAAACTTCGACGATGCATTAGTTACGTTTGATCGAAGTCATGTCAATGGTACTTTGAGTTATGTTAATATGCATAAAGATGGATTGGGTGGAGTTGATGGACTAGATGCACCATTTATGGTAAAAGTTAGTCCTGATGGAAAACATGTTTATGTGACCGCAACTGATGATCAGGCGATTTCAATTTTTGAAAGAAATGAGACAAATGGGATTTTAACTTTTAAATCAAAAATGACCGATCCTTCCCTAAATGTAGTTTTAGGATTCGATATCAGTTCAGATGGAAATCATATTTATGCAGCTGGACATGCTGATGGAAAGGTGGTGGTTTTTTCTCGAAATGCTACAACTGGATTATTAACGTATGTAGAAGCGATTCAAGATAATGTGAATTTTGTGGATGGATTATCTGGAGCATTTTCTGTGTTTGTTAGTCCTGATGGAAAACATGTTTATGTGACTGGAGTCTACGATAATGCCCTGGCAACTTTTACAAGAAATGCATCTTCAGGAACTTTGACTTTTACAGGGATCCAACAAGATGGTCAAAATGGAGTAGATTATTTATCATTTCCATTTAATGTTTCAGGAAGTGCAGATGGTAATTATATTTATGTTCTAGGTGCAAATGATAATGCAATTAATGTTTTTGAAAGAAATTCCACGACTGGAGTTTTAACTTTCAAAGAAGCGCAAGTGGAAGGAAATGTCGGAGTTACTGGAATGAATTATCCAGTCAATATTGCAGTCAGTCCAGATGGGAATCAAGTGTATACTGCTGCCAATGGAAGTGGTGCCGCTGTAATTTTTAAGAAACAAAGTGATGGAAGTTTAAGTTTTACCGAAAGTCAAGAGAGTGGAACAGGTGGTGTTACTGGTTTGGCAAAACCATATTCCTTAACAGTTAGTCCTGATGGAAAAAATGTTTATGCTGCGGCATATGATGATAACTCGGTAGTTATGTTTTCGAGGTCTGAAGCGACAGGTGATTTAACTTACATTGACATGCTTCAAGATGGCGAGAATGGGGTAGATGGATTATATAGAGCATACTCAATTACAGTTAGTCCTGATGGGAAACATGCTTATGCAACTGGAAATAATGATGATGCATTAGTTATTTTTGATCGAGATGAAATAACTGGAGAATTAACTTTTGTAGAAAAAATAAAAGATAATATTGCAGGGGTAGATGGATTGAATGGTGCTCGATTTGTAACTGTAAGTGCTGATGGAAATTACGTTTACGTTGCTGCATATTATGATGATGCGATTTCAGTTTTTCAAAGGAATGCTGCGACAGGAGAATTGTCTTATATTCAATTGGTAAAAGACGGGGTAAATGGGGTAGATGGATTGAATGGAGCTAACTCATTTGCAATTTCTGCGGATGGGAATTTTGCTTATGCTACGGGATATGCAGATGATGCGATAGTTTCTTTTTCAAGAGATCCGGCAGACGGTACTTTAGTTTTTATTGAAGAATATAAAAATGGAGTTGCGAATGTAAATGGATTGAATGGTGCTCATTCAGCTGTAGTAAGTTCTGATGGAAAAAGTCTTTACGTATGTGGATATAATGATAACTCAGTTTCTGCATTTAGTCGAAACACCACAACAGGGAAGTTAACATTTGTGGAAATGTACAAAGATGGAGTAAATGGGATAGATGGATTAACTGGTGCAAGAGCAGTTGCTTTGAATCCTGATGGAACTCATTTTTACGCAGTAAGTGGAGGAGAAAATGCAATTGTTTTATTTGAAAGAGATGAAAATACAAGTGCGTTAACTTATCAGTTTAAGCATGAAGATGGAATCGATAATGTTAACGGATTGTCTGGTGCTAGGATGGTAGCGCTTGATCCTTTTGGTCGGCACATTTATGTAGCAGGAGCAGATGATGATGCGATTGCTGTTTTTAGTTGTACCTATTTTGAAACAATGACAGAGGAAATTTGTCAAGGAGGAAGTGTTACGATTGGAAATAATGTTTATTCTGAATCAGGAACTTACGATGATGTTTTATCGGATACTTATGGATGTATAAGTCAGGTTACATTGGAGTTGACTGTTCTGTCGACAGCGGAAAATTTAACGGAGACTATTTGTTTTGGAGAGACTTATGACTTAGGAAATCAAACCTTGACTGAAAGTGGAACTTACCAAAATACAGTAACCAATAATTTAGGTTGCGAAATTAATACAACTTTAAACTTGACAGTAACTACTGAAAATAGCATGTCTATGGCTGCTGAAATTTGTCAAGGTGAAACTTATAATGTAGGCGCAAATTCATTTTTTGAAACAGGAGTTTATGAAAACATTTTAGTTGCAACTACAGGATGTGATAGTGTCGTTCTTTTAGAATTGACGGTTAACCCAACTTCATTTAATGATAATATTGCGATTTGTTTTGGAGATCAATACACATTTGGAAATCAAACTTTAAATTCAAGTGGAACTTTCCAAGAGACTTTCGCTTCAAGTACAGGATGTGATAGTGTTGTAACTTTACAACTTGCTGTAGTGAGTTCATTTTCTGAAAATGTTAATCAAACAATTTGTGAAGGCGGAAGTTATAGCGTAGGCAATTCAACATATACAGAAGCTGGAACGTACATGAATACATTGATCTCGACAAGTGGATGTGATAGTGTGGTGACTTTAAATTTATCAGTTGAACAAAATATTTCAGTCCTTGTCAATGAGACAATTTGCGAAGGAGAAGAATATATTTTCAATGGAACAAACTTAACAGAAACTGGAATTTATTCAGAAACACTCTTAACTACAGGTGGATGTGATAGTACCGTTTCAGTTAATTTAACAGTTCTTCCTGGAGTGCCACCAATCTTGAATGAAGTAATTTGCGAAGGCGAATCATACAACTTTGGAAATAATATTTATACAGAAAGTGGAGTGTATACCAGTACATTTAGTAGTCCAAATGGTTGTGAAACTTTAGTTACTTTGACTTTGAGTGTTCAGACATCACAAGATGTATTGATTGGCCAAACAATTTGTGAAGGGGAACAATATCCATTTGGTTCTGAATTATTGACAGATGCAGGAACTTATGTGGGGAACTTCAATACTTTAAGTGGATGTGATAGTACTGTTACTTTGACATTAAATGTAAATCCAGTTCAAGAATATGAATTATTTGAAACGATTTGTAGAGATGATTCTTATACTATTGGGAATGAAACATATACTAGTACAGGGACATATATGAATGTTTTAGCTTCAGCAGTTACAGGATGTGATAGTATGGTTACTTTGAATTTGACTGTAATCAATATCAATGGTGGAGCACTTATTACCAATGATGATGGAACAGGAATTGGAGCAATTAATCTATCCGTAAGTAATGGAACGCCACCTTATACTTTTGAGTGGATCAATGGTGCTGATACCGAAGATGTAACTGGATTGACAGATGGGTTTTACGAAGTTGTGGTGAGTGATGCTAATGGATGTAGTAAATTATTTTCATTCACGGTTGATAATTCAACGGGGATTTTCAGTCCAGCATCAAAAGCAAATTTTGCAGCAACTGTTCATCCTAATCCTGCACCAACAAATGGAGCATTGAATATTCAAATTTCTAATAACGAAGATCAAATTTTCGAATTCAGATTATTTGATTCCGTTGGAAAAATGATTGAAAATAAAAAAGTACAAATGAATGTAGGCGAGCAAGTGCAAACATTTACAGCACCTCAAAATGCTGGATTGTACTACTTACAAGTAATTAATGAAAATCAAGAAACGAAGAGTTTGAAAATAATTATTCACTAGTGTTTTTGATTTTTTGAAAAATAAAAAAGGCGACTTGAATTCATTTTCAAGTCGCCTTTTCTTTATGAAAAAATCATGGCCGATCTTCTCCGAGAATAACCAATTTCATTTTATCTGCTTTTACTATTTTTTTATAAAATTTTAATAAATCATCATACCGTTCCGCAGGGTAAGTATTTTTATTAAACTTCAAAGTTCGCACATAAGTAATTTGATTTCCCTCCTTTGATACAGTCGCGGCATACGATCCAAAATCAGATTCGAAACTCGCCGATTTGGGTAAATGTTCCACTTCAAAATAACTCGGCACTTCGTAAATAATTTCGTCAGTATCAATAAAAGCCATATTGATGACAACCTCAGTTTTTCTATTTTTAACTTTAGGCGGTGTTCTTTTATTTTTATTTAAAATATTAAGAGGGATGAAGATTCGCTTACCGCTCACCGAAGCATAATTTTTTATTTCCAAATTGATTTCTTCCGTTGCTTCTGGAATTCTATCTTTTACTTGGGAGTATTTAAAGTTTTCGATTTCCATATTTGGAATATCTAGATTCTCGAAAAGTTCTTCTTTTTGTTCTTTTTCATTCCTTCTAAATTGACCTTGAACATTTTCATATTGGAGTCCTCGGTATTTTGTAACAATGTTTGCACGTGCATTTCCTTTTATATCTATATTTACTTTCGCTACTCGGTTTTGAGTGTTTACCTCTTGTGGATATCGAGTTGTTCGAACAATCTTCCCACCTTCGTCTGTGTACAAAAGTGCATTTCTATCATCGGTGAATGTACCCATAAAACCAAATGGACTATCCTGACTTGTACACTCTAACCAGATCGTATCATTTTCTAAAGGAACACAAAGTATCTGATGATTAGCGAACCCCATTGATGGGAAATCAGAATCAAAAGAAGGATGACCTCTACCTGCGCCAATGGAAGCATTGTATGATTTTATACCAACAGCCTTAAGCATCGCGTGGGTATAATTGCTTAATGCTTTGCAATCGCCATAACCATTTTTATCAACTTCTTCTGCTTTAAAAGGCTGCCAACCACCGATGCCTAATTGAATACTAATGTACCGGGTTTTGGATTGAAGATGCTCATATATAATTTTTACTTTTTCCTCATCATTATCAGCACCAGCAACTAATTCATTTACTTTTTGAACGGTTTCTTTTTTTAATTCATCTCTTCCTTCTTCCAAATCTTTTAACCATTTTCCGAAACTCTTCCATGATTCCATATTGCCAGAATAGCCATCGTATTCAAATTCATTTGGAGAGACATAAACCATAGGTAAAAAATTTCTATAATTAGGACCATATGGTTCAGAATCAATTGCTTGAAAATTTTCTACAGTCCAAGTATAAATTTTTGAGTTATCTTCCGAAGTGATTTCTGGTTCATTTGAAAAGTTTTTCACCATGTATCGCATGCCTAAGTCATTTGGTATTTTTGCGATGTAAGTAGATTGTTCTAGAGCCATTTTATAACCTCCAACAGGAATCCAACGAGGGTAGGAAAGCATCCCCGAGAACTCTTTTTTAAATTCAAACTCAATCGTAAATGGATAATTGTTTTGAAGTACTTCGATATATTTCATTCGAGTATCTTCAATTAAAGAAATATTGGAAACAGCACTCACATCATTGATTTCCTTCTTCTTTATCTTCTTAATTACTTTTCCATTTTTATCATAAATAACTCCTTTGATAGATTTTATCTTAGTAAAATTATCGTAGTATTCTTTAAATTGAGCGTAACTATCTGCATTGTTATTAAGAATTGTGATGGCATATTTTCGAGTAAGTGTCCCATTTTTTTTCGACTTTAATTCGAAGAAAGTATAATCCATTCTTACCACCGCATTCGCATCTTTCAATAATTCAGCCGGAATATTATAAATGGAATAATTGCTATCTCCAGATGGAGTAGGAGTGTTTTTTGCAAAAATGGAAAAGGTAAA
Source organism: uncultured Saprospiraceae bacterium (assembly GCA_937981555.1). Lineage (GTDB taxonomy): Bacteria > Bacteroidota > Bacteroidia > Chitinophagales > Saprospiraceae > CAJQQY01. The sequence goes on from CALJOK010000114.1 coordinate 11,126, forward strand.
TAACATTATATTTACAAAAAGAAGGAAAGTGTATTTTTTCATAACAATATATTTTAAGTGGAAATTTTCTTGCTCCAAATATATATGGAGCAAGAAAATTAAAGACCTCAGATTACGATTTTTTCAAGACAATTTGTTCACTATGTTTTTTTATAATTAAATTATAAAACTCCTTCAATCCTTCATATTCATCTCCAACAAAAAGTGTTTTAGTGATTTTGATCCGACTAATGACCGTAATCTTATCACCTATGATTTTAGCATTATAAGAAAACAATGTTGCTTTCTCAGGAAGTCCGATAGTTGTTCCTTCTGGCATTGACTCTACAATATAACCATCAGGAAGCGTGAATTGAAACATATAAGTTTCCTCAATTGGAATGGCATAATCAACAGGATATTGTCGAACCTCCAATTTAAATGGATTATCCGAATAGGCATTATTAACCATGGGATTTAGATAAATAAGATCACCCGCCATTTCAGTTTTATCATCAATCGTAACTTGATATTCCTCTTTGATAGATTTGTAAGTATCGGAAATGTTTTCAAATTGATGACTCTCAATAGTCAATCCTTCATGCTTGTTTTGAAGATCTTCAATGAAAGCCTCTTCATTATCTGCTCGGTCATACGCCTTTCTAAAGTTGATGGCTTGGTAGCCAGATTTTGTTTTCTTTATCGTTCCTTCCAATGTTCCATCAGGAGTCATGGTCAATTTATTTTGTGTAACAGATTTATATTTCGCAGTAGGTATTAAATCACCAATGAGTTCTGCTTTGTCTTTTTTCAAAACTACAGCATTCCCATTGAAGCATCTCAATGGCAAAACTCCTGCTGGATAATAATCATCTGTGGCATCGAGATAAATCGTCTTTCCTTCAAGTTTAACCGCAGCAATTACATAATTCAAATTATCATTTGAAGGATGAGTCATTGGAAGCATACCATTGTCACGGGTACTCAAAACGACTGGATCAACTTTGAATCCTGCTTTCTTCAATGTAGAAATCAACGCCAAATTAATATCGCCAGAATTACCACTTCCTTTATTTAATGCTTTGATGAGTCCAGCGCGACTATATTTATTGGTACGTCCATTCCATTTCATATTTTTTTTGATATGTTCATAGATGCCTAGCATTCTTTCTTCTTCACTTCCGCTATTATATTTTTCAACAATATCAACCATTTTAGCACTACGTACTTTTTTCAAAGTACCTCCAAAGTATTTATGCTTCATCAAATCTTCTCTGATCTCTTCCCATGATTTGGTATAATAATCTATTGGTCTAGATGGAATCTGAACGGATTTTAATTCAAAATCTATTTTTGAAATATAGTTTTTATAAGACCTCATATGATCTTCTTCTTCAAAAGCAGGTAAGTCCGTCATTATCCAACCTTCTGTAAATACTCTAAAATTTTCCATGCTAGTTTCCTTTCTTTTTTTTATAAAAGGGGAGAAGTAGCCAACCATATTTTTATTAAAAGAAAAGAATTCAGGAATCTCAATATTATATTCACTATATCGAGTCGGAACGGATTTTTGGAAATACCAGGGGTTCATGGTGATAAAATCAGAAGCAATATTATATTTTAATTCAATGATGGAACCTTTTTTTACATTAGGCATCGTTATTTTTTTGACATCAAGATTATCATGGATTTCCTCTTTGATAATATCTTTTTTAGAAAACTTCACTCGATCAAATTTTCCATCAGTAAGATTATAAGTGTATCCTTTGACATTTTCCAGCTTCACTTTGCCTCTGGTGTTGTGATATAAATATAGCTCAAAAGTAGCCAAGTCAAATTCGGTGTTATCAAAAAATTGGATAGCAACATGTCGTTCGGTATTGAGTCGCAAACCTGCATGTGGAAGAAAACGATAATAAGTAGTTCCATAATCAAATAGAACAACTGCATGCGCATCCGGAAATTTTTCATCTACAGTTTTTTGCAATTGTTCGAGACTAATTTTCCCGAATTTTGGTTCTTTTTGAGCTTGAGAGAAAATAGAGGTAGAGAAAATGAGAAAAAGAAAAAAGATTAATAATGTTTTGAGAGAAGCTGATTTTTGCATAGCAATTCTTTGTTTATTGTTTTTAAAAAAATGTTGTTTATTTTTAGGAAACGAAATGACGGGTTTCAAAAGATATTTTAGTTTTTAGGAAACTAAATGTAGTAAAAATGTTATTTTTCTAAAATTAAAGTAACAACTTTTTTAAATATAATTTTTTAAATTTTTCCAAAAAAAATAAAATGGACCAATTCAAAAAACAATTTTTTATTTGTCTTCTTTGCTTAATGATATTGAATATTGGGTTTGCCCAAATGCCAACAAATGCAAATGAAGAGGTTTCTAAAAAGGAATTAAAGGAAACAATCAATGCTTTAGCTGATCAAGTCGAACCAAAAGTAATCGAGTGGAGAAGACATCTTCACCAAAATCCAGAACTCTCTAATCGTGAATTTAAGACTGCTGAAAAAGTGGCCAAACATCTTCGTGATTTAGGAATGGAAGTCAAGACAGGAATTGCTCATACAGGTGTTGTTGGAATCTTAAAAGGTGGAAAACCTGGCCCAACTGTAGCCTTACGTGCCGATATGGATGCGCTTCCGGTAACCGAGAGAGTGGATATTCCTTTTGCCTCAAAAGTAAAATCTAGGTACAATGATATTGAAGTAGGAGTGATGCATGCCTGTGGTCATGATACACATGTGGCGATGTTGATGGGAGCTGCTGAAGTATTGACAAAGGTAAAGAAAGACATCAAAGGAACAGTTGTGTTTATCTTTCAGCCAGCGGAAGAAGGTGCGCCACAAGGTGAAGAGGGTGGAGCAGAATTGATGGTAAAAGAAGGTGTGTTGGAAAATCCTAAAGTAGATGTGATTTTTGGTTTACACATTAATTCCAAAACGGAAGTTGGGAAAATCACCTACAAGCCTGGTGGAACGATGGCTGCTGTTGATCGTCTAGAAATCAAAGTCAAAGGAAAACAAACACATGGTTCAACGCCATGGGCCGGAGTAGATCCAATTGTTGCTTCCTCTCAAATCATAACTGGTTTGCAAACAATTATCAGTCGCCAAACTGAATTGACTAAAGAAGGTGCAGTAATTAGTATCGGATTAATTCGTGGCGGAGTGCGTAACAATATCATTCCTGAAGAAGTGGAATTGATAGGTACGATTCGAACATTGGATGTGGAGATGCAAAAAAAGATTCATGAAAAAATAAAATTGACAGCTACCAAAATTGCAGAAAGTTCAGGCGCAGTTGCAGAGGTAACTATTACCACAGGTTATCCAATTACATTCAATGATCTTGATTTGACGAGCCAAATGTTGCCAACAGTTCAAGAAGTAGCTGGGAAAGAAAATGTAAAATTAGTTGATGCTCGAACAGGTGCAGAAGATTTTTCATTTTATGCTCAAAAAGTACCTGGGCTATTTTTATTTTTAGGTGGAATGCCAAAAGGGCAAAATCCTGAGGAAGCCGCTTCCCATCATACTCCTGATTTTTACATTGATGAAAGCTCGATGAAATTAGGTGTGCGGACACTCTGTAACTTGACGATTGATTATGTGAAGTAATCTTTTGGTTGAATAAGTCATACTCACGAGGTGGCTCAAAGTCATCTTGTGAGTAATGGTATTTCATTTATTAAATTAAAATTTTAACGTGTCAAAAGAAGAAGAAAAAATACTCACCCTTCACCCTGATGGAAAAAAAGGAACAAACATTTCTTTAGCCAAATATAATGTGATCAAAGATGCCATGCTTCAAATGATTCAGCAAACAGGAGAAATAACTTATCAAGATTTGTCAGATCAACTGGAAAAGGATTTGCAGCCGACTTTTGACGGAAAAGTAATTTGGTATGTTGTGACTGTAAAACTTGATCTAGAAGCTCGTGAAATTATTGAGCGAATTCCTAAAACTAGTCCACATCAGGTACGAATGAAAAATGATTAACTTTTCTCCAAAATCAAATAATTTCTACATTAAAAATTAATACATCTAGAAACTTCTATGATATAAAAAATACCACCAAGAGGGTATTTAAGCGTAAAATGTATAGATTATCTTTGTGCTAAGCATTTTACACCTATCAATAAAATCCTAATTAGCCGAAAATAAAAACGGCCCAACTACCTCCACACGATTTTAAAACTTATTGGTTCTGGCAAAACTACTAACTCAACTGAGTTAGTAAAATATTGAATAATCAAATTTGATAAAAAATATATTCGTTTGATCTTTTTTTGAAAGAGAGCTGACGAGCAAGAATTTTTGGAACAGTTTAGTTGGGAAAAGCCTTTACATTTTTTTGTGAAGGCTTTCTTTTTTTGGCTCAAGCAGAAGAAATGTTATTATTTTATTAAAAAATAATAAAAACTTGAAAAAAAAGTAAAAATAACTGAACTTGTAGGCAGCATACAAGGTTATGCTATCGTTCTTAAGTTAGAAATTCGATAAAGAGGTAACACTCCGTTCACCTTACGGAAATCTAAGTTGTCAAAATTTAATCCTATGTTAGTTAGGAAAAGTTAGAATCAGTTAGGCTGCTAGCAAATCCCAACTATGTTGACAAAAAAACACTAAAGCAGCTCACCAATCCGGATGAGTTGCTTTTTTGATTTTAGGAAGTGTTGTTTTTTTTCAAAAAGAAGTTAATCTTCGTAATTTCCATTTTGGAAAACTAATTTCACCCCATAATTCATAAATCCATCCTCGTAATCACCCAAATTTACTCCAGTATTTAAATCATTTTCCAAATTGGTAAAGTCAAAATTAGTCCAAGGTATTTGCACATAAGGTTGTAAGGCAATCGTCAAATTTTCATTTCCATAAACATTGAGACTAACGAAAAAATGACTGCTGGTACTTTTGGCGTTAAATATTTCGTGTCGATCACTTCGCTCTGTATTTTCAGATCTAACTCTCATCTTATTCCAATCGAAACTAGCTCCAAAGGAAAACTGTTTCACAAAAAATTCAACTCCTAAGGAATAACTATCAAATCGATAATAAAGCTTTTGAAATTCACTCACATCTGTTGTCGGATTGATACCATCGAATTCTATAATTTGGAATTTGGGATTCCAATCTAAATTTAATCCCACATAACCTGCTCGGTATCGAGTACCAAAATTAACTCCATGAAATGATTTTAAAGATTTCATTTCATTATAATTATCGAAGGAACTATTGTTGGTATTTATCTGATCAATAATTTTATTGTGAGTGGTCGGCTTGGTTAATCCATATTGATAACCGACTTTGATATTGAATTGTCCTGAAAGAGAAGTGCTTAAGAATATTCCAAAAAGGATGAATAAAATGAAACGCATGGTTTTTAGATTTTTGTGATTTTGAAATCGAACCACAAGGTCTAAACTTTTTGGAAATTATTTTTCATTTTTTTGAAATAGGAGTCAGGCGATCAACCTGACCGCCTGACTCTTATTTAGTAATCGTCAAATCCCCCGAATAGGAAATCACTTCCCCATCCAAAAACAGAATCTCCGCAATCCAAACATACACATCTGGGTTAACCGTTTTTCCATTAAAAGTTCCATCCCAACCTTGCGTATTTGCACTTGATTCTAAATCATTCCCCTCAAAAACAACTGCACCCCAACGATTAAAAATAGTTAGTTTTTTTACTAATTCAACTTCTGGTCCGCCGTATAAGGTAAAATAATCATTGTATCCATCGAAGTCAGGGGAGAAGGCATTTGGGGCAAAAAACTGTCGAAATTTATTGACTGTAATCGTAATCGAATCTGTCGCAGGACAATCATCCTCGGAGGAAACAAACAAAGTGTAATTTCCAGAATTCAAAGGTAAGAAGGTAGGAGACAAACAATCTTCACAATCAAAACCATCACTAGGCGTCCAAATGATTTCTTGCAGATTGACATTATTGAAGGTAGTTTGGAAAGTAAAAGTTTCACCTAAATTAATGAGTACATCTTCCCCTAAATCAATTGTTGGAATTTGTGGCGCAACCAAAGTTTCCGTTATAGGAAAAATACAGCCATTCGCATCCATCATTTCCAACTCGTAAGTTCCTTCTGTCAGACCATCAAAGAGTGAATCACTCGTAAAATTATTTCCATCTAAACTAAAAGTGTAAGGAGCAATTCCTCCACTATTTTGAATCACATTGACAAAACCTGTACTTGGTCCATCGCAAATTGGATTACTAAAATCAGCGGTCAAGTTCAATGCAGTTGGCGCAGTCATTTCAAAATTTCCAATAAGAGAACAGCCAGAATTATCAGTTACCGTTACAGTATAATTTCCTGCAGGCAAATTACTAATCAAATCAGTCGCTTGATTTGAAGACCAAGCGAAATCATAATTCGGAACTCCACCTGTTGGCAAGGCTTGCAAATTTCCATCAACACCATTTTCGCAAGAAACATTAACTCCATTAAAATCAGAAGCCGCAAAATCTAAACTCATTTCATTTGGTTCAGTCACCTCTGAGATAATGATATCGCTATTGCCAAAATTATCCAAAATGGTAATCAGATAAGTTCCTTTTGGTAAATTATTAATCGTAACAATTTCACCTGACGACGTAATATTACCAGCACCTGAAAATGTATTATTTAACTCCATCCAAGTGTAAGTAAAAGGTGGCGTTCCATTCACGACATTAAAATCAATACTCCCCGAACTTTCGCCAAAACAAGTTGGAGGTGTAAAAGAATCATCACTTGTAATATTACAGACGATGGTAAATAAATCTAAATTGATAATACTATCGCAGCCAAAAACAGAAGTCAAAACTTCTTGATAAATTCCAGTTTGGGTAAAAGGCGTAGATCCAATCGACAAAGTATCTCCATCGCAAATGTCTATATCAATATCCAAAACGGGGGTAACAATTTCAGTCAAATCAACGATGACCAAACTATCGCAACCTTCAAAGTTTTGTAAATTAAATTCATAAAATCCACCTTCGTAAATAACCGTATTGGCCACTAAAAAAGAATCGCCCTCGCAAAGAAAATCTATAATTTCAGTATCAGGCACCGAGTTAACTTGAACAACGATGCAAGTAGGAGGTGCTTCGTCACAGGCATTTCGAGCGGTAACACAAACCGTATAGAATCCATTAACTGGAAAAGTAATTTCAATCGAATCTGCTGTTGTATTAACGGCCGAATTATTGATTGTCCAATCAAATTCTGTAGCACCTGACGGAGCATTTACATTATAAATAAAAGGTAACTGAGGACAAACGGTTTGGTCCCCCAAAATATTTCCAGAAGTAGTCAACGGAGCAACTTGAGTAGAACCTGAAACGACCGTAAATTTCCAATCACAATTATCGCCAAATGCACCATCCATCACCAGGTAATAATATTGGCCAACTACAAGTGGAACTGAATTGGTAAAGGTTTTATTGGTGCCTTCTGCCACAGCGGTTTGTGCTCCATAGCATTGAGAAACTTGTTGATAATTTTCACAATTAATCCCTTCATAAATTCCAATTTCTAAACCCGGTCCTTGCACACAATTCGAGACTGCCAAGTTAATTTCTAAATCTACACTTCCTGCAATAAATCCAATCCATTGAATATTATGTTGTACAATCGTACAAAAATCACTTGGTGCCAATCCACTAATGGCACTTTCATGTCTTCCTTCAAATCCATCAATATCACAAATAATACAAGCATCTTCACAAAAGGATGTCATGGTTGGAGGGTCAATACAGGGCTCAGGTTGAGCAGATACTCTTCCTGAAGAAAGAATGAAGATTGTTAGAAATAAGAAGAGTTGCTTGTACATTGGGTTTAATTTTTTTTTGTAAAATTAATCATTTTGAAGAATGAAGACTAACCTAAATGGTGCATTTTTTTGTCATAAAGTTGTCTGAGAATAATTGATTCTTTGGGATAATGAAAATGATTAAGGAAACCAATCTTTGATTTTTTTGTAAAAACCTAGATAAATAATCATATTGCAAAAGGTTTTAATTTAATAATCATATGGCAAAGAAAAAATCATCTAAAAAGCAATCCATTTCAACTCCTAAGAAGGTAAAGAAATCGAATGTTCCAGACCTAATTATCGAAAGTGGTTTTTGGAAAAAAAATGCAATCCCAGCATTGATCTTATTTATACTTTCTATCGGATTATATATACAGACAAGGTCCTTTGATTATGTTTTAGATGATAAAATTGTCTACCATGAAAATGGATTAGTCAAAAAAGGCTTTGCTGGAATTGCTGAAATTTTTGGAACAGAAAGTATGGTTGGTTATTTTGGAGAGCAAATCAACCTTCTTCCAGGAAGCCGATATCGACCACTTTCGATTGCTACTTTTGCTGTGGAGCATGAATTTTTTGGCCAACGAAATTATAAGATTGAAAATTTCTGGACTAAAGAATTTAAAAAGAATCCTGCACTTGCCAATAAGGTAGATAAGATTATTTCAGATGGAGATCTGTTTGAAGTTATTTTTCCAACCGAAGAAAGTTTTATCGCTGCACTTAATACTCATTTTTCAGCAGATGAAATTAATCAAAACAAAGAACAATTTTTATTTCATGCTGCTTATTCTGATTCAGGAACTAGTCATTTGATCAATGTTTTGTTGTATGGATTATTAGTGCTGTTGTTGTTTCGGTTGTTGTCAGTACTTTTCCCTGTTGTTCAATCAAAGTGGTATTTGACCTTGGCATTTGTTTCGACTTTACTTTTTGTATTGCATCCGATTCATGTTGAAGCAGTTGCAAATGTAAAAGGGCGTGATGAAATTTTAGCATTGACAGGAGCGCTTGCTACGATGTTTTTCACCTTAAAATATATCGCTAGCGAAAAACCAATTCACTTAGTTTTGTCAGGTATAATTTTTCTCTTCGGACTGTTAGCAAAAGAGCACGTACTGACTTTTATCGCATTGATTCCATTGACTACTTATTTTTTTACCAATAGTTCTTTTAAGAAAAATGCGATTTCAATTGTGCCTTTGGCGGTAGCGAGTTTGATTTTTTTATATATGAGGAATGAGGCAATTGGAGGAGGCAATATGTTTAATTTAGGAGGAGGAGAAGCTTCTAGTGATTTGATGAATAATCCTTTTGTGGAGATGTCTTCTGCGGAAGCTTTAGCTACTAAATTTTACACTTTAGGACTTTACGTAAAACTATTGTTATTTCCTCATCCACTTACGCATGATTATTATCCTTATCATATTCCAATTATGACTTGGGGAAATATTAGTACGATTCTTTCTTTTTTATTGTATGCAGGAATGGGCATTTTTGCAGTATTAGGTTTACGGAAAAAAAGTATTCCAGCTTATGGAATTTTCTTTTTTCTGATTCCACTTTTTGCCGTTTCAAATCTGGTCGTTTCTGTTGGAACATTTATGAATGATCGATTTGTCTTTTTCTCATCGGTTGGATTTTGTATCATTTTAGGTTATTTGATTGCTCGAAAATTACCTTCACCAGTTATTAATTTAGGATTGCTTGGTATTTTGGTTTTAGGTTATTTTGCCAAAACGTTTACACGAGTTTCAGATTGGGAAAATGGCTACACATTAAATGTTTCAGCAATTCAAAATTCACCCAATAGTGCTCGGGCGAATCTATATATGAGTACTGCTCTGTTTAAAAAATATGCTCAACGAGAAACGGATAGAGAAAAGAAAAAAATTCAATTGCAAGAAGTGAAGGCCTATGTTGATCGATCTTTAGAGATTTATCCAAGTTATGGATCGGCCATAAAAATGCAAGCAAAAGTAGCTACCGATATTTATAGATTGGATCAGAAAATTGAACCACTTCTGCAAACTTTCGAAAGCATAGTCAAAGTGCAAAGAACGAATGAATCAGTTGACATCTATTTGGATTATTTTAAAAATGGTAATCGATGGACGAATGAGTTAACCGCCTTTAGTTATAAGATAGGCTACCAATATTTCTTCAAACAAATAGGTGATCGATCGACCGCAGCTAAGTATATAAATTACGGTTTAAGCATTGCACCAAACGATCTTTCCTTACAACAAGCAGCGGCTGAATTGCGAGGACAATGATTGAAGTAAAGTGAATCTTTTAGAGAAAAAACTAAAATCTCGAATCTTGGAAAAAGATTCGAGGTTTTTTTTTAGGAAAAAGGAGATATTTTTTATTTACAAATAATATAAAATTTTTATGAGTAATTAATTGATTATTAATGGTTTATGGTTTTAAAAAGAAATGGGAAATTCTTCAAGATTGAAAAACAATCAACAAAAAGTTTTAACAAAGATTAAATAAATGTTGTTTTTGAAAACATTTTGTTTTAAGTTTGTTTTATCAAAAAAAGAAACTTAGAATTTTTTACCCAAAAGAAATAGTTATGTCTAGTCAATCCTCCCCTAAAAAAATAAAAAACCCATTTGGAATCAATTGGTTTACGATGGTCCTTTTTGTTGTGTTAGCATTCGTATTTATTCGTAAAGATTTAAGTCTAAACTTCAATCTTAATGCACCGATGAAAGTAGAAAAAGAAAGTCATCAAAATTATCAAGCTCCCGCACAAAAAATATCTTCACCTCAGAAAAAAAGGAAGAGCAAATTAACTGATAAAGCTCCTGCGGAAAAAGAAATAGTAAAGGAGACCAAGAAGGGAAATTCCTTGTTTAATTTCTTTGGTAATCCATTTAAGAAAAGAAAAAAAGGAAAAGACTTTTTAGAAAAATTAAATGCAATCGATCCATCAATTAAGGAAGATTACCTCCAACGTTTTGCGCATGTGGCAAAAAGTGAGCAGGAGAAATTTCAAATTCCAGCTTCCATAATTTTGGCTAATGCATTGTTGCATAGTGAAGGGGGACGAAATGATTTATCGACAGATTATAACAATCATTTTTCGATTTCTTGTAATGACGATTGGGATGGAGGTATGGGAAGTTCGGAAGGAACTTGTTACCGAATTTATGAATCTGCTTGGATGAGTTTTCGGAATCATAGTCAATATATTACTTCAGGAAAATTTGCAGATTTAGTTGAATTAGGAGTAACAGATTATCAAGGTTGGGCGAAAGGATTGGCGAAAAGAAATTTTTCAAATGATAAAAATTTAGCAAAGAATTTAATCCGAATCATCGAGCAATATGGATTAAATGATCTTGACTCGTAGGAGAATTTTTCAAGTCTTGCAATTATCGTTTTTTTGCAGGACTTGGAAAGTCTTCCTTAGGAGAGAAAATGTTTAAATTTGCGAAAAAACAAATCATGAAATATTTCTTCCTAGCATTGCTTTTTCTCTTCTTCCAAAATTGCGACACTTCAAAGTCAACTCCAGAACAAGACATTTCCAAAAGTGAGATTTCAGTTCCTTTGCCTTCCCCGAAGGTCATTTCTGATCGATACAATGTGGCGTTTCTAATTATGGACGGTGTGTACAATACTGAATTGACTGCACCTTGGGATATTTTCCAACATACCATTTTTAGAAACAATATCAAACCGATGAATGTATTTTTGGTAGCAGATACACATGAACCTGTTTTGACTTTTGAAGGAATTCGTTTGTTGCCAGATTACAATTATTTGAAAGATGAAATGCCGAAGTTTGATATTTTGGTGGTGCCAAGTGCGGAACATCATTTGGATTCGGATTTGGAAAATAAGGCGATGATTGATTTTGTAAAAAGGGTAGGGGAAGAAGCTCAATTTGTTACTTCTCATTGTGATGGAGCTTTCGTTTTAGCTAAAGCTGGGTTGTTGGATGAGGTGGCTTCGACAACTTTTCCAAGTGATGTTCCAAAGTACAAAAAGATGTTTCCACAATTAAAAGTCTATGATAAGGTTGATGGCGAAAAAGTTTTATTTGTCCATGATGGAAAATTTATTACGTCGGCTGGCGGTGCAAAATCTTTTGAAGCGGCACTTTATTTATGTGAACATTTATATGGAAAAGAGGTTGCAAAGAGTCTTGCGGGAGGTTTGGTAATTGATTGGGATTTGGAGGCGGTGACGCATGTAATTGAGAAGTAACACGTGGTGGTCTGCTTTAGCTGACCAAAAGAAAAGTCACCCATTATAAATTTTTTCACGGTCAGCTAAAGCAGACCACTACGTGTTACTCTATAGACTTGCATTAAACCGAAACCCAACTCCATGAATATTTTCAATTTTCAAAGTCTCATCTTCCTTCAAATATTTTCGCAAACGAGAAATAAAAACATCTAAACTCCTTCCTAAAAAATAATCATCTTCTCCCCAAAGTGTTTCCAAAATATCAGAACGTTTGAGTACTTCATTTTTATTTTCGATAAAGTATTTGAGCAAGTCAGCTTCTTTTTGAGTGAGTTGACGTTTGATAGATTCGTTTTTGAGTTGTAAATTTTTATGGTCAAAAGTGAAATCTCCAATCTGAAAAAGGTGCTCATCTTCCTTAACTACAATCTGACTTCGTTTAAGAAAAATCTCAATTTTCAAAATTAATTCCTCGATACTAAATGGTTTGGTGATATAATCATCTGCTCCCAATCGCAAGCCACGAATCCGATCTTCCTTCAATGATTTAGCCGTTAAAAATAGAATAGGTACTTGTTTATTTCGTTTCCGAATTTCCTCTGCAATTGTAAATCCATCCACGTCAGGCAACATTACATCCAAGATGCACAAATCAAAATCTTCTGTTTTTAATATATCAATTGCCTTCTGTCCATTTTCGCAATAGGTTACTTTGTACCCTTCCAATTCCAAATTGTCGCGAGTTACAAAACTCAAACTTTCATCATCTTCGACATAAAATAAGTGTGCTTTCATTGTCATATTGTTTTTAGTTAGGAGTCAGATTTTCTAGTTGTTATTTTAAATTCAGTTCCCTCGCCTTCTTCACTTTTTGCTTCAATCTTCCAGCCATGTGCTTTGCAAATATTTTTCACATAAAATAAACCCAATCCAAATCCTTTAATATTATGAACATCGCCCGTGGGAACTCGATAGAATTTTTGGAAAATTTGCGGCATAAATTCCTTCTTGATTCCGATACCTTGATCAGCAATTCGAAGTTCTATCTTATTCTCAATATCTCTAGTTTCTATCGAGATTTCAGGAGTCGTTTTGCAATATTTAATGGCATTGTCGAGCAAGTTATGAATGATATTAGTGAGGTGTAATTTATCTGCTTTGATAGTAGAATTCTTACTTTGAAGATTCATCGAAATATGACCACCAAGTTGAGTGATTTTGATTTCTTCACTTTTTACAATGTTTTCTAACAATGTATTTACATTTATTTCTTCTTTGTTTAAATCAAAAGAATCACCTTCTAGTCTAGCAATCTGCAATACCTTTTCTACTTGATTATTGAGTCTATTATTTTGTTCATTGATAATGTTGGCGTAACGAAGGAGTCGCTCATCTTTTTGAATAGCCTCATTTTTTAAAAAAACATTAGAAGATATTTTGATGGTAGAAATTGGTGTTTTGAATTCATGCGTCATATTATTGATGAAATCTTTTTGCATTTGGGACAATCTTCTTTGTCGCAAAATTACAGTCAAGGCATAAATAAAAAATAAAATCGTGATCAACGAAAGCGCTGAAAAGAAAATAGATAATTGCATCTCGCCCATCAAATGACTTTCCCGATTAGGAAAAGTTACACCAAAATAATAGGTGAATTTATCTACCTCAGGTAATCGTTCGGTCTTTTTGGTTGATTTAGTATTTAGATTATCAAAGGCGCAATAATTACCATAAACCATCTCTTGACTAGAACAATCATAAATCCCATATTCAAAATCTTCATTGAGTGAAAGGACTTCCAATTCTTGACGTAAAAAGTGTTCAAGATTACCTGCATCTATACTTGCTTCAGTATTAACGACATAATAGTTAGATGAAATTTGAGTCACTAATTCTTTGGAAGGCAATTCAAATTGGTCTGTCTCGGCTAATTTTTCTGTAGTTTTCCTAAGGGCAATTCTGACACTTTGATTGAACTCTTTACTTTTAATATCCCATGTTTTGAGCACCCAATAACTTTGAATGCTAATGATTCCGATGATCGCTAGCGCTCCTAAAGTGACTACTCCAATAATTATTTTGTTCGACATGGAAATTGATTAATAGAAATTACTTTCAAAGTAAAACGATTTATTTGGAAAGTAGTTGCTGTGCATTTTTTTCTATACTTTCCAATTTCTTGCTTATTTATGGGAATGTAAAATGCTTAACAACACATTAACAAGAAAAATTAAGGAAAAAAGAGAAAAAGGAAAATTTAAAAAAAATCAAAGGAAAAATTAACTTTGCATTTAATATGAATTTTATTAAAAAAATAAATTTTGTGGGTGTGCTATTTCTTTTGTTTTGGAGTAGCCAATTGATTGGTCAGAGTGGTACTAATCCTTTCGAACTGCAACATCGTGCTGATAGAAAAACAAAAATAGTAGACCCTAATAATGATATTATTGAGGAAGCAACAGGAGTGGATGCTGCGGCTCAAAATCCATTTAATGTAATTCGTACTACTGAAAGAATTAAATCCCCAACTGCTTCTCCTAATATTCAAAATAGTCCAAAGAAAGAACCGACTGTAGTAGCGGCAACCGACGATAAAAACTTTCGATTTTCATTGACCTTGGCGATGTTAATATCTTTAGCCTTGAGTCTGAGTATTTATCGAGCACAAATCACCAAAGCTTATCATGCCTTTACGAATGAGAATGTGATGCGAATGTTGCATCGAGAGAAAGGAACTGTTGCCTATATCCCTTATTATGTATTATATGTTTTATTTCTTTTCAACCTTGGAATATATATTTATCTATTGTTAAGATATTATAATTTGACTCCTGAGATATCCAATTTTTCCTTATTAATGATGACTGTAGGGAGTGCAGCAGGGTTAATTTTTCTCAAACATTTAGTGATCAATATTATTGGTTGGGTTTTCCCTATTGAAAAGGAAACAAGCATTTATAGTATGACAATGACGGTTTTTGGAATCGTTTTAAGCATCATCTTATTTGTTGCAAATGTCATAATTGCTTACGCTCCACCACAAATTATACCTATCGTAATTTATCTTTCCTTTATAATTATCGGAATTGTGTACTTTTTCCGCAGTATTCGAGGATTATCTATCGCTTCAAAGTTTTTAAATCGTAATAAGTTTCATTTTTTTATTTACCTTTGTGCCGTCGAAATAGCCCCTGTCCTGATTTTGTGGAAAGTAGCAACGAGTGGGATAGGAATTCAATAAGTTTTTAAGGGATTATGACACCTTCTTTTTAAGAAAAAAGAAGATAATTTCTAAATGCAAAAACAATTTTGAATGTCATCAAATAGTAAAGCAAAGGGAGAGTCTTTTCGTAAGATCAAAAGTATTTTGATTTCACAGCCGAAACCTGAGCGATCGCCTTATTATGAATTGGAAGAGAAATATGGTCTACAAATAGACTGGCGCCAATTCATCCAAGTTGAACCCGTAACTGAAAAAGAATTCCGAAAAACTCGTATCCGTCCGGATGAGTTTACAGCAATTATTTTCACCTCAAAAGGTTCCGTAGATCATTTCTTTCGAATGTGTGAAGAGATGAGAATCAAAATGTCTCAAGACACCAAATATTTTTGTTTGTCTGAAGCAATTGCCAATTATCTACAAAAATTTATTGTTTACCGTAAACGAAAAGTGTTTGCAGGGAAGCGATTAATTCAGGATTTGAAGCCTTCATTTATGAAGCATAAGGAAAAAGAAAAATTCCTTTTGCCTTGTTCAAATTTAGGAGCGAGACCTGTAGTTGACTTTTTGGAAAAGAATGACATTGATTTTCAAGATGCGATGATGTACCGAACGGTTAGTGCAGATTTGTCTGATTTGGAAAATGTAACTTACGATGTCTTGGTATTTTTTAGTCCGCTTGGGATTGATTCTTTGTATGAAAATTTTCCTGAGTTTAAACAAAAAAATACTCGTTTAGCTATCTACGGAAATGCTACTCAGAAAGCTGTTTCAGAAAAAGGATTAACAATTGATATTCCTGCACCTGCACCGGATACACCTTCGATGACAATGGCGTTGAAAAAATACTTAGAAATTTCTAATAAATAAATTTTTAACGGTTAATGCTTAACTGTTAAATAAAAAAAGCGGTGATTTTCATTTTTGAAAATCACCGCTTTTTGTTTGGGAATCAGATAAGAAGTTGACCGTTGACTCTTTATTCTAATAATATCTCGGCGTCACCACTTTTCTACTTTTATCAATTTTGATTTCCTTGTCCTTTGGATAAGTGATAGAAAAACTAAACTCGACAGTCTTGGATTCACCAGGTTGAAGTTTGAAATCCCATTTTAACTTTCCAGTATTTTCAAAATATTCCGCCCCTGAAATTTCTTTTACATCGACATCAATTTCTTTTAATTTCGAAATTGGAATTTGGTCAAGCAATTCAAAATCTACCGCTCGGTTTCGATTATTTTTAACCGTAATTCTGTAAGCTGTGGTCATTTTCTTTTTGCCTTGCATGAATTGTTTTTTAGTCAACTCTTTCAATTTTGTTCTTTTGACTAAAACCTTTGGATCACGACCTAGCGAAAGATTCAAAGTGTCACTTAAGTTTCGAGTATCCAACTGAGCCATCCCAATAAAACTTTTATCATAATAAATATTCATCGGGCCAGGCATTAAATCCAAATCTTCCCAACCAACGACTTGCCCTAGCAAGAAGGCATCCTTATCCATTTTCGGAACACTATAATGTTGATAATCAGCTGGCAATTCAGATTCGTTGACAATGATGGAATATGGTTTTCGATCAGCAGGAATCGAATAGGGTTGATCTATTTCGAAGTCAGAACTTAACTCCGAAATTTCTATTTCTTCAAATCTTACATTGCCACCAGGAGCGCCTAATTGAATTTCTGAATCAGATTGTTGTCTAGAATTGTCTTTATACTTCTTCTCTTTTTGATAAACATTGCTGTTTTGAATATTATTTAAACGGCCTTGATTGTAAGCATATACTTGAGGAACATTCTCTTTGATAAACCAAGGATTCAAAATCGGAAGTGTTGCACTTTGATTTACATCAGCTGTCGACAACACTACTTTTACATCGTCCCAATCAATGCCAGTATCATTAAAAGCGAGCGCTCGATATTTTATTTTAATCGGTTCCGTTAGATTTTTTACTGTCAAATCATAAATTGGAGACCAACCCGCATCTCGAACGACATAGCGCACTCGAAAAGTCGTGGTGACATTTTGTGTACAATTTAGAGCAAGGTAAATTTCAGAAGTTGGACGTTTCCCTGCATTAAATTCATTGAGTTGTTGTTGAATTTTTCGTTGTTGTTTTTGGAATTCAGCACGATCTTTTCTGATTTTTGATAAATCAACATTGATAGTCAAAAATCTTTCTCGATAATATGCAGCAGTAGCTTTTAATTGTTCAAAGTCAACAGCCTTCTCTTTACCAGACAATTTTTTATTACTTTCTAATAAACTTTTCTCTTGAGCAATTGCACCTTCTTGATCTGCTAAAAATTGAATTTCATCTGCAATCAATAATAATGAATCTTGCAAAATGGCAATCGCAGGATTTGATTCTTTTTTTTCTTTTAAAAAATTAATTCGACTCGTGGTAGATAACATATTGACGTCATCTCCTTCTGTCGAAATTTGAATACTCGAAGGATTCATCTTTGGAGAAAGTCCTGTGAATACTAACTTGTGTTTTCCTTTTGGAAGTGTCACTTGATCTGTTCGAATAATTTCTGCGCCTTGCAGGTGAATTCTTACTTCTTCAATAGAAGCATTTATTTCTTTTTCTGTTTCTTGTGAAAAAATAGAAAAGGGAAATAGAATTCCAACAAGGAATAAGTAATAAATTTTTTTAGTCAACATAATTTTTATTTTTTAGGTTAAGTGTAATTTAGGTCGGTTTTATAAAACCGATACTCAAATAACAAAAGCTAATTTCCAATAAAAAACTCAGAACAAAAATCGAGACTTGGTAAAGAGGCCGTTTGACTTGGTAAACCTAACTTTTTTATTCACTTTGGCAGATAATAATGTGGCTGTCTGCTTTAGCAGACCTGAAAAAAGAGCAAAGCGATTTTTTTCATCTTACAAAATGGAGGCTTACTAAAATTATTTTCTCATAAAGAAATTACTCTCTTTGGGTTTTCTTTTTTTTAGGTCAGCTAAAGCAGACCACCACGTAACAATAATCATGATAGATAATATTCGACAAAAATTAGCACAAACACTTCCTGGCAGAATCGCCCAATTAGAAATGGCGCCTGCCCTTCGTCAACATTACAAAGGTGCACCAGATGATGCAACCGTCGCCTGCGTTTTAGTTTTATTATTTCCCAAAAATGACGATTGGCATTTCACATTAATTCAAAGAATGTCGCATGAAAAAGATCGGCACAGCGGACAAATTAGTTTCCCTGGAGGAAGATTGGAAGAGGAGGACGAATCACTTTTAGCAGGTGCATTGCGAGAGGCGGAGGAAGAAGTTGGGATTCCGAGAGAGGATATAAATGTGTTGGGAAGGCTGACAGAATTATACATTCCTGTGAGCAATTTTTTAGTGCATCCGTTTGTAGGGTTTTTGGAAAAATCACCAGAGTTTGTTCCGCAACCTTCGGAGGTGGATAATATTTTAGAAGTCCCAGTTGCTGAATTAAATAAAATAGAAAATAAAAAAACAAGAGATATCAAAGGTGGGAAAAATATAGTTTTAAAAAATGTGCCCTATTTTGATTTTGAGGGAAAAGTGGTTTGGGGAGCAACGGCGATGATGTTGAGTGAATTTGAGCGAGTGGTTTTTGGGTGATTTAAAATAAGATTAAATGTTAAAAAGGAACTGGCATTTTTTATTAATAATATTTTTATGTTTAGACATTGCATATTCTTTTAGTCAACATTTCCATGTTGCCTTAGATGGTGATTTGCCAAATATTATCCTTCCTGCTGAACAGTACCAACCATTGATGAATGATCCTTTTGGAATAAGTGTTCTATTGGAAAATGAATCGAATGCTTCGCCAAATCGTTTTTTTGCTCATTGGTTTACAGCAGAATATTTTAGAAATATCCCTCACTTTTTACAAAAAATAGTTTCACCAATCGATAGTGTTTATTTGGCTTGTGCACTAATAAAAACATTTATTCAATTTTTTTTGATAGCGTTACTTGCCATTTTTATAACAGGTAAAAGTAAGTTGACCGATAAATATTTTTTGATAGTAGCGGTACTGTTAACACCTCTTTTTCAAACTTCAGGTTATTATCAATACATGGGAGTAATCGATAAAGCTACTACTTACACTTTGTTTTACGCTTTTCCAATCAGCTTGTTATTACTCTTTTTTCTACCATTTTATAAAAAGTTATATTTTAATACCAGCTTAGAATTAAGTTGGGGCAAAAAGATTTTCCTATTTCTTTTGACTATTTATTTATCTCTAAATGGACCACTTATTCCTCCGATTGTATTGTTGTCGATTGCGATGATTTTTGGATTTCAGATTTGGAAATTTTTTATGAAAGAAAACAAAAAGAATTATTTAGAATTAAAAAAATCGTTTTTAGAAAAAATTGGAATACAAACATTCTTCTTCTTTTTAGTCTTTTGCTGTTTTTCCATGTATTCATTTTTCATTGGTTTAAACACATCTGAAGGAGTTGTGAATTCAGTTTCAATAATGGAAAGGTATCAAAAAGTACCACTGGGTATTTTTAATATGTTAACTCAAAAACTAGGTTTTCCAATTTTAATATTAGTGATTTTGGTAAATGTTTTTTTGATGAAAAAGCAAACAGAATCTACCGAGCGCAAAAAGATTTTTATCCTACTTCAATGTTTAAGTGTTTTTGCAATTTTCTATATTTTACTTTTACCACTTGGAGGTTATCGAGAATATCGTCCTAATATAATTCGAAGAGATACTTTCTTACCGATTACACTTTTGCTATTTTATACTTATGGAATTACTTCATTTTATTTATTTCGACATTTAGTATCAAAATATAAAAAATGGTATGTGATAGGATTAGCAGTAGTGAGCTTTAATTTTATGATAGTTGACCTGCCAGATTTTGACAATAATAAATGTGAAAGAGATGCCTTAGTAAAAATATCAAATGCTTCTGAAAATATTATTCAGGTAGATAATGATTGCCTAATTATGACTTGGATAAAAGTTGAAGATCCTGAATTTACAGAGACGAATAGCGAGGTCTTGCAGATGTGGAATATTATTGAGAAACCAACTTTATATTATCAAAAATATTAATTACGTACTTAAATTATCGAACTACAGAAAAAGTTTTGGATATTTTTTTTCCATGTATTTGAAAAGCGATTTCGTAAATTCCTTCTCCCCAGTTAGCGACATTTAATTGATAGAAAACCTCCCCTAATTCCCCTCTGTGCATAACCCTTCCTGAACCCACATGGACTATCATAAAAGGAGATGCAGAAGGTTCAATGATTTCATAATTAGTTTTTTGTAAACCAAAATATAAAATATCATTTACTGGATTAGGGTAAATAATTAAAGCGGGAAGTTCTGAATTATTTATACAGTCGGGAACAAAGATTTCTTTTTCAAAAGTGGAAGTTCCACAGGCATTAGAAATTGATAATTCATATTTGAAAAAATGATCTTCCAAAGACGTATCAGGAATGACCCATAAAGATTGATAATTCTCAAAAATAGTTGCATCTGAAATACTCGACCAACTATATTCAGAATCGGGTTGATATTGAAAATTATTTTCTATGGTAATTTCGAAACCTCCATTTGTAAAACAAGGTTTTATATTATTTTCTAAAATTGGAGAGATAGGTTTTCCTATAATTATTTCTTTCCTCACTTTCATTTTTACATCAGTACAATTATAACTGAAATTCTGAAATGGTATAGCATCTTCACTAAATTCATTATTAAAAGTATATCCAATCGTAGTCCAGTTTCCTTCAGGCAAATCAATATTATTCCCATAGACAGAAGCTTCAATCCAACCAATAGAGCTATCTTGATTGGCTACAACGGTCAATGAATTTTCTTGGATGTCAATAATTTCTAGATTGTTAGATACTTCCCAATCTATGATTTGATCAGTATGCAATCCCGAGATTATGAATTCTTGATTTATACATGGAAAATTATCGTCGGAGATTAATTGCATATTTGGTTTTTGCTCAATTTTTATCCAATCAATTTCTATGATTTCATTATTTTTTGGTGTTCCAGTAATTCCCATTCCAAAAATTAAATCAATAGGTCTAGTTGAAAAAGTATGCCATCCACTCAATTCATAAATCGTATTATCTCCAAGAGGTATTTCATCGCAATCTAAACCAATAAGACAAATGTTTTTTCTATTCCCAGAATTGTCAATATTCAATTTATAATATTTATAAAAGATTCTAAATGGGTTGCCATTTAAAGACCAGACTATTTTATAAGGTGTCCATTCAATTTCCCAAGTTTGAAATTTATTAGAAAGGTCTCCGAGGTGCGCATCTAATCCATATTCAGCATGAGTATTATTATCATCTGTTATTATATTCCATTGATGAATAGAGCTTCTGATATGTCCGTCTGAGCCATGAAATATTTCATAAGCATCGATTTCATTACCTGCGCCATAAAACCATAATGCACTATTAATTTCATTACTTTTTGGAAACTTTATTCTAGCAGAAAATTTTCCAAATTTATAACAACCAGAAGCTTCAATTTTCCACTCACCTCCAGCAAGAGGGTTTTTTGAATGGAGCATTCCTAAAGAATATGGATGATTAATAGTTTGTTCATTTCCATTTTCATTAATGTAAGAATAGGAGGGATTATTTTTTGCAACATGTAGTTTTAAGATTCCATTCTCAATATTTACATTGTTGTCTGTATTTATATACGTATCGTTTAAATTCGAATGTACTTTGTTAAATGGAGCAGGATAAGGATATTCTTTTTTCCAAAAAGTAGTGTCAAAATCGCCTTCGAAATCCTCATTAATTATTGGTTGATATTTATTCTCATTACATTCTTCGTGATTAATATTCCGTTTATAAAAAACTAAATTAGCTCTAGTGTTTTGGTTATAAGGAGACTTGTCAGGGATACTAATTGTATCACCGACAGGAGAATTAATAAATAATCTTCTACAATGTGATTTTTGTGAAAAAATGATGGAATAAAAAAAAAGGAATATGATTGAAAGGGTGAAGATTTTAATTTTCATGGAAGAGAGTTTTAATTGATGTTGATTTATTCTTCTTCAATGTACAAATATTAGATGATTTGGTAAAAAGATTAAAATACAAAATTTACACTCTTTTGATTTTGTAAGATCATTCGAAATGAAAGATTGAAGGAGGTTGGTTTTGATTTTTTTTGATAAGTATAACTTTTGACTATTTTAGTTGTGGTACTAGTTTAAAACCGTGCAACAACTTCGTATGTTTTTTAGATAATTGGTAACTATTTCCATGAATTTCTAGATGTTTCGAAAGCAAAAAAGTGTAATTTTGCGCTACGTACATTTTGAACCAGAGTCCTTTTTTTTCGTTAGATTACAAAAGGATTAATAACCAAATATATTTATGGAAAAAATAACTCCGTACCAACCGAAGAATAAAATCCGAATTGTTACAGCGGGTTCATTATTTGATGGGCACGATGCTGCGATCAATATCATGCGTCGAATTTTGCAGAGCAGCGGCGCTGAAATTATTCACCTCGGACACAATCGATCTGTCCAAGAAATTGTCAATACTGCGATCCAAGAGGATGTGCAGGGAATTGCGTTGACATCTTACCAAGGTGGTCACAATGAATTTTTTAAATATATGTATGACTTGCTCAATGAGCGAGGTGCTGGTCATGTGAAAATTTATGGCGGCGGCGGTGGAACTATATTGCCAACGGAAATTGACATGCTGCATGAGTATGGAATTACCCATATTTATTCGCCAGATGATGGACGAAGAATGGGATTGCAGGGAATGATTAATGAAATGTTGGAAGGTTGTGATTTTCCAGTTGGAATTAATTTGAATGGCGAAGTGAAGAAATTTGCCGAAAAAGATCCACATGCGATTGCTCGAATGATTTCAGCGGCAGAGAATTTTCCCGAAGAAAATAAAGGATGGCTCGAACAAATTAGGAAAGAAAATGAAACGAAGATTATTCCTGTTTTAGGAATTACAGGAACTGGTGGAGCAGGGAAATCAAGTTTAGTGGATGAATTGGTGCGACGATATTTGATGGACTTTGAGGACAAAACAATTGCGATTGTTTCCGTTGATCCTTCGAAAAGAAAAACCGGAGGAGCATTGTTAGGAGATCGGATTCGAATGAATGCGATTAACGAAGATCGAGTTTATATGCGTTCGTTGGCGACTCGTCAATCCAACTTGGCTTTGTCAAAACATGTGCAATCTGCCGTGGATATTTTGAAAGGAGCGAACTTTGATTTGATCATTTTGGAGACTTCTGGAATTGGTCAATCGGATACGGAGATTGTCGATCACTCTGACGTGACGATGTATGTAATGACTCCTGAATATGGTGCAGCGACACAATTGGAAAAAATTGACATGTTGGATTTTGCCGATATTATTGCAATTAATAAATTTGATAAAAGGGGTGCGCAAGATGCTTTGCGAGATGTGAAAAAACAATTTCAACGCAACCATCAAATGTGGGAAACGCCTCCAAGTGAGATGCCTGCTTTTGGAACAATTGCTTCTCAATTCAATGATCCAGGGACGAATGTTTTGTATAAAAAATTGATGGAGACGATTGTTGAAAAAACGGGTGCAGATTTAAAACCTGATTTGAAATTGGATGCGGGGATGAGTGAAAAAATATATATCATTCCTCCAAAACGAATTCGATACCTTTCTGAAATTTCTGAAAATAATCGACAATATGATCGTTGGGTAGAAAAACAATGTGAGGTAGCGAGAAAACTATTTGGGATCAAAAATTCCATTTCGGTTATCGAAAAGCAAGAAGAAATTGAAAATCGAGAAATGATCTTAGCAGGTTTGGAAAAATCATATACGGAGCTAGAATTAGATTTGGATGGACGATGCAAAAAAATCCTCGACGGTTGGGAAGCTAAAAAAGCAGCTTACTCGGCGGATGAATTTATGTATAAAGTTAGGAATCGAGAAATTCGAGTTCCGACCTTTACGACCTCACTTTCGCATATGAAAATACCGAGAGTTTCGTTGCCAAGATTTAAAGATTGGGGCGAAATTTTGAAATGGGTTTTACAAGAAAATGTTCCAGGTGAATTTCCATTTACATCGGGCGTTTTTCCATTTAAAAGAAAAGGAGAAGATCCAACTCGAATGTTTGCAGGAGAAGGTGGACCTGAGAGAACGAATACTCGATTCCATTATTTATCGGCTGACATGCCTGCAAATCGATTGTCGACGGCTTTTGATTCGGTAACTCTTTATGGAGAAAATCCAGATCACCGACCTGATATTTATGGAAAAATTGGCAACTCAGGAGTGAGTGTTTGTTGTTTGGATGATGCTAAAAAATTGTACTCAGGTTTTGATTTGTGTAATCCAACGACTTCCGTTTCGATGACGATCAATGGGCCTGCTGCGACGATTTGCGCATTTTTTATGAATGCAGCAATTGACCAGCAATGTGAAATTTATATCAAAGAAAATAGTTTAGAACATTTGGTGGAAGCTAAATTGAAAGAATTATATGATGATAAAAATATAGCTCGATCAACCTATCATGGAGAAATTCCAAAGGGAAACAATGGTTTAGGTTTGATGTTGTTGGGAGTGACGGGCGATCAAATTTTGGAACCAGCAATTTATCAAGAGTTAAAAGTAAAAGCATTAAGTTTTGTTCGAGGAACGGTGCAAGCAGATATTTTAAAAGAAGATCAAGCGCAAAATACTTGTATTTTCTCCACCGAATTTTCTTTGAAATTGATGGGCGATGTGCAGCAGTTTTTTATCGAAAATCAAGTTCGGAATTTTTATTCAGTTTCGATTTCAGGTTATCACATTGCAGAAGCGGGAGCGAATCCAATTTCGCAATTGGCATTTACT
>CALJOK010000115.1 GCA_937981555.1 uncultured Saprospiraceae bacterium
TTCTAAGTTGGTCTCAAACAGTAAACTGTTCTTGACGCCTTTTTAAATTCAATCTTCCTAAAAGAATAAGGCCGAGTCGTAAATGGCAACATTCGTTTTTCAATTGAAAGGGAAAGGCTTTGGTTTTATGCTTGACCTTATCATTCTGATTTTGCTATTTCTTTTTTATTTTGAATCGCTGAGTTATTTATAATAATATTTTAGAACTTATCTATCAATTAAATTAGCATAAAAAACGCCTTCCTGATTCATGAAAGTGCCATCCCTTTTGTTCAAGTCCAATCTTCCTCCTTCAAAATTCGTTGCAGGTAATCCTAATTCCCGATAGATACACGCCGTCGCAGCAAAGTCCCAAATACTCCCGCCGCCGATTTCTTTTTTGGGGAATTTTAACATACATGCAGGGCCATTCTCCAATACAAGAATACCATTTAAAACTGAACCTGCTCCAGCCATTTCTTTTACGCCGTTCAAACTTAATTTCTCTACATTTTTATTTAGCAAATTTTCTATTTCGGTTATACGAGGTGTATCCTTTAGCTTTCGATCTGTCACATAGGTTAAGTGGTCATTTGCATGTTTAATTTCCCAAGGACGACCATTTTTTAAAGCACCACTTCCTTTGATCGCATGGTACAAGGTATCTGTGCTGGGGTCAAAGACGACTCCAATATAGGGTGTCCCGTCTTTTGCGACTAAAGCAATCGATACAGAAAACCCAGGTTGTTTATTGATAAAAGCAAGCGTTCCATCCATCGGGTCTATGCACCAAAAAAAATCTTTTTCGAATCGGCTCCCATCATCTTCAGTCTCTTCAGATAAGAGAGCTAAATCAAATTCGTCACAGGTAGGAAGTAGATGAGAAAGAATGGCTGTTTCACATTCTTTGTCTACTACGGTTACTACTTGTGAGGCGTAGCTTGTGCCTCCTTTTTTTTTCTCCACAGGAACGACTTCATGCATATATTGCTGAATGATTTTTCCTGCGGAAAGGGCTGCTTTGATTGCTATATTATTAAGTTGTGATAAATCCATTTTTATAGACTATTAATTACTTCTGCGGTTAGACGTTCACTATAACTATTAATCTTCCAATGACCGGGACTCCATCCTTTTAGAAAGCGATGAAAGTCCGCCCAGGCTACTCGATATAATGATCGCCATTCCTTTTCTAGTGCTTCATTTTTTTCTTCCAGTTCATTTTGTAAATACTCAAAATAGGTATCAAGAATTTGGGCTTCCAAACGTTCGCACTCATTTTCGTTTAGACAACTTCCTATAAAATAAATCACATCTTTCATTCCACACCCGCCACCTACGTACTGAAAATCTACCCCAGCAACCTGTCCATCTTTAGCAAAACAGAAGTTGGCTAGTTTGGCATCTCCGTGAACAAATGTTTTGTACTTACCTGTGTTTAGTTTTTTATCAATGAGAGGAGCGGCCTCTTTCAACCTTTGATCATCCAATACTGCTAGTTCCTGAGGTCTAGTTTCCAAATGCCAATAGGTTCCTACTTCCCAAAGTCCATCTGGAATTTTTCCCAAGTAACTTGCGTGAAATTGTGCCAACCAAGCTAAGCAGGAATCTATTTCTTTCCAGGTGACAGACCCTTTGCGTAAGGGATAGCCTGCTTCATCCAAATCCTCTAGCATTATTAGTACCTCATCATTTTGCGTTTCAATGGCTAGACATTCCGGGAGACGGGCAGCGCTGTTTTTGCTGTAGGTGTCATACCATTTAGCTTCTACTTGGTATGACTTAATCTTTCGTTGATGCCCAATATCAGTATTCCATCCGCGGGGGTGATTTTTATGGATGGGCAACTGAACGTGCTTTACTACTACACTTTCGACAGAAGCATTCTCCAATCCGACTCGCATGATTTTTCCGTATCCACTCCACAATTCTTGGATCATCTCTTTTTCAATTAAAGAAGAGGCTCCTGTTTTTTGCAGAATGATCGATTTAAAATATTCATTCATAAGGGCTCAAAGATAACAATATATCATTTGGGAATTGAATGCTGGATTATTTTAGGGGAGGGGATCGTTTGCTTTTTGTGTGATGACTACTTTATTTTTTTGATTTGGAATATTGCTAGTGTTCCATTTTGATTTTGCCATGATTTTTATATTTTATTTTGAATCTGAATGAAACAAATATCTTTACAATCCAAACTTGTTGAAGTATATATTTCGGAGAGGCTTGAATACATTTCACAGAAATTGGCTAAAAAAGAAAGAGGTAAAATGTTACTACATTTTACCTCTTTCTTTTTATGTTTTATGATCGCCACCACTTCTCTTGAATGGTGTCCGTATAAGTAAATAGTTTACCCAAAGGTGGCAGCAAATATGTTAGTTCTTTTTCCTTCGAAAACTGTACAAACTCCTCCGCCGGATCAGTCCAAGTATGTTGATAGGAGAGGGAGAAACCCGCCCAATGGACAGGCATTGCTTTTTTGACTTGAGCATCCAACGCTGCTTGTACGCATTCGTCAGGAAACATATGAATGGGGCGCCAGTCATCATTGTATTGGCCACATTCCATAAAGGCAAAATCAAATGGACCAAAGCGTTCACCAATGGTTTTAAAATGCTGACCATAACCACCGTCACCACTAAACCAGATATTTTCTTTTTCAGTTTTGAATACCCAACCTCCCCAAAGACATTTTGCTCGATCGGTCAAGCCACGTCCTGAGAAATGACGAGTTGGGGTAAACGTAATCTGAATGTCTTCGAGCATTGCGTCATTCCACCAGTCAAATTCAGTAATTAAATCTGCCTCAACGCCCCAACGAACAAGATGTCGTTTTAGACCTAAGGCTACATAATACTTTTTGGTTTTATGTTTTAGCAATTGAATGCTGTCATAATCCAAATGATCATAATGGTCGTGGGTTAGTAAAATGAGATCTATTTCAGGAAAACTGTCAATTAACGACAAGCTGTTTTTTGAAAATCGGGTATTGGAGATAGGGGCAATAGGCGTAGTATTCGAGCCTAGCATTGGGTCGATTAAAATCGTTTGTCCATTAAGTCGCATCAGCACGACAGAGTGTCCATACCAGATAAATTTTGCTTGATCGGCAGGTGCTAAAAACGCAGATTTATCAAAAGGAATAATAGGCAAAGTCGCTTTGGGTTTCTGATCTTCTTTGGTCAGTTGCTTATAGATGACTTCCGGTAATTTCCAAAAAGATATATCCATTTCGGTTTCCTCTAAGTTTTGGAATTTTCCGTCTTTCCAATTTTCTGATTCTTCGTATTGACTTTGGAGTTCTTTGGTAACCTTGCCTCCGAATTGTAGGTGGAAATTTTTCATTTATTTTATTTAGTGCAATTCAATACATGCTATGTTAAGTAGTGCACAATGATTACTTGGGTATTTTATAGCTATCTTTTTCCGCTATTTTTCCCTGAAAAATAAATCCATAACACAGGCTATGCATTTATTTTTTAAGAAAAACTATCGAAAAAATCTTAGCTCTAAAATTTACCCAAGTAATCAATGCGCACTACTTAAGGGCCTGTAACGAAGTTATAATTTCTTTTTCTATTTCGTATTGACTTTCAATTCTTAATATATTCTCAACATCATCTAAGTCTGTACTCCATTTAATATCCTTGTTGAAGTTATCTAAAACTGATTTTAAATTGAGTAAATCTTTTTCTGAAATACTTGTTTTATAAACAGAGATTATTAAATTTTTAGAATTCATCTGAGCTAGTTTACCTATACGATAATGCTTTGCCTTTTAAAGAGTTTTCTCACAAAAAGATTTGAATGATTGATTCATCGTATTATATTTTTCAAACATATTTGCTTTTGTTTTTTTTGTCATAACAAACGCTTTTAAGAACCCTGACATCTTTTCGTAATGAACTAGGCGAGTTCCTTTTCCATTATTGATTGACTCAAAAATAAAGACATGGTTTGCCCGTAAAATACTTTTCTTAAAACCCCATACAAATGCCTCTGCACTATTGTCATAAACTTCAGGATATTGAGGAGGGATTTCCGATATTTTAATTTTAAGGTTTCCCCTGATGCTTGCATCGGGTGGAAAAGAAGCAAAGACTTCATAGAAGTATACAGCAAGGAGTAGATCGTAACGTAGATTTGGCTTTAGCCGAATATAGCAAACACGAATAAAACTAAAGTTCAATTTTATTTGACCTAATTTTATTTTTATTAAAGAACTAAACACTCTACAAAATCTACGTAATCAAAAACAATCTACACTTATAAATTACAGATTTTCTATCACAAAATAGAGCAATTATAATTTACTGATGTCCCATTCTTTTTTTTTATATTTACAAATAATAAATTCCTTTCGTAATTAAGGAATGGCCATACAATAACTTATAACACTTTGACTTCTTAACCTAACTCTTCGTTATAAAAACAGTTACATATCTAGATATGCGCCTATTTTCATGCCTCGATTTAGATTAAAATAATTGCCAAACTGTTATAAGTTATTATTTGACCATTCCTAAGTAAAAATAATTATTCAGGCGTTAAATTAACTTTTGAGAAAACAAATACACATGCTAACCTTTTTACGATGGTGGATATTCCTTTTCACCTTCTCTTTTTTACCGCACCTCTCGGCTCAAAAAACAGATATTCAATTTCGACGATTGTCAATTGAAGATGGTCTTGCTGATAATTTAGTTCATGATATTTTGATGGATTCCAAAGGCATCGTATGGTTGGCAACCCATGATGGATTGAGTCGCTATGATGGGCATCATTTCAATAATTATAAAGTAGATAAAAATAATCCAAATGGATTAGAAGGAGCTGTCTTGATGAATATCGAGGAAGGTGAAGATGGAGTTTATTGGCTTGCATGTAATGGTATTGGCTTGATAAAATTTGATTCCAACACAGAAACTTTCACTTCTTTTCGAAATGATCCTCAAAATCCAAATAGCCTTTCTGCCGATGGAACGACCAATGTTTTTATTGATGAAAATAAGGAAATTTGGATTGGAACTTTTAGTGGTGGTTTAAATTACTTTAATCCGAAGACTGAAAATTTTAGGTCCTATGCGATGAAGGAAGATATTGATGCGAATAATTCTTTTATGACGAATAGTGTTCAAGATATTATTGATGATCCTTTGGACAAAAATAAATTATGGTTAGCGACGCATGAGGGCATTCGACATTTTGATAAAAGAACAGGCGAATTAACCACTTATCTCCTGATGGATTCTTACCCTACTTTTTCCGTTTCACTTTTAGGAGAGGAAAACGGAAATATTTGGATTGGGACAGAAGGACATGGATTAGTAAAATTTAATAGTCAGACGAAGCAAGTGGATTTTCCAACAGAACCAATGCAAGTAAAAAAAGTAGCCTATAAATCAGCTAGTGAAATTTGGGTAGCGACTATTGGAAAAGGGTTAGGGATATATAATACCAAAAACAAAACTTGGGAATATTTGACAGATAAAGATTCCAAATCTTTTGCGATTTTGAGTGATGATATCTATGGCGTATTTCAAGATAAGGATGATCGATTATGGGTACGTGATATGACTTTAGGGGTAAGTGTGTCGAATGGTAGCGGGTCGATTTTCTCTGAACCTGAGATGGAGGGAGCAGTAAAGCAAACTTTAAATCACTTCAAAAAAATTACTTCCCTTCCGCTTTCCAATGAATTTTTAATTGCATCGACAGACAATAGTAGGCTTTTTGTTTTTAAAAAAAATAAGGACGGATATGTTCATTCCAAAACGCCAATACTTCCACTTGATCCAGATGAAACTGGAAAAATTTTAGATTTGTTGACAACCTCAGATCAGCAAACTTTTGTTTTGGTAAAAACACCAACAGCGATTCGACTTTTTAAATACGGAATGATCGAGGATATTTTGGAAGAAGTTTTAATTCCTGAATTTGAAAAAATAGATGTTGCGAAGGAAAGTTTCGTAACGATGAAAGAAGATAAAAATGAAAAAATTTGGTTTGCATTTTCTTCTGGGAAATTGATGGAATGGGATTATGAATCAGTTATCGAAAGATCAATTGGAAGTTTTATCACCAAGGAAATTGGTCCTCAAATTTGGGATATTATTTTTGATAAAAAAAATAATTTATGGGCTGCAAGTTTGACCGATGGAGTTTGCCGATTGGATCTTGAAACGAATAAAGAAGATTATTTTTCCTACAAAGATGGTTGGTTCAAAGGGTGGAGAATTCTTTCTTTAGCCGAATTACGGAATGGAAAAATCTGGGTTGGAACTTCTGCTTCAGGGATTTATGAATTGGATCCAGAAAATCTAAGCAAAGAGAATGTCATTAATTTTGATCAGAAAAATGGCATG
Organism: uncultured Saprospiraceae bacterium; assembly: GCA_937981555.1. Lineage (GTDB taxonomy): Bacteria > Bacteroidota > Bacteroidia > Chitinophagales > Saprospiraceae > CAJQQY01. The sequence goes on from CALJOK010000115.1 coordinate 6,351, forward strand.
CCAGATGATAAAATCAATGGTATGGTGGTTGATGATTTTGGAAATGTTTGGATCAATACAACTAGAGGTTTAGTGAAGTATTATGCTGAATATCAGCACTTTACACAGTTTGGAAAAGAGAATGGATTAGATAATACTTTTTTGAATTATGGTCTTGAACAACTGTCTAATAATGATTTGATCATTGGTCAGCCTTTTGGTTTTTCTATATTGAAACCAAAAAACACGATAGATTATAATGACCCGCACCGAGTTTACTTTTCATCATTGCAAGTCAACGGGGAAGAATATTCAACCGAGCAAAATTTAAATGTTTTGGATAGATTGGTTTTGCAACGAGAAGAAAATTATTTCAATTTTAAATTTTCAGCCAACTATTATGATGATCAAGATAAAGTGAGTTATCGCTATATTTTGGAAAATTATGATCGAGATTGGACGACTGTAAAAGGGGGAGATGCAGAGGCTTATTTTACGAATGTTCCTGCTGGGAAATATAAATTTAAAGTAACTGCAGCTAATCGAGAAGGGAACAAAAATAGCGAGACAACTGAATTGAATATAGTCATTCGACCTTATTGGTATGGTAGGACCTTTATGAAAATATTTTACGTTTTGGCATCCATCGGTTTGTTAGTTTTCTTTTGGAGAGTACAACGAAGACGATATATTCTAAGTGCTGAATTAGAAATGGGAAGAAATGAAGCGACCCGTTTAAAAGAATTGGATGGAATGAAATCTCGGTTTTTTACAGATGTCTCGCATGAGTTAAGAACTCCATTGACCTTAATTTTAGGACCGATAAATTCGCTTCTAAAAAGTAACGATCTCTCCAATCAACAATTTACTTTATTAAAATTAGTACAGCAAAACGGAAAAGATATATTAAAATTGATTGGTTCTATTTTGGATTTGTCAAAAATGGAATCTGGAAAATTGGCCTTAGAAAATAAACCTGTTGCGCTGTTCCCATTTATCCGTCGAACGGTAACTAATTTTGAATCTCATGCAGAAAGATCAAATATTCAATTCTCATTTGAATATAAAATACCACAAGAGTTATCTGTCGAGTTGGATAAATCAAAATTAGAAATTGTCCTTAATAATTTAGTTTCGAATGCTTTGAAATTTACCGAAGCGGAAGGAAGTGTTTTATTTTTAGCAGAAGATTTAGAAAATGTTTTTCAATTTTCAGTAAAAGATTCTGGCCGAGGAATTCACGAAAAAGATCTTCCACATGTCTTTGATCGATTTTATCAATCTCAACAACTCGGTGCTTTGACAGAAGGTGGAACGGGAATTGGGTTGGCGGTTTCTCAAGAGTATATTAAATTGATGGGTGGAAAAATTTGGGTCGAAAGTGAAATAGGAAAGGGGGCTACGTTTTTTATTCAGATTCCACGGAAGGAAATTTTGGGAACCACAACTACTCCAATTGAAGAAACAGACGAGCTATTTTCTCAAAAACAAAATGCAATTTCACTTACTTCAAACGATAAAAAAATATGGAGTGAAGATCAAGCAACCATCATGGTTGTGGAAGATAATTATGAATTAAGAAATTATTTAGAAACGATTCTTTCTCCTCATTTTAATATTTTAGTTGCCGAAAATGGACAAGTTGCCTTGGACCAATTATTAAAAATTTCGACGAATAATGATGTTACTATTCAACTACCAGACTTAGTTTTATCAGATGTGATGATGCCGATGATGGATGGTTTTCAATTGCTCAAGGAGCTTCGTTCTAATGATGAAATGAATCATATTCCGATAGTGATGCTGACTGCTCGGGCAGATATGGAAGATCGATTAAATGCTTTACGAATTGGGGTAGATGATTATTTGTTGAAGCCATTTGACGAGGAAGAATTATTAATTCGTATCAAAAATTTATTAAAAAATTACGCAGTTAGAAAATCGATCCAAGCTGATTCTGAAGAATTCAAAAAAGCCAAAAATGATGCGCTAAAAAAGAAAGCCATTGCGGAAGAAGATCAAGCGTGGCTAGAAGGTTTGGAAAAAGTTATCTTAGAATTCCTTTCCGATTCTCGATTTAATATGGATTTTTTAGGAGATCAAATGTCGATGTCCCGTAGACAACTTCAACGTAAAATTAAAAAACTCGTAGGTCTTACCCCTAAAGAATACATCAACGAAGTGCGCTTGCATGAAGCTAGGATATTACTTGAAACAGGTAAAGTAAAGATGGTCAAGTCAGCGGCATTTAAAGTGGGGTACACCGATCCTCAATATTTTTCTGCACAGTTTAAAGAGCGATTTGGGAAAGTGCCATCGGAGTATTTGGATTAACACTATTTACCATATTTTTTTTACCACATAGGCACATAGGGAACATAGATTTCCCCACCAAGGACTATGTTTTCTATGTGCCTATGTGGTAAAAAAAATATAATAAAATTACTTGTCAGGCAACGTGTAGAATAATTCGTTGACAAATGTTTTTTGTCCTTCCTTAAAAATATTTACACAATTAAAATTGATAAGAATAGATTTAGGAACTCTCTTCAGGTTGGCATATGAAATAACTTGGGCATCGAATAATGGAATCATTTCTTTGACTGATTTCAGTTCAACAATAATACAATCGTCCACTAATAAATCGAACCTTATATCGATATCCAATTCAACGCCCTTGTAAACTATTGGAATTGATTCTTGGCTTTTCACTTTTATATTCATGAGATTTAATTCACGAATCATACAAGCTTCATAGATTTTTTCCAAAAGCCCCGGCCCCATTTGTTTATGTACTTCTATAGCCGCTCCAATAATTTCATAGGTAAGTTCATTAATATGGTTTTTTGTTAGTCTTCTCATCGTAGTATTTTTTAATTAGAGGATGGAACAAAAAACAATAAATACTAGAAATTTTGAAAAAAAGTAATCTTTAATTAGACATATTAGACATTATTCTAAATGGATTTTTAGCTTCGTAACTCCTTGATAATCAATGGTGTTTTTTCCGAAAAAAGCGATTTAGAATAATGTCTATTGTTTTAACATATTTCCATGAATTCTATTTTTTTTCACTACATAGGCACATAGAGAACATAGATTCCCCCACCAAGGACTATGTTTTCTATGTGGTGAAAAATATTCTCTATTCAATGAAAGAAAAACAAAAAAGTCACATCTTTTTCCCACCAATCTAATTTTTCCTACATCATTGTCCCATTTTTATGGTGTTTGTCCCAAAAAAACAGGTTGGATGTCCCATTTTATCCGTATGCCATTTCGCTACATTGAGGACATAACGAACGAAGTAATACACTTCAATAATTTGATTCTGATTTTTTTAATTCAAAACCCTATAACAACGAATTAAAAAATAGCCAACTAAAAAGCAGGCGATCAAATCACGTTACAAGTGAAAAACTGAGTTCTTAAACCTTACCTAACTCTTACCCAAAATTGATATGACTAAAAAGTTGTACTCAAATTTCTAAAAAAAAAATAAAGAATTTTTATCCGCCGGTTGTGCAAGGAGTCGCTCTTCTTTCACCTGACCGGGCTTGGCGCAAACTCAAAACATCAGGTGCACATGATGAATTGGGAACGGAAATGAACCAGTTCTGCTTCGCTGTAGGACGGATCAAATATTCATTTTCTTAACCGTTTTTTCCCCCATCAAAACAAAACAGGGAACAAACATTAACTCCAATTTCTTATGAAAAATTTAATGTCATTTTTTGCTTTAACAACACTTTTACTTTTTGCTTCCTGTTCAAAAGAAGCGCTTATCCAACCTGAAACTGTTGCGGCGGCGGAGATAGAAACAGTAAGTAGTATGTCGCAAAAATCGGATACACCTATGCCTTTAGAAACTACTTCACATGCAAGAGGAAACGGAATAAATGTAACGGTAACTTCCCAATCTTCGGATGCAGTAGAGTTGGTGGTTGATTTTACCAGTAACCACGATTTTACAGATAGTAATATAGAGGCAACTCAAACTATTGATTTTACAGATGGAAGTGGGAATACTGTTACGCTTACTTTTGGAGTGAATAGTTATAGTGGAGGGAATGGAACTTTGAATGTTCATCTAGCGATGGGGGGGAATGATTTGACGGGGCTAGAGATTAAGACTACGCAGATTGTCGTAGAGGATGATGTTATAAATTAAAACCAAAAGAGGTTGCTTAAGTTTTGGGCAACCTCTTACTTTTTTAATTTTAAAATTATTTTAATTTTTCTATTTAACCATTCTGAGGCTTGGATATTTGATTCATTTTTTAATAACCCTTCAATTTTATCTACATTAAAATTAACTTCTGTAACAGATTTTGCTAATATTCTACAAATTTGAACGAATCGTAGAAAACTCTTCTTTTTAATTTGTGATCGAAAATTTTCTCTTAACAACCACTTTTCAAAAGAATCAAAATAATTGAATAAATACGATTGATAAGATTGATCATTTAGGTGTAGATCGAAATAAACTTGAGTCGTTAATATTTTAGTTATTTGCTGAAAGTAGTGAAATTTAAAATCGTGATTAAGTAAAAGGTCTAAACATTTATTTAAATTTCCTTGGTAATATTCAGTATGAGCTTTAGCCCAAAAAAGCCCGTCTTCTTGAACAGTTGATTCCAATTTACTACTATAAGTTTTAATGAAATGCGACGTAAACGAAAAATCTTTTTTTGTATTACTTGCAGCGACAATCATAGCATATGTGAAATGTGTTATGGTACCTTCATTAAAAATAATCTCAGTTTTTAGTCCTAATTTATAAAGTGGTAGATGTTCCGTTATATCAAAAATTCTTGATCTTATTAGTTTTGAGGTATCATTTACTAAAAAGAAGAAATTTAGTTTTCTATCGAAATTACTAAACTTTTCAAATTTTTCTAAGTAGAAATTCCTTATGGAATGGTAATTATCTAAGAAGTTATCTTCGGTATAATTAAACCTCATCCTATATAATTTGATGGTTGGATTGTCAATGTTTTCGCTTAAGACAAGCCATTTTTCCAAATCTAAAGTTATATCATGGTTCTCACCTTTGATTAGTCTATTTCGAAAGATTTTTTCGTTTATTATTGCTGCCTTTTCCAATAAATAAACCATATCAATAGGCGCTCCCATTTTTTCTAGTGTGTGATTGGCAGGCTTCATCCGAAGATTTTGATTTGGATGATGGTAAACTCTACGATGTAATCGGAATAAATGTAATTGGTCTTCCCATTCTTTGACTTCTAAAGTTTCCAACCTTTCAATTTCTTTATCAGCATCCTTAAAAAACCAATCTTCCAAATGCCTACTTTGTAATTCCTTAGTGAAAATATCTTTTTGTAAATTTTGATTCTTAGTTAAGTTTTGAAAGACAACAAATTTTTCCGCTGCAAGGTAACCTTCTGAGAAAAGGTTATTCATTCTTCTTTCGCTGAATTTTCCATTAGGACGAATCTTCTTAAATAACCTTTCCTTTGTTAGTTTTGGATTATCATAAGTTGGATGAAATTTTATTACTTTTTCAAGTAGAATAGGAAGATTCTTATTAGTGTTGCACCAAGGAGATCTAAGCCACAGTTCAAAGGACTTTAATTCTTCTGGAGAAAAAGTTTTAACTATTTGAGTGAATTTTGAAGTGAAAATGATATTTATTTTTGTGGTGAATTTATTTGCGTAAATATATGATAATCAAATGGTTAAATGAATTATTGATCTAATAATTATTTAAAATATTGTGGTAATTGCCTCACATTGTCTTTGGCAGAGTAGAGGTATTTATTGCATCTTTGAGATATCATAATAACAAATATGATTGTTTAAATCTTAAAAGAAAGAATTAACAATAATATAGTCAACTCAGAGGTAGATTTGAAAAAGAGTGGAAATAAAATTTAATAATGTTGACTGAATCCAAAAGAAAATAAATTTCCTCATTTAGGAAATGATAGAAGAATAACTCAGTTGAACAGTTGGAATAAGAGTTATGTAAGAGTTAGAATTTATGATTTTTTCGAAATCTGATTTTTGCATATCTCTTTCTTTTTCTATGAAAATTTTACCCGATGAAAGCACTAAGAGAAATCACAAAAACTAATGATTTAAATTCAATAGAAATAGGATCAAAGAAATGGCTAGAAAGATTAGATGAAGTTATTGGAAGGAATATAGAAAATGTCTTTTTGAATAATGAAAAAATAGCAAAGGAACTGCAAATCAGCGAACGACAATTATTTAGAAAAGTAAAAGAGTTGACCAAATTGATTCCTCAAAAATACTTGAAAAAGCAACGTTTAAAAATGGCAATGAAGTTTTTGAAAAATGGAAAATACAGAACGGTGAAAGAAGCAGCTCAAGCAGTTGGATATAAGAAGTCCGATCATTTTTCCAATCAGTTTGAAAACCAGTTTGGGAAAAAGCCATATGACATTTTAAGAGAATTGGGATGGCGATAAAAACAAACTTAAAACATCACTCTTTATATTTTAGATGAACTCATAATTTTAAAAACCTAGATGATAACAATTCATAACCTTAAAAACCTAAATGATAACAACTCATAACTCTAAGAAACCAAATGATAACAACTCTCTTCTACAGGAAATTCATATCAATAAATTCTCTCTCTAATTTTATTTTTAAGCCTAAAAAATAAAATAATAAAATATATATAATTATATTCAACCTCAAATTTATAGTCTAATGTTCGACTATTTTTGAAAAGAAGGAGGGAGCAATAGAAATTAAGAGTAATGGATGATTATAATTTTCCAACCTCTTAATTCAAAAACGAAATGAATGAATTACGCCTTAAAGTATCCTTACATCTTATTAATTTTATTAGGATCTTTTTTTAATTCTAACAAAGGTTGGAGTCAAGAACTTTCTTCAAAATCAGCACTAGAAAAAGATTTTGAAACAGCCATGGAATATTTGGGATCCTTTAAAAATGATAGTGCGAATATTATTTTTTCTCAAATCATAGCTGAATTAGAAGATGCAGGTGAATTGGAAACTGGTTTTGGATTAAAGGTTCAACTTCATCAAGCAGAAGTTTTAGAAAAAGATCATCAGGATGAAATTGCTATTCAAAAATTAATTCAAATCGTAGAAACTTCAGAGCAAAAGAATGAACAGGAAGTCTATGCTCGAGCTCAATTATCACTAGCGCGCCTTTATGAAAAAATGGGTCGCTCGGCTCAATGTTTAAAACATTTAGAACTAGCTAGGAAAGTTATTTCACAACATAATTTAGAAGATGTTTATCCTCGCTTTGCCATTCGGTATTCTTCTTATCATCGAATTTATAATCATCAAGATTCTTCTTTGTTCTATGCAAAAGAGGTAGTTAGGACTGCACCCCAATTTGATCAAAATGATGAAGAAGCGACCGGTTATTTACTAATGGGATTACTCTTAGGTGATTCTTTATATCATGAATCAATTGGATATTTTAAAGAAGCAGGTGCAATCTATAAAAGGCTGGAAGATTTCTCCGGTTACTCCGCAACCTTAAGTAATAAATCACGACTACATTTACAAAATAATCAAAATCAGTTAGCATTATTGTATAATGATTCTTCGCTTATTGCTGCGAAAACAGCTACCGAATTTGGTCATGATGCACCATGGATGTTTTATACTAAGTATCATGATCGGGCAGTAATTTTTAAAACATTGGAACAACATGATTCTGCTTGGCATTACTTGAATAAGGCATACCAAATGGAAATGACTGACATGGGAAATTTTAATAATGATAAAGTGATTGCCATAGATGCACTTTTTCAAGATGAGAAAAAAGCGCAAAAAATAGAGGAGCAAGCGATGATGATAAGTTATGAAAAAGCAAGGCAAAAATGGATGTTTGGGATTGTAGGTTTAGTCATTTTCTTTGCATCAATATTGACTTATTATTATTTGAGATTAAGGAAAGCAAACAAAAAAACATTGCAGCAAGCTATGGCGCTGACAAAGGTAAATGAAGATCTTTCCATTTCATTGGAAAAACAAATTTTACTACAAGGAGAGGTTCATCATCGAGTAAAGAATAATTTACAAATAATCATTAGTCTACTAGAATTGCAGCAGAATGATATCAAAGATGAGGCAGCTCGAAAGAGTTTCGAAACTATGTCCAATCGTATTTTTAGCATGGCAGCCATCCATGAAATGTTGTATCAAAATAAAGGAACAGAAATGGTCAACCTTTTAGACTATACGAAGAGTCTTTGCAAGCACTTTAGATCATTTGTAGAAGAGTCAAACTCACCAATTTTTCAATTAGAAATAGATGATAATTTTTTCAATATAGAAACTTTAATGCCCTTAGGTATCATCCTCAATGAACTGTTGACCAATAGTCTTAAGTATGCTGGTAACCTAGAAAAAAAATTAAAAATAAGAATAAAATTAGAACCTGTTCAAGATGGATTTGTCATGAAATATCGTGATAACGGGCCAGGTTTTCCTAATGGAGCCTTAGTGGAAAGAGAAGGTGGATTAGGTACTTATTTGTTGAGAAGTATGAGTCGCCAATTAGATGGACATCTAATTTCTATGAATGATGATGGTGCGGTTTACAGCATTTTTTTTAAAGAGAAAATCCAAAATTAAACTGACTAACTAAAAAACTATTTATTCATAGTCCCCATTCAAAATATGAAAAATTATAAAATTTTAATAGTAGAAGATGAGATCATTATTGCGGATACGATTAAAAGATATTTGACACAAGTTGGCCATCAAGTGGTGGGTAGTGCTATTTCTTACCAAGAAGCGGAAACAATTTTTACTAATGAACAACCAGACTTAGTTCTTTTGGATATTCGATTAAGTGGAGTGAAAACAGGAATAGATGTAGCACATTTTATACAACAACAAGAAGATCCAAAACCATTTATTTTTCTTAGTTCACAGTTAGATAGTCGAAGTATTGATAGTGCCAAAGAAACATTTCCCGCAGGCTATCTTTCTAAACCAATTCAAAAAAACAGTCTGAATACTTCCATTGAAATAGCCATGCATAATTATCAAAATCAAAGAAAAAAAGAACCTATGATTTCGCTAAACAATGGAATCAAAAATTATAATATCCCATGTGCTGAAATTTTGTATTTGGAAGCTGATCATATCTATGTAAATGTTCATACAAAAAGGAATGGAAAGATTATCCAAAGAGTTACGCTTAAGGAAATGTTGGATCAACTTCCCGAAGGAACATTTATTCAAACTCATAGAAGTTTTGTAGTCAATCTAGATATGGTAAATTATTGGGATAATCAAAGCCTTCTTGTCGAAAATACTTCAATTCCATTGAGTCGATCTCGAAGAAAAGAAGTGCTTTCTCTTATTGATATAAATTAGCATTACCATTCAGCACAGGAGAGCTACCGTTCAGAACATTGTAGGTAGAATGTCAATTATTGAGGAATAAAAGAGTTATTTTTACATATGAAATAAATTAAACTAGATGATTGTATTAATTTATTATTGAGCCCATACAACAAACACACAAACTAAATTATTGGCTCATAATCTTGTAACCAAAATGAAAATAAAATCTTAACCTATCTTTTTTTAATGTTTTATTTGGAAGAATTTTTTCATTCAAATATGGAATATCTTTTTCTTTAAAACCTAGAAACCCGATAAAAATTTAGAGTATTTAAATCTAACCTATTTTTCTAAATCAGAAAGATAGAATGGACTGAGCAAAGTGTAATTGACCAGCAGGTCATACCTATGTCTCTCAAAAACTAAAAAAGTAAGTAGCTAAAACCCTTCATCGGGGAAAGCTAATTATATTCAATAATTTTTCTTAACCCAATACTTTTGAAAATGGATACATTTTTTAAATAGTATTTAACCAAATTCTATTATGAAATTTTTTAACATTCAATTACTCTTTACTCTTTTAACTTTTCTTTTTACTGGAACTTTGCAAGCTCAAACTTGCCAATCAAACATTGGAAGTGTCTCGGTTGATCGAACTTTCGCATACTATGATCTAGATGGTGGTGCGTTGTCTAATACATTACTAAAACTTAATAATCCAGCTAATTTTGGAGAAGGCGGTATAGTTGATCAACCCAATGCTACTTCACATGAAACGGCTGAAATAACCGAAGCTTTACTTTCTCAATACGATTTATTCTTCATAGGATGGATTTATGATTTTAGCAATTATAGTTTAACTCTTGCTGAATTAGATGCAATGGAAAGTTGGGTCAATAATGGAGGTAATATGATAATCACTTCTGATGATCCTAACCATGATGCTGTAGCGGAGCATTTTGGTTATCCTGTTTCAAATCAAGGATCCAACCCTTATGCTGTAGAGCCTGGCCAAGAGAATCATCCTATTTTTGATGGACCTTTTGGTCTTATAAATTCCTTGAATAGTGCTCAAACCAGAGGGTATTATGCCAACACAGCAGGTGCTACAGTTTTAGCCCGAGATGTAAATGGGAATGCAACCATTTTAGAAAAAAATGTAGGCTCAGGAATAATTGTTTTAATCGGAGATGTATGTACAGTTGGTAATCTTACTGTATCATTTGGTGATGGAATAATTAATAATAATGATATTTTCGTAGGAAATCTTTTCGCTTATCTTGGAGCTGATTGTGATTTTGATGGTGATGGAATTGGGGATGAGGATGACAACTGTCCACTTGTTGCCAATACAGATCAAATAGATACTGATGGCGATGGGATAGGAAATGCTTGCGACGATGATGATGATAATGATGGATGCCTAGATGTTGTGGACGACAATCCTTTAGTTGCAAGTGTAGATACTGATGGTGATGGTGATGCTAATGACTGTGATATGGATGATGATGATGATGGTATTGATGACGTTTGTGATTCTGAACCATTAATCAACAACTTTATTTTTACGGGGGTAAATGACTTGCCTGCATCTTGGACCTGTCCAACTAATGGGAATAATGAAAAAGTAATGATGTGTCATATTCCTTCAGGAAATCCAGCGAATGCACATGTTATTTGTGTATCCGCAAATGCAGTTCAAGCACATCTTGATCATGGTGATATGTTAGGTGATTGTGTTTCTTGTGGAAGCTCTACCTATAGTGTTAATCCAAATGGTAATTCTGGTGCTCCTAATCATTATGGAGATACTGAATTAGAAATCTTCCCTAACCCTGCACAAGATATGGTTGATATACATCTTCATGGAACTGATTTGATAAATGCGCAGATTATTATTTATGATAATTTAGGTAGAGTTGTTTTCCAACGAAACTTGGAACAAGATGAAACGACTTTAGAACTTAATTTATCTGACAATATTTACAAGTCAGGAGTATATATCGTTTCGATGATTTCTGAAGGACAATCTATTGCTAAACGATTAGTGATTACAAAGTAATAAAAAGGAAATGCTGAAATTTTTAATTAAAGAATAGGCATCGTTCACTTTTAAATAAAAAAACCGAGCTTCTTCTTCTTTCGATAGAAAGTTGGAAGTTCGGGATTTTTTAGAAATAGATACAATACAAAAATTGGAAAAGAACAAGAAAGCCAAAGTGGGAATAATAATAATCGAATTAGTTTGTGTTGATCTGTAATTAAGTCGTCAAAACCTTTTTGTAGGTACGACTAATTAATGCACAAAAAGTTTTTTTAACCTGAGTACTTTTGAAAATGCTAACTCATTCCCTCAATAGTATTTACAAATAAATATGAAATGAAAAAGTTTAATTATTTAGGATTGTTTTTTACTTTAGGATTATTGATTATCAGTTGTGCAAAAGATTCTGAAATTACCGAATTAGCAAATGAGGAAGTAATTCAGGAACAGGTAATGGAATGGGGAGGATTAGAATTTAACCAAAATCAATCAATAACAGCTTCAGTTACAACTAGAGATGGTTCTAATGAAATTTTAGTTTTCGATGAGATTCCTCGTCAATCAATAGATGGAGTAAGTGTGGGAGGCGTGAATTTTAATTTTGAGATCAATGGAGTTTCATCCAATGGTGCAAATTATAATTCTGGTGGTCCTGGAGCATCTGCTTATTGGAGTTGCCCTTGTATTGAAGGGCCTAGTGAAGGTACCTTAATTATTTCATTTGATTCACCGACTAAGTTAGTTGAATTTGGGATGGCTAGAAGTACATTTTCAGTTCTAACTCCTGGTTTTACAGTATTATTGAAAGATGATTCTGGTGCTACAATAGATGAGATCGATGTTAATAATAGTCCAGTTGAGCCTTCTCCTTTTACAGGTGCTTTGTTTAGTTATTTGAGTACTGGAGAAAGTATAAAATCACTTGAGGTTACATTCTCAACCCCTTCTACAAGGTTTGCTTTTGACAACCTGGTATATCAGATTGTTCAAGATAGTGATGGTGATGGAGTGTTAGATACAGATGATAATTGCCCTGATATTCCTAATCCTGACCAAGCTAATAATGATGGTGATACTGAAGGAGATGTTTGTGATGATGATGACGACAATGATGGTGTTTTGGATACAGAAGATAATTGCCAATTTGTAGCTAACGCTGACCAAGCTGACTATGAAGGAGACGGAATTGGAGACTTATGTGATTCAGATGATGATAATGATGGAGTAAATGATGTAGATGACAATCATCCAATGTCAAATCTTGAACCTACTGTAATTATTGACGGTTGTGATTCAGGCGTTTCAAATATGCAAATAGCTAACGGAAGTAATATGTCAGATCTAATTGCAGATTGTGCAGTTTCTGCTAACAATCATGGAGAGTTTGTAAGTTGTGTTGCAGCTTTGACAAATTCTTGGAAAAGTGCTGGGTTGATATCTGGTCAGCAAAAAGGAGCGATCCAATCTTGCGCAGGAGAATCTAGTTACCCTTTATAGTTTTTAAATAATTTACTCATGTTACGCACTCAAGAAATTAGTCTTGAGTAATTTAAGTTCATTGAAAGCTGCTTTATTAGCAGCAAGGTAAATTTTAGATTTCATAGCAAAGTGATTCAACTTGCTAGAAAACTTTAGTTTTTCAAGTTTGACAT
>CALJOK010000116.1 GCA_937981555.1 uncultured Saprospiraceae bacterium
GTGTGGAATTTCATTTTGGCAATCTATCGTTATCAAAAAATTATTCCACTCCGTATTTGACATCAATTTCCGATAATGTTCGGATTCAAGAATATAGGGTTTTAGTTAGGTTTTTTCTCGGTGTGGAATTTCATTTTGGCAATCTATCGTTATCAAAAAATTATTCCACTCCGTATTTGACATCAACTTCCGATAATGTTCGGATTCAAGAATATAAGGGTTGCTTAGGTTACTCTAGAAAGTGGAATTTCATTTTGGCAATCTATCGTTATCAAAAAATTATTCCACTCCGTATTTGACATCAATTTCCGATAATGTTCGGAATCAAGAATATAAGGGTTGCTTAGGTTACCCTCAGCAAAGTGAATTATGTTTTCACTCTTCAAACAAAACCAAAAATGAAAATGAGGCAGATGGGTTTTCGGTCTTACAATAAAGAAGTTACCAAAACTATTCGCTTTGCTGTATTTGAAAATTATGTTTTACTGAATTATATAAAAGAGATAATGCACAGACCGTTTTTTTTTTACAAAACCGATACTTAGAGGGGCTATCCCAAAATTACTAACAAACAGACGCATTATCCCAAAACCGAAAAGAGGTTTTTTCAAACTTTTACAAAGGTAAAATTTGAAATCTCCTCACACTTTGAAACAACACTCGTCTATAAATCAATAGACAACGCCATGAAAAAGCAAGGAGGGCGATATTCCCAAAAACGTTGCGGGTTTATCCCAAAACCGTTACGGGGTTATTCTTAAAACTCTAGAAAATCTTTTCCCAAAGACCGTTAGAGTTTCCAAAACTAACCACTATGTTGCTCCCTTGCCTTTCAACGTTTTGAAGTAAAAATTAAAAAGACTAGAATAATAAGTTGTACTTTTTTTATAAAAAGATCTTAAAGATCGTGTGATAGGTTGTTTGTCCTGGCAGTTTTATTCTGAATTTTCGGAATAATCTGTCAGGATTTTTTTTGGGAAAAACTCAACTCAAATGGTACTCCCTAACTACTAATTTTCTCCAATTTAAATACCCTTTGACTGCTAAAATAGTATTGACTATAAACAAAAGCATAAAAAGATAGGCTCCCACCGCCCAGTACATATATACATAAATCATGTCTACAATAATCCAATAAATCCAACTCCCTATCTTTTTTTGAATAGTCATAAATGTGGCAAAAACCGCAAAAGCAGTTGTAAAAGCATCTAAGTAAGTTTTCTGCGCAGGTGTATATTTATCAAATAGATATCCTAATAAATAAGTCAATGCTACCCCAGCCACAACAATCATAATATGCTGATTAACAGACAATTGAGTTACATGTAATTGTTTTTTATCTCTACTTCCAAATTTCCATTGATAGATTCCTACAAATCCCATGACCACATAAAAAACATTCAAAACCGCATCAATGTAATAATCATATAAATTGTAAGTTGCCCATGCCCAAAGTCCACAACTCAGTATTCCCCAGAACCAACACCACACATTTTCCTTGATCGCTAAAATGATATAAATAAATCCAAAAATGGTTGCTAAAATTTCAGCCCAATGCAAATTTTGCGCACCTTGAATAACGTTTGAATAAAAATCAGACATGCAATTTCGTGTTATTTATTAATATGTAAATGTATTGTTTTTACACTTGGTTTAGATTGGTTAAAGGTTGGATCAAAAACTGAATAGAATATGGCTTTGCGAATAATTTATATTCATCATGCGTATGTGCTCCCCAACTATCATCACCTCCAATTCCCATTTGTCCAAAATCGATGTGCAAAGTAATAAAATCTTTTAGAATCAAATCACAAGTATGTTTAAATGGCTTATCTAAACTACCTAAATCAAAATCATCTATCGTATATTCTTGGGCAGAAAAATCAAACAATGGTTGACCAATTATTCTCAAACCTATGCCTTCTGAATTGGTCAAAGTCAACCAACGATTTTCAGTTTTATTCCCATTTTCTTGAGGGCGAATATAAGGATGATATTGTTCCGTAATTGTACTGTTATGGATCCCTACAAAAGCACTCGTTTTCCTATCTGAATAATTTTCATGAGGTCCTCGGCCATACCACTTTACATTTTCGAATTGTAATGGCAACTCCATTGTCAATCCAAACCGGGGCAATTCAGGAAGTTCTTTCCTTCCTTCTTCAAAAGGTAAAAGCCGACCTAAAACTTCAATTTCTCCATTCCCAAAAACTCGATAACTGAGTTCGTATTTTAACTCTACGGAGGACAAACTAAAAACTGTTTTTAAACTAATTTCCTCTTCCGAAATTACTATTGCAACAACTTCCTCTACTACTCTATTTTTGCTCGCGTCTTTCCAATCTTTTAATCGAAGCATCATCAAATTTCCTAAATCATTATCAACTGGTGCTCGCCAAAAATTAGGTTTAGCTCCTTTTTCCAACAATACATCTCCATGAAAAACATATTGCTCCAACAGTCCTGTTTCTTTTGAAAACTCAATCAAAAAATCATTTCCTTCAATCTTGTAAATGTTTTGTTTTTCCTTTAAAACCAAGGATTTTAGCACATCTCCAGATGGAAAAACAACTCTATCACTACATGGTAATTTAAATTGTTCTTTTGCAATCTCATGACCTTCGGGAATCATTGGTTGAGCCTCCTTTGTCAAAAAATGAAAATTTAAGAAGCATTCCTCCTCACTATTTCTTTCCAAATCAGTCGGGAAATTTATTTCAGAAAAGGAATGAGGAGCAATATCAAAATCTTCCATTTCATAAGTCAAACTTACTTTTCCATCTTTGATAAAATCAATTCGTAACAATACATTTGCAAGATTATAAAAATCAAATAAATTATGAATTCGAAACAAGCCTTTCCCCAAATCGATTGCTTCTACTTTTATATTTTGATATACCTTTTTTACTTCTAAAAGGGCTGGATGAATAGCTCGATTGGGAAAGACTAAACCATTAATACAAAAATTATTATCACTCGGCACCTTATTTCCTCCAAAGTCTCCACCATATTTCCAATACTGCATTCGATCTTCTGTATGAGCTAAAATTCCTTGGTCTTGCCAATCCCAAATAAAACCTCCTTGCAGGTTAGGAAAGCGCTCTATCGCATCCCAGTATTTTTGCAAATTCCCAACACTATTTCCCATTGCATGAGCGTACTCACACATGATGAGTGGTCGATCATTTGTTCGCTCTGCATATTCAATTATAGTTTCTATTTTCGGATACATCGGGCAGACGATGTCTGTATTTTTTGTCTCGCCTGCCTGCTCATATTGTACAGGTCGTGAGTCATCTCTTTGTTTTACCCACTCATAAGCAGTCTGCATATTTTGTCCATTTCCTGCTTCATTCCCCAAAGACCAAGCAATGATACAAGGATGATTTTTCGATCGTTCCAACATCCGTTTTACTCGATCTAGATGTGCTGCTTCCCAGTTGGGCAAAGCAGAAGTATGTGCTTCCTCATCGTATGGTTTTGAAAAACAAGAACCCATTCCATGCGCTTCAATATTTGCTTCGTCGACTACATACAAACCATATTCATCACACAACTCATACCACCTCATATGATTCGGATAATGACTAGCACGTACTGCATTAAAATTATACCGCTTCAATAATTTAATGTCCTCCAACATATCATTTTCCGTAACCACATGACCATTTACTTCATCATGTTCATGTCGATTAACACCTTTGATCGTGATGGCTTTTCCATTGACGAGGAGTTGGGCATCTTTGATTTCTATTTTTCTAAAACCAACTTTGCAACCTATAATTTGAATGACTTTCTTATTTTCATTTCTCAAAACTAACGTCAAGAAATAAAGGTTTGGGGTTTCAGCAGTCCACTTTTTGGGATTCTTTATTTTATCCTCAAAAGAAATAACGATATTTGTATCTGACTTAAAATCAACATTTTGCTCGCTTACTTCCTCTAGTATTCCATCTTCATCATACAATTGACATTCAACTAAAAATGTCTTTCCTTCTTTTTCTAAATCAAAACTTTCTAACTCAACCTCAACTTGCAACAATGCATCTTCATAATTTTTATCCAAATTTGTTTTAACAAAAAAATCGCAAAAATGAGTTTTTGGCGCAGCCCACAAATATACTTCTCGTTCCATTCCACTCAGTCTCCAAAAATCTTGACACTCCAAATATGCACCATCCGACCAACGGTAAACTTCTACCGCAATTGTATTTTCGCCTTCTTGTAAATGTTTTGTTATATTAAATTCAGCTGGTGTTTTCGAATCTTGATTATAACCGATAAATTCTCCATTGAGCCAAAAGTAAGCAGCAGACTTTACCGCTCCAAATTGGATGAAAATTTCCTTCTCCTCCCAATCTTCTGGAATCGTAAATGATTTTTTGTAAGAACCAACTGGATTATAATCATGCGGAATGTGAGGTGGATTTTTTGGAAAAGGATAACGATCATTCACATAAATGGGAATGCCATAACCTTGCAGTTCCCAATTGGAAGGCACCTCAATTTCATCCCAATTAGAAATATCAAAATCGTTTTTAAAAAAATCCTTTGGTCGATTCGCTGGTTTTTTCTCCCAATGAAATTTCCATTTCCCATTGAGTGTTTTTACCCAATTGGAATTAATCCTTTGAAAACTATTCGTCAAAAAAAGTTCCTGGACATTGGAGAGAGGGATAAAATTTGCATGAGGTTTAATTTGCCCCAAATTAAATATTTCAGGGTTTTCCCAAAATGGATTTTCATCATCAAAGTCAATTTTTCCACTAATTTCTTGAGGCATCTTTTATCTATTAAGGCGGTTTTATATCAATCTCGAAAAATACTAAAATCTAGGGTAATCTTTAGAAAAATTTGCCTCCTAGTTGATATTACGAACAAAATTAGACAACTATAAAATGAATTAATTTGAATAATACTATTTACAAAAGAGATCAATTTTAACTATTTCTAAAAAATGGCATTTTTTTCGTATTAAAAATATATAGTATATCTATTAGATTAAAATTCAATCCTTTTTTATGAAAAATAATAACAACGCTTTCGCGAAATTAAGTGCCAAACCAAAAAATAAAAAGGTGTTAGCCCAACAAAACTGGGCTAAACTGGCAAAATGGATTAGCGTAAAAGGATTAAAAGTGGTTTTAATCTTAGAAGGAGATAAAAATAAGACAACCAAAAATCTAATAAAAAATTTAGAAAACTGGTCTGCCGACAGTAATATTATCCGAAGAGTGAAAATGAAAAAAGTAATTTCAAAAAAAGAATCTTCTTATTTTGAACCAATCATTTCCAATCTTCCAAAAAAAGGGCAATTAACTATTTTTGAAAATTGTTGGTATCAAAAATCAATAGAAAATTCTCAATTGGGAAAATGGGACACTAACCTGTGGAGTCATTTTTTAGAGAAAGAAAATATGTTAAATCAAGCAAATTATATCATCATAAAATTTGCTTTAAAAAATCAAAAGGCAACTGTTATTTCTCCTATCTTCGATATTTTGAAAAAAACGGAAAATATAAAAAACTCATTTTCTTATTTTAATTGTCTGGAAAAAAAATCAGAATCTTTTAAGTTGATTCAACATTTGATCGATCAAGTTCCACATCAAGATTTGACTTTTCCGCATAGTTCTATTCCTTTTAAAACTTTGAAAAAAAGAGCTCATAATTTACGTTGGGCAACGGTTCATAAAAATGTCATTCCTTTGACTGCAGCTGATCCTGACTTCCCAATTGCGCCTGAAATCACTCAAGCCATTAATGATTATTCCGCTTCGGGAATTTTTTCTTATGGCCCTAAAGAAGGATTACCTCAACTCAAGAAAGCAGCAAGTAAAGTTTTAAAAAACAGGAAAGGAGTTGAATGTCCACCTGAATTAATCTTGCCAACTAACGGAGCAGTCTCGTCCGTACATACCATTGCAAAATTCGCATTGAAGCCAGGAGATGAAGCAATCATTTTCGATCCTGTAGATTTTCTATTTCAAAAATCTATAGAAGCTGCGGGAGGCAAAATTGTACGAATTTCAATAGATAAAAAAACGGGAACATTTGATCCAATAAAATTCATCAATGCCATTTCCAAAAAAACAAAAATGATTTGTTTGTGCAATCCGCACAATCCAATAGGGAAAATTTTCTCTCGGCAGGAGTTGTTATTTATTGGTTCGATGGCTGTCAAACATCGACTTTGGATTATGAATAATGAAGTATGGTCAGACATTATTTTCCCAGAAAATCAACATATAAATATTGCTTCTCTACATCCAGAAATTGCAGAACGAACCATTTCAGTTTATAGTTTTTCTAAAGCTTTTGGGTTGGCCGGACTTCGAGTTGGATTTATTGCTACACCATCAAAATTGATTTTTAATAAAATATTACAAATAGCAACAACTCAAACTAATGCGGGGGAAGTGAGTACTTTGAGTCAAGTCGCAGCAACGGTCGCTTATGAAAAGTGTTGGTATTGGGTCGAGGCATTTCTAGATCATTTGACCAAAGTACGAGACTATTGCCTAGAGCGATTGAATAATATACCTGGAGTAGAATGTCAAACATCGCAAGGAACTTATTTACTTTTTCCCAATATTAAAAAATTTGGTTTATCAAGCGAAGAGATGGCAATATATCTTTTGGAAAATGCAAATGTGGCTGTTGTCCCAGGCTCGGCTAAATGGTTTGGCCCAGGAGCTGAAGGTCATATTCGAATTTGTTTTTCTACCTCGATAGAACTAATGACAGAGGCCTTGGATAGAATAGAAGTCGCCTTGGCAAAATTATATAAAGAGAGTCAACTCAAGATGGAGGAAATTTATTTTAAAAATTTCGATCCTGAAAAAGTAATTTTCCAGTAAAATTATTTTTCTAAAATCATTCCTTATTATCATAGAAAAAATAACCATGCTATCTAGCATGGTTATTTTTTTAGTTATTTTTGACTAATCCTTTTCAAATCAATTTTTAGTTATTGAATTTTATGGAATATAAAGAACCAAAATACGAGCAGCCACAACATCAAAACAAACCTCTTTTTCCAAAACTAGGTATCCAACTTAATTGTCCAAAATGTAGTCATGAAATCATCTCTGATGATATCAATATTGATAAAGCAATTGCTAAATGTAAAAACTGTAACAACGTATTTACATTTGCAGAAGAGGTGAGCTCTTCCTTGCGACGACGCAAAGAAGTTTTCCTTCCAGAAGAAATTGAGATTGATGCTTATCAAGATGAGTTAACTTTATTTTACAAATGGAGAAAGGCAAAAGGAATCAGTCCTTTTCTAATTTTCTTTGGTGTTTTTTGGAATGCGATGATGATTCCATTTGTAATAGGGGCAATTATTTCGGGAAGTTTAATGATGCTTTTAGGCATCAGTTTACACTTGATGGTAGGAATTGGTTTCTTGGTTTACATCGTTACTCGACTGATGAATTCAACTTATATAACTGTGGATGATTATGAATTGTCAATTGAGCATCGACCATTTACAATTCCGTTTATAGCCAAAAATCAATACTTTGATGTGCGAAATATTGAACAATTATATTCTAAAAAATATGTTTCTCATCAAACCAACGGAGTAAATGTTTATGCTTATGCGGTCCATGCACAAATTGTCGGAGGAGAAGATATTAAAATCATTGGAGGATTTAAGCAAAAAAACAAAGCACTTTTTATCGAACAAGAAATTGAATTATTTTTAGGGGTGAAGGATGAAAAAGTGGATGGAGAAATCCCACGCTAGCTTTCCTTCTTTTCCAAAAAAAAAGAAAGATCACACAAAACGAAATCCAACATGCGCATTATTCTTTCAGCAATTCTTCTTTTAATTGCCTCTTTTATTTTTGGCCAAGATGACCAAAACCCTTGCTTGGCTAATCAAGATTTCCATATCGTAATTTTAGGTTCTTCGACTGCAGCAGGAACTGGACCATCGTCGGTAGACAGCACTTGGGTCAATCGTTACCGCAAATCTTTGCAAGAAATTAATCCAAATAACTTAGTGACTAATTTGGCCATCGGAGGAACGACAACTTATCATATCATGCCTGATTGGTTTGCTGCTCCACCTAATCGTCCAGCTTCAAATCCAAACAATAATGTAAGTCAAGCAGTTGCGCTTGGAGCTGATGCGATCATCGTTAATATGCCTTCCAACGATGCTTCCAACTTCTATGGAATTGATGAACAAATGTTTAATTTCCAAATGATTTCAGCGGTAGCTGATAGTGCGGATATTCCAGTTTGGGTTTGCACACCTCAACCAAAAACTCCTTTTGGAGCGACGCAAGATGCGATCCAATTAGGTGTGCGAGATTCGGTTTTTTTTACTTTTGGAAATATGGCGCTTGACTTTTGGAATGGCATCGCACTTCCTTCGAATGATATTGATCCGATGTTTGACTCTGGTGATGGAACACATTTAAATGATGCAGCACATGCCGTTTTATTTGGTCGAGCTCGTGATAAAAACATCCTTTCAGAAATATTCCAACCTGCCCTAGGGACGGATTTTGCGATGGGAAATTATGAAATGATAAATCCACAATTGTGTGGTGATCTAGCAACAATTATTCAAGGTGAAATTATAAATTTAGCGGAAGATGATTTTTCTGATATTTATATCGTCCATGATATTTACAATTCTTCCACTACAATTCAAACTACTTTTTACGATACTATTTTTGGTGGATTGAGTGCGTGCGAGTCAGCTACTTTTCAATTTTCTGCGAATACTTTTGGCGCAGCAAATTATTCGATTTTAAGCGCGTTGAATACTCCGAATGATTTGATCTTGTGGAATAACATTTCTACTGTTTTAAATTTCACCACATCTGCTGCTCCAAGTTTAACTCCTCAAAATGATACCATCTGCAAAGATGAGATGACATTCCTTTCTGTAGATTTTGAAAATACCGATACGATTTTTTGGTTTGAGAATTTGACAGATCTTATTCCTATTGGTAATGGTAATACTTTGATGACTTCTGCTACAAATGTTTCTCAAACTTATTTTGCAGAAGGAATTAGTGGTGATTTATTTTATAAAGAATCTCTTTTCACCACTAACATTTCTAATAAAAACTGGAATGGTGTGATGATTAATTTAGTAGCGCATGAAACGTTGACGCTGGATAGTTTTAGTTTAAAACTGGAAGACATCGGTAGTCAAGGTGTCGTCGCATATTTTAAAAATGGTTCGTACGAAGGTTTTGAGAATGATGCTACTGCTTGGACTTTTTGGGAAGTGGATTCAGTTGAAGTTCTTGCTTCTGGTAATTTCCACAATGTAAGTTTTGGAAATAAAGTTCTGGAACAAGGTGATACTTTGGGCGTTTATTTTCACTTACAAAATGGCGGTGCTCGCCTTTCTTACAACGATGCAACAGATTGGGTCAGTCGATCAACCGACGAATTAGAAATCAGAAGTGGCAGCGGAATCACGCATACTTTTGGTATCATTTATTTCGCGCGTGATTGGAATGGCGAAGTTTTTTATCACCATGGCTTTAATCCTGAAGGTGATTGTTCGAGTGGTCGCGTGGAAGTTTCCGCGATAGTTTCTGAGCCAATAATTGATTTGGGAAATGATACGATGATTGTTTCTAATCAAAACATTTCATTAGATGGTAGTACTGATTTTACGCAATTCATTTGGAATGGAGTGGAGGGTGGACAATCTTATAACATTGATTCTACAACCTTTGGAATTGGGACGCATGAAATTATTTTAGAAGCGTTCAATGAATTTGGATGTGCTGCGTTTGATACGATTCAAATTACTATTTCTGAATACGTAGGTGTTTCGAATGAGCAGTTTGTGAAAAACAATTTTGAAGTTTACCCAAATCCAACTCATGATTTCTTTTGGGTAAAAAACTTAAATTCGAGTAGGGTGAAAATTCTATTGTATGATCTTTTTGGGAAAAAGGTTTTTGAAAAAGAAATCGTGGGAGATATTGAAGTTTCGGTGAAAGGTTTTCCGAAGGGAGTTTATTTTTTAAAATTAAAAACTAAGGATGGATGGGGAGTACAGAGGATTGTGGTTGAATAATTTTTTTCGTAATCAGGGATTGGCTTCCAGCCAGCCTCTGAATTCATAAGCAAGAAAATCCAGAGGCTGGCTAGAAGCCAGTCTCTGGAAGTCCCCACTAAGTTGACATTTACGGTTTATCCACTTTCGCTTTCTCCTTCGCTTTTTTAGGCAAAATCAAAATCGGTAAATTCTTATCTGAATACATTTGATTAAACCCGCCAACTTCCTCTTGAATGATAAATTCCATTTCTGCTTTCATCGTTTTCCACATTTTCAATACTTCATTCAATCTTAATTGAACTCCAGCCGTCGGTCTTGGATCATGCGAATCCAACACATCTTTTAGATTCAACAATTCTGTATTTAATTGATTTTTAAAATTAATCACATCTTGAAAAGTTTTTGAATTCGGTTGAATCAAACTTTTCTCCCAATTGGTAATTGCCTTCTCCACCGCTTTTCCTTTTTTCAAAAGATCTTCGACGTCAGCCATATCTTCCAATAATTTCACTCTTGAATTTAATTGCGTTTTGACGGTACGCAATCGATTAACTGATTCGTGAATATCGTAAACTGAATTTTCAATTTTCATCAACAATGCTTGTTGCTGTGCATAAACTTTTCCATCTGCATTTATTCTTGGATCAGGTAAAACTTCGCAAGTTGTCTCCACCACTTTTTTATCTGAAGTAAAACGTAAAGTATATTTCCCTGGTTCAACTGTATGACCTCGATAATCTCCCATGACAAAAACGTTTTCCACCGCAGGTAGCGTTTCTCTTCGCAAATCCCAATTGGTTCGATTCAAACCTGGCTTGCTAGGAATCACTTGTGCCGGTGGCGGACCACCTTCCCATCGCTTCATTTTTTTAGCTTTTTTATTGGTAAGTGTGCGAATGACATTTCCAGTATTATCTAAGATCTCTAATTTTAATTCATTGCTGTCAACCCAACTATGTGGCAAATAATAATCGAAGGTCATCCCTGCTTTAGGATTAGCTCCATTATTATTTCTACTGCTAGAACTGAGGGTAAACTTAATCGTCGGCGAAGGTTGAATTGCTGTAATCATTGTTGAATCAGGTAACCCTTTAGTTTGTTGCAACACACTTAAGTCATCTAAAATCCAAAACGCTCGCCCACCAGTCGCAGCAATCAAATCATTATTTTTCACCAACAAATCATTGATCGGAACCATCGGCAAATTTGCTTGGTAAGCTGTCCAATTTTTCCCTGTATCAAAACTAATATACAATCCTCGTTCTGTCCCTGCATATAAAATATCGCTTTGCTTTGGATCTTCTCGAACTACTCTCACAAAATTATTATCAGGAATTCCATTGGTGATTTTTGTCCATTTTTTTCCATAATCATTTGTCTTAAAGATCATCGGAGCATCGTCATTCCATTTGTAACGAGTCACGGCAAGGTAGGCTGTACCTGCATTATTTGGAGAAATTTCAATCGCATTAATAAGAGATTCCTTCAAACCTTTTGGCGTCACATTGCTCCAAGTTTTTCCTTCATCTTGCGTCACATGCACAAGTCCGTCATCTGTCCCTACCCAAATTTCGCCAGCATCGTGAGGCGAAGTCGAGATATAACTAAAGGTGTTATAAACTTCTCCTCCTGCTCCTTCATTCGTAAATGGCACACCTCCGTCACCATGTCGAGACGTATCATTCCGAGTCAAATCGCCACTGATCTCAGTCCAACTTTGACCTTCGTCATCACTTCGAAATAAAACATTTCCTCCGAAGTATAATACGTTTTTATTTTTTTGCGAAGCGACCAAAGGCGGATTCCAATTGAAGCGATATTTCTGTTCATTTGGATTCGTTCCTAATTTTGCTTGCGGATAAGGTTGAATATCTTTGGTCAATTTTGTTTGCGAATCCCATACATCTATGAAGCCTTGAATTGTCGTTCCAAAAACTTTCGTCGGATTATCAGGATCATTAAATGCGATGAACGCACTCTCTCCTCCAGCCACAGGATACCAATCTCGAGTGCCGATCCCACCGCCTGCAGTTTGACTCGAAATCGCCACCGTGGAATTATCTTGTTGCCCTCCGTATAAATGATATGGAAAACGATTATCAGCAATCACTCGATAAAATTGAGCAGTCGGTTGGTTATTTTCAGACGACCAAGTTTTTCCTCCATTGAAAGTTACGCAACCACCTCCATCATTTGCCAAAATAATATTATTAGAATTTGCAGGATTGATCCACATATGATGTTGATCGCCATGTGGATTGGAGATTCGAGAAAAACTTCTTCCACCGTTGATCGATTTTAGCATCGGCGCATTCAGAACATATACTTTATTTTCATCTACAGGGTCAGCAAAAATTTCAATATAATACCAAGCTCTAGTAATCGTAATTCGATCAGAACAAACTTGCGTCCAACTCTTTCCTCCATTATCCGATCGATAAACACCTCCTTTCTCCGCTTCGATATTCGCATAAATTCTTTGAGGATTCGCAGGCGAAACATCGACGGCTACCTTACCCATTTCCTTAGGCAATCCACCTTCTAGTTTTTTCCAAGTGTCTCCACCATCGGTTGATTTCCAAATTCCAGAACCATCTCCCCCACTTCGAACTTGCCAAGGTGTTCGTTGATGATCCCACATTCCTGCAAATAAAATTCTTGGATTAGATTCATCTACACTTAAATCTGCAGCGCCCGTGTTCTCATTTACGAAAAGCGTTTGCTTCCAAGTTTCACCTCCGTTGGTACTTTTATAAACTCCTCGCTCTTTACTTTTGTCCCATAATTTTCCTTGCACGGCTACCCAAACAACATCTGGGTTTTTCGGATGAATTTGAATCTCGGCAATGTGATGCGATTCCGGCAAACCAATATGTTCCCATGTTTGACCTGCATCGGTACTTCGATACATTCCATCTCCATGCGACGTCATCACGCCTCGCACCGCATGTTCGCCCATGCCTAAATAAATTACATTTGGATCGCTCGGTGCTACTTCAATTGCACCAACAGAGCCTGTTTTGAGAAATCCGTCTGATATATTTTTCCAACTGATCCCAGCATCATTTGTTTTCCAAACTCCACCTCCTGTACTGCCCATATAATAAGTCATCGGATCACCCAATACCCCACAAACAGCATTGGAACGACCTCCTCGAAATGGCCCAATGTTTCTCCATTTTAATGCATCAAATTTTTTAGCATCAAAAACAAGTTGTTCATTTTTTTGAGATTTCTTTTTCCGTTTTTTCTTTCTTTGAGAAAATAGCGGTGAGGTAAAAACTAGCGTTGCTATTAAAAGGAAAATGAGTTTTTTCATGGTTCCGTTAGGTTTTGTTTTGAAAAAAGAAAGGAAAGTTAAAAAAATGTGAAAACAAAGTAGGGGTATTTCTTTTTAAAACTGTCTTATGGGTACAAATCAATTTTAAACGAAAAAGTCAACCAATGAAAAATTTAACTTATCTAGACAGAGGAATCGCTTTAAAGAGTACGATGATTACTTTTTTTGTAATGGTTTTGAGTATTCTTTTAGTTGTTGCATTTTTGTAAAAAACTTATAGAAATATTTTTTAAACTAAATAGGCACATAGAAAACATAGTCCTTTTTTATTAACTATGTTTTCTATGTGCCTATTTAGTTTAAATTCAATTCTTGTTTTTCGCTCCCAATCAACTATTCAACCAATCCAACATTTGCTGAACCGTTTCCTCTGGTGTTCCGCTTGCGTCAATCTCCACGATATTATCTCTATTCCATCGCCTTAAATATTGAATGGCTTTAAAAAACTTCTTTCGATCTTCTTCGAGATTTTCTTCAAATAATTCTTTGGCTTGATTCCTTCCTTTCATTCTTTGATAGCAAACTTCATTGCTGACATTTAGGAAAAAAATCACATCGGGCTTCCGAGCTTCTTCATTTAATTTTAAAACTTCTTTGAATCCAAATCCATCTTTACTTTGATAAACTAGAGAAGACAAATAATATCTATCGCAAATAATTGCTCGATCTCCTACTCTTTCCAACCATGGATTAATCAAACGATCTCGGTGATCTAATCGATTAGCAGCAAATGATAAAGCTAAAGTTCGATGAGAGAATTGTTTTATTTTTTTTGTCAAAACAGATCGAATATACATTCCGCCGACCATATCATTATTGGGTTCATAGGATCGTTTGATCTTGAATTTCTTTTTTAATTTTTTTTCCAATAGTTCCGAAGCGGTCGTTTTCCCTGCTCCATCCAAACCTTCGATTACGATAAAGAGTGATTTTTTTGACATAAAATATATTCTTATTTTTGATTTGCAATGATATAAAAACTATGGCACAATTCTTTTTAACTTTAACCTTGATTTCACATTGAAGTTGCTTAAAAAAACATTTTATTATAATATTTCAAAATATGAAAAACCTTATATTCTTACTTACATTTTCTTCTATATTTTTCTTGGCTTGTAACTCTGACTCCAACTCTGACAACGCCAACAATGGAATTCCTGACGATAAATTATGGGCCATTTTTTGGACAGACTTTAAAAATGTAGTTGGGAAAAATGATATCCAAGGAGTCGTCAAATTAGTTGATTTCCCGTTAGAAGGTAATTTTTTTAAAACCAATACTGGCAAAGGTTTATCGCGTGCAGGTCTGATCACTAATTATGAAAAAATCATTGGGAATAATATTCGTCTAAGAGTCATTGCTGCGAAAAAGGAGGATTGGTCTAAAATGAAAATTAACTCAAAAGATGCTTCCAAAAAATATGGCGTACCAGTTGGTGAGACGATGAGAGTTTTGACTTTGAATTTTGTTTTTAATGAAGGAGAAGAGAGTCAAACAGAGTCAGCACAGATGTTTTATTTTGGAAAAATTAAGGGCGATTATAAATGGTGTGCGATGGAGATTGCGGGCTAGATGGGAAATCAAATATTGAACAAGGATTTATGATTTGAGAAATTTCTATCCTATTTGGATGCTTCTTAAATCTTAAATCCTTGTTCTTAAATCGTTACCTTATTTTACCTCGTCAACGTAACATCTCCTTTATAAACCTTCACCAACCCATCCTTAAATTCAATCTCAGCGAAGAAAATAAAGACGTTCGGATTTAGTCTTTCTCCATTAAAAAATCCATCCCATCCTTCAGTTGGATCATTCGGTTGGAAGTTTTCATTTGCAAAAACAACTTCACCCCATCGATTGAAAATTCTAAAGTTTTTCACCTCTGCCACATCTTGTCCACCATTGATATAAAAAATATCATTCAATCCATTGTCATCAGGACTAAAAGCATTTGGAATAAAAACGTGTCGATTCTTTTCTACAAAAATGGTGATGGTATCACTTGCAACACATCCATTTTCATCAGACATAGTTACGATATAAGTAGACTGATCGATTGGAGTGACGAATTGAGTTAAGCAACTATCACAGTTTGAATTAGCAGACCAAATAATTTCCGTTGGAGTGAAATTTAGTATTGATTGAATCTCAATACTATCTCCTAACTCAATCGTTTCATTTGGCCCTAAATTCACTTCTACTTCCAATGGCTCAGAAATTATGATTTGATCTGAAACCAGACATCCATTATCATCTGAGATAGTTAAAGTATGTTCCCCTGGAGAAATAAAATCAAAAACTGTTGGGCTATTTTGCACCGAAGTAAATCCACTTCCATCCAATGAATAAGTGTAATTTCCTGAACCCCCTGAGATATTATTTAAAATAATTTGTCCATCAAATGCAGCTGAACATGGAGGTGCAATTGGCGTAGTTTCAAATTGAATTTCATCAGGTTGAGTGAGCATCGTCGAAGCAATTGTCGAACAACCTGTGGCATCTGTGATTGTCACTTCATAATCTCCAGAAAATATATTTTGAATAGTTGGAGAAGTATTTCCATTATTCCAAAGGAATTGAAAAGGTGCTGTTCCTGATGTTGGAACGGCAACGGCTACACCGTCATTTTCATTAAAACAACTGATGTTGAAATTTCCAAATTGCGAGATTGCTTGTGCAACTGCATCGATATCTTCTACTTGAATCGTAATTTGAGTTGTTGGAATTACAGCAATACAATTGGTATTCAATGGTGTAACTGCTTCCAACGAATAAGTCGTTGTTGCTATTGGTGTAACTGTTATTGTATGCCCATCAGAGATTCCATTTAAAATAGTTGGAGGATTAGCTCCTTCTGAAAACGCTACATTATAGGTTGCTCCTCCTGTCAAGTTGAAAGTTAAAATGACATCGTTGTTTGGACAAATTGAATTATTTGAGGCTGAAATTGTTCCGGTGATTTCAGGTTCAAAAGTCAAATCAACAGTAATGATACTATCGCAATTATTCATATTTCCACTTGGTATAATTTCAGTTCCTGAAGCATTCAACTCATCATAGACTATATTATTAACCATGATACTTTCGCCATCGCAAAGTGTTTGAATAATATTATTTGTAGAATTGGACGCTACTGAAAGTTCAATCTCGACAGCTTGTGAAAAACAACTTCCATCTGTTACGATCGCGTAAACTGAAGTATTGCTTGAACTTATTGTCGTTGGACTTGGTACCACTCCTCCTGCATCTGAATACCAATTAACTGTATTACCATTGCCACCATTTATTGTATTTTCTAAAGTCGTCAAATCAAATGTTGCCGTACCGCTTCCATCATCACATTGTGAATCTGTCGTTGGAAATGCCGCTAGATTATTATCAACTGTCAAGGTGATTTCTACTATTTGCGAAGCGCAACTTCCATCCGTGACGATTGCATAAACTGAAGTATTGCCTGAGGTAATTGTCGTTGAACTTGGAATTGTTGCACCTGCATCAGAATACCAAGTGACAGCATTACCATTGCCGCCATTAACTGTATTTTCTAAAGTCGTCAAATCAAATATTGCTGTACCACTTCCATCATCACATTGTGAATCTGTTGTTGAAAATGCTGTTAAACTATTATCAACTGTCAAGGTGATTTCTACTATTTGAGAAGTGCAACTTCCGTCTGTTACGATCGCGTAAACCGACGTATTGCCTGACGTAATTGTTGTTGCACTTGGTATTGTTGCGCCTGCATCAGAGTACCAAGTGACAGCATTACCATTACCGCCATTAACTGTATTTTCTAAAGTCGTTAAATCAAATGTAGCTGTGCCACTTCCATCATCACATTGTGAATCTGTTGTTGGAAATGCCGTTAGATTATTATCAACTGTCAAAGTGATTTCTACTATTTGTGAAGC
>CALJOK010000117.1 GCA_937981555.1 uncultured Saprospiraceae bacterium
TAATTTCATCTCCATTCTAATTCCTAAAGATTTTCGTTTGATGGATGATGAAATGTTTATGTTTAAATATGGCAGTAAGGTTAAGGCCACAACAACCGTATTTACTGATCAAAATGCAGAAGCGAATATTGCTCTTGAAAAAAGAGGTAGATTTAGTAGTATTGAGAACTTGAAAATAAGGTATGAAGAAAATATCGGTAAAAAAGAGGGCATAGAAGATTTTAAAAGTGAGGTTAGAAAAATTGATAATCTTGATTTTTTGATAATTACGTTCTCTTCAACTGCTCGGGACGGAAGAGTATATAACATGATGTTTTTTTGCAATATAAATAAAGAACACTCATTAGTCGGAAATATAAATTACCCCAGTCCATTACACTTTGTATGGAATGAGAAAAGGGAAATGGTAGTTAATTCAATTGAGGTAAAAACGAATAAAAAATAAAACTTGCACCTAAACAATAGTTCAATACTCCCTAATGGCCCTACTGCGTGTAGCCGAGGCAGTAATCAAATTATAAAAAATGAAGAAGAAAATATTTGTATTCCTATTTGACGGATTTTCAGATTGGGAAATAGCGTACTTAACACCTGAGATTAAGAAAAGTGAAAATTTTGAATTGGTTTACTTTTCAAAAGAAGGCAAGTCAATATCATCAATGGGCGGTTTGCAAATACTTCCTGATACGTCCTTAAAAGTAATAGCTAAAGATGATATAGATTTACTAATTCTTCCAGGAGGAAATGCTTGGGAAAAGGGAGAGAATAATGAAATTGAACAGTTAACGAAAGATGTTTTTGACTCAGGAAACACAATTGCTGCTATATGTGCCGCTACAACATATCTGGGACAATTGGGAATTTTAAATGATTTAAAGCACACCAGTAATGACTTGAACTATTTAAAAGCCATTGCTCCTAAATATATTGGGCAAACAAACTATGAAAACAAATTAGCGGTATCAGATAGAAATATTATAACCGCAAACGGAATTGCTCCGATTGAATTTGCCAAAGAAATTTTTACAAAAATAGAACTCTATGACTTAGATCATATTGAAAAATGGTTTCAGTTGTTTAAAAATGGAATTTGGAAAGAATAAAGCCAAATACAAGAGATGATGAAGTCCATTTAAAAATAATAAAGAGTTCAGATAAAAGAAAAAAATAATTACAAAAAATAAAATAGATGAAAATAACGATTGGAATAATTTCATTTGTATTTTTAATTCTTAGTTGTAGTTCAGAAAATCAATCACAAATAGGAACCGAGTATACACTTAAAGATAAGTTTCCATTTAAAGACTTTGACAAAGTAGAAACGTATTCCTTTAATCGGAACAAATATTTTATAGATTCAATCCATCAAGAAATCGAAAAATATGAATTAAATTTTTCCAATAAAGAGTTATTTGATTCAAGTAGAATTGGAATAATTTATAAGAGACTTAATCAACTAAAAGAAGAAGGGGAGTCTTCAATCATTCTGAATGAGCAATCAAAATCATTTTCAAGAACAAGTCAAAAGGTTAAAGATTTATCTCAAAAAGAATTAAAAAACCTTCGAGGTATTTTCAACTACCCAACAGCGGATTTAGCAGATGGATCTTTATGCATTCCAATTTACAGAGATGCATTAGTCTTTAAAAAACAAGACGAAATTGTTGGATGGATAAATATATGTTTCGATTGTACTGAGGTTAAATCTTATCCAGATTACTATTTTTTATTCTCGGTGAATCAATGGAATGAATTGAGAAAATTCTTCTTAAAGATTGGACATCCTGTCAAAATAAATAAATACTTCGATTTGGGCATATTGGAAAAAGAAAAGAACAAAGCATTTCTGAGAAAAGAATGAAAATATTCAAGCTAAAAAACATCGTGATTTTCGTTTATCTTATAATGACTTTACTAGTTTTAATTGACATGAGAGAGTTAATTGAAATAGTCCAATTTTTGGTCAATCTGCCAGAGGAAATTTCAGAATATGACAAAGAAAGAATAAAGGCTGAAAGGTTAATGTTACTAATTGGTTTAAGTGCAATCAAAATTATTATTTTTGGAATCTTAGCAATTTTATTTACCCAAAAGAAACTTGATAAGAATAAAGTTACAATCAAAATTGCCTTCTTTGCCTTTTTAATATTTATGTATTTTGATTTGCCAATTCATAGATGTTACAATGGGAACTTAGAATCTTTCTGGGAAGTGGGAAGACATTTTCATTAAAGAAAAATCGAACTATACTAAATGGAGAAAATAGTCAACCAATCTCATTCTAAAGAAACATTTCTATACGCTATTGCAAGCACCTTAGAAAGAGCATCCTATTATGGATTGCGTGCGATCATCGTATTGTATATGATTGAGGGTATTATAAAAATGGAAAGAAGTGAAGCGCTAGCGGTTTATGGTTGGTTTACTGTTTCATTTGTGATTTCTAAAATTTTGGGAGCAATCCTCGGAGACTTAATTCTCGGAAATAAAAAAGCAATAGTTCTAGGCGGAATTATACAATCATTGGGAGCATTTAGTCTTTGTATTCCTTCAACTACAGGATTATATGTAGGCTTGGCTTTAGTTGTTTTTGGTGGAGGTTTATATTCACCAAATATCTGTTCGAATTTTGGAAAACTATATTTAAACAAAACCAAATTATTGGATGCAGGCTTTACAATGTTTTTTTTAGCATTAAATATTGGTGCATTCATTGGGATTATATCTATTGGAACGATCGGAGAAAAACATGGTTGGAATATAGGTTTTATCATTGCTGGAATTATGATGCTGTCTTCAATAATTCCAATACTCCTGGTAAAGGATAATGAGGTGGAATTGAAAAAGGAAACAACAACATCACAGAAACAGAGAATTGTATTTATTTCATTTGCTTTATTTCTTGTGGGCGTTTTTTGGGCTATCTACGAAATATCTTCTATTCGAATCTTTAATTTACAATTGCAACTAAGAGAAGTTTCCACATTAAATATTTCGGAAGGAATATGGTCATCATTCGACCAAATGTTGTTTATCCCTTTTAGTCTACTAGCATTTATTTTATGGACCTACTTTTATAATTCTCAATTTTTCAAATTAATGATTGGTTTTATTTTTGGTGCAATCTCCTATGGAATTATTTTTATGATTCCTGAGATTCCTTCTGACCAACACACCGTTTTATATATAATCTCGATATCCTTTCTAAGTATTGCAGAAGTGCATATTTCTCCAGTAGTTTATTCAACTTTAACACAATATGGCAATCCAAAATATTTGGCAATTCTAATAAGTCTAGCATTTATTCCAACTAGGTTTCTTTCATACTTAGTAAGCTCCTATAGTGAAGGTCTCTATGAAAATCAAACCCTTGCTATTTTAATTGGGGTAATATCTATGTGTGTTTTAAGTTTAGTCTTAATGGTATATAATCAAAAAAGATAAATTCTTTTAACCCTCAACCAACAAATCAACCGCCTCCTTCACAAACTCAGAATCCTCCGCATAAATCTCCCGTTCCAAAACAATAATATTCTCAGGCATCTTCTCTTTCAACCGATTAAAGAAAGCCGCATCAGATGCTTTGTCTTTGGTGTGTTGCAATCGTTGACAAATGTCATCTGCCACTTTTATAATTTCTTCTTCATTCAATCGAGGAACAAAAACGACAGGGCTATGAAAAACAAGTTGATGATTTTTAAATTCCTCCGGCACTTCATTGGGCGGAACTAAAATACCTAAATGCTCCGCACCGCCTGGACATAAAACTCCATGGATGGACGCATCTCACAGGATGATAGCTTCAGCGGAGGTAAATTTTTTCTAGGACAAGATAAAATAGAAAATTTTAGAACACTAATCGTGGGTACAAGAATAGCAGTTTTAACCTGTGCCAAACTTTTAAAAAACAAATTTTTGATTCTTCATATGAAGTAGTACATTTATCGCAAAAGAAACAAGAATCTTTATGAAACGAAAAATGAATTTCTATATTAAGTCACTTTTTCAGTCTTTTTTCCTAGGCATATTATTGCTTCATCTGGCTGCCTGTGCAGTACCTCTTGAAAAATCAGGTACAGGACAAAATGACGCTGCAACGGAAGATGACTTGATTGAAAGTGCCATGGACCTTTCTGGTAAAACGATTGGTTATTG
Organism: uncultured Saprospiraceae bacterium; assembly: GCA_937981555.1. GTDB lineage: Bacteria > Bacteroidota > Bacteroidia > Chitinophagales > Saprospiraceae > CAJQQY01. Next base: position 4,156 of record CALJOK010000117.1, read on the forward strand.
TACCCCTTCTTTAAACGCACCTTATTATCAAGCGTTATTACAAAGCATTAAAGAAACGACGGAAAAG